>NZ_CP017674.1:701698-1403396 GCF_001792815.1 Microbacterium sp. BH-3-3-3 | reverse complement strand
AGGAGTCCCGTCGCTCGCGCATGGCGGTGGTGCTCGCCGCCGCGACCCAGGAGTACGCGGATGCCGACGAGTATGAGCTCGCGGTGTCGGCCGCCGCCTCGCTGGGTATCCGGGCGGTCCGCGACGCGCGCGACATCGACATCGTCACCGGGTCCGAGATCCCGCGCGTGGTGAAGGGGCGCCTGCGCGCGATCCGCCATGTGCCGGTGATCTCGCCGCGTGCTCTGCTCGACGGGTTCAGCGGACTCGACCGGCACGAGAACACGATGCCGGTCGAAGACGTCTGCCGTTTGGCATCCGAAGCCAACGAGCGCCTCTCGATCGCGTTCGTCGTCGTCGGGTCGGCCGTGCCGCTCGGGCGTCTGCGGCAGGCCGCGTTGGCGTTCCCGGTCGACACGGCGGTCGCCGCCGTCATCTGCGACGAACGCGCTCATCCGCGCATGCAGAGCATCGCGGGTCTGACGGTGCTGACCATCGGCACCCTCGACGATCTGTCCGGGCTGCTCGCGCGGGGAGCCACGTCATGAGCGCGCAGCGCCGAGACACCTCGGCCCGTCGTCGACGCGAGGCGTCGTCGGTTCCGCGACGGGTCGCGGGGGCGTTGTTCACCGCCGCGTGCATCGTGCTGGCGGCGGTCGCGGCGTGGCCGATCTACGCGTCGGCGTCGTTCCTGGTGCTGGTCGTGGGGGCGTCGATCGTCGCGGGCGCGGTGGTCGCCCTCGTCGCGTGGCGGCGCGGGGGCGGGTGGGCGCTCGCGGGCGGTCTGGCGGGGGCGTTCGTGCTCCTCGCGGTCCCGCTCGCCGTGCCGTCGCGCCTCACCTCGCCGCTCGACGTGCTGCGCGGCCTCGGAGAGGCCCTCGCCGGGCTCGTCGTCGCGTGGAAGGACCTGGTCACGGTCGACCTGCCGGTCGGCTCGTACCGCAACCTGCTCGTCCCCGCCCTCGTCGTCTTCCTGGTCGGCACGGGGGCGACCCTTGCGCTGGCGTGGCGCGGCGACCGTCGCGCGACCGGTGCCGTCGTGAGCGGTCTGGCCATGGTCGGCTTCGGTCTGTTCTTCGGCCGCACCGCGACCAGCGCGCCCCTCGTCGTCGGTCCGCTGACGTTGGCGTCACCGGTCGAGACGGCGGTCGGACTGTGCGCCCTGCTGGTGGCGGTGCTGTGGCTGGCCTGGCGCGCGCACGACGAGCGCCTCCGCGCGCTGCAGCGAGCGAGCGACGTGTCGGCGGCTCCAGTCGCGCCCGGCAGGTCGGCCACCGACCGTCGCCGCGCGGCTCTCGGGGTGGCGATGCTCGGGGTCGCGGTGGTCGCCACGACCGCGGTCGTGCCGTGGGTGGCGCGGGATGCCGACCGGCAGGTGCTGCGGTCCGCCGCCGGCCCCGACGCGCAGATCGCCGAGGCGGTGAGCCCGTTGGCCCAGTACCGCGCGATGTTCGCCGACGCCCGCGCCGATGACGTGCTGTTCCGCGTCAGCGGCGAGGGTTCCCTGCCCGAGCGCATCCGTGTCGCAACTCTCGACACGTACGACGGTGAGATCTTCCGCGCCTCCGGCGACATGGGCGGGGGCTTCCTGCGCCTGCCGTCGGTGCGCGACGCGGGGGAGGGACGCTCCGTCGACGCCGACGTCGAGATCGTCGACGGCGACGGGATCTGGATGCCGACCGCCGGGAGCCTCGCCTCGGTGACGTTCGAGGGGGACCGGCGCACCCTGCTCGCCGACCGGTTCTACTACAGCGCCGCCGCCGAAGCCGGCGTCCAGACCGCCGACGGAGGCCTGAGCCAGGGCGACCGCTACCGGCTGTCGGCCGTCGAACCGGAGGCCGTCGACCTCGCGAGCCTGACCCCGCCGGGCGTGGCCGACGGGGTGTCGGGCGGAGACAACCTTCGGCGCTGGGTGCAGGAGCACGCCGCCGGCTCCGACGGGGCCGCCCTGCAGTCGCTGGTGCAGATGCTCCGCGCGCGCGGATACCTGAGTCACAGTCTCGCGCCGCAGGGCTCGGCGACCCCGGCCTGGGCGGCCGAGCTTCCCGGGTACCAGGTGCAGCCGAGCGCCTCCGGGCACTCGCTGGCCCGCATCGACGCGATGTTCGAGCGACTGCTGGAGCGGGAAGAAGATCCACGGGCCGAGACCTCGGGCAACTTCGTCGCCGCCGTCGGCGACGACGAGCAGTTCGCCGTCGCGACCGCCCTCATCGCGCACGAGCTGGGATTCCCCGCACGGGTCGTGGTGGGCACCCGCCTCGTCTCGGCCGACGCCGAGCTGTCCACGTGCGCGGCCGGCGAGTGCCGCGCCCGTGATCTGAGCGCGTGGACCGAGGTGCAGGGCGTCGACGGGCGCTGGGCCGCCATCGACGTCACGCCGCAGTGGGAGCAGTCGCCGAGTCTCGAGGTGACGCAGCAGCAGGACCCCGAGAACGTCACCGAGGTGCGTCCCGACACCGTCGAAGAAGTGGTGCCCCCGGCGCCCGTCCAGGAAGACAACGCGCTCGACGACGACGTCCCCACCGACGACGGCCTCGATCTCGCCTGGCTCTGGCCCGTGCTGCGGGTGGCGGGGATCACCGCGCTGGCGCTGCTGGTGCTCTTCGGCCCGTTCCTCGCCGTCGTCATCGCGAAGGTGCTGCGCCGGCGCGGGCGCCGCCGTGACCCCGACCCGCGTGCCGCCATCGCGGGCGGGTGGGACGAGTACGTCGACGCGGGCATCGACGCCGGCCGGACCGTACCCCTCGCGCCGACCCGCAGCGAACTGGCTCGAGCCTTCGCCACCCCGTCCGCGACCCGTCTGGCCGAAGACGCCGATCGGGCGGTGTTCGCCCCCACCGCGGTGAGCGCTGACGAGGTCGCGGCCTTCTGGCGCATCGTCGACGCGGATCGCCGCGTGCTGCTGCGTCAGCGGGGTTTCTGGCGGCGCGTCCGCGCGGCCGTATCGTTGAGATCGTTCCTGCGGTTCCTCGCCCCACGCCGTCCGCGGCGGGGGTCGCCGCATCGCGACGAGAGGGGGAAGCGTCCTACCGCCCCGGCGGGACGCGACACGACATGACCGATTCCACCGGCTGGATCCTCGGCGCGGCTTCGCTCGCGCTCGCCGTCATCCTCTACCTCTGGCTCGCGCTCGCGCTCGCCGCGGTCTTCCGCAAAATCGGGGAGCCCACGTGGAAGGCCTGGATCCCCGTCCTGAACGTCGCGACGGTGCTGAAGCTGGGCGGCTTCTCGCCGTGGCTCGTGCTGCTCAACATCGTCCCGATCTTCGGCGGGATCGCTTTCATCGTCGTCTTCATCGTCGCGGTGCATCGGATCTCGGTCGGCTTCGGTGCCGGCGCGGGCCTGACCGTCGTGGGTGCGCTGTTCCCCGTGATCTGGGCGAGCATCCTCGGCTTCGGCTCGGCGCGCTGGGAGGGCGACGACGCGGCCGCCCCCCGCTCGGCCGTCGACGAGGATTCCGCCCCGGCGCGTCGAGGTCGTGACTTCGACGGGCCGTACGTGCCGCTGATCGGCGGCTGGACGCCCGACCCCGCGGACGCCGCCCGCGATCAGGATGCCGCGGGCCCGGCCGAGTCCGTGCCCGTCGCTGTGCCGGGCACGGCGCCGGTCGCCGTGCCGTTCGCGGCCCCCTCCGGATCGCTCTCCGACGCCGCCCCGTCGCCGAGCGACTGGGCCCCGCCCGCCGACCTCCGCCCCGCGAACTTCGACGGTCCGCGCCGCGCGAGCGGGTTCCCGCCCGCCGCCGACGTCCCGTCGACCGCGACCTCAGAGGCCGACGCGCAGCCCGCATCGCACGCCGTCGAGCCCGCCCCCGTCGCCCCGGCTCGCGTCGCCCCGACCCCGCCGGTACCGACGTCGGTCTTCGACGTGCTCGACGCGTTGCGCGACGAGGCTCCCGCCACCGGGGAGACCTCTCTTCCGCGCGAGCCCGCGGCCGGCCCCTCGGCCCGCGGTGAGGTGCGACCGGACTCGCGCGAGACCGAAAACGACGCCTCTGGCGTCCGCGACGACGGCTTCTCCCCGGTCAGCGACCGCCCGCTTCCCGGCGCACCGGCACGCGGCGACGCGGCCCCGGCGTGGACCCCTCCCGCGACGTTCTCCGACGCCGCGTCGGCCGCCGGCGTCGACGAAGACTCCGACGGTTCCGAGGAGGCGCCGTGGGCGAACCCGCCGCGGCGCACGCCGCGACCGGATGCCGACGGCGCGACGCCCGCGGCGGGCGCTCCGCTCACGCGTCCGGCGCCCGAGCCCGTCCCCGCGCCGCGCGCAGCGGTCAGCGCCGTTCCCGACGACTTCCCCGAGCTGTCCGAGGCCGTGTCGGCGGTCTCGGAGGCCCCGGATGCCGGGTCGCCGCGATCGGCGCGCACCTCGGTCTCGGCGTTGTACACCCAGCCGGAGGTGCCGTCCGATCAGGCCGACGACGACTTCGACGAGCTCGATCGCACCGTCGTCACGCGGCGCAAGCGCATCCCGTGGGCACTGATCCCGCCGGGTGGTACCCCCGTCGACCTCACCTCGTCCGTCGTCATCCTGGGGCGTCGCCCGGCCCTCGACCCGTCGCGCCCGGACGCGCAGCTCGTACCGATCTCGGATGACACCCGCACGGTGTCCAAGACGCACGCGCGCCTCGAGCTGCGCGGCGACACCTGGTTCGTGACGGATCTCGACTCGACCAACGGGGTGCTCTTCGCCACCCTCATGGGGACCGAGGTCGAGGCCCCTCCGGGGGAGGAGATCGAGGCCGGCGAACGCTTCTTCCTCGGCGACGCGGAGGTGCGTCTGTCGCGGAGGGACGTGTGAGCGGCCCCTACGACCGCCCCGACGATCCCGACGAGGTCACCCTCTGGTCCGGTCGGCTGCGGCCCTGGCCGGCGGCCCCGGTCCCCGAGGGAGACGTCGACGACGAGACGGTGCGCTCGGGTGGGACCGACCTCGACGACGACACCGTGGTGTCGGGTCGCTTCGCGCACGACGACACAGTGCGTTCGGCGCGACCCGAGGTCGACGACGACACGCTCCGGTCGGCTCCTGCCCTCCCCGACGACGACACGGTCGTATCGCGATGCGCGCGCATCGACCCGGGCGCGGCCGCCTCGGATGTCGACCCCGTGGATGCCGATGACCCGGCGGACGCGTCCACCACCACCGCTCCGCGCCGTCCGCTCGCGTCGATCCCCGACCTCGATGAGGTGACACGGCGTCGCCCGGCGCCGGTGCCCGATGTCGACGAGGTGACTCGTCGCCGTCCTGCGTCGGTCCCCGAGATCGATGAGGTGACACGGCGTCGCCCGGCGCCTGCTCCCGATGTCGACGAGGTCACGCGCCGTCGCCCGGCCCCGGCCGCGACCCCCGCCCGAACCCCCGACGTCGACGAGGTGACCCACCGCCGACGCGTCGCGCCGGACTTCGACCTCGACGACACCACCGCGCCGGGCGTGCGAGCACGTTCTGCCACTCCCGACGCCGCGTCCCCCACGACGCCACCTGCTCCCGACCTCGACGACCAGACCGCCTCGGGCGCTCGTCGCCGCGCGGCGCGCGCGGTAGGCGGCGCCGCGGCACCCGACCGCGAGTCGCCCGCTCGCACCTCGTCCGACCTAACCGCGCCCGACCGAGAGGTGCCCGGCACCGTCCGCGCCGCGCACATCCCGATCGCGGGGGAGCAGCAGGCCTACGCCCCGCGCACGGGCGAACCGGTGCGGGTGGAACGCCGCCCATCGGCATCCGCGGTCCGTTCCGAGGCCGACGTGCCCGCCAGCCGTCGCCGCACGGGTCGTCGCGGTGCGCTCCGCGCGCTGATCCTCGCGGGCGTGATCGTCGTGCTGCTGGGTGTCGCGGTCGCCGCCGCGGTACTGCTGCTCGGCTGAGCACCCGGCACCCGGCACACTCCCAGCCCGAGGGGCCGCACACGTTTGCCCCGCTCCCGGGGAGCGCGTATCATTGGCCGGGTGTGCGTTCACGCGCGCCGTGCGTCATGCCTCCGGGCAGGTCGTTCGGATCAACGCTCGCACCATCTCAGGGATTGGCCTGCGAACAGGTCACCCCCACGGCATATCCACCACGACCGCGTCCGATCATTCTGGCGCGTGGCGGATTCCACGTGAGCCCGACACGTCACGGATCGCAAGATCCACGACGTTTCGGGGGAGACACGACGCTGTCACCGTGCAGCACCCTGCGCAGAACCGCAAGGAACCGCGCAGCACAATCAAGGAGAGAACGTGCCAACCATTCAGCAGTTGGTTCGCAAGGGCCGCTCGCCGAAGGTCACAAAGACCAAGGCTCCCGCGCTGAAGTCGAACCCCCAGCAGGCCGGCGTGTGCACCCGCGTGTACACGACGACCCCCAAGAAGCCGAACTCGGCCATGCGCAAGGTCGCCCGCGTGAAGCTGCGCAACGGCACCGAGGTCACCGCCTACATCCCCGGCGAGGGCCACAACCTGCAGGAGCACTCGCTCGTGCTCGTCCGCGGCGGTCGCGTCAAGGACCTCCCCGGTGTCCGTTACAAGATCGTCCGCGGTGCACTCGACACCCAGGCCGTCAAAAACCGTAAGCAGGCTCGCAGCCGCTACGGTGCGAAGAAGGGCTGAGTCAGATGCCTCGTAAAGGTCCCGTCACCAAGCGTCCGGTCGTCAACGACCCGGTCTACGGTGCTCCGATCGTCAGCCAGCTGGTCAACAAGATCCTCGTCGACGGTAAGAAGTCGATCGCAGAGTCGATCGTCTACACCGCCCTCAAGGGTGTCGAGGCGAAGAACAGCCAGGACGCCGTCGCCACGCTGAAGAAGGCGCTCGACAACGTCCGTCCCACCCTCGAGGTCAAGAGCCGCCGCGTCGGTGGCTCGACCTACCAGGTGCCCGTCGAAGTCAAGCCGCACCGCGCGAACACCCTCGCGCTGCGCTGGCTCGTGAGCTACGCGAAGGGTCGTCGTGAGAAGACGATGACCGAGCGTCTGCAGAACGAGATCCTCGACGCCTCGAACGGCCTCGGTGCCGCGGTCAAGCGCCGCGAAGACACCCACAAGATGGCCGAGTCGAACCGCGCCTTCGCGCACTACCGCTGGTAACAGCTCCTTCTTCGACGGGCTCGGGCGGCCGACCCGGCCCGCGAGCCCGTCGAAGAACCCACGACATCCGCCACCACA
Organism: Microbacterium sp. BH-3-3-3; assembly: GCF_001792815.1. NCBI lineage: Bacteria > Bacillati > Actinomycetota > Actinomycetes > Micrococcales > Microbacteriaceae > Microbacterium > Microbacterium sp. BH-3-3-3. The sequence goes on along the minus strand of NZ_CP017674.1, from coordinate 1,396,273 downwards.
CGTAAGGACACCCCGTGGCACAAGACGTGCTCACCGACCTCACCAAGGTCCGCAACATCGGCATCATGGCGCACATCGATGCCGGCAAGACGACGACGACCGAGCGCATCCTGTACTACACGGGAACCAACCACAAGATCGGCGAGACGCACGACGGCGCTTCGACGACCGACTGGATGGAGCAGGAGCAGGAGCGTGGCATCACGATCACCTCCGCTGCTGTGACGTGCTTCTGGGACAAGAACCAGATCAACATCATCGACACCCCCGGGCACGTCGACTTCACCGTCGAGGTGGAGCGTTCGCTCCGCGTGCTCGATGGCGCCGTCGCCGTCTTCGACGGCAAAGAGGGCGTCGAGCCCCAGTCGGAGACCGTGTGGCGTCAGGCCGACAAGTACAACGTCCCCCGTATCTGCTTCGTCAACAAGATGGACAAGCTCGGCGCGGACTTCTACTTCACCGTCGACACCATCATCAACAAGCTCAAGGCGAAGCCGCTGGTCATCCAGCTGCCCATCGGCGTCGAGAACGACTTCATCGGTGTCGTCGACCTCGTCGAGATGCGCGCACTCGTCTGGGCGGGCGACGCCAAGGGTGATGTCACCATGGGCGCCAAGTACGACATCCAGGAGATCCCGGCCGACATGGCCGACGTCGTCGCGAAGTACCGCGAAGAGCTCCTCGAGACCGTCGCCGAGACCGACGAAGAGCTCCTCGAGAAGCACTTCGGTGGCGAAGAGCTCACCGTCGCCGAGATCAAGGCCGCGATCCGCAAGCTGACGGTCAACTCCGAGATCTACCCGGTGCTCTGCGGCTCGGCGTTCAAGAACCGCGGTGTGCAGCCCATGCTGGACGCCGTCATCGACTACCTGCCGTCGCCCCTCGACGTGCCGGCCATCGAGGCGCACGACCCGAAGAACGAAGAGACGATCATCGAGCGGCACGCCGATCGTGAAGAGCCCTTCACCGCGCTGGCGTTCAAGATCGTCACGCACCCCTTCTTCGGTCGTCTGACCTACATCCGCGTGTACTCCGGTCACCTCGACTCGGGCGCGCAGATCGTCAACTCGACGAAGTCCAAGAAGGAGCGCATCGGGAAGATCTTCCAGATGTACGCCAACAAGGAGAACCCGGTTCCCTCGGTCACCGCCGGTCACATCTACGCGGTCATCGGCCTCAAGGACACCACGACCGGCGACACCCTCTGCGACGCGCAGAACCAGGTCGTCCTCGAGTCGATGACGTTCCCCGAGCCCGTCATCGAGGTCGCGATCGAGCCGAAGACCAAGGCCGACCAGGAGAAGCTGGGTCTCGCGATCCAGAAGCTCGCCGAAGAAGACCCCACGTTCCGTGTCGAGCAGAACAACGACACCGGCCAGACGGTCATCAAGGGCATGGGCGAGCTGCACCTCGACATCCTCGTGGACCGCATGAAGCGCGAGTTCAAGGTCGAGGCCAACGTCGGCAAGCCGCAGGTCGCGTACCGCGAGACGATCAAGAAGACCGTCGAGCGTCACGACTACACGCACAAGAAGCAGACCGGTGGTTCGGGTCAGTTCGCCAAGATCCAGTTCGCGCTCGAGCCCCTCGAGGTCACGGCCGAGAAGATCTACGAGTTCGAGAACAAGGTCAGCGGTGGTCGTATCCCCCGCGAGTACATCGGACCCACCGACCAGGGCTTCCAGGACGCCATGAACGTCGGCGTGCTCGCCGGCTACCCCATGGTGGGCGTCAAGGCGATCCTGCTCGACGGCGCGTCGCACGACGTCGACTCCTCGGAGATGGCGTTCAAGATCGCCGGCTCCATGGGCTTCAAGGAAGCGATCCGCAAGGCCAACCCCGTCATCCTCGAGCCGCTCATGTCGGTCGAGGTGCGTACTCCCGAGGAGTACATGGGCGACGTCATCGGTGACCTCAACTCGCGTCGCGGACAGATCCAGTCGATGGAAGATGCCCAGGGCGTCAAGGTCGTGCGGGCGCTCGTTCCGCTGTCCGAGATGTTCGGCTACATCGGCGACCTGCGCTCGAAGACCTCGGGCCGTGCCGTGTACTCGATGGAGTTCGACAGCTACGCCGAGGTTCCTCGCGCCGTTGCTGACGAGATCGTCCAGAAGAACAAGGGCGAGTAACACCTCCCTCGCGGATGCCGGGAGCCCCTGCTTCGGCACGGGTTCCCGGCATCCACTCAAACTGAATACCGACTCTCTAGTAATCTGAGAACAACCCCCGCGAAGAACCGGTCGCAATCCAGTGCCCGAGACCTCGCAACCAACGTCCTGAGGAGGACCCAGTGGCTAAGGCCAAGTTCGAGCGGACCAAGCCGCACGTGAACATCGGAACGATCGGTCACGTCGACCACGGCAAGACCACGCTCACCGCTGCCATCTCGAAGGTGCTCGCCGACAAGTTCCCGTCGGCCACCAACGTTCAGCGTGACTTCGCGTCGATCGACTCGGCGCCGGAAGAGCGTCAGCGTGGTATCACGATCAACATCTCGCACGTCGAGTACGAGACCCCCAAGCGCCACTACGCGCACGTCGACGCGCCCGGCCACGCCGACTACATCAAGAACATGATCACCGGTGCCGCGCAGATGGACGGCGCGATCCTCGTGGTCGCCGCCACCGACGGCCCGATGGCTCAGACGCGTGAGCACGTGCTGCTCGCCAAGCAGGTCGGCGTTCCCTACCTGCTCGTCGCGCTGAACAAGTCGGACATGGTCGACGACGAGGAGATCCTGGAGCTCGTCGAGCTCGAGGTTCGCGAGCTCCTCTCGTCGCAGGACTTCGACGGCGACAACGCCCCCGTCGTCCGCGTCTCGGGCCTCAAGGCTCTCGAGGGCGACGAGCAGTGGGTCAACGCCATCGTCGAGCTCATGGAAGCCGTCGACGAGTCGATCCCCGACCCGGTGCGTGACAAGGACAAGCCGTTCCTCATGCCCATCGAGGACGTCTTCACCATCACGGGCCGTGGCACGGTCGTCACGGGTCGCGCCGAGCGCGGTACCCTCGCGATCAACTCCGAGATCGAGATCGTCGGCATCCGCCCGACGCAGAAGACCACGGTCACGGGTATCGAGATGTTCCACAAGCAGCTCGACGAGGCCTGGGCCGGCGAGAACTGTGGTCTGCTCCTTCGCGGCACCAAGCGTGACGACGTCGAGCGTGGCCAGGTCATCGTGAAGCCCGGTTCGGTCACCCCGCACACCAACTTCGAGGGCACGGCGTACATCCTGTCCAAGGAAGAGGGCGGCCGCCACAACCCGTTCTTCACGAACTACCGCCCGCAGTTCTACTTCCGCACCACCGACGTGACCGGCGTCATCACGCTGCCCGAGGGCACCGAGATGGTCATGCCCGGTGACACCACCGAAATGTCGGTCGAGCTCATCCAGCCGATCGCCATGGAAGAGGGCCTCGGCTACGCGATCCGTGAGGGTGGCCGCACCGTCGGCGCCGGTACGGTGACCAAGATCGTCAAGTAAGTCTCTTTCGACTTCACTCGGCACAGGCCGGGCCTTCGGGCCCGGCCTTTGTCGTTTCCGGATGCCGTCGGCTCGCTGTGACATTCCTGTCGCGCGCGAGAACGACGGCATTCCGCGTTCGTCCCCGATGCGGTGCCAGTATCCGACCCTTTGCGGTCCATACGAGACCTCGCTGGTGATCTGAGCAACGCCCTTCGCGAGTATCTCGGAGGCGGGACCGATCGGCTCCCGCCTTCACGCGAGGGGGAACCGATGTTGGAAGAATTTTCGTCGAAGGAAGCGTCACTCACGGCGGACGGGGCCCGGGCTGGCGTGCAACGTCGCACCGTGCTCAAGGGCGCCGCATGGTCGGTGCCGGTCATCGCGGCCGCGGTTGCGGCCCCCAGTGCCGCGGCGTCGGTCAATAACGCCGCATTGCAACTGACGACACCGGTGACGAGTCTCTTGGCTCTGCGGGTGCTCGACTCGTCGTCGACGCTGACGGCCGGTGTGGCCATCACCGTGCCGACGAACCTCTCCCTGATCAACGGTGCCGGCGCTCTCACCGGCAACGCGACGGTCACGGTGACCGTCGGCCGGCCTTCGGGAATCAACGTCACCGTAGGGCGCGCGCACGGCTTCGGCGTCGACCGCTTCGACGGCATCGCGTCTACGGCCGGGCAGCGCTCTGCCACCTACCAGAGCGCGCTGGGTTCGCAGTACGGCTTCCCGATCACACAGTTCACCACGACGCGCAGCATCAGCGTCGCGTCGGGGGGAACGCTGAACATCCCCATCGTGTGGGGTCTCGCCGGCAGCCGGACAGGGATCCCCATCAACGTCCTGGCGACGTTCCCGGTGAGTGTGAACGTGGTGTTCCCCCAGCGGACGCTCTCCGCCGCTGGCTCGATCCTCGTTCCCGTGGGTGCTGGCATCCTCTGAGCTGCTGAGCAGGGTACCGGGCGGGCGGCGCCCGGGTGTACCCAGGTAGACGCGCCGCCACCGGGAAAACTACTGATGGGGCGCTCCATCCCTCGCCCAGGGCCACCCTCGTCGCTAGTTTTCGATGGACGCAGTGCCCCGCCCCGACTGTAAGGGGGCGGAGGCGGGGCCTGCTCCCCGGTGACCGGTCATCTTCGTCGAACGAAGAGTGTCGGCAACCGGTCTTCGACCGCCCCCTGATGTTTCGAACCTGATCCGGACTGGGGGGCCCGTGAGTAGTGTCCTCATCGGGGGAGCTCTTACCCCGGTCGATCGAGCACCAATCCGCGCGCTCCTCAGAGATCACCTGCGGATGTCGCGCATCCCGCATCCCGCGGCGGTGACGTCCGCAGGGCGCGCGGCGGTGACGCTGCACGCCGTCGACGACGACGACGAGTGGACGTGGTCGGCAGCCGGCGACACCGGTTATCTGGGCATCGTCTTTCCCGTCGATGACGCGACGGCTGAGATCGAGGGTGGCTCCGCGGCGGATGAGGACAGGGCGCCCCTCCTTCTGCGGCATGGCACGCCCCTGCGCGTCCGCTGGGCACGGGGTGCGGCGGCGACGCTCTGGCTGCCGCGCGATGCGCTCGAAGACCTCGGCCTCGATGTCGATCGGGTGACGTCACGGCCCCTGCTGACCACGCCGGCGCTGGCGGCGCGCTCCTACGTCACCACCGTTGCGAGCATGCGGCCCACCCTGAGCGTGGTGGAGGCGCTCGTCATGGAGCGGACGCTCGCCGACATCGCGTTCGCGGTGCTCTTCTCGTCGGGGGAGCGTGAAGTCGTCTCGGCGGCGCGGATGTCGACGTTCGCGCGCGTTCGCCTGCACTTCGAGTCGAGGTATACCGACCCTCAGTTCTCGGTGTCCGCGGCGGCCTCCGAACTGCACATCACGTCGAGGCATCTCCTGCGCTTGTTCGAGAAACGCGGCACCTCCCCTTCGGCCTATCTGAGGAGCCTTCGCGTCGAATTCGCCCGAGCCCTGCTCGATGTGCGAGGAGACTCCGGAATGATGGTCCAGAGAATTGCAAGACAAAGCGGGTTCGCATCGGTGAGGACCATGCGGCGCGCTCTGGCGTATGGCGACTGTCCGGGGAATCGGACGGGCGTAGAGGGCAGTTGGGTCGACCCACGGAGTTCCACGATGAATGCGGACTTGTGATTTCGCATTGTGCTGCGGACGGGTTCTAGAATCGGGTTGCCCGAGGCATTCTCTCGGGATTCGCGCCGACGGCGCCTGGGGGCGGGGCGTCGCGATGGCGGCGTGCAAAGGGAGCGTGTGAACGATGGAGTTGCAGACATACCTGCGCATCATTCGAGTGGGCTGGGTGTGGCTGCTTCTCGGAACGATCATCGGGATCGGCGGGGCCGCCGGGTGGGTCGCGCTGCAGAAGCCCGTCTACACCGCTGATGCTGGCGGCTTCGTCTCGGTGACGACCGGCGAGGGCCAAGACACCGGATCCGCCTTGATCGCGGACAACCTCGCGAAGTCCAAGGTCAAGTCCTACATCGACCTCGGCACTTGGCGTTCCGTCGCCGATGATGTCATCGCCCAGTTGGGGCTCTCGGCCAGCCCGGAGTCGTTGGTCGACCAGGTACGGGTGACCAATCCCGTCGACACCGTCAACCTCGTCGTCGTAGCGAACGCCTCGACCCCCGAGGGTGCCCGCGACCTCGCGCAGTCCTGGATCCAGGCGATGGCCTCCGAGATCGCCCGGCTGGAGTCCCGAGGCGGGGCGCAGCCGTTGGTCGAGCTCGTCGCCGGGGATTCGGCGCAGCTGCCGCGGAGTCCGAGCTCGCCCAACTGGCGGATCGCGCTGGCCGTGGGTGCGCTGGCGGGTCTGGCCGCGGGCATCGCCGGCGCGGTCGTTCGGTACGTTCTCGATCGACGGATCCGATCGGCCGACGTGGTGGAGCGGGAGACGGGTCACCCGGTCGTGGGAACGATTCCGTTCGAGAAGTCCTTCACCGCCGCCGATCGCCTCGTTCCGCTCGACGGCGGTGCCAGCGCCGGCGCGAGGGCCAAGTATTTCCGCGTGGCCGAGGCGCTGCGCGAGCTTCGCACGAACCTGCAGTTCATCGACGTGGACAACCCGCCGCGGGTCATCGTCATCAGTAGTCCGCTTCCCGGAGACGGCAAGTCGACGACCAGCGCCAACCTCGCGATCGTCCTCGCCGCGAGTGGACAGCGCGTGGTCCTCATCGACGGAGACCTCCGCCGACCGATGATCGCCAACATCTTCGGCTTGGTGGACGGTGCGGGACTGACGGACGTGCTCGCGGGCCGGGCGACGTTCGACGACGTCGCGCAGCCCGTCGGCGTCGATGGCAATCTCTCCGTCCTCGGTGCCGGCATCCTGCCGCCCAATCCCTCGGAGGTCCTGGGCTCGGAACGCATGCGCGACCTGATGCGGATGCTCGCTGCGGGCGCCACGGTGATCATCGACGCCCCGCCGCTGCTGCCGGTGACGGATGCCGCCGTGCTGGGCCATCATGCGGACGGGGTGATGGTCGTGGCGAGCGTCGGCAAGACCACCGTCGAGACGCTGAACAAGGCGATGCTGAACCTCGAGAAGGCGAGTGCGCGATGCCTGGGCGTCGTCATCAACCGTGTACCCGTGCGCGGACGGGGCCGGGGCTACGACGATTACCAGTACACCGGTGACTACTACTCGACGACGGCCGTCGCGGCGCCGGTGCCCGTCGCGGCGGCGGTGTCGAACCCCGACGCCGTCGCGGATGCGCCGACGCCGGGCTCGCGTCGCTCGCGTCGCTCAGCGCGGTAAGCGAGAGCGTCACCCCCGGTCAGGAGGCGACTCGTCACTCGGGTCGGATGCCGAGGACGTTCTGCGTCACGAGTGCGTCCGCGAAGCTCGTGACGGCGTCGGCGACGTCTTTCTCATCGATACCCCACTGGCGCGCGGTCTCGGCCACGATGCCGCTGATGCGGCGCCGGCCATCGACGAGCTCCCAGATCGCCGAGCCGGTCTCGGAGAGCTGCAGGACAGCGAAGGGGCGCAGCTGAGCGGGCAGGGTCACGTAGACCACGTCGCCGGTGCGGACCCAGCCGATCTCCGCCATTTTGTACAGCACGTGGTCCGAGTTCATGTCCATTCAGCGCCTCTTCCGGGTCGAGGAGACGATCCTGGCCAGTTTCAGGGGCGCGGTCACAGCTCGGCGGATGTAGAACGCCGCGAGGCTGAGCGGATCGTTCTTCACCCCGAAGAAGGCCTGAGCGAAGCGCGCGCTGGGGACCACCTTGCGGGCCGCGAGCTGCAGGCGGGCGGTCCATCCGGCATCCGCGAACTGCTCGACCACGGCTTCCGGCAGCGTCTGATCGGAGCCCAACCGACGACTCCAGAGATCGGTGAGACGTTGCTCGTCCGCCGGAATCGGGATCGTCTGGCCCGTGACGCGCTGAAGAGTGCCGGCGAGCGGCCCCGCCGCCCCCAGCACTCGAGCGCGCGAGATCACATCGCGAAGATCCCCGTCGAGTCGCGCTCGAGCCCTGTCCTCGAGATCCATTGCCTGCGCATCGTCATGAGAGCGTGCGGCATGCACGGCGGCGATCAGCCAGTGATCAGACGGCGAGGGCACGACGCATTCCGCGTGCGCGATACGCACCGAACCACGCGCCTCCCAGAGGGCGTCGAACACCTCTTGGACGGGCTTCACAAGCCCCGGGTAGTACCGGTGAAGGTCGAGATGGCACGGCCATTGGGCGTGCTCGAGGGTCCGTGCGTGCGGGGCGAGCACAGAGCCGGCGGGGGGAAGATCCACCAGGACCGCCTTGTCGCGATCGCTCCAGCCGTTCGCGCGAAGAATGTTCCAGAGCCGCGAGAAGTCCGCCGGATCGACCAGGACATCGACATCGGACGAATCTCGCACCGCCCTGAGCCCTTGCTCCGTGAGCGCTCGGCCTTTGATGGTGAGCACCCGGACACCGTGCAGACGCGCGAAGTCGTTGATCGCCGCGGTGAGCAGTTCGACGGCGACGGGGGAGGGAAGCGCGACTTCGGGCAGCTTCGTCGGTCGCTTGAGGCGTCGCGAAACTGCGGGGACATTCTCACCGCGGCGTGTCATTTCGGGTCCCAGATGTCTCGACCTTGTAATCGGAGTGAGCGCGAGCCTACTGGACATTCCCGCCCGTTCGTTCGTGGTGAAGTGCGGGCAAAACTGCTGCCGCGCGCGAAACGGGCAGCAATGGCGCACGCGACGACCGACGAGCGTTTCCCTGCATTCAGCGGGTCCCTTTCCGCGACCGGAGGGTCGCCGCGTCCAGCCCCTAAGCTGAACGGATGAATGACGCCTCCCTCGAGCCGAGCCGACGCTCCCGTCGCGAGGCGCGAACGATCCCCGACCCCGGTCCGTCCGGCGCCCTGGGCGGCGTCGACCGCGACGCGGTCGAACGTCCCGTCGAGCGCCCGCGTGCCTCGAAGGATCGTCCGGCTGGACGCCCGGCATCCGGGTTCTTCGGTACCTGGAAGCCCCTGGTGGCAGCCGCCGCGGCGCTCGTCGTCGCCATCGTCGTCGGGCTGTTGGCCGGAGTCGCCTTCAACGGAGCCGCGGGTCGCAGCGTCGGCAGTGTCCTGGCATCCGTCGTCGTCGGGGGGACCGGCCTCGGGCTGATGGCCCGCACGCGGCCCGCCGGATTCTTCTCGCTGCGGGGCCTCGACGTTCTCTGGGCACTCGTGCTCGGCGCGATTCTGCCCTTCGTCACCGGCATCGCGGCAGGGTCCCTCGGGTGGCCGGCGTTCGCGGCGCTGTCGCCGCGGTGGCTGCTGCTGGGTGTCGTGGCGCCGTTCGTCGTCACCGTAATGCTGGCCTTCTTCGCCATCGGCTTCGTCTTCCCGGCGGCTCTGAGCTATGCGTCGACGCGCTTCACCCCGACCATTGCTCGCGTGGTGGCCGGCGTCGTGTCCGCCCTCGCATTCGCGGTCATCCCGCTCGTCTTCTCGGGCACCGTGTCGGGCATGCCGACCGCGCTGTTCGTGGGCCTCGGCATCGCGGCATCCGTCTTCGTGGGGCTCTCGCTGCGCTTCTGGGGGCCGCTGCTGCTGAGCCTCGTCTTCCCGATGGTCTGGGTCGCGCTCTCGGTCGCCGGCTACCTGCTGGCCTGAGGGCTCAGCGTCCGCGGAGCACCGGTACGGCGGTGACCGACAGCGCACCCAGCACGGCGAGCTGCACCGCGGCGACACCCGCGGCCGCGCCCGCGACGCCGAGCGTCGAGGCGCCGATGAGCACCGCGGGCACGATCAGCACCGCGCCGACGCACACCGCGGCGAGGTAGGCGCCGTCGCGCCCCGCGGGCAGCACGACGCACATGCCGAGCGCCGTGGCGATCGTCATCGCCGCCAACGCGATCCCGCCGAAGAGGGCGGTGAGTGACGAGATCCCGAATCCCGGGCCCAGCACGATGGGCGTGGCCCACGGGACGACGAGGGCGAAGCCGGCGCCGAGCGCGATCGCGAGCAGGGCGTGCAGGCCGACGGCGCGGCGCATGCGGCGGCGCCCTGCCTCGCCGGTGGCCGACGAGACCCACCCCTGGAACGAGCCGGTGATCATGTAGACGCCGATGTAGCCGTATTTCAGCACGCGGTCGAACGGAGCGAAACCGATCGCCGCGGGCGCGCCGGCGATACCGAGCGTCGAGAGGGGCGCCGTCTCAGAGAATGTCAGCAGCCCGGCGGCCAGCGCCGTGCGCCAGCCCCCACGGTAGGCCGCTCGCGCGTCGGCGATCGCCGCACGCGTCGAGAAGCGTTCACGCAGTCCGATGAGCCACGTGGCGACGAGGAACGCCGCGAGCGTGCCGACGAGCAGCACCGCCGGGTAGAGCAGAGGGATGCCGGTGGCCAGCGCCGCTATCGCTCCGGCGAGGTTGAGCACGATCCGGGGGACCGCGTCGAACACGAGCGCCAGGAGCGGTCGACCGACCCCGACGGCGTACCAGCTGAGCGACAGGCCCTGCAGCGAGAACGCCAGCGCCGAGACGATCGCGAGAGCGTGATCGTCGGCGTGGCTGGCCAGGGCGGCGGCGACGGCGACGAGGGGCAGCACGACGAGGCTGTTCGCCCCGCGCACCACGATGCTCGCGCGGAAGACCCGCGAGGGGTGCGCGGACCTCGCCGCCTCGACCGGGCCGCGCACGGCCCACCCGAAGGTGATGAGGGTGGCCGCGAGCGTCCCCAGGGCCTGCCCGATAGCGATCTCGGCGAAGCCGGTGGGGCCGGCGGCGCGTGTGATGAGCGGGAGGGCGATGAGGGGCGAGATCGCCGACAGCGCCGACACGGCCGTCAGCAGGGCGACGCTGCGGGCCCGGTGGGGCCGCGGCGCCTCAGGCGCGGCCGAAGACACGGTCGGGTTCGCGCGCGTTTCCGCGCCCACTGTCACGTGAACCGTTGCGCTCGTCGTCACCGAGGGGGCGCAGGATCACCGCGATGAGGATCCAGGTGATCGCGAACCAGAACATGCTCGTGAGCGTCGCCGACAGCAGATACGAGGCCAGGAGGCCCGCGGCCACGGGTTTGCGTTCGCGGGGGACGCAGACGAACACGGTGACGAAGAGGGCGACCAGCAGGCCCAGGCCCACGATCCCGCCGTCGTAGAGCACCTGCACGGGCAGCATGATGATGTGCCCGCTGATCCCCGGGGTGCCCGGCTGCTCGTGCCGCAGCCCGAAGGTGTTCGTGCCGTTGCCGAACCACAGGTTGACGCCGTGCATCTCCTGCGCGGCGAGTCGGGCGACCTCGAGGCGGAAGCCGATCGTGCCGCCCTGGAAGTCGACGTCGCCGATCTTGTTCTGCTGTTCGGGGTTGGTGGGGTCGGGTTCGCGCGTGGGCGCGGGAGAGGGGGTCACCTCGTCGACCGGCGTCGCGGAGACGGATGCCGTGGGGCTCGCCGACGGAGGCAGAGTGCGGTCGGCGGGCTCGGTGCCGCCGAGGGCCGCGATGATGCCGTACGTGACGACCAGCGTCACGACCAGCACCCCGGCCGGGAGCACGCGGGTGAGGCGCTCGCGCCAGGCGGAGCGGAGCGAGAACACCGTGAACAGTACGAAGACGCCCAGACCCAGCACCAGGCTGAACACGGCGGTGCGCGTCTGCGAGGCGACGAGGCCGAGCGGCACGGCGATCGCGATGGCCGCGGTCTCCCACCGGCCGATCCCGCGTCGGGTGATCGTCAGCAGGGTCCAGAAGATCAGGATCGAGGCGTAGATGTTCGCCTCGATGGCCGTGAGGCGCGAGACGTAGACCTCGTACAACCAGTCGAAGTCGGTGCCGAGGGCGATCTGCCCGCGGGTGACGTTGGCGATGACGTAGGCGGCGAAGCCGACGAGAGCCCACGGTGCCACCGAGATGCGTCCGAGACGTGCCGCGAGGTCCGCGCCTTCGGCGAGAGCCATCATCGAGACGAGCAGCAGCAGGTCGATGACGAGCCAGATGAGGATCGACGCGCTCCACGTCAGGCTCGGCGAGAACACGAGCGTCGTCACGACGTTCCACGCCACGAACGCGGCGTACACGAGCGGCACGGGGTGACGGAGTGCGCGGAGGAACGCTCCGCGCAGCATCGGGTGCACCAGCATCCACGCCGCGAGCGCCAGCGGAACGACCTGCTCCACGCGTACGCGGAACCCGACGATCTCGGCGTCGTAGCGTCCGAGGAACGAGCTCATGACGACCGCGCCGATGAGGATGAGCGTGATGAGTCGCGTCCGGGCGCTGAGGCTCGGCCGGGCGTAGGCGAGAGCGGGGGAGAAGGTCATGAGCGGGGGACCTCGCTCCACAACTCGTCTTCGATGCGGCGGTCGAAGCTGGAGCGCGAGAAGAGCTCGTCGAATCGCGCCCGGGCAGTGCCGGCGGCTGCGCGCACGGTCTCTTCGTCGAGGGCGTCCAGAGCTTTCGTCCAGGCCTCCACATCGCCGGGGGTGACGAGCAGCGGACTGTTCCCGGCGATCTCGCGAAGACCCCCGCCGTCGCTCGCCAGCAGAGCGCGACCCGCCCCGAGGGCTTCGATCGCGATGGTCGGCAGGGGGTCGGGGAGAATGCTCGGTACGAGGACGACGTGCGCGGCGTCGAGGTGCGGACGAACGTCCGACGTCGGCCCCACGACGGTGATGCTCGACCCACGGGGCGACGTCGCCACGAGGGCGGGTACGTCGACGGCTTCACCGCTCGGCGGGCGATCACCGAGCACGTCGAGCCGCAGGTCGGCGCGCTCCGTCGCCCCCCACGCCTTCAAAAGCACCTCGTGTCCCTTCCACGCATTCCACCGGCTGGCGATGACGACGCGGATGCCGTCTTCGAAGGATGGCAACTCGGTGGGGGGTGCCGCCTCGAAACCGTTGTTCACGATGCGCGTGCGGCCGCGAAGCCGGTGGGGGAGCACATCGGCCACCGCGGCGCTGACGGCGATGATGCGGTGCGCGAACCGCAGGAAGGGCAGCACGGCACGCGATCGTCCGTCGATGTGTTCGTGCAGATGCAGAACGACCCGGGCGCCCGACAGGCGTGCTGCCGGGGTGGCGAGGGCTGCGGCCGCGGTGTTGAGGTACACCAGGCTCGGCCGCGCGGCCAGGAGCCGCAGACTCGTCGTGATCGTGCGCCACGCCAGGCCCGGCAGACGGGCCGGTCGCAGGTAGGCGCGGCGCATGATCGGCAACGCGAGACGGCGGACGGGGATGCCGGCATCCTGGAGCGCGCGCGACAGCCGCCGCTCGGGGTACTCGATGTCGGTGGGGAGCCACACCTCGACGTCGACGTCGGCGGGTCTGGTGCGCAGGACCTCGAGCAGAACGCGATCCGCGCCGTACATCTCGTCCGATGGGTGGACGACGATGCACCGGTGTCGACGGCTCACGGGGTGCTCCGCGACTTCAGCTCCCGGGCGGGGATCCCGCCGTAGACGGCGCCGGCTGGCACGTCGCGGGTCACCACCGCACCCGCGGCGACGACGGCACCGTCGCCGATCGTGACGCCCGAAGTGATGGTCACACCGCTCGCGATCCAGCAGCCGGCGCCGATCGTGATGGGCGACCAGGCGACGCCCTGGGACTTGACGTCGAGTGAGGGATCGCTCATCACGTGGTCTTCGGCGAAGACCCGCACACCCGGACCGAGCATCGTCTTCTCGCCGATCGTGACTCCGCCGGAGCAGCCGATGTAGCACCCGGGGGACAGGCTGCTGCCGTCGCCCATGGTCAGGCCCACCCCGATGGCGCGGGAGTAATAGCTGCTCGGACGGATGAGGGTGCCCGTGCCGATCGACACGCGGTCGCCGAAACGGATGCCGTCACGGCTGAGCCCCTGGATCTCGGCGAAGTCCTCGACGATGAGGTCGGCGCCCGCGTGCACCAGGTGGGCGTTGCGTACGCGGACGCCCCGGCCGATCAAGGGCAGCCCCCGCGACGAGCCCAGGCGAGGGGCCAGCAGCGCGCCGCGAACGGCCATCGGGCCGACCTTCGCCGCAAGCTGAGCGCTCACGATCCGCCACCGGTCGCTGCCTGCCTCGCGCAGGCGTTCCCGCTGCTCGTGGATGATCTTTCCGGCGATGCCCATGGCGTCAGCCTTCCCGTTCCTGCCTCGTCGGTCGTTGCGCGGCTGAATCATCGAAGCGGAGATGCGCGCGCAGAAGGCGTTCGTAGGCGGCGTTCACGCTCTCCCACGAGTACGCGTCCTGTGCGCGGCGCACGGCGGCTTCGCTGAGGCGCTGCTGCCGGTGCGGGTCAGTGAGCAGACCGCGGAGGGCCCCTTCGATGTCGGCGGGTGCCGGTCCCGTGAACTCGCCCGCGTCGGTGCCCAGCACCTCACGGCTGTGCACGGTGTCGCGGGCGACGATCGGTGCACCCGCGGCCATGGCCTGCACGAGGGCAGGGTTTGTTCCGCCGACGCTGTGACCGTGGAAGTAAGCCCCGGCGTGCTGCCAGAGGCTGTGCAGACGGTTGTCGTCGTGGACGTGGCCGAACCAGTGGAAACGAGGGAGTCGGGCGGCTAGCGCTGCGGCCCGCTCGTCGAGCTCGCCCCCGTACCCGGCCGACCCCACGGCGATGACGTCGTGCGTCTGCGCAAGCCGTTCAGCCGCATCGAAGAACGGGCCGACGGTGTTCTCGGGGACGAAGCGCGCAACGAGCAGCGCGTAGCCGCGGTGCTCGAAGCCGGGCTCCACGGGAAGTGGAGGGGGGACATCGGCGCCGTAGGGGATGAACTCGCCACCGACGCCGAAACGGCTCTGCCACGCGTCGCCGATGGTGCGGGCGTCGACCACGCGTTCCGTCGACCATTTCGCGGTCACGTGCGCGCCCGCGCGGAACACGGCTTTCCCCAGCGCGCTCCACTTCTCGCGCTCCCATTCCAGCCCGTCGACATTCACGACGGTCGGAATGTTCCGCGCACGCAGCAACGGCAGCCAGAACCCATTCGCCACGTTCATGATGAGCGCGACGTCAGGGCGACGGCGCGCGGCATCGAACGTGGAGGTGAAGCCGTAGGAGAGGGTGCTGAGTGCTCGAGAATCGATCCCCTTGGTCATGCGGGACAGAACGCGGGGGTCCCTCTCGGGATCCTCGGGGTCTGTGGCGCCCGGGCGACCGTATACGGACACATCCCAGCCGTGATTCACCAGATAGGGAGAAAGGCGGCGGACCGCCGTTTCGAAGCCCCCGTAGTAGCTCGGGTATCCCCGAGTTCCGATGATCGCGACGGATGGCGTGCGGCTAGATCCCACGCGTCTCCTCGTCTTTCGGCGGGTCATTCGGATGCGGGCCCCCAACAGCTGCGCACAGAACGCGACCAGCAGTCTTTGCATCCGACTCAGGTAGCATACCGATTCGCGCGACGGGCCCTGTTGCGTGCGACGCCGGATCTGACTCGCGGCGTGATCGGAATGACATGTCGCGTATTTCCCTCGCCCGGATGAGCCCGACCAAGATCGCCTGGATCGCGCTCGGTGCAGTTGCATTCATCTCGCTGGCGCTGGCCGCAGCCGTCGGTGTCGGTGCGTTCATCGCACAGAAGGAATTGCGAGCAGCGGTTCCCGTCGTGTCGCAGCTGCAGGACGAGTTCGGATCCGACGATCGCGCCGCCCTCGATGCATCCGTTCAGAAACTGCAGGGGCATGCCTCCGCGGCGCGCGCCGCCGCCGACACCCCGCTGTGGTGGATCGCGGAACAGGCTCCCTTCATCGGCGCGACGCTCCACGCGGTCCGCGAGTCGACGGTGGCGGTGGACGAACTGGCGCAGGGTGTTCTGCCCGCACTCTCCGACGTCGATCCCGCACTGCTGCGACCCTCCGGTGGTGTGTTCGACGTCGCCGCCATCTCGTCGCTCGCGGCACCCGTCTCCACCGCGGCCGATGCCGGGGTGAAAGCGGCCGATGCTCTCTCTGGCGTCGACCTGGAACAGACCCCTGGTGCGCTTCGGGGGCCGTTGTCCCAGCTGACCGGCGCCGTCGCGGGGCTGCAGCCCGCCCTGTCGCGAGCGAACGAACTCATGCCGTACCTGCCGTCGATGATGGGCCAGGACGGACCGAAGAACTACCTGCTTCTGGTGCAGAACAATGCCGAGGCCCGCGGTACCGGTGGGATTCCGGCATCCGTCGTGATGCTCCGTTTCGAGGGCGGGAAGATGGAGATCGCCCAGCAGGCGACGAGCCGTGACTTCAAGAACACGCGAGAGTCGCCGATCATCCCGTTGGACCCCGAGGTCGTGAAGTTGTACGACGACAAGGTCGGTCGCTATTCGCAGGACATCACCTCGACACCGGATTTCGCTCTGTCCGCAGAGCTGGCAAAGGCGTACTGGACGGAGTCGTTCGGAACGCCCGTCGATGGCGTGATCTCCATCGATCCGGTGGTGCTCTCATACATTCTGCGAGCGACCGGGCCCATCAAACTCGCGACC
This sequence comes from Microbacterium sp. BH-3-3-3, assembly GCF_001792815.1. Lineage (NCBI taxonomy): Bacteria > Bacillati > Actinomycetota > Actinomycetes > Micrococcales > Microbacteriaceae > Microbacterium > Microbacterium sp. BH-3-3-3. Next base: position 1,379,929 of record NZ_CP017674.1, on the reverse strand, counting down.
GGCGACGAACTGACGTCGGCCGATGCCGTCCGTATCCTGCTGAGCGACGTGTACGCGCGGTACCCCGACAACGCGAACCAGGATGCGTTCTTCGCGTCCGCAGCGGTCGAGGTCTTCGACGCCGTCTCGTCGGGAGATTTCAAACCCGTCCCCTTCGCCGCCGCGATCGTCCAGGCGGTGGATGAGAACAGGGTGTACTTCCACTCGTTTGAAGAGGGCGTGAGCTCCGCTTTCGAGGGCTCCCGCCTCTCGGGTCCGCTGCCTTCCACGGATGGCCCGGCGGACTCGACGCTCGGCGTCTTCGTGAACGACCTCACCGAGGGCAAGCTCAGCTACTACACGTGGATGTCCGCGGACGTCGTCGTCGACCGGTGCTCGTCCGTGCCCACCTATACGACGACCGTGACCTTCGTGAATGCCCTCGACCAGGCCACGTCGGACACCTTGGGACGGTACGTCGATGGCGCCCGGCATTACCCGAAGGGATACATCGGGACCGACCTTCAGTTCTACGGGCCGAGTGGTTCCCGGTTCGTCGGGGCATCGTTCGACGGCGCCGACGTGTCCATCACGACCGGAGACCACCTGGGCCGACCGGTCGGCCGCATGTGGGTCGTCAACGGGCTCAACGACGCGCACACGATGACGGTGACGTTCGAAGGCAGCCCCGACGACGGTGCGGACGTCTCGTTGGTCCACACTCCGATGGTGAACCCGGTTCGCACGAGCGTCGTCGACAAGCCCTGCGGCTGATCGAACGAAAACGACGAGAGGCGCCGCAGCGACTGCGGCGCCTCTCGTCTGTTCTTCGGCTCAGAGGGTGGCGAAGAGGTAGGCGTAACCCGCCAGGAGCCCGAGGTTCATGAGGCCCGCGATGGGCGCGAGCACGCCGACGGAACCGCGCCGGAGGATCACGGCGACCACGGCGAGAACCAGCCCCAGCACAGCGCCCGCCGTACTCAGTGCGAGTGTGCTGGTCAGCGGGATCGTTTCGACGAAGGCCGCCCACAGGCGCGCCACCACCGCCAGCTGCACGCCGAGCGAGGCGAGAGCGGCCAGCAGCGACAGGGTTCCGAGGACTCGGGGGGCGGTCTTCACGCGCCGAGCCTACCGGAGGGCTCTTCCGCGACCGGAATCGTGCGGGCGGGCGGGAAGACCACGAAGTGGTAGAGGACGAAGCGCACGACGGTGACCCCGGCGATCGAGACGAGGTTGACGATGTTCAGCCCGATCGGGCCGGCATCCCCGTAGATCGCCTCCAACGCCTGCGCTCCAGCCCACACCGCCGCTGCGCCCAGACCCGTGCAGACGGCGTTCACGACGAGGAAGCGCACCATCTGGCGCCCGGCCCCCGTGCGGGAACGGGAACGGAAGGCCCACTCCCGGTTGCCCACGTACGCATTGACGAGGGCGATGAGAGAGGCGATGACCTTCGCGGCCACCGGACCGACACCCGCGAGCAGCAGCAGGTTGAACGCCGCGATCTCGATTCCGGTGCTGATGGCACCCACGATCAGGAACCGCACGGACAGAGCGCCCGCGCGCCGAAGATTCCTGGTGCGCCCCACGAGTGTCATACGCTACATGTTCGGGGGAGTAGCCGGGTGAATTCATCCCGGAGGAATGCGGGGATGCCAGGGTGCAGGCGCAAGATCACGTCGCGGTCGTGATACCGGCGTTCAATGAGGCCGAGGCGCTTCCGTCCTTCCTCGCAGAGATCCGCGCCTCGTTCGCCGCCGTCGGACGTTCTGTCACGCTGATCGTCATGGACGACGCATCGACCGATGACACGAGCAGCGCGGCCGCGCCGCTCGCCGACGTTGTGCGCGCCCCCGTCAATCGCGGGCATGGACCGACGGCGCTCGCCGCGTACGCCGAAGGCCTGCGCAGTGGGGCGGGGACCATCGTCCACGTCGACGGCGACGGTCAGTTCTACGGTGACGACATCGCCCGGGTCGCCGTCGCTCTCGATCGCGCCGAGGCGGACGTCGTCCACGGCGTGCGCCGAGGCCGCACCGACCCCTGGTTCCGTCGATGCCTCAGCGGACTCGTCCGCTTCGCGGTGATGCTGTTGTGCGGGCGGTCCGTGCCCGACGTGAACACTCCGCTCCGCGCCTACCACCCCGACACGCTGCAGATGCTCGTCGACGGAGTCCCCGACGGCGCTCTCGTCCCGCACGTGCACTTCTCTATCGCCGAAGCTCGCGAGCGCCTCCGCGTCCGCTACGTGTCGGTGGAGAGCATCCCGCGTCGTGGGGCGGTCTCTCAGGGCACCATGTGGGGCGCGGGACGCACGCGCGTGGTGCTCCCTCCTGGTCGACTCGTGCGGTTCGCCGCTCGAGCTTTCGCCGAACTGTGGCGGGTCGACATCCGCGGACCTCGACGAGGTCGGGCGCGCATCTCCGGGCGCGACGCGGCGTTGCGCGGCTGACCATGCGCCTTCTCATCGCCGCAACGGGACTGGGCCTCTGCCTGGCTCTCGTGCTCCTGGTCACCATGTCGCCCACGCCGATCGATCAGGGCTACGAAAGCGCGATCGAACGGGTGCTCTCGGTGCTGCACCGCAACGGCGTTCCGGGGTGGTTCGGGTATCGCTGGCTGGAGTTCTCTGCGAACATCGCTCTCTTCGTGCCGGTGGGGTACTTCCTCTCCCTCCTCTTTCCGACACGCTTCCTCTGGATAGCCCTTCCTCTCGTGCCGTCCCTGTCTGTGACACTCGAGACCCTGCAGTTCTTCGTGCTGCCCGCACGCTTCGCGACCGTGAACGACGTCATCGCCAACACCATCGGTGGGTGGGGTGGGGTGGCAGCTGCGGCGATCACGGTGGCCGCGGTGCACATCCGTGACCGGAGGGTGCTGCAGAAGTGGCGGGAACGCAACGTCGTGGGCGTCCGGGAGCCGGCCGCGTGAGCCTGCTCCGTTCGCGCGCCGCGCTGCTGTCCGCGGCATCCGCTCTCCTCATCAGTGCGCTCGCCTACGTACCGATGATCCTCACGGGTCACATCACGCGCGATTCCGGCGTCTTCCTCTACACCGGGATGGTCGTCTCACGCGGGGGGATGCCGTACGTCGACTCGTGGGATCACAAGGGCCCCCTCCTGGCGGCCATCGAGACGGCAGCGTGGCGGTTGGGGGGAGGGATCGTCGGGGCGCCCCTCCTCGAGGCGCTCGTGCTTTTCCTCGGCCTGTCGATCGCCGGGGTCATCTGGTCGCGGTGGATCGGAGGCTGGGCTCCGGTGGTGGTCCTGATCGCCGGCGTGACCTACCTGGGGGTCTTCGAGGGCGGGAACTTCACCGAGACGTGGCTCTTCCCCTTCCAGCTGGTGGCCTACTCCGCAGCCGCGCATGTCGCTCTGCGCTCGGGACGCGACGCATCCGGGCGGATGGCAGCCGGACTGGGGCTCATCGTGGGTGCGGCTCTCGCTATGGGCCTGTTCACCCGCATGAACAACGTGGTGGGGGTGGTGGTTGTCGCCGTGGCGGGTGTCGTCCTCCTGCGACGCCGGATCGTCTTCGCCGCGGCGGCCGCCGCCGTGGTGGTCGTCGTTGGTGCCGGTCTCGCGCTCTGGCTCTGGGCGGGCGACGCCCTGCGCGCGGGCATCGATCAGTACCTCCGCTACAACCTCTTCTATTCGGGTGGCACCGGCACGGGCGATCGACTGTCGGCGTTCGGCACCTTGGCGCAGTTGCTCGTCTCCGGGGCCGTCGTCGTGGCGACCCTCGTGCTCGCGGGGGCGTGGCTCGCGCTGCGGAGGAGCGCGGATGCCGCCGACTCCCGCACGCCCTCTTTCGTCGTCGCTCTGTTCGTGATCGTCGGGGGACTGGACGCGCTGTCGCAGATGGTGTCTGGTCGGCCCTACCCCCACTACCTCATCGTCGCCACGGCCGGATTCGCCGTCGCCGTCGTCGTTCTCATCTCCCAGCTTCTCCCTCTCGAACGCCCACATGCCTCTCACCATGCGGATGCCGTGTGGCGCGGCGCGGTTGCTGGAGGAGTGGCGCTGCTCGTGCTGGCGGGATCTTCTGCCGGGGCTCTGCATGGGTTGCGCGTCGTGACCCAGGCGGGCGTCTTCGTCGACGGCTCCTACCAGGCTCAGCTCGTCGATCGGGTGGTCGCCGAGACGAGCCCGGATGACCGCGTCCTCGTCCACGGAGCCGAGACATGGATCCTCGCCGCATCGGGGCGGCTCTCGCCAACCTCGATCACGTACTCGCTCCCTGTCGAACAGGGCTACGGGGGGCTCCCCGCGCAGTATCTCTCCGACGTGACATCCTTCCCGCCTGCTCTGATCGTCGAATCGCCGACGTCGTGCGGTATCTCGACCGAGTGCATGCCCGGCGAGGCTAACTTCACGGGGCTGGCTCCATTCGTCGCATCGTCGTATCAGTTGGAGGGAGAGATCGTCGGGTTCAGGTTCTGGCGTCGCGTCATCGGCTGAGCCGGCTGTCGTGCGAGCCCGTGCCCGATGCGAGAAACGGCGACCTTCGCGCGGTGCCCGCTGCGCTCGCCGTTTGCTGGTCCCACAATCAGCACACCGTGGATTAGCCGCAAGAATGCTGCGCCCGTGCGACGTCTTGCGCGCTCGTGTAGCCGTAGATTGGCGCCGGGCGGGCCCGATCCGTGGCAACTGATAACATTCTCGACGGGGGAAGCAGCAGGTGGCCTGTCGCATCTTGCGCATTTTTGGCGCGGACCCTCGCCGGTCCCGAGGCGAAAGTGGAGAGACGTGCTACTCATCGTCGCGCTGATCGTGCTGCTGATCGTCGGCCCGTTCATTGCCATCGCTCTGAACCGGCGGTACGGGTTCGCGGCCAATGCGCTTCTCGTCTTTCTCTTCGGGGCGGCTTTGTTCCCTCGGACGATCGCCACATTTGTCCGATCGCCTGAGTCCACTCCATACGACATCGCTCCGGCGTCGTTGGGCCTGCAAACTCAGATTCTCGTGATCGTCGTTGCGGCGATCATCGTGGTCGTTGGTCAGGGCAGACTCAAGCTCCCCGTCCCTTTGATCGTTTTTGCGTTGCTCCTGACGGTGGCGATGTTCACGACCTGGCAGGGCACCGTGCCCCAGTGGTCGGGGTACGTTGTGCTGCTGAGTGCCGTTCTCGCCTTTGGGGTGGGATGGGCGGTGGGGCGGCAGGCATTCAATCAGGCCAGGTTCGCGCGGTTTTTCCTCGCTGCCATCCTCGTGGTGTTGGTGCTGCAGCTGGGAGTCGCTGTGCTTCAGCTCGCGGGTGTCAGTTTGCCGACGGGGTTGGTCAACTCGGAGCGAACTCTGGAACAGACCGTCGGGCGGGTCTCGGGGACTATCGGCCACCCGGCCAATCTGTCGAAGGTCGCCTTCGCTCTCATGCTCATGTCGCTTCCCTTTACGACGGCAGCCCAGAAGCAAATTTCACGATTGGCGTTCGCGTGTGTTGCCGCCGCCGCGTTGGTTGGTGGATTGACGGTCAGTCGGGCCAATCTGATCGCAATGGCGATCCTTCTGGCCGCGTGGATCCTTACTTTCCCCGGGCGGGCGCGTGTCGGTACCCGTATTGGAGGAGCGGTCGTCCTGTTGGGCGCGGCGGGAGTCTTCGGTCCGCTCGTTCTGGAGCGATTCGAGGACGACTCGCAAGGCGGTCTGAGGCCGCTGCTCCTCACGGCCGCTCTGCGCCAGCTCAATTCGGATTTCCTCATCGGAACCGGGCCGAACGCCTACATCGCGGTGGTTGGCAAGGTCGACGCCGCTACCGCCTCCGGGTACCCGGTTCATAACGCCTTCTTGCTCATGACTGCGGAGCTGGGGATCTTCCTCGCATCTCTCTTCTTCCTGCCTCTCGTGGTTCTCATCGTGTGGTCTATCGCGCGGTTCTTCCGTTCGAGCGAGTACATGCACGCCCCCCGGGCGATCGTGTACGCCATCCCGGGTATGGGGATCATCCTCCTGACTGGTTGGGGAATGATTTCGGTCTTGATCGTTGGGTTGTGGATGTTCACTCTTGGCTTCATCTGGTCGGCTCGCGCCGGCGTTGGATTGGAGACCGTGAGTTCGGCCGAGCGGGCGAGCAACACCTCGTCCAAGCTTGGGCTGGCTACCACCCGATGACCGAGTTCGTTTGTCAGGCCGCTTCGGTTCAGGCGGCCACTACGCGCAGGCGGGCGCTTTATGTCTGACGGTGGAAAGGCTGCCCGCGGCGCCCGCGTGACGCTCGGCGGTCAAGCTATCAAGTTCATCCTGCAGCTGGCGTCGACCGTCATCCTCGCGCGGCTCCTCTCGCCGGACGATTTTGGGCTCTTCGCCATGGTCTTGGCCGTAACCGGCTTGGCTGCGCTGCTGGGGGACTTTGGCCTATCGAACGCGGCCGTCCAGGCGAAGGACATCACCGATCAGCAGCGTTCCAACCTCTTCTGGATTAGCGCGAGTGTGGGTCTCGTCCTCTACGTAGCGTTCTTCCTCGCGGCGCCGCTCATCGAGGATTTCTATCAGGTTGACGGCGTGGCAATGGTCGTTCGGGTGATGGCCGTCGGCTTCGTGCTGTCCGCCTTAGCGTCACAATTCACCGCCCACCTCACGCGGAGCCTCAACTTCGGTCGTCTTGCTCTTATCGACATTGCTTCCCAAGCCGCGGGGCTCGGCTTAGCCTTGCTGCTCGCCGTGAACGGTGCCGGATACTGGGCGCTAGTCGGGCAGCAACTCGCGGCCGCGGGCATGTTGCTGTTGCTGACCCTGATCTTCGCCGCCTGGATGCCTCGGCTTCCAAAGCGAGCGCCAATGCGGTCCCTGCTGTCCTTCGCCGCCAATTCCTTCGGCGTGCAAGCGCTCTCATACGTCAGTGGGAACGTCGACTCCGTCGCGCTGGGGCGGACATCCGGCCCGGAGGCTCTCGGGCTTTACGATCGCGCCTACCAACTGTTCAAGATCCCCGTCCAGCAGATTGCGGCGCCGTTGACGCGCGTCGCCCTGCCAATCCTGTCCCGTCAGCAGAGCGACCGCGCACGCATGAGCCGGTACGTCGTCCAAGCGCAGCTCGGTATGACGTATGTTCTGGGAGCGGCGTTCTGTATGGGTGCAGCCCTGGCCACCCCGGTCATCGAGGTGGCCCTGGGGGCGCAATGGACATCGTCCGCCGGCATCTTCGCCATCCTCGCGTTCGGCGGCATCTTTCAAGTAATGGGGTACGTCTACTACTGGTCGTTCCTGGCCTGCGGCTTGACGGGGCTGCAACTGCGTTTCTCGATCGTCACACGAAGCCTGATGGTCCTCCTCATCATTGTCGGAGCGCCGTTCGGTCCCACGGGCGTGGCCGTGGCCGTGGCGGGCAGCCTCGCGTTGAACTGGATCGTCCTCTCGGCATTCCCCATGCGCCGGACCGGAATGGACGTCGGTGCCATTGTCCGCACCGGCCTTCGCGGAATTGCCGTGAACGTTCTCATGGCCGGCGCGGTCTTCTCGGCAGACATTCTGTTCTTCCACGAGCTGATCCCCATCGTTCGCATCGTGATCGGCATGACGATCGGCCTCGCGTTCTATGCCCTCGCGGCACTCGTGGTCAAGCCGATCGGTCGCGACGTCAGGTCGATCATCCACATCGTTCGAAGGAGTTTCCGTTGACCGGTCGCGTAGAGACTTTCGCGTGGAACCCGCGCACATCTCTGAACCTGCCCTTCCTGCGCCGATTCGCCATCGGGCCGCGCAAGAACAACTTCGGCGATCTCGTCGGTCCGATGGTCGTCGACCTCATGCGTGAGCGGTTGGGTGTGTCGCCCGAGTCGCGTTCCGGTAGTCCGGTCCGCCTCTTTTCTGTGGGCTCGGTGCTGCACTTTGCCGACGACGGAGACGTGGTGTGGGGCAGCGGTATCAATGGCAAGATCTCCTCCGACCGCTACCGCTGGAGCACCCTCGATGTTCGCGCGGTCCGTGGTCCCCTCACACGACAGTGGATTTCCGACCGCACCGGCCACCCAATCCCGGATGTTTACGGTGACCCCGCCCTGCTGCTGTTCGAGCTGGGCTTTCCCCGGCCAGTTCGCGAGGCGTCGCGGGAAGTTCTCTACGTGCCGAACTTGAACGATCTGGGCGGCCCCGTTCCGGCCGGACATGTCGTCTCGCCGCGGTCGCCGCTTAGGCAGGTGCTGACGGAGATAGCCGCGAGCGAGGTTATTGTCACCTCCTCCCTGCATGCGTTGATCTTCGCCGAGATGCTGGGTGTGCCCGTCGCCCTTATCAAGCCCTCCGCCGAGAGCGCCTTCAAGTACGAGGACTACGCGCGCGGAACGGGACGTGAGGAGCTGCCGATGTTCGAAGACTTCCCTTCCGCACTCGCTCACGCATCGACGTCGCGTCACCGCCATGAGAACGCGCTCGCGGCGTGGTCCAGTGCCCCCCTCCTGACAGCGTTCCCTGATGACGTTTTCATGCCGTCCGCTCGGACGGCCGGGGGCGCGTGATGCGCGTTCTGCACACTGTTTATCCCCCGAGCGATCAGGGGAACCCGTTTGCCTCACTGCTGATAGATGCCCTGTCGGAGAAGACCGACTCGTCGTACTTCTCATGGCGCGCGGCTTTCCTCGAGCGGTGGGACGTGGTCCATTTCCAATGGCCCGAGAAGTACTTCGTCGCGGGCAATCCGCTCGTCTCGCTGGCGAAACGTCTGCGCTTCCGAGTATGGATGCGACTCCTGAAGTGGCGCCGCACAGCAATCGTGCTGACGATCCACAACCTCGCCACCCATGAAGACCCGGGAAAGGCCGCCGCTGCGGAACTCGCGCGTCTGGACCGTCGCGTCGACCGTTACGTGGCCCTCAACCCGGCGGTCGATATGGCCGGGCTCGCCGCCCCGGTCGATGTGATCCCGCACGGGCACTATCGCTCGCTCATCCCTGATACAGCACGCGCTCCCTCTTCCGGTCGGCGGATCCTCTACTTCGGCTTCATCCGTGCGTACAAGAATGTGCCCGGTCTTATCCGCGCATTCGGTGCGAGCGACCTCAGCGGACGTGGCTATGATCTGCGGATCGTGGGGAAGCCGCACACCCCCGTGATCGCCGCTGACGTGCAATCGTCCGCCGAGGACGCCACCGGTCAGGTCACCACCCTGCTGAAGGCCCTGAACGATAACGATCTCTACCGGGAGATAACCCGGTCTTCGGTCGTGGTCCTTCCTTACGCTGACCTCTACAACTCGGGTGCCCTTCTCATGGCCTTGAGCCTGGATCGCCCCGTGATCGCGCCGCGAACTCCCGCGACCGAGTATTACCAGTCGCAATTCGGCGTCGACTGGGTCCTGCTCTACGACTCGCCCCTCGACGAGAGTTCCCTCGAGAGCGCAGTGGCCAGCGTCAAAGATGCGGGGGAGCGCGCCGCACTCGAACTCGGAAGCCTCGACTGGCCGGTGCTCGCAATCGATTACCTCAGGACATACCAGGTTGCCACGACCCACGTCGGCCGCCGCCACCGCCGCTGATTTCTGGCTGGCGGGTCGGCTGATTCTCGTCGTGCCCGAGGCCGGGGGAGTTTGTCGTGCCGGGGTTGTTTGCCCTTGAAGGGCACGAACAAAGCAGAACCGAGCTGTTTTGTCCCCCAAATGGCTATTGTGGAGAATGTAATTTTATGCTGCCTATCGAAATTCTGAGTTAGCTGAATTAGATTGACCGTTGCGGCGCTCGGTTGGGTTCCGCCTCGGATGCTGCGATGCGTTCGTGCCAGCTTCGGGTACACGGAGTCCGAATGCGCGTCACACGTTCTGGATCGCGTCACAATTGGGCGATGGTAGTGGCCTCGCTACTAGCCTGTGCCGTCATAGTGGCCGACCTGGCTGTCGCGGTTTCTCCTGCGAAGGCCGCCGTTCGTGCCAATGTTCCGGTTAGCGCCAGCCACCCGCGAATCTTGGTCGCGAATGAAGGCGAGTTTGCGACCATCCGCTCCAACGTCGGCAAGGATGCCGCGTCGGCGAGGCTGCAGAAGGACGTTCTGAACTCTGCCAACTATCAACTCACGCTGCCCGTCGTATCGTACGACTTGCAGGATCCGAGCAGCACGCTGACGACGCCGAAAACGCTGGTCGACCGCGCATACACCTTGACCATGGCCTGGCGCCTGACGAGCGACGCGAAGTACATGGAGAGCCTCTGGAAGAACCTCGACGCCGCAAGCAGATTCCCCGACTGGAATCCCAAAAATTTCTTGCAGACGGCGGAGATCGCGAATGCTTTCGCGGTCGCCTACGACTGGGGTTACAGCTACTGGACCGACGCGCGGCGCACCACGCTTCGCAACGCAATGCTGACCAAGGCCATCCGGCCGGCCATCCCGATGTACGAGTCGCCACAGGACTACCCAGACTCTTGGGTCCCGGCAACCCACAACCGCAATGTCGTCGGCAATAGCGGCGTCGGGCTGGCGAGCCTCGCCATCGCCTCGGAAGACACGAGCGGAGATGCTCAGCGAGCTCTGGGCTACGCGGTCGAGTCGATCAAGAACGGTTTGACGGGATACCTCGCCGACGGTAGCTACGCCGAAGGGCCAATGTACTGGGAGTATGCCACCGACTACGCCGTCACCTTCCTGAACGCTCTGAAGACGGCGACTGGGTCGACCCAGGGCCTGGACGGAATCGGCGGGATCGCTCGCAGCGGTACGTTCATCCGTGACCTGATGAGCCCATCCGGTGACACCTTCACGTTCGCCGACAGTGACACGGCCGTCTTTCCCGCGCTGGGGTTCTCGGGCCTGGCACGCCTGACTGGGGACTCATCACTCGAGTCGATGGCGGCGGGGATGGAGACGAGCCGCAAAGCGGCGCAGCGGCTCGTCTGGCGCAACCCTGCGGTTCCGGTGCTTGCGCCCGAACAACAGTCCCGACCGAGGGTCGCAAATTACCCGGACGGCGGAGTGGCGACGGTGCGCGGAGACACTACCGACGTGCGTGCCCCATTCGCTGCGCTGCGCTACGGCGGGGATCCCACCGTCGGCCACCGGCACGTCGATGCGGGTGATGTGATGGTGTCTGTCGGCGGGGTCACCTGGGCGGAGCAACTCGGCCTCGATCGCGCCAGCTATGACGCTCGCGGAAATGGTGGGGCCGTCTCCGCGCGGTGGAATTATTACCGCAACAGGCTCGAGGGACACAACACACTTACGCTGGATCGCGACTCCACCAACGACTTCCGAGACGCGCCGGGCGGGAGCCTGTCGTCATCCGGCACGGGGGCCGCAGGATCTTTCGCCGTGGCTGACCTGAGCGCGGCTCAGGGAGCAGCCGCGGGGACGTGGCGACGAGGTGTGCGAGTCCTCCCCACCTCGCAACAGGTAGTCCTGCAGGACGAGTTCACCGCCCCCGCCGGTGCGACGGCGCGGTGGGGGTTGCACACGTCCGCGCAGGTCGAGATCACGCAGTCCGGAAGATCGGCCGTTCTATACAAAGACGGTCAGCGTCTCCTCGTCGAGCTTTCGGCTTCGAGTGGAATACGTCTCCGCGCCACCCCGGCAGTCCCTTCCGCGATCTCGCCGCGGCCGGAGCAGGAAGAGAACACAGCTGTCACCAAACTCGTGGTCGATGTTCCTGGCGGATCGTCGCAGACCGTTGCTGTGACGATGACGTTGCTGGCGCCCTCGGCGACCACCGCCTCACGCGCCGGCCAGGTCGTTGCCCTGACCGCCTGGGGAAACTCCCCCGAGGCGGCCGTGCAGTTGTCGCGGCTGACGGTCGACGGGGCAGGGACCCAGGGGTTCGCCGCGAGTCGGCGCAGCTATACGATTCCGCGGGACCCGGCGCTTTCGGCCCCAAACATCGTGGCACGTAACGCCGCTGGAGGCGCGGTTCCGATCAGGGCCACCACGTCGATGCCGGGCTCATATCTGGTCGGGAGTGACCTGGCCACCGGCATCCTGGTCACATTCGTTCCGGAACTCACCAAGGTCAAAACTTCGACCGCTTCCTCGACGACGCGGGGGACACCGGGCGCGGCTCACGACGGCAACGAGTCGAGCGGCTGGGCGACATCCGGCGTGCAGTACATCGAGCTGACTTTCCGCGGCCAGATCGACGTCAACAAGTTGGACATCCTTTGGACGGCCAACTCGTCGCGGCGCATCGATTACCGGATCCTCGTGCCCAAGGACAGTACGTGGATCGCGGCCGCGTCGGGGAGCTATCGGTCGGCGTCAGGGTGGTCATCGAACACGATGGATTCGCCCCCGCGGACGTCGAAAATTCGTGTCGAGGTGTCCGGCGACCCGGGAGGCGACCGCACCTCCACGATCCGTGAGATCGCCGTATCCGGATTCCGCGGGACGCCGGCGCCGGCGAATCTCATGCCCGGTGCATGGAGTGTAGGGCTCACCGACGGCGTGTCCTCACTTGCGGTCGATGAGTGGGCTCCCGTCAGCGCAACGGTGAGCGGAGCGGCGGCCAACGCTCAGATCGAGGTGGTGTCCGGTAATCGCGGTGTCGCTCGCATCGAGGCAAAGGGTGCCGTCGGGGTATCCCCCGGATCGACCGTGCTCGGCGCGTATGCCCGGGTGGGTAACTGGGAGTTTCCCTCTCAGCCCCGAGAGCTTGCTGTCGTCGCGTCGCAGGCGCTGTCGCTACGGCCGGTGCAAGACACGTTCGTGGAGGGAGGAGCGAGCGCTGCCAAGAATTTCGCTCGCGCCGACCGGCTTGACGTGAAACCGACCCTCCCCGCGACACCCGCCGACGGAACTCGGGTGCGCACGAGTCTGCTGCGTTTCGATCTGTCGGGCGTCGACACCGCGCGGGTCGCGAGCGCCGTTCTGGTACTCACTAGTGTGATCGCCGATGGGGCGAGCGGGGATGCTGTGCGGGTCGATGCGTATCGGCCGGCGAGCACCTGGAGCGACACGGGCGTGACATATCAGAACCGTCCCGCATTCGGTGCTCCGGTGGGGAGCACACTAGTCACGCGACAGAGCGGTGAGTCGCGCCTCGATCTCACTGACGCGGTCAAGAAGACTCAGAGCGGGCAACTGTCGGCCTTCGATCTGGCGCTGGGCGGCTCCGCTCCGGACAACGCCGCGCTTATGGCACGTTTCGGTAGTTCCGAGTCATCGACTCCGCCCCGTCTCGAGATTGTCTTGGCCCCAGCGAAAGCGACGGTGTCGCGATCGGCGGCCACAGCGACCCTCCGGGGGACGTCGGCGGCGACGCACGATGGATCGACGTCCACGGGGTGGGCCGGTCGCGGGGGCGCCACCGTCACTTGGGTTCTGCCCCAGACGACGCTGCTGAGGACGGTGCGTGCCGCGTGGAGTCCCGATGCGAGCCAGCGGGTCAGCTTCAAGTTGCTGACGTCTCTGGATGGGAAGAGCTGGAACAACGAAGGCACGTTTGCGTACAGCGGTGGTCAGGGCACAGCCGACTATTCGTTCAAGTTCTCGCGCAAGGTCGCCCAGGTTCGTCTCGAACTCGTCTCAAGCTCGTCGACCTGGCAAGCCGTCCTTCGGGAGGCGGAGCTGCTGTCGCCGGGCTCGGCTCCCGCGGCACTGCCGGACCGGCTCTTCGCCGATGCAACGGTGTCGGTGCCCCCGAAGATTCCGATCGGGCAGACTGTGGGTGTGCCCGTGAAGGCCGTCGATATCACCGGCGCGACGGTCGATTCGGCCGGCGCGACGCATGTCTCCGACGTCCCGTCAGTCGTCTCAGTGGGTGCAGACGGGCGACTCACCGGGCGTGCAGCGGGGGTGGCGACCGTCACGACGACGGTCTCGCAGGGCCCGTTGTCTCGCACCTTCACCAATTCGGTGACGGTCTACGAACCAGGTCTCTTTACGCTCCGCACCGACGGGGACACCTTTACACAGGGCGGCTCCACGACGAATACACTCCTCGGCGGTCTCAACCGGCTCGACGTCAAACCGCGATCCCCTGGGTCATCTGCGGATGGAGCAAATGTTCGAACCTCTTACATGAGCTTTGATCTCACGGGTACCACCCCCGCGTCGACGAAGTCCGCGGTGCTTTCCTTGTACGGTGCCCTTATTGACGACCCCAGTCGCACCCAGGGCAAGGTGGATATCTATGCGGTGTCCGGGTCGTGGTCGGAGTCGACCACGACGTATGCGAATGGACCCCAACTCGGCCAGCGCATTGCATCCTTCACCGTGACACGCGAATCGAAGACGTGGAAAGTTGATCTGACCGACTACATCAAGAAGCTCCCCTCTGGCACAAAGCGCATCTCGATCGCCCTCGGCGGCACAGTAGCCACGACGCCGGAGGCGCTCATGTCGCGCTTCAGCTCGAGAGAAGGGGGAGAGGCGACCGCGCCGACTCTCGTGATCCAGGAGAACGTCACCGGGAGCGGGTGATTACTTGCTCTTGGCGGCGAGGCTCTCTCACCGCGAGGTCTGTGACTCGTCGATGAAGATTGGTTGGGTTCCGACGTCGAGGTCGGTGCGCCCGGGGGTGAGGTTGCGGATCTTCTCCCCGGTGAAGGTGGTGACCGTCGTCCGGTAACCCGGACGGGCGGTGACGGGTACGGTCGTCGTTGGCGAATCGTCGGCGGCGAAGGCCGCATTTTCCCAGAGCACCCGTCGGATCGAGCCGTCCCCGGCGGTGAAGACGAACTCGGACACTCCCGGTGTGGGCGTAGACGAGGAGCTGAGCCGGTAACCGGCGAGCTGGCGGATGAGATACGAGGCTGCCGCCGCGGTGATCTTGGGCTCGAAGGCGGAGACAGAGTGCGTGGGCTGGCGGAATAGGCCGAAGTTTGCCTGTGGATCCGTGAGGTCGGTGCCGTCGTCTATGGCGTCGTACCACACGACCTGTGACACCGCGGGGAGGGATTTCAGAGTGACGAAGATCTTGACGAGCCCAGCGGCAGCCTGTTCTTGCGTGCCGACCCTGCTCACGTATTGGTGAGGGGGCGCAACCGCAGTATTCGACAGCCCTACTTCGCTCACAATGATGGGCTTGGAAACGCCCCCGTTGTGCTTCTTCACCAGGTCGTCGAGGTGCGTGATGCTCTGCCGGAGTGTGGCTGTGTCGCTCGAGTACCCGTGTGTCGAGATGAGGTCGCAATACCTGAGGCCGCCGGCGTCGATGAACTCCTGGAACCACGAGATCGGAGTCCCGGCCGTGTCGCCTGCCACGATCTGCACGTCGGGGTGGGCGGCTTTCACTCCCTGGAAGACCGCCCGGACGAGAGCGGCGTAACAGGTACCGCTCTGGCACGAACTCGTGTTCCTCTTGGGGCGGTTGAATTCGTTCCATACCTCGACCTTGTCGATGTTGGGGTTCGCGTCGAGAACGGTGTTGATGTAATTCACGTAGCCGGCGCGCGCCTCCGCCGATCTCGGCGGTGACATGGCGTCGTTCATGTCCTGGGGGTAAGCCTTCGGATTGCCGTACCCCGCGACGAGCATCATGCGCAGGTTGTTCTTCTGCGTCGCGGTCGACAGCGCGGAGGCGAAGTCGGGAACCGAGTAGGAATCGCGATCCGACTCGACGTTCTGCCACGATGTCTCATCCCGGATTTGTGAGAACCCTAGGGAGGTGACGAGCGGCAGGGTTTTCGCGAGTGGCCACGTCGTAGATGCGAATGATTGTTTGCCCCAATGGGTGGCGACGGAGAAGAAGGGATCCTGCGCTGCCCGGGTGGGACCGTTGACGAGGAAGTTCGTCGTGACCTCGCCGTTTTGGTCCGTCGCGACGAGGGAGTACAGACCCGAAGAGGGCACGCGCGGATGGAAGGTGGCGGCTGGGGAGCTCGGTTCCGTGCCGGACGCGGCGACATGTCCCGACGGTGTTCTGACCGTCCACTGCAGCGTACCGTCGTAACCCGCGATTGTGATCTTGACGTCTCGGGTGGTCGCGAAGACGAGCGACTGGTTCGTTACTGAGATGGTGCTAGAGGGGGAGGTCGCCCCTGCAGGGGCTTCCTGCTCGTCCGTCGCCCAAAAGGTCGCGGCCGCGATAGCCGCAACCATCACGCCGGCGATTACGGCGCCGACGGTGTACTTGTGCGCAATCATGGTGTCGCCTTCCTTCAGCGGTGACAGTAACTCGCGCGTTCTAGCGAAGACTGTGTCGGCCATTAGCGTTGGCGACGTATCTGGTTCAAGCTCTTCGGCTGCCGGTGTGCCTCAGCGCGCGGCCCGCACTGGCCCGCGAAGACCTGTCCTTCGCTCCCGTACCCGGTCAGGGGATGATCGCGTCTAGAGCCACGCCCAGCGGCCTCGACAGTTGCGCGCTAAAGGTCGCCGTGAGGTGATGCGCGTCGCGGTAGACGAGTGTGTCCCCAATGATCGGTTCGCACACGTCCGAGCAGAGAAAGTCCGTCAGGTCGATCATCGGAACGCCTTCCGAGGATGCGGCGGCGACCTCCGAGTCGCGGACGTCGGCGCGGAGGGCTTCGTCGCGCGACAGGCCGCATTGCGCCGTGTCGTTGAGGTGCGCCGATAGGCAGATCGAGGGGGTTTGCCCCAGGTTCGGGGTATCGGCAATGACGGCGACGGGCGTCGAGATGTTCGACAGAGTGGATGCCAACGCGGCACCCCACGCCCGGGGATAGGTTGTGTCGGGTCCGACGTCGATCGTGGCCGTTCCGTAGTTTGCGATCAGAACGAGCGCCGGTTCCTCGATCGCGATCCGGTCGAGCACGGCCTGACGCCACTGGCTGCATTCGCTGTACGGGACTCCGTCGCGAAGCACCGTCGCGTCCACGGACGGGCACGAGCTCTTCGTGTGCACCTCGACTGCGTATCCCTTGTCAGTGGCCCATCCCTGGAGAGCCGGGAACCACTGAGCCGCGTGAGAGTCTCCGAAAAGCACGATTCGCGGCGCACTGGCGTCCCCGTACACGCAATCGGCGGGGGCGGTCTGGGCGAAAGAGCGGTGGCATCCGTCGGGGTAGATGCGGGGCTGGTCCGAAGAGGCCTCCCGGAGCGAAGGGCGGAGGTTCTCCGGCACAAAGGCGGTGAACGACGGTGGGGCCATCATTTCCACCATCTCCACGGACCGCGGCTCGGAGAGAGGCTGGGTCTCGCTCACCGCGTACGCCGCGGTCGCGACCAGCGTCGCCGCAAGGGATGCGCCCAGCGCCGCCCACAGTGTCCGGCGAGGACGAGCTTTCGCCAGCAGACTCCACCCTCGCGCGGGATCTTCCACGAAGCGGTAGAGGAGCCAGGCCACGGGCACACAGGCTGCCGCGATGAGGAGCGTCGCCCACAACGGGAGCGGATGGGCGTAGCCGACCGCGGCTTGCGGGATGACCAGCGCCGGCCAGTGCACCAGGTACAGCGAGTAGGAGATCGCTCCGATGAACATCATCCCTCGCAGCGAGAGCAGATTCGTCGGACCATACCGCGTCGGGGTAGCACCGGCGAGGATGACAACGGCGGTCGCCAGCACGGGGACGGCTGCCCAGTAGCCGGGGAAAGGGGTCTTCGACGTGAAGAAGAAGACAGATACAAGGAGCCCCGCAAGACCGATCCAGCCGGCGGCAGCGGCCGTGCGCGGTCCCCAGACGTGAGTGCGGTGATGCAGGGCGAAAGCCACCAGGCCTCCAACGCCGAGTTCCCAAGCCCTGGTGGGGAGGGAGAAGAACGCCCAGGGCTGGAGCTGGAAGGTCAAGAAAACGCACCCGACGAACGACACGATCACGAGGGCGACCAACACAGCCCCGAGCGCCTTTCTCGACCGCACGAACATCCATCCGAGGGTCAGCAGGAGAGGCCAGATCAGGTAGAACTGCTCCTCGATCCCGAGCGACCAATAGTGCTGGAAAAGCGACGGGGTGCTCTCCGCGAGGTAATTGGTGCCGTCGAGGGCGAAGAGAAGGTTTGGAACGTATAGAGCCGTGGCGACGGCACCCCTCCACACCTCCTCCATGAGCAGAGGCGGGAACCAGATCAGCGCCGCGACGACCGATACAAGCAGCACGAGGAACGAAGCGGGGAGGATGCGGCGCGCCCTCTTCGCGTAAAAGCTCGCGAATTGGACGCGCCCGTGGCGCTCGAGGCTCGTCAGTAGGTGCGACGTGATGAGGAACCCGCTGATGACGAAGAATATGTCAACCCCGACATAACCCCCGGTAAGGAAAGGGACGCCGGCGTGGTAGAGAACCACGGCACCGACGGCGATCGCTCGCAGACCCTGAATATCGCCCCGGAACGTTCTCGGGTTTTGGAGTGCCACCTTTTCCCCTGTCACCTGCCCGAGTTTATGCGGGCCTCGTTGCAGCTTGACCTACTCGGCTGCCGCCATCCATATCCTCGTCGGTACCGAGAGTGAAGCTCACGCCGTGTGAGTTCGGAGCGGGCATCCATCTGTACACGACGTGTTCCGCAGTGTGGTCAATGGGTGCCTCTCGAGCCCGCCCTCGACAAAACGGCGGTGCTTGCCGCAGTTACCGACTCCACGGCCGACGTGATCGTCAAGGACTCTGCATTCGACCGCACGTGCGCTGATACGAGCGCGTGGAACGCGTCATCCGTAGCGAGACGCGAGATGGTGGTCCGCCACCGACCAACGTCGGCAGGGTCGAGGACCAATTCCGCGCGCAGAGTCTCGTCGGTGTACAGCATGTCGGCGCAGCCGAAGGCATCGGAGAGCACGACGGGGATGCCGAGCATCGCCGCCTCGACCGCACTGCGGCCGAAGGCTTCGCGGCTCGATGTGCCTACATATGCCCGCGCTAGGCCCCAGATCTCATCCCGTGCGCGCCAACCACGCACGTCGACATTGCTCGGGGCTCGGACGCGCGTCTGCTCCTCGAGCGGACCGGTGCCATACATGACGCCGGGGGCGTCGACACCCGCTAGAGCATCGAGGAACAGGTCGGGGTCTTTGTCGGCGGAGAAGCGCGCGGCCCACACGATTTCGTTGGCGCCCTCGGCTGGGGCGCCGTCTCCGATAGCCGGCGGAACCAACCCCGGGGGGACGAGTCGGTCGACGCCGCCGCCGACTTCCGCTGCCAGGACGCGGGTCGTGGACCAGACCTCTCGTGCTCGCGACAGGGCGAGCTTCTCCAGCGCCCGCCACACCGTCGACTTGGCCCGCGAACTCTCGCCGGCGGCCGGCCACGGCAGACCACGGAGATACGCGACCCACTCGCGCCGCGATAGCGACAGGGCCATGTCGCTCTGCGGGGCCATGCTGACGACGAGATCGGCGTCGCGGAACTCGGGACATTCGCGTAGCAGGCGGAGCAGGCCCACCACCCCGGCGACGCCTGAGGGCTCCATCTCGAGTTCTCGAATGCCGTCCGCGCTGGTGGCGGAGCCCGCTGCCCTGCGCGAGACGCCGATGACAGCGGTCCAATCAAGACCCGCTGCGCGCGCCGCAGTAACCAGCTCGATAGTCGAGTTGTAGACGCCGCTGCGTGCGATGAGGGGGGCGGCGACGAAGCAGAGGCGGGCGCTCAAGCGGAGGCCGCCTTGTGCAGGACCGCGAGGACCTCGTCGCCCACGCGCTCGTCCGTGCGCAGTCCGGGGGTACGTGCCGCGTTCTCGGCGAGCCTCTGTCGCAGTGGTCGATCCTCGACGAACTTGACGATCGCGGCGCTCAGTGAAGCGACATCGCGCGGGGTGAAGACGAGCCCGTTCTTATGGTCGGTAACCCACTCGACGGGCCCGCCCTCACCCGACACGATGGTGGGCTTGCCTGCGCTCAGGTACTGCAACACGTTCTGACCGAGGGGTTCGGCACGCGTCGACGCCTGGATGCAGACATCCAGAGTTTCGATGGCGCCCGCGACGTCGGACGTGTGACCAGCGAACTCGACACGATCGGCGATACCTAGGTTGCGGGCGAGGTCACGCAGCTCACGGTCGAATGTCTCGTGACCGAAAGCGGGGCCTCCGTAGAAGACCAAGGTCTGATCGCCCGTCGCGCACGCCTGCGCGAACGCTCGCAGAACCTGCTCCTGGCCCTTCCACGGGTCGATGCGGGCGACCATGCCGATTCGATCGACGCGAGGACGAGTGTTCACTGACTCGACCGCGACGGGATTGAGCCCTGCAGGACTGGGGATGACGGCGATGTTGTCCGTACGGACAGCGTCCTTCACCGTGTCCAACGACGCCCGAGAGTTGGCGATGACCCCGGCGGCGCGGGGAAGAACGAGCCGGCGCATGAGGAGGGCTGCGGCCGAGCCGATTGCCTCGCTCCTGATCAGGTCGCGAATGTGCACCACGAACGGCTTTCCGAGCGCGAGGCCCGTGATGGCCACGTACACGCTCGCACGTGTGGTGTTGGCAACCAGGACGTCCGCGTCGCGGACCTGGCGGTGGGTGGCGAGAGCAAGTCCCGAACGGAGGATGCGCGCCGCGAGACCGACGTTGGCGCGGAGGCCGGTGCCGTGCTCCTTCCGTGCGGCGTGCCGCGGTCCGCTGCGGATCATCGACACACCCGAGGGGAGACCCGAGGTGAACACGTCGTCACCGGCAGACGATGATGGCGGAAGGGCGACCGTCGCGCGCCACGGACGTGGAGGCCTCAGCAACCGCAGAAGAGCAAACTCGGCGCCACCCGGTTCGTCAGAGTGGTCCACGAAGACGGCCTTCAAGGGAGCCATTGAACTGTCTCTCATGAGTCGGGGTGCACGCGAGAGGGAGCTGAGTCCGCGTCCAGGCGTGCGATCTCGTCGCGCAGGCGGCGGGCGAAGTGCTCCTCGGTGAAGAAATCGGCGTGCGCGCGGATCGCGTCGTCGTCCCACTCCGTCGCCCGCGACTTCTCCACGGCGGCCACGACCGCGGAGGGAACCGGCTCGTCGAAGTACACTCCTGTACGTCCTTCCGCGATCGTGTCGAGGAAGCCGCCCCATCGCAGGACGATCGACGGCTTGCCGTGAGTGGCGCCCTCGATCGGAGTCAGTCCGAAGTCTTCGTAGCTCGACGACACGACGGCCGTGCAATGAGCGTAGAGCCACTGGATCTGGCCGTCCGTGAGGTTCTTCACCATGACGACCGAATCGCCGGCGAGACCGGAGAGTCTCCGCTCCTCAGGACCGGTGCCGACGACGACGAGCGGCAGTCCCAGGTCGTTGAACGCGTTGATCACGACGTCGACGTTCTTGTACGGCAGGAGGCGGGAGATGCAGAGGTAGAAACCGTTGCCCGGGGAAAGGGGACTGAGGTCGACGGGTTCGTGCGGGATGGTCTTGTCGACGGTATGCGGAGCAGGCAAGACCTCCGAGTCGAGACCATATGTCTCCTTGATGCGTTGCTGAACCACAGTCGAGATAGCGAAGTACTTCGTGGCCGAGCGGGCCGCGCGGAGGTCCC
This sequence comes from Microbacterium sp. BH-3-3-3, assembly GCF_001792815.1. NCBI lineage: Bacteria > Bacillati > Actinomycetota > Actinomycetes > Micrococcales > Microbacteriaceae > Microbacterium > Microbacterium sp. BH-3-3-3. Next base: position 1,358,702 of record NZ_CP017674.1, on the reverse strand, counting down.
AGCGCTTCAGGAAGGGCGAGAGCGCCCGGAGCACGACGGACGCGGGGGTGAGTCTGGACGAACCAAGGTAGGCGTCCCGCTGGTAAAGCCAGCGTGCGGGCGAGTAGCAGTAGACGACCTTCGACCCGCGGGCGCGGAAGCCGTGTGCCCACCCGCTTGAGCTGACGATCGTGTGATCGGCATCCACTTTCACGCGGGTCGACGCCCAGGCGAGGAACGGCAAAGCCAACCGGTGCGATCGACGGAGGAAGCCCACGCGATTCAGGGGCGAAGTGAGGATCGTCGATGCGGCGAACTCGGGGTAGGTCGTGCTCGGCTCGTACAGCGTTGTGTACACCGGCGCTGAGGGGAAAGCTCGCTGAAGGGCGAGGACCACCTTCTCCGCCCCGCCGCGCTGCGTGAGATAGTCGTGCGCGATCGCGACATGGTCCGTGCGCTTGGATGTTTCACTCATGGTGAGGTCCTTCAGGGGTTGGAGGACTCGGACGGGGTGGGTGCGGCTGCGGAGACATAGTCCCGGATCGACTGGTCCCAGGGGACGGCCGGAACCCAGTCGAACTCGTCTTGGAATCGACGAGAGTCACCTGCGATCCTTGCGGGATCGTTGGGTCGGACTCGGGCGGGATCGACGACCGTGGTCGTGTCTTCGCGGCCCAGTGCGTCAGAGATCACGCGGAGGATCTCCTCTCCGCTGCGCGGTACCCCGGTCGAGATGTTGTACGTGTCGTGCTGGTGTTCGGGAGCCATCGCCAAGGTCAGGTAAGCCCGGGCGACGTCGCGGACATCTGTGTAGTCACGCTGCGCCAGGAGGTTTCCCGTCTCGATTGCGTGCCCGGCGGGGGCCGCGCGCACGGCGGCGGTCAGGTCGGGCACGATGAATCCGCGCCCCTGTCCCGGCCCAATGTGATTGAAGGGACGGACGACCACCGTGTCCAAGTCGCGCTGGGCGTAGTAACGGGCCTGCTGCTCCACGAGCAACTTCGCCACGACGTAAGGACTGGTTGGCGAGGTCTCACACCCCTCGTCGACGGTGCCCGAGGCCAGATGGGCATAGACCGCCCCCGAACTGACGACCACCGTCCTCGGGCGCGCCCCGGCGCCGAGATAGAACTCGCCCAGATTCGTCATGATGCGGCTGTTCACCTCGAGGTACCGCTGGGGATGGGTGAACGACGGGCCGACCGCCGCAAGCCCGGCAAGATGCACGATCGCGTCGACCTCGTCGCGGACGGGCCATTCATCGGCCAGATCGACGGAGACGTATCGCTCGACGTGGGGCGCGATGCTGGGAGAGGGCTCGGACTCACGTCCGATCGCCCAGACGGTGTGTCCGGCCTCCGCGGCGAGTCGGACGACGTGGGAGCCGACGAACCCGTTTGCCCCCGTGACGGCGAGCACACGACTCATGATCGTGCGGCCCGCGCCTGCTCCTTGAGGTCATGGGTCACCATGCGCTCCACCAGCCCAGGGAAGTCGACTTCGCGACGCCACCCCAGCTCGGACTCGGCCTTGGCGGGGTCGCCGAGGAGGATGTCGACCTCAGCGGGCCGCATGAACGCCGGGTTCTGGACGACGTAAGGCTTCCAGTCATCCACGCCGATCTCGGCGAATGCCAACGTGAGGAACTCCTCGATCGAGTGGGTCTCGCCAGTAGCGAGGACGAAGTCGTCCGGTGCGTCGTGCTGCAGCATGCGCCACATACCCTCGACGTAGTCGCCGGCGTAGCCCCAGTCTCGCTTCGGCCAGAGGTCGCCTAGCTCGATGTGGGTCTGCAAACCGAGCTTGATTCGCGCCACAGCGTGCGTGATCTTGCGAGTGACGAACTCGACTCCGCGTCGCTCGCCCTCATGATTGAAGAGGATGCCGCACGAGACGTACATGTCATAGCTCTCGCGGTAGTTCTTGGCGATCCAGTGGCCGTACAGCTTCGCGACGCCGTATGGGCTTCGCGGGTGGAACAACGAGTTCTCGTTGTACCCGGCCCCCGGCCGGTTGTAGTCCAAGCCGCCGAACATCTCAGAGGTGGATGCTTGGTAGAAGCGTGTCTTCGAGGCGCGGCCGGTGACACGGACGGCCTCAAGAGCATTCAAGACACCCTTCGCCGTGACGTCGGCCGTGAGAGTGGGGTTCTTGAAGGAGTACCCCACGTGACTGATCGCCGCGAGGTTGTACAGCTCATCCGGGTCGCTCTGCTCGACGGCGCGGATCAGGGACGTGGGGTCTGTGAGATCCCCTTCGATGAGGGTCGCGAACGGGAACTCGCGGTGGAAAGCTTCTCGTCGAGGATTGTTCTGGCCACGAATGAGGCCGAACACTTCGTACCCCTTCGAGTGAAGCAGCTGAGCGATGTGCCCGCCGTCTTGGCCTGTAATCCCCGTCACCAAAGCACGGCGAGATTCAGTCATATTTCTCTCCAAGATGTCGAGGTCTTTGCCTACTCGTCGACGGGCATCGACCCGACGGCTTCCTTCACGGAAGTTTTCGAGGCTCAGCCCGTCCGAACAGTAACACCCGGCGTTTCACCGCTAGTCACGCACAGATGACTGATTCGTTTCCGGCGAGAACACAGGGCTGTGGATTGTGTGCTGACACCGCCTCGATGTACTCCCGGAAGATCAGGAGTCCGGCGAACCGATTTCGGGCGACGTCGCATGGTCATTGGTTTGCTTCGGCGAGCCGCGCCCCGGCGCGTAGGTACGCCGCAACGCTCCGCGCGGCCGGGACCAGCTGACCGAAGGACGTTCTGTAGGTTTCGTCAGATCGGCGGTACGGATCGATGACATCGAATTCACTGGCGTCCGAAGGCGGGGCGATCGTTCCGCGGAGGGAGGCGGCGAAAGCCACCGCTGCGCGCATTCCGTCATCCGCCGTCGTCGCACCCGATCCACGGACGTAAGCAGGAAGATCGGAGTGGGCTGCCTCTGCGATTCGCGCCAGTTCCCGCAGGGTGAAGCTGCGTCGCATCGCCGCGGGGAGCGTTTCCGCAGCATATCGACGGTGTTCTCGCGCCATTCCGAGAATCAGATCGGCAGAGCGGATCAGGGGAGCTGACACCTGTCTGGCCGTGTGGTGTGACGCGTCGACGTCATACTCCATCGCTATCCGCTGACCGGGTTCCGGAACGGATTCCCCGGTCAGGGCCCCGGTTCCCGCGCTCTCTACGCTGACGCCTCCCTCGTCGGCGAGGAGCGCGGCCAAAGCGAATTCGGCGACGGGTGATCGGCAGACGTTTCCGGTGCAGACGCTGAGGATTGTGAAGCTCATCGGCTGTCCTCGCGTCTCCGAGACCGACGGTCGCCGGAAGCCGAGCTCTTCACTTCGTCCTGCGCGGCGCTGTAGGAATATGCGCCGTATCCGTAGCTGTCGGGTCCCTTGGCGGGGAGCATAGTGACGATGACTCCGAAGAGACGGCTGCCGATGGCACCCAGCTTCTCGACCGCGGCGGTGAGCTGAGGCTTCTTCGTCGTTCCGGACGCCGCGACCATGAGGACGCCGCTGGTGAAGCGCGAAATGACCGCGGCGTCAGTCACCAGCAGCAGGGGCGGAGCATCGACGAGGACGTAGTCGAATGCCTCGGCGAGAGCCTCCAGCGTCCGTTGCATGGCCTGGCTGCCGAGCAACTCGGACGGGTTGGGGGGTGTCCGACCCGAGGGGAGCACGAAGAGCTTTCCCGTTCCCCATTGCTGCAGTACGTCCACCAGTTCGGCCCGCCCGATGAGCACATCAGTGAGACCGACCCCTCCTTCGACGCCCATGTAATCCGCCACGCGCGGGAGCCTGAGGTCGCCGTCCACGAGGGCCACTCGCGCTCCGGTTTCCGCGAGCGCGATGGCGAGGTTCGCCGTTGTGGTGGACTTCCCTTCGCCGGGGCCGGCGCTGGAAACGACGAACGAACGGGACGAGCCGTCTACGTCGACGAACTGCAGGTTCGTCCGGAGGCTGCGGAAGGACTCCGCGCGAGGGTTCCGCGGATCCGCGTGCACGATGAGCGGTCGCTTCTTGGCGTCGGGATCGAGAGCGATACCCCCCAGGACGGGTGCTTCGGTCGCCGCTTCGATGTCGTGCAGGGAATGGATACGGGTGTCGAGAATGGACCGCAGCACGGCCACTCCGATGCCGAGGGCCAAACCGAGGAGAATGCCGAGCCCGATGTTGATCGGGATGTGCGGCGACGACGGAGATGTGGGGACAAGCGCGGGGGCGATGGTCTCGACCCGGACAAGACTCGCAGTGTCCCCGTCCGGCTTCTCCAAGCGATTCACGACGACGTCAGCGAAGTTGGACCCGACTGAATTGGCTATGGCGGCTGCCGTTTCGGCGTTTCCATCGGACACGCGAATGGAGATGATGACGGAGTTCGTTGCGGACGACGCTTCGATCGACTGCGCCAACTGCTGAGCTGTGACATCCAAGTTCAGGTCGTCGATGACCCGGTCGAGCACGAGGGCACTGTCGACGACGTCGACAAAGCTCACGACAGCCTGACGAGCGAAGTTGGTGCCCTGCGCCAGCTCGCTCACGCCTGAACTGTCTGACCGAACTGACACATAGAGCTGCGTGTTGGCTTCGTAGGTCGGGGTCTGAAGGAGGGAGTAGCCGTACGCCCCCGCACCGCCGAGAATCGTCAACGCAAGGATGAGAATCCAGTTGCGGTGAAGGATTCTGAGATAGTCACGCAGTTCCAAGCCTCGTCCATTCGCCGGTGGGGAGATGAGCGGGTGCCCGGAGGATACGCACGAATTCTCGGGCTATTCTGTCCCGGAGCAATCCGCGCCGTATCCGGCGCCCCCTCGACTACCCTACGACATTCGCAGAACGGCGCCGGAGATGGCGCCCGGGAGACGCCATGAACGATCTCAGAACGCTCTTCGGGCCCGACACGGACTCCGAACGAAATGCGCGACCGCCGGGGGAACCATCCGCCGACACGGCATCGCTTCGTGCATTGGTCGGAGCGTCCACGGCGGCACCGCAGCAGCCGCGGAGTGACGGATCTTCCGGTCTGAAGGCGTTGGTGGGCGATTCACAGGCCCCGCACGACGACAGCACGGCATCGGAATTGGCGGCGCTCGTGGGGGGAACTCGTGCCAGCGCCCGCCCGTCCATCATGACGGATCTTTCGTCCTTCGTGGGCTCGGGCGGGGTCGCCGCCGAAGGAGCAGGCTGGCAGGCGCCGGAGCTTGCGCAGGTCGGCAAGCGCCCGATGTTCGGTGGTCGTCGTAAAGCGGGTGCGGTCAACTACCTGAGCGTGGCCGCTGCGGTGATTGCAATCGTCGCGCTCGTCGGTACTGCCTCATTTGCCGTCATTCAGCGAGCGACGGCGAATCCCGCCGATGACGCAATGGTCAGTCTCCGGGAGCGCGAAGCGGAGCTCGCGAACGAGACCCAGACGTTGCAGACGGCGGCCGATCTGTTCGACGCATCCGTCTCCGAGGCGGCGAACCTCGGTCAGAGCAGCGCGTCCGTCCTCGTCGCGCTGCAGGGCCGCGTTGATGCGGCTCCTCTCGCGACTGCCGAGGCCTCGAGACTCAACCTGCTTCAAGTGGCGGCAGCGGCCCAGCCGGTGTCGATCCCGACGTATCAGCGCGCCTCTATCGACGAGAAGGACCTCGTAGACGTCGGGAAAGCCATCGACGGTGTGCGGCTCGCTCGCGAGTCGCTGCCTCCTCTGGTGACCGATGTGCGGGATGCCCGATCCACGGTGACCGCCGCCCTCACCTCGTTCCGCGGCGAGCTGTCCAACCTCGGCTCAGCCATCGAGTCCGAGGCTGCGAAAGCCGTGACGATCAACGACTCCGCATCGCAGAGCTTCCGTGCCGCGGTCACCGACGCGGCGGCGCGTGTCAAGGCGGCGCAGCAGGCCGGTGGCGACGGACTGGCGGAGATGCCGGTCTACGCGGCGTCGCTCGACGCGCTCCGCACCGAGAACGCGCGCATTTTGGCCCTCGAGCAGGCGGAGAGGGATGCGGCACCCACGACTCCCCGCAACCCCGGAAGCGGGTCGAACACCGGTGGCGGAACGAACTCGGGTGGCGGTTCGAACACGGGTGGCGGGAACCAGGGCGGCTCCCCGGATACGGGTACCAATCCCGACCCGGCGCCGTCTCAGCCCGCGCCGGATCCGGATCCGGAGCCGGTCCCCGACCCGACGGAGTCAGAAGAGCCCCCCATCATCATCGATCCTGAGCCCGCCCCGTCCGGCACCGTCCCGGGTGCCACCTCATGACGGACGCACACGACACGCCGTCGAGGCGTCAGCGTCGCGTCGACGTGGAGCCCGAAGCGGCGAGTTCTGGACGCGGACGCGTGGCGGCAGCCATCGCGGGCTGGACTCTCGGGGCCCTCGGCTTCGCCGTCTGCGCGACCGCCGCGGTCGCCCTCGCCTTCGCTCATCAAGCGGGCGTCGTCCGCACCGACCTTCTCGGCGCCCAGGCCAAGCTCTCGTTCGTCCCGCAGATCGTCGCCAATCGCGACATCGCGGGCCTCAATCAGGTCTCGAACGAAGTGCTCGAGCAGACGAACCGCGCGGATGCCAATTCCTCCGGCCCGCTGTGGGATCTGGCATCCTCGATTCCCCTCGTCAAAGACAACACCGAGGCGGTGCAGAGCCTCACCGCCATGACCCGCGAACTGACCGGGCGCGCCCTGCCGCCGACGGTCGCCCTGCTGTCGGCGTCGGACTTCTCGTCGCTCGCGGTCGAGGGCGGTGGCATCAACCTCGAACCGTTCCGCCAGGCCGAGGGTGCGCTTCCCGAGATCACCGCGGCGTTCACCGACGCCAAGGTCGTCACCGACGGCATCGACCGCACCAATCTGCTCCCGATCGTCACCGAACCCCTCGATCAGGTCGCCCAGATCGTCGACCAGGCGGCACCGTCGCTCACTCTCGTGCAGAAGTACCTGCCGTCCCTTCTGGCTGCGGCGGGCGGCGACGGACCCAAGACGTACCTCGTGTTGTTCCAGAACAACGCCGAGATCCGCGCCACCGGTGGAAACCCCGCGGCGTCGAGCGTGATGGTCGTCGACAACGGACGCATCGAGCTCAAGGAACAGTCGGACTCGATGGCGTTCTACGCGGCCGGGCAGGCGGGGCGCTCGGCGCTAGACCTCCCCGAGAGCACGCTGGCGCTGTACCCCGACACCTTCACGCGCTACTCGCAGGACTTCACGTTCACGCCCGATTTCCCGACCACCGCGCGTCTTTTCGAATCGCTGTGGGATCGCACCGACGGCTCGCAGTTCGATGGCGTGATCTCGATCGACCCCGTCGTGCTCGCTCACATGCTCGAGGTGCTGGGCCCCGTCGATCTGCCCACCGGCGAGCAGATCACGGCCGAGAACGCGGTCAAGCTCGTGCTCAGCGACGCCTATCAGCGTTACGGCGACGCGGGTGACAACGGGCGCTCGTCCGACGAGTTCTTCGCCTCGGTGTCGTCGACGGTGTTCTCCCGCCTGTCGGGGGGACAGTGGAACCCCATCGCGATGTTCGACCAGCTCACGCGCAGCGCTCAGGAGCAGCGCATCAACCTCTGGTTCACCGACGAGCAGGCACAGGCTCTCGTGACGGAGGTCGGTCTCGACGGCGGTCTGCGTACGGACAACGCCGCATCGACGCAGGTGGGCATCTACCTGAACGACTTCTCGGTCAGCAAGCTCGAGTACCACCTCGCCACCGAGGTGTTCGCGAGCTGCAACGCCGCGGATCGCACCGTCAACGTCTCGATGAACCTGCGCAACAGCATCACGGATGACATCACCAACGCCTACACGCTGGGTGCGCGCAACGGCACCTACGGCCTGCCGCGCACGACGATGATGCTCGACACCCTGTTCTTCGCGCCTCCGGGTGCCACGATCACCGCGATGGATCCCGCCGATGGTGACATCCCCTCGCTCTCGCGGAGCGGGAACGAGAACGGGAACACCGGAGAGAGTCGAATGGTGACGCTCGGCCAGAACGAGTCGCGCACGGTCTCGTACACGGTGCAGCTTCCGGGCGGACCGCTCGGACCGCTCGACCTTCGTCATACTCCGACGGCGAGCGACACCCCCGTGACGGTCGACGCGTCGTGCGATCCGTTCCTGGCGGGTTTCGCGAGCTGAGGCGCCCGGGCTGTACGCAGGCTCCTTCTTCAACCGGGGGCATTCATTACCTCGCGGAGCCCGTTTGCGCATTGCCCCGGCCGCGAACGCAGGTTTCTTCGTAGAATCTTCGCAATTTCTTGACGTTCCGTTGCGGCTAGCCGGCGGATGCGTTGCGCAAGCGCCGGTTCTATGGGGCCGCGCCGTGCGAATGCCGACGCGGCGAATCTCCGGGTAGTGCCCGCTTCGCCTCTTGCGTCGTGGGGTGGGTAGAACGTGGTCGGTGCGCTGCACGCCGTTTCGCCCCCGGCGGCGATCTTCGGAAGTGTTCGAGTACGGGCCATCGCTGGCTCACAGCTAACGATGCCTCCTACGGATGCCGGTGAAGACGAGGCGTGCCTCGTGGTCTCGCTCGGTCGACCGCCCTCTATTCGTGGCCCTGTGGGGGCGGCGAGTTCCTGCGTGGCGACCATTGCGCCGGCCGCGCCGGTCCAGGCGCACGCGGCGCGCTGTCACCTCGTGCTCACCTTTCCCGCGCAGGTTCTGCACGGCGTGGGGGTCGACGCGCCGGTGCCCCTTCCTCTCGACGTGCATTCCGCATTGTTCTGGCCGTTTCTCACCTTCGCGTGGAGCTGTGCCACCTCGGGCGATCGTCACACCGGACTCACGCTGTACTTCATGGAGCGCTTGCTCCAGGAGATGTTGGTCGGAGTGGTGGTGTCGTCGTTGCGGTCTCAGGGAGGCCCCGCCGTGTCGGACGTCTATTCCGCGGCGCTGTCGGTCATCGCAGCGCGAGTAGGCGATCCCGACCTCAGGGCGGCGTCGGTCGCCGCGGAACTGAACACGTCGATTCGCACCTTGCAACGTCAGTTTTCGTCCCGCGGTACCACGATGGACCGCAGTATCCGGCGGGCTCGAGTGGCCCACGCGGTCTCGTTACTCGAGGATCCCGCCTACGCAGCCCTGTCGATCGACCAGATCGGCCATGCGTGTGGTTTGGCGAACGGGTCGAGCCTCGCCCGCGCATTCGCCGCCGAGGGGCTCGCCTCTCCGTCGGCCGTGCGCCGCCTGCCCGTTCAGTAACCGACCGCGCACGCGACACGTCACTTCTCATACCCAAAGCGTCGTTGTCCCCCTTCACCCCCTGCTTCACCCGGCGAAGCCGAGATCATCACCCTGAAGCCGCCCCGACCAGCACCCGCATGAGGTCGGGCACCCATCGAAACCCCAAGGGGGGCATATGAGCAACGAGAAGTCCGACTCCGTCACCGGCTCCGTCAGCCGTCGTACCGTGATCAAGACCGCGGCATGGGCAGCGCCCGTGATCGCCGTCGCCGTCGCTGCGCCACTGGCAGCGGCAAGCGCCGCCTCAGCGCAAATCCTGGCTCTTGTCGGGGGAACATCCGCGCCAACTTCTCTGCCGGCACCTTCTCCGGTGACTTCCAGAACGCCGGTGTGCAACTCAGCAACGTGGTGGGCTCGTACTCAACGGGCGCGCTGCGCGCATCATACCGGCTCCTGGGTCCTAATGCCGTCGGACAGATCACCAAAGCAGATGGAGTGAGCCTCTTCTCGGTCGGCGAGACCATCACTGCCGGCGGCACCGTGTGGACCGTGGCTCTGGTCGCGGCCTCCGGGCGTCGCGTTGAGTTCACCGGAGAGCCGGTCACGGTGAGTGGCACGTCGTCACAGCCAAGTCAGGTGTCGATCTTTGCGCCTGTCGCGAGCTACACCGGAACCTTCGACCCGGCAGAGGTTTCGGAGGATGACCCCCTTTCCGCCACCGTCACTGTGACGGCTGCCGCGATCAACAACGGGGTTTCCGTCTCCAACTCCTCGAGCACGCCCTAACCCCACCCCTGCAGATGAATGCCCGGTGATCTTGCGCCGGGCATTCATCTGTGTGCCGGTCCCGAGCAGGTGTTCATGTCGGCAAGTCCCGCGACAGGGCCTGATCACTTCTGTTAGTCGGCGCCGTCCCCGCGGTGGGACGCCGACCACAGGCAACGTGGGTCGTGTACGAACTCCTGGGCCAAGCCCTCAGCCAAGTGGGCCGAAGGCGCGATTAAACGGCCAGACGACCGCCCATACCCTGCCGATCATGTCGGCCCGGGAGACGAAGCGCCCGCAGCTCTCGATGGCCGGGATGCCGCGGCATCCCGGCGACCGAATCGGCGGAGTTCGCACGATTGTCGCCCAGCACCAGATAGCTCCCGTCGGGTACGGTGACAGACCCGAAGCACCGTTGAGACGCCGGGACGCTCGCGCAGTCGAGCTGACCGGGGCTGAACGGCGGGTCGTTGCGCACATCCCCCTCGTCCAGAGCGGCACCGTCCACCTCGACGCGGCCGTCTGCCGAGCAGCACCGCACCGTCGTCCCCGGCTCGCCGATCACGCGTTTGACGAGCGCATCGAGGTTGCTGGGACCGAAGCCCACGATGTCGCCGACCCATCCGGCAGCGACCCTGAAGGGTCCTGCTTCCCTGGCATCCGTCTTCCAAGTGTCGGGTCGGGGGAACACGATGATGTCGCCCCGCACCGGATCGGACACGCTCATCGCGAGCCGATTCGCGAGGATGCGGTCACCGGTCTCGACCGTGGGTGACATTGACTCGGACGGCACTTGGAACGGTTTCACCAGGAGAAGCTGAACGAGGGCGAGGGCGATCAAGGCCATCGCCACATGCGTGAGGGGGGAGCGGCGGATCCGCTGCCAGCGCGAGCGCGTCGGGCGGGAGGGAGCGGTGCTCATCGCGCCTCGATCAACCCGTGCGTGTTCAGGTCGTCGAGCGCGCCGGCGATGAGTCGGTCCACGCCGCCCTCGTCGGGCTCGCCGAACTCGGCGACGGCTGCCGCCGCGATCTCGTCGGGAGACGCGCCGGCGAGGCACTGCGTCCAGACGAGGCGCCCGAGCGGGCCGAGCGCCGTGACCACGCCGTGGCGAAGAATGCAGGCACGCCCACCGACGAGGATGGCGTCGTCGTAGGTCGTGGCGCGCCAGGGCCCGGAGCGGTCCGACCGCGCGGGCACCGTCCACGAGGGGGCGGGCAGCCCGGGGGAGGCGAACATCTGTGAGACGAGAGCGGGAAGCTCGACGGCATCCCGGTAGATCACCAGCGTCGGCGCCCCGATGGCATCGAAGAGGCGGGCGAGATACTGCAGCGCGGTGGGGAGTTCGGGCAAGTAGCTGATCTGCGGGGTCATCTTGCAGATAGCGTCGATCGTGTCGACGACGGTCGCACCCGGGGCTGCAGCGTCGGACTGTCGCTCGATGAGGGTGAGTGCGGTGAGGACCAGGGGAGCGCCGGGCAGCTCCCTGAGTCCGAGGTCGCTCGGTGCAATCTGTTCCTTGTGGGCGCGACCGTCGGTGATGACGGACAGCGGTTTGCGGTAAGACTGCACCGAAAGGTCGCCGTCGACGGCGACCGTCTCATGGCTCACATAGGCGAAGTGCGCCCCGAGTCGCCGGGCGGCAGTCGTCTTCCCTCGCCCGGAGGGACCGACGAGCGCGATGGTGCGCCCGTCCTCTGCAGCCACCCGGCCGCTGCCATCGTGGCTCGTGCTCCGTCAAGGGCTACCAGTCGCCCGAGGAGCGCGGAAGAATGATTTCCCACGGAGCGGGACGTGGCCCGCCCGAGCGAGGGAGTTCAGCAATGGGTGTGGACGACATCATCAACAAGGGCAAGAAGCTGCTCGATGAGAACCGAAGCAAGATCGAAGAGGCCCTCAAGACAGAGAAAGCCGAAGAGGTCAGTGACAAGATCCTCGATGGCGCGGCCGATGCGATCAAGAAGGTCGTCCCGACCGAGCAGCACGCCAAGGTGGACGACATCCGCCAGAACGTCGACAAGAACATCGGGAACGCCTGACCGCAGAGCAGGGATCGGCGCCCCCGATGCCCGCCTATGGGGCGCGGCATTCCCCGATGGGCGACCAGTCGTCCTGTATGGATGTTGAATCGGCGGAGCGGGCGCGAGCGGAGATGCTTAGGGTCAGCGCAGGGGAGCGAACGCCCGGTCGGGCGGCCACAGGATCAGCGCGACTTCGCCGATCACATCGGAGCGTGGGACGAAGCGCGCACACTCCTCTACGGCGGGGGCTCCCCGGCATCCGATGACCGAATCGGAGGAGTTGGCGCGATTGTCGCCCATCACGAGGTACGAGTCGTCGGGGACCGTGACCGGGCCGAAGCATCGCGAGGACGCGGGTGTGCTGTCGCAGTCGAGCTGCCCGGGGGTGAACGAAAGATCGGTGCGAACGTAACCCTCGTCCAGGGCGACCCCGTCGACCTCCACACGCCCGTCGTCGGTGCAGCACCGCACCGACGTACCCGGCTCACCGATCACCCGCTTCACCAGGGCGTCGAGATTACTCGGACCGAAACCGACGATGTCACCGACCCAGCCGACGGCCGTCCGCAGAGTTCCCCGAGGTGCGAGATCCGTTCTCCATGCGGCGGGCCGTGAGAAAACGATGACGTCGCCGGCGGCAGGATCGCTGCCGACGAGAGCGATGCGATTGGCCAGGATTCGATCGCCTGTCTCGAGAGTGGGCGACATGGATTCCGACGGCACCTGAAAGGGCTTGACGAAGAAGAGTTGCGTAAGAGCGAGCACGAGGAACGCGGCGACGACGTGGGTGATCGGAGACCGACGTATGCGGCGCCAGCGGGTTCGGCTGGACGCCGGTGCGGGGGACTCGGCGCTCATGCCGCCTCGATGAATCCGAGCACACGGAGTTCCTCGATCGTCGCGGCGATGAGCGCAGTCGCTTCGCCCTGCTCCGGCTCTCCGAACTCGGCGACGGCGGTGGCGACGATCGCTTCCGTCGACGCCCCGGCCAGACACTGCGTCCACACGAGGCACCCGCGCTGGTCGAGAGCGGTGACCATTCCATTGCGCATCACGCACGCGCGTCCCGCGACGATGATGGCGTCGTCGTAGGGCGCGACCCGCCAGGGTCCCGGATCGTCCGCGCGAAGGGGGACGGTCCAGGCGGCGGCCGGATGACCCGGCTCGTCGAGCATTGTGCGCACCAGAGCGGGGAGCTCCACGGCGTCGCGGTAGATCAGCCGGGTGGGGGCGCCGATGGCGTCGAACAGGCGTGCCAGGTACTGCAAAGGCGTGGGCAACTCGGGGAGGTAGCTGATCTGCGGTGTCATCTCGCAGATCGCGTCGATCGTGTCGATCGCGTAGGGCCCGATCGCTGCCGCATCGGGCTGACGGTCGATGAGGGTGATCGCGGTGAGACGCAGGCGAGCATCCGGCAGATCCTTCAACCCGAAGATGCTGGGCGCGATCTGCTCCTTATGAGCGCGACCGGGGGTGATGACGGAGAGCGGCTTGCGGTACGGCTCGACGGTGAGGTCGTCGGCGACCGCCACCGTCTCATCGCTCACATAGGCGAAGTGTGTTCCGACATGACGGGATGCCGTGGTCTTGCCGCGACCCGAGGGTCCGACCAACGCGATCGTGCGTCCGTCGTCGGTGGCCGCCCCGGCGGCATGCAGGAGAAGGCGCGTGCCGCGGAGCGCGTCGAGGGCCTCCAAGGTCACTCGGGTGGAGAGATCGGACAACCCGCGCTCGATGTCGACGAACGCGTCGGGGGAGAGGTCGAGGGTGCGGTGCTGCCGGCCGGCGTCGCCGCGAGGCACGTGGCAGTCGCTCCATGCATCGCGTACGCGCGAAAGCAACGTGCCCGACAGGGTCGAGGTCGCGCGGAGGTGGACATCGACGCCCATCGCGTCGACGGTGACCATCGGCACGGGGGACGGTGCTGCGTCAGCCGGACTCATACGTGCCTTCCTGTCGAGGCGTGCCGCACGGTGCGGGATCCGGTCCATCATCGGGCGCGATAATTGTATGGGCCCGCCTGTCCCCGTCGGGGGCCTCGTGCGCCGGCGATGCTGGGTATCCGCCGCGCGCGACACGCCCGGGTTTGCGACACACCCGGCGGCTACGTAGACTAATGCAGTTCCACATTCCGGCGTGCGCTCGGCGCGCGCCAGGATCACTGTCAGGGCAGTGCACAGGCGGCGCGAAAGCGCAGGGTCCTGGGCCGCCGGCAGCAGAACAGACACCGAGCCCCTTCCTTCATCGGATTCGCACGCGTGCGTGCGGGGTGGGCCGGATGCCATGGCATCCGGTTTGACAGCTGAACAGCGGTGCAGCATCTCTCGCGTGAGCGAGGGGAAGTGCCAGGGTGCGAGAGCACCACCGTGCGTCCAATGCCCCAGGTCGGGTAAGACGCGAGAAAGAGAGAGAGCAGACAATGGCGGGACAGAAGATCCGCATTCGCCTGAAGTCGTACGATCACGCCGGGCTGGACTCGTCGGCGCGCAAGATCGTCGACACCGTGACCCGTGCCGGTGCCACCGTGGTGGGCCCGGTTCCCCTTCCGACCGAGAAGAACGTCGTGTGCGTCATCCGGTCGCCCCACAAGTACAAGGACAGCCGCGAGCACTTCGAGATGCGCACCCACAAGCGCCTTATCGACATCATCGACCCGACGCCCAAGGCCGTCGACTCGCTGATGCGCCTCGACCTCCCGGCCGATGTCAACATCGAGATCAAGCTCTGAGGTTCGACATGTCTGACATCAACTCCAAGATCTCCAAGGGCCTCCTCGGCACCAAGCTCGGCATGACCCAGGTGTGGGACGAGAACGGCAAGCTCGTTCCCGTCACCGTCATCGAGGTCGCTCCGAACGTCGTGACCCAGCTGCGCTCGCTCGAGAAGGACGGCTACAACGCCGTTCAGATCGGCTACGGCCAGATCGACCCCCGCAAGGTGAACAAGCCCCTCACGGCTCACTTCGACGCCGCCGGCGTGACCCCGCGTCGCCACCTCACCGAGGTGCGCACGGCGGATGCCGCCGACTACTCGCTCGGCCAGGAGCTGACCGTTGACGGTCTCTTCGAAGCCGGCCAGCGCGTCGACGTCGTCGGCACCAGCAAGGGCAAGGGCACCGCGGGTGTCATGAAGCGTCACAACTTCAAGGGTGTGTCCGCTTCGCACGGTTCGCACCGCAACCACCGCAAGCCCGGCTCCATCGGCGCATCGTCGACCCCGAGCCGCGTCTTCAAGGGCATGCGCATGGCCGGCCGTATGGGTGGCGAGCGCGTGACCGTCCTCAACCTCACGGTGCACGCCGTCGACGCCGAGAAGGGCCTGATGCTCGTCAAGGGCGCTGTCCCCGGTGCTCGTGGCCGCATCGTCTACGTCCGCAACGCAGTGAAGGGTGCCTGATCATGGCTGACTCGACTCTCGCGCTCGACGTCGTGAAGGCCGACGGCAAGAAGGCAGGCTCCGTCGAGCTGCCCGCCGCGCTCTTCGACGTCAAGACGAACATTCCCCTCATCCACCAGGTCGTCGTGGCGCAGCGCGCCGCGGCACGCCAGGGCACGCACTCGACCAAGCGTCGTGGCGAGGTCTCGGGTGCCGGCCGCAAGCCCTTCAAGCAGAAGGGCACCGGTAACGCCCGTCAGGGCTCGATCCGCGCGCCGCACATGACCGGTGGTGGCATCGTCCACGGCCCCAAGCCGCGTGACTACAGCCAGCGCACGCCCAAGAAGATGATCGCCGCCGCCCTGCTGGGTGCGCTCAGCGACCGTGCGCGTGGGCAGCGTCTGCACATCGTCGACAGCTTCGCCATCGAGGGTGCCCCCTCGACCAAGGCTGCCGCTGCCGCGCTGAAGGCCTTCGGCGCCGTCAAGAACGTTCTCGTGGTCATCGACCGCGACGACGAGCTGACGGTGAAGAGCGTCCGCAACCTCGCGTACGTCCACGTGCTGACCGTCGGCCAGCTGAACACCTACGACGTGATCGTCTCCGACGACATCGTCTTCACCAAGGCCGCTTACGACGCGTTCGTCGCGTCGAAGTCCGCTGCCACCGAGGAGGTCTCGGCATGACCGCCGTCAACAAAGACCCGCGCGACATCATCCTGAAGCCGGTCGTCTCCGAGAAGAGCTACTCGCTCATCGACGAGGGCAAGTACACCTTCCTGGTGGACCCGCGCTCCTCGAAGACCGAGATCAAGCTCGCCATCGAGAAGATCTTCGGCGTCAAGGTGGCCTCGGTCAACACGATCAACCGCGTCGGCAAGGCCCGTCGCACCCGCTTCGGCACCGGCAAGCGCAAGGACACCAAGCGCGCCATCGTGTCGCTCAAGTCGGGCACCATCGACATCTTCACGTCTGTCGGCTGACGGTCGGGATAGAGGACAAGAACAATGGCTATTCGCAAGTACAAGCCCACGACCCCCGGTCGCCGCGGCTCGTCGGTGGCCGACTTCGCCGAGATCACCCGATCGACGCCTGAGAAGTCGCTGCTGCGCCCCCTGTCGAAGACCGGTGGCCGCAACAACCAGGGCCGCATCACCACGCGTCACATCGGTGGTGGCCACAAGCGTCAGTACCGTCTGATCGACTTCCGTCGTAACGACAAGGACGGCATCGACGCCAAGGTCGCTCACATCGAGTACGACCCCAACCGCACCGCGCGCATCGCGCTGCTGCACTACGCGGACGGCGAGAAGCGCTACATCATCGCGCCGAACAAGCTGTCGCAGGGCGATGTCGTCGAGTCGGGTGCCGGCGCTGACATCAAGCCCGGCAACAACCTGCCGCTGCGCAACATCCCCACCGGTACCGTGATCCACGCGATCGAGCTGCGTCCCGGTGGCGGCGCGAAGATGGCCCGTTCGGCGGGCGTCTCCGTGCGCCTCGTCGCCAAGGACGGCCCCTACGCGCAGCTGCGTCTGCCCTCGGGTGAGATCCGCAACGTCGACGTGCGCTGCCGCGCCACGATCGGCGAGGTCGGTAACGCCGAGCAGTCGAACATCAACTGGGGCAAGGCCGGCCGCAAGCGCTGGCTGGGCGTCCGCCCGACCGTGCGTGGTGTCGCCATGAACCCGGTCGACCACCCGCACGGTGGTGGTGAGGGTAAGACCTCCGGTGGTCGTCACCCCGTTTCGCCGTGGGGTAAGGCCGAAGGCCGCACCCGTCATGCGAACAAGGAAAGCGACAAGCTGATCGTCCGCCGTCGCACCGCCGGCAAGAAGCGTAAGTAGGAGTAGAGGAAGATGCCTCGCAGCCTTAAGAAGGGCCCCTTCGTCGACGAGCACCTGCTTCGCAAGGTCGTCTCGCAGAACGAAGCCGGTTCCAAGAACGTCATCAAGACCTGGTCGCGCCGTTCGATGATCATCCCCGCCATGCTGGGACACACCATCGCCGTGCACGACGGTCGCAAGCACATCCCCGTGTTCGTGACCGAGACCATGGTCGGTCACAAACTGGGCGAGTTCTCGCCCACCCGCACCTTCCGCGGCCACGTGAAGGACGACAAGAAGGGCCGCCGCCGCTGACGCGGTGGCGCTAGAGGAGAGAGAAATGGTGGAGTCCATCGCACGCGTGCGACACATCCGCGTGACCCCTCAGAAGGCTCGTCGTGTCGTCGCGCTCATCAAGGGCAAGCAGGCCGAAGAGGCCCTCGCCATCCTGAAGTTCGCGCCCCAGGGCGCGAGCGAGCCGATCTACAAGCTCGTCGCCTCGGCGATCGCGAACGCTCGCGTCACCGCTGACAAGACGAACGAATACCTGGATGACGCCGACCTGTACGTGAAGAACGCGTACGTCGACGAGGGCACGACGCTCAAGCGTTTCCGTCCCCGTGCACAGGGTCGCGCCTTCCAGATCAAGAAGCGCACGAGCCACATCACGGTCGTGCTCGCGACGCCGGAAGACGCTGCTGCGGCCCCGGCGCGCGCCAACAAGAAGGCGAGCAAGTAATGGGACAGAAGGTCAACCCGTACGGCTTCCGCCTCGGCATCACCACCGACCACGTGTCGCGGTGGTTCTCGGACTCGACGAAGGCCGGTCAGCGTTACGCCGACTACCTCGCCGAGGACATCAAGATCCGTCGCCTGCTGACCACCTCGCTTGACCGCGCCGGTGTCAGCAACATCGAGATCGAGCGCACGCGTGACCGCGTCCGCGTCGACATCCACACCGCCCGTCCGGGCATCGTGATCGGTCGCCGCGGCGCCGAGGCCGAGCGCATCCGTGCCGACCTCGAGAAGCTCACCAGCAAGCAGATCCAGCTGAACATCCTCGAGGTCAAGAACCCCGAGGCCGATGCTCAGCTCGTCGCGCAGGGTGTCGCCGAGCAGCTCACCGCTCGCGTGGCGTTCCGCCGCGCGATGCGCAAGGGCCTGCAGGGCGCGCAGCGTGCCGGCGCCAAGGGTGTCCGCATCCAGGTGTCGGGTCGCCTCGGCGGCGCCGAGATGAGCCGCTCGGAGTTCTACCGCGAAGGCCGTGTGCCCCTGCACACCCTGCGCGCGAACATCGACTACGGCTTCTACGAGGCCAAGACCACCTTCGGCCGCATCGGCGTGAAGGTCTGGATCTACAAGGGCGACCTCACCAACAAGGAGCTCGCCCGCGAGCAGGCCAACGCGCCCAAGTCCCGCGGTCGTGACGACCGCGGTGGCGACCGTCGTCGTGGTCCGCGCAACGAGGCCCCCGTGGCAGAAGGAGCGTCGGCGTAATGCTCATCCCCCGCAAGGTCAAGTACCGCAAGCAGCACCACCCCGGCCGTTCCGGCCAGGCCACCGGTGGCACCCAGGTGTCGTTCGGTGAGTACGGTATTCAGGCGCTGACCCCCGCTTACGTGACCAACCGTCAGATCGAGTCCGCTCGTATCGCCATGACGCGTCACATCAAGCGTGGCGGAAAGGTGTGGATCAACATCTACCCCGACCGCCCCCTCACCAAGAAGCCGGCCGAAACCCGCATGGGTTCCGGTAAGGGTTCGCCCGAGTGGTGGGTCGCGAACGTCAAGCCCGGCCGCGTCCTCTTCGAGGTCGCGGGTGTCGACGAGCAGCTCGCTCGTGAAGCACTGACCCGAGCCATTCACAAGCTGCCCCTGAAGGCACGCATCATCAAGCGCGAGGAGGGCGACGCGTAATGGCGATCGGCACCAAGCAGCTCGCCCCGAGCGAGCTCGACACGTTCGAAGACCAGCGCCTCGTCGAGGAGCTGCGTAAGGCCAAGGAAGAGCTGTTCAACCTGCGCTTCCAGTCGGCCACCGGCCAGCTCGAAAGCCACGGTCGCATCCGTGCAGTCAAGCGCGACATCGCGCGTCTGTACACCGTGATCCGTGAGCGCGAGCTCGGCATCCGCGCCACCCCGGCCCCGGTCGAGGCGACGAAGGCGAAGAAGAGCAAGGCGAAGAAGGCGGACGCCGCTGACGACGCCGCGAAGGAAGAGGCGGAGTAATGGCTACCGCGAAGAAGGCAGAGGCCGAGGCGCAGGTCGTCGGTCACGAGCACTCCGAGAACGATGTGCGCGACGAGAACGCCCGCGGTTACCGCAAGGCGCGTCGTGGCTACGTCGTCAGCGACAAGATGGACAAGACCATCGTCGTCGAGGTCGAAGACCGCGTGAAGCACCCGCTCTACGGCAAGGTCATCCGCCGCACCTCCAAGGTCAAGGCGCACGACGAGACCAACTCGGCGGGCATCGGCGACCTGGTCGTCATCAACGAGACCCGTCCGCTGAGCGCCACCAAGCGCTGGCGCCTGGTCGAGATCCTCGAGAAGGCCAAGTAAGCCTCGCGCTTACTTGGAATCCAAGGAGTAAAAAGTGATTCAGAACGAATCCCGGCTGAAGGTCGCCGACAACACCGGCGCCAAGGAGCTGCTCACCATCCGCGTGCTCGGCGGCTCCAACCGTCGTTACGCGGGCCTCGGTGACGTCATCGTCGCCACGGTCAAGGACGCGATCCCCGGTGGAAACGTCAAGAAGGGCGACGTGGTCAAGGCTGTCGTCGTCCGTGTCGTGAAGCAGACCCGCCGTCCCGACGGCTCATACATCAAGTTCGACGAGAACGCCGCCGTGATCCTGAAGAGCGACGGGGAGCCCCGCGGCACCCGCATCTTCGGACCCGTCGGTCGTGAGCTTCGTGACAAGAAGTTCATGAAGATCGTCTCGCTCGCCCCGGAGGTCATCTGATCATGGCGAAAATCAAGAAGGGTGACCTGGTTCAGGTCATCACGGGCGCCAAGCCCGAGCGTGGCGGCGACCGCGGCAAGCAGGGCAAGGTCCTCGAGATCCTGACCGAGCAGAACCGCGTCATCGTCGAAGGCGTGAACTACGTCACCAAGCACAACCGCGTGGGCCAGTCCCAGCGCGGCACCAAGACCGGTGGCATCGAGACGTTCGAAGCCCCGATCCACATCTCCAACGTCGCGCTCGTCGACCCCTCGACCAAGAAGCCGACCCGCGTCGGCCGCCGGGTCGAGGAGCAGGTGAAGGACGGCGTCAAGCGCACCGTCCGCGTGCGCTTCGCGAAGAAGTCAGGCAAGGACCTCTGAACATGAGCACCGTGACTGCCGCGGAGACTGGCAAGATCCAGCCCCGCCTGAAGCAGAAGTACAACGCCGAGATCAAGAAGGCTCTGCAGGAGGAGTTCGGTTACCCGAACGTCATGCAGATCCCCGGACTGGTCAAGGTCGTCGTGAACACCGGTGTCGGCGAGGCCGCTCGCGACAGCAAGGTGATCGATGGTGCGGTCGACGACCTCACCAAGATCACCGGTCAGAAGCCCGTCGTCACCAAGGCTCGCAAGTCCATCGCGCAGTTCAAGCTGCGCGAGGGTCAGGCGATCGGCGCGCACGTCACCCTCCGCGGTGACCGCGCGTGGGAGTTCGTGGACCGTCTCGTCAACCTCGCCCTGCCCCGTATCCGCGACTTCCGCGGTCTCTCGGCCAAGCAGTTCGACGGCAACGGCAACTACACCTTCGGTCTCCAGGAGCAGTCCGTGTTCCACGAGATCGATCAGGACCGCATCGACCGCGTGCGTGGATTCGACATCACCATCGTCACCACCGCGAAGACGGACGAGGAAGGCCGCTCGCTGCTGCGTCAGCTCGGCTTCCCCTTCCAGTCGGCCGACGCTCAGGCCTGAACTCGGGCCCCCGGGTTTCCGGGGGCCCCTCATCGAAGGTCGGCTGTCGCGTAACGGCAGTCGAAACCTCATGAACGAAAGAAGCAACACATGACGATGACAGACCCGGTCGCAGACATGCTGACCCGTCTGCGCAACGCGAACTCGGCTCACCACGACTCCGTGTCGATGCCGAACTCGAAGCTGAAGACGAACATCGCCCAGATCCTCAAGCAGGAGGGTTACATCGCCGACTGGACCGTCGAAGACGCCCGTGTCGGCCAGACCCTCAACATGACGCTGAAGTACGGCCCGAACCGCGAGCGGTCGATCGCCGGCATCAAGCGCGTCTCCAAGCCCGGCCTCCGCGTGTACGCGAAGTCGACCGAGGTCCCCACGGTCCTCGGCGGGCTCGGCGTCGCCATCCTGTCCACCTCCTCCGGTCTCCTCACCGACCGTCAGGCCGAGCAGAAGGGCGTCGGCGGGGAAGTCCTCGCCTACGTGTGGTGATCTGAGAATGTCGCGTATCGGACGTCTTCCCATCGACATCCCCGCCGGCGTCACCGTTTCGGTGAACGGCCGGGAGGTCGCCGTCAAGGGCCCCAAGGGCGAGCTCGAGCTCACCATTGCCCAGCCCCTCGAGGTGTCGGTCGAAGAGAACCAGGTTCTCGTCACCCGCCCCGACGATGAGCGCGAGTCGCGGTCGCTCCACGGCCTGACCCGCACGCTCATCAACAACAACATCATCGGTGTCACCCAGGGCTACACCAAGGGCCTCGAGGTCGTCGGTACGGGTTACCGCGTGGCGCAGAAGGGCAGCTCGATCGAGTTCGCCCTCGGCTTCTCGCACCCCGTCCTGATCGAGCCGCCCGCAGGTATCACCCTCACGGTCGAAGGCAACAACAAGGTCACCGTGAGCGGCATCGACAAGCAGGCCGTCGGCGAGGCCGCCGCCAACATCCGCAAGATCCGCAAGCCCGAGCCGTACAAGGGCAAGGGTGTGCGGTACGCGGGCGAGGTTGTGCGCCGCAAGGCCGGAAAGAGTGGTAAGTAGCCATGGCTGTCAAGACAAAGTCCGTCGCCCGTGCCCGTCGCCACGCGCGCCTTCGCAAGAAGGTCGTCGGCACCGAGCTGCGTCCCCGTCTCGTCGTGACGCGCTCGGCGCGCCACGTGTTCGTCCAGGTCGTGGACGACAGCAAGGGCCACACCGTGGCCTCTGCCTCCACCCTCGAGACCGACCTGCGCGGGTTCGACGGTGACAAGACCGCCAAGGCCCGCAAGGTCGGCGAGCTCGTCGCCGAGCGTGCCAAGGCCGTGGGCGTCGCCGACGTCGTGTTCGACCGTGGCGGTAACCGCTACGCCGGCCGTGTCGCCGCGATCGCCGACGGAGCTCGCGAAGGAGGGCTGAACCTGTGAGTGACAACAAGGAGACCGAAGTGACCGAGCAGACTGCACCGGTAGAGGGTGCGGCTGCGGCCACGGCCCCCGCCGAGCGTGAGCGCGAGCCGCGTCGCGGTGGTCGCGAGCGCAACACCAACCAGCGCGACCGTGGTTCGCGCGACCGCAACGAGAGCCAGTTCCTCGAGCGCGTCGTGACGATCAACCGCGTCTCGAAGGTGGTCAAGGGTGGTCGTCGCTTCAGCTTCACGGCGCTCGTCGTCGTGGGTGACGGCAACGGTGTCGTGGGTGTCGGTTACGGCAAGGCCCGCGAAGTCCCCCTCGCCATCTCCAAGGGTGTCGAAGAGGCCAAGCGCAACTTCTTCCGCGTCCCGCGTTCGGGTTCGACCATTCCCCACCCCGTCCAGGGTGAGGCTGCCGCCGGTGTGGTGCTCCTGCGCCCCGCCGCTGCCGGTACCGGTGTTATCGCCGGCGGTCCCGTCCGCGCCGTCCTCGAGTGCGCCGGCATCCACGATGTCCTGTCGAAGTCGCTCGGCTCGTCGAACACGATCAACATCGTGCACGCGACCGTCGCAGCCCTGAAGCAGCTCGAAGAGCCCCGCGCCGTGGCAGCCCGCCGTGGCCTGGAGTTCGACCAGGTCGCCCCGGCCCGCCTCGTGCGCGCCGAGGCCGCCGCCCAGAAGGTAGGTGCCTGATGGCCGAGCGTCTGAAGGTCACGCAGATCAAGTCCAAGGTGAGCGAGAAGCAGAACCAGCGTGACACGCTGCGTTCGCTCGGTCTCAAGCGGATCGGCGACTCGGTCGTCCGTCCCGACGACGCGCAGACGCGCGGTTACGTCAAGACCGTCGCCCACCTCGTCAAGGTTGAGGAGATCGACTAATGGCTGACAAGAAGGACGAGACCGCAACGGTCGCCGCCCCGAAGAAGGCCTCGGCCCGTAAGACGGCTGAGAAGAAGGAAGCCCCCGCGGCGCGCCCCGGCGTGCTGAAGGTCCACCACCTGCGTCCCGTCCCGGGAGCCCACAAGGCCAAGACCCGCGTGGGTCGCGGTGAGGGCTCGAAGGGTAAGACCGCCGGTCGCGGTACCAAGGGAACCAAGGCCCGCTACCAGGTCCGGGTCGGCTTCGAGGGTGGGCAGATGCCGCTGCACATGCGCACCCCGAAGCTCCGTGGCTTCAAGAACCCGTTCCGCGTCGAGTACCAGGTCGTGAACCTGGACAAGCTCGCCGAGCTCTACCCGCAGGGTGGCGACGTGACCGTCGCCGGCCTCGTGGCCAAGGGTGCCGTCCGCAAGAACGAGAAGGTCAAGGTGCTCGGCACCGGCGACATCTCGGTCGCGCTGACCGTCTCGGTCGACAAGGTCTCCGGCTCTGCTGAGCAGAAGATCGTCGCCGCCGGCGGTTCCGTCAACTGACGCACGACCCCTGAGGGGCCGGCGGCCTTACGGCCGTCGGCCCCTTCTGGGTTAGTCTGATTTGGTGTGCGCCCTGCGGCGTGCCGAGATCGTTCTGGAGGAATCCCCTTGTTCAGCGCCATCGCGCGGGTTTTCCGCACGCCCGACCTGAGGCGGAAGATCGCCTTCACGCTGGGCATCATCGCCATCTACCGGCTGGGTGCCCACGTCCCCACGCCCTTCGTCGACTTCCCCAACGTCCAGCAGTGTCTGAACCAGTCGGGCGGCACCGAGGGGCTGCTGTCGCTGGTCAACCTCTTCTCGGGCGGCGCTCTGCTGCAGCTGTCGATCTTCGCGCTCGGCGTCATGCCCTACATCACGGCCACCATCATCGTGCAGCTCCTGCGCGTCGTGATCCCGCACTTCGAGACCCTCTACAAAGAGGGCCAGGCGGGGCAGGCCAAGCTCACCCAGTACACGCGCTACTTGACGATCGCTCTCGCTCTCCTGCAGTCGACGACCCTCGTCACCGTGGCCCGCTCGGGACAGCTGTTCGGCTCGGCCGGCATCCCCGAGTGCCAGCAGCTGCTCACCAACGACATCTGGTGGGCGCAGCTGCTCATGATCATCACCCTGACCGCCGGCACCGGCCTGGTCATGTGGTTCGCCGAGCTGGTCACCGAGCGCGGTGTCGGCAACGGCATGTCGATCCTGATCTTCACCTCGATCGCGGCGACGTTCCCCGGCGCCATGCTGTCGATCCTCACCTCGCGCGGCGTGGAGGTCTTCCTCCTCGTCCTCGCCGTGAGCATCGTGATCGTCGCGCTGGTCGTCTTCGTCGAGCAGTCCCAGCGCCGCATCCCCGTGCAGTACGCGAAGCGCATGGTCGGGCGTCGCACCTACGGCGGCACGAACACCTACATCCCGATCAAGGTGAACATGGCCGGCGTCGTGCCCGTCATCTTCGCCTCGTCGCTGCTGTACATCCCCGCCCTCATCGCGCAGTTCAACCAGCCGCAGGCGGGCCAGGAGCCGGCCGGTTGGGTGACCTGGATCTCGCAGTACCTCACGCGCGGTGACCACCCGCTCTACATGCTCGTGTACTTCCTGCTGATCGTCGGCTTCACGTACTTCTACGTGGCCATCACCTTCAACCCGGTCGATGTCGCCGACAACATGAAGAAGTACGGCGGGTTCATCCCCGGCATCCGTGCGGGTCGTCCGACGGCCGAGTACCTCGACTACGTGCTGACGCGCATCACTTTGCCGGGATCCATCTACCTCGGTCTGATCGCGCTGCTGCCGCTCGTGGCGCTGGCGACGGTCGGGGCGAACCAGAACTTCCCGTTCGGCGGAGCATCGATCCTCATCATCGTGGGTGTCGGTCTCGAGACGGTGAAGCAGATCGACGCGCAACTCCAGCAGCGTCACTACGAAGGGCTGCTGCGATGACCGCGCGTCTTCTGATCGTGGGGCCCCAGGGCTCGGGCAAGGGAACGCAGGGCGTCCGCGTCGGCGACGCCCTCGGCATCCCGGTCGTCTCGACGGGCGACGTCTTCCGTTCGAACGTCGCCGAGGGAACAGACCTCGGTCTGCAGGTGAAGTCGATCATCGACGGGGGAGACCTCGTCCCCGATGAACTGACGAGCGCGGTCGTGCGCGACCGCCTCTCGCAGGCCGACGCCGCCGAGGGCTTCCTGCTCGACGGGTATCCGCGGAACCTCGCCCAGGTCATGCACCTCGACGAGTTCCTGGGCGGACGCGACGAACGTCTCGACGCGGTCATCGCCCTCGTGGTGCCCCGCGACGAGTCGCTCGCGCGCTTGACGGCCCGTGCGGCCGAGCAGGGCCGTGCCGACGACACAGAAGAGGCCATCGCCACGCGTCTGGGCATCTACGAGCGCGAGACCGCGCCCATCCTCGACGTCTACGGCACGCGCGGCATCGTCGACGAGATCGACGGTGTCGGCGGGCTCGACGAGGTCACGGCACGCATCTTCGCCGCCCTCGAGGCGCGCGGAATCGCCTTGTCGGCTGTCTGACGTGGCGCTGCGTTCCTCCATCTACAAGAAGCCCGCCCAGCTGCGGTCGATGATCGAGCCGGGTCTCATCACGGCTGATGCTCTGGATGCCGTGCGCGCACGGGTCGCGCCCGGGGTGACGACCCTCGAGCTCGACGCCGAGGCATCGCGCGTGATCACGTCGCGCGGAGCGGAATCGAACTTCCAGATGGTGCGCGGCTACCGTCACACGATCTGCGCCTCGGTGAACCAGGAGGTCGTGCACGGCATCCCGAACGACCGGCCGCTGCAGGCGGGCGACATCCTCTCGATCGATGCCGGAGCGCAGTTCCGCGGGTGGAACGGCGACTCGGCGTTCACCGTGATCGTGCCCGGGGATGCCCCCGCAGAGGTCGTCGCACCGCGTCGCCGGCTGTCCGAGGTGACCGAGGGGTCGCTGTGGGCCGGAATCGCGGCGCTCAGTCGGGCCACCCACCTCGGCGAGGTGGGTGCGGCGATCGAGCAGTACATCGACGACAACGCGCCCGACGGCGGGTACGGCATTCTGCGGGACTACGTCGGGCACGGCATCGGACGCAAGATGCACGAGTCGCCGAGCATCTTCAACTACGCGGTCGCGGATCGCGGGCCCGAGGTCCGCCCCGGTCTCGCGGTGGCGATCGAGCCCATGGTCGTCATCGGCGACCAGCAGACCTTCACCGAAGACGACGGGTGGACCGTCTCGACCGTCGACGGCACGGCCGGCTCCCACTGGGAACATAGTGTCGCCGTGCATGATGGGGGCATCTGGGTTCTCACCGCACATGACGGCGGTGCCGAAAAACTGGCGCCGTTCGGTGTGGTGCCGAAGGAGATCGATTGATGATGATGGCGGCTGTACGCAAGTCCACGAACTGGTTCGCGATCGGCGTCACCGCCGCCGCGCTCGTGGTCGTGCTCATCGTGGGCGGGGTGGTGTGGTTCGCCAACAGCCAGGCGACCTCGGCCGGCACGCTGCCGCAGGCGTCGGCGGTGAACACCGACACGGGCGCCATCGCCGTCGGCTCGGGCCCCAAGACGGTCGACACCTACGTCGACTTCATGTGCCCCATCTGCAACCAGTTCGAGCAGAGCTACGGGCCCACGCTCGACCAGCTCGTGGAGAGCGGTGAGATCACGCTGAACATCCACCCGATCTCGATCCTCGACCGGCAGTCGCAGGGAACGCAGTACTCGACTCGGGCGGCGTCGGCCGCGTACTGCGTGGCCGTCGACGACGCCGCGAACGTGCCGGCCTTCGTGAAGGCCCTGTACGCGCAGCAGCCCTCGGAGGGGACGGCCGGTCTCGACGACGCCACCCTCACCTCGATCGCGACGACGGCCGGAGCATCTGATGCCGTTGCCTCCTGCATCTCGGATGGCACCTACACGAGGTTCGTCACCGCGATGACACGCGAGACGCCCCTTCAGCAGGGCGCGGCCGGAATCTCGACCCCGACCATCGCGGTCGACGGCACGGTCCTGACCAACCAGACCGATCTGTCGGGCGATCCGCAGAAGGACATCGTCGAGCGCCTCAACGGGTGAGCGCGGCCCCGGCGAGTTGCCGGGTCACGTGATACCACGTATGCTTGATCTTTGGTGCGTTGCGCCTTCATTGGCGTGTCGAAGCACCGAATCCCCATCCACCGCAGACCAGCCGGTCTGTCCAGAGCGTGAGCGAGTATATGGCGAAGAAAGACGGTGTCATCGAGATCGAGGGCACGGTGTCCGAAGCACTGCCCAACGCGATGTTCCGTGTCGAGTTGACGAACGGGCACAAAGTGCTCGCGACCATCTCGGGCAAGATGCGACAGAACTACATCCGTATCATCCCCGAGGACCGCGTCGTCGTCGAGCTGAGCCCGTACGACCTCACTCGTGGTCGTATCGTCTACCGCTACCGCTGAGCCCGGCTGAGAAGTAACGATCCGCATCCGCGGATCGAAGACAGCGAAACAGGAACATCATGAAGGTCAATCCCTCCGTCAAGCCCATCTGCGATCACTGCAAGGTGATCCGTCGTCACGGGCGCGTGATGGTGATCTGCAAGAGCAACCCGCGTCACAAGCAGCGCCAGGGCTGAGTTCGCTCAGAGCTCGACACTTTTCAACTGAATACACATCGGCAGGATCAGATCTCGCCCGCGTCAGCGGGTGGGGGACACCTCGGGTCGGAGGCCCGAGCACCGATCCTGCTTCACACCTCCACGACACTCTGAGGAGAGCCGCATGGCACGTCTCGCCGGCGTCGACATCCCGCGCGACAAGCGCGTGGTGATCGCACTTACTTACATCTACGGCGTGGGTCGCACCCGCTCCGTCGAGATTCTCACGGCAACGGATATCAGCCACGACATCCGCGTGAAGGACCTTACCGACGACCAATTGGTCGCGCTTCGCGACTACATCGAAGGCACCTACAAGGTGGAGGGTGACCTCCGTCGCGAGGTCGCCGCCGACATCCGCCGCAAGGTCGAGATCGGTTCCTACGAGGGCATCCGCCACCGCCGCGGCCTCCCGGTGCGCGGTCAGCGTACGAAGACGAACGCTCGTACCCGCAAGGGACCCAAGCGCACCGTCGCCGGCAAGAAGAAGGCGCGCTAGGCCTCCGCCGGCGCAGGATTCAGGAGAACCGCACATGGCACAGGCCAAGTCTGCAGCGCGCAAGCCGCGCCGCAAGGAGAAGAAGAACATCGCCGTGGGTCAGGCCCACATCAAGTCGACGTTCAACAACACCATCGTTTCGATCACCGACCCCTCGGGTGCCGTCATCAGCTGGGCTTCGTCCGGCGGTGTCGGGT
Organism: Microbacterium sp. BH-3-3-3; assembly: GCF_001792815.1. Taxonomy (NCBI): domain Bacteria; kingdom Bacillati; phylum Actinomycetota; class Actinomycetes; order Micrococcales; family Microbacteriaceae; genus Microbacterium; species Microbacterium sp. BH-3-3-3. The sequence continues at coordinate 1,330,041 of NZ_CP017674.1, read as the reverse complement.
TCAAGGGCTCGCGCAAGTCGACGCCGTACGCCGCCGGCATGGCCGCGGAGTCGGCCGCTCGCCAGGCGCAGGAGCACGGCGTCAAGAAGGTCGACGTCTTCGTGAAGGGACCGGGTTCGGGTCGTGAGACCGCGATCCGTTCGCTCACGGCCGCCGGCCTCGAGGTCGGCTCGATCCAGGACGTGACGCCCCAGGCTCACAACGGCTGCCGTCCGCCCAAGCGCCGCCGCGTCTGACGCGTCCGTTCCCGGGGAGTGCTCGTCGCTCCCCGGGAACGCCGCGCTTACGCGCGACTCAGACTTCCGGATGCCACGGCTCACCCTCGGCGCATCGCTCAGGTGACTCGGCATCCCGCGAGTACAACTCAACACCTCACCCCATTACACGTGTCATATAGCGGGCACGTGATCGAAAGGAACACATAGTGCTCATCGCACAGCGTCCCACTCTGACCGAGGAGAAGATCGGGGAGTTCCGCAGCCGTTTCATCATCGAGCCGCTGGAGCCCGGTTTCGGTTACACGATCGGCAACGCGCTGCGTCGCAGCCTTCTGTCGTCGATCCCCGGCGCGGCCGTCACGAGCATCCGCATCGACGGCGTTCTGCACGAGTTCAGCACCATCCCGGGCGTGAAGGAAGACGTCACCGAGATCATCCTGAACATCAAGCAGCTCGTCGTTTCGAGCGAGCGCGACGAGCCCATCACGGCGTACCTGCGCAAGACGGGTTCGGGCGAGGTCACCGCCGCCGACATCTCCGCCCCGGCGGGTGTCGAGGTGCACAACCCCGAGCTGGTCATCGCCACGTTGAACGACACGGCCAAGTTCGAGCTCGAGCTCACCATCGAGCGCGGCCGCGGCTACGTCTCGGCCACGCAGAACCGCAACGAGTACGCCGAGGCCGGTCAGATCCCGATCGACTCGATCTACTCGCCGGTGCTCAAGGTCAGCTACCGCGTCGACGCCACGCGCGCCGGAGAGCGTACCGACTTCGACAAGCTCGTCCTCGACGTCGAGTCGAAGGCGTCCATCGCGCCGCGCGACGCCGTGGCGTCTGCCGGTCGCACCCTCACCGAGCTGTTCGGTCTCGCCCGCGAGCTGAACGTCGAGGCCGAGGGTATCGAGATCGGACCCGCCCCCGTCGAGACCGTTCTCTCGAACGAGCTGTCGATGCCGATCGAGGACCTCGATCTGTCGGTGCGCTCGTACAACTGCCTCAAGCGTGAGGGCATCAACACCGTTTCGGAGCTGGTCGCCCTTTCGGAGACGCAGCTGATGAACATCCGCAACTTCGGTCAGAAGTCGGTCGACGAGGTGCGCGACAAGCTCACCTCGCTCGGACTGTCGCTCAAGGACTCGGTGCCCGGTTTCGACGGCGCCCAGTTCTACAGCGGCTACGACGAAGAAACCGTCTGACCCTGTCGGACCCGACCGAACCTTCTACTGGAGTAATACGACATGCCTAAGCCCACGAAGGGTCCCCGCCTCGGAGGCGGCCCGGCCCACGAGCGTCTGCTTCTCGCGAACCTCGCCGCAGCGCTGTACACGCACAAGTCGATCAAGACGACCGAGACCAAGGCCAAGCGTCTTCGTCCGCTCGCCGAGCGACTGATCACCTTCGCCAAGCGCGGCGACCTGCACGCTCGTCGTCGCGTGCTGTCCGTGATCGGTGACAAGGGTGTCGTGCACACCCTCTTCACCGAGATCGCGCCGCTGGTCGCCGACCGTGAGGGTGGCTACACCCGCATCACGAAGGTCGGAAACCGCAAGGGCGACAACGCCCCCATGGCAGTGATCGAGCTCGTCCTGGAGCCCGTCGCGAAGAAGGCGTCGAACAAGGCCGCCGCGGCTCCCGCCGCCGCAGCCCCGGTCGCCGAGGAGCCCGTCGCCGACGAGGCCCCCGCCGAAGAATCCACCACCGACGAGGCCGCCGACGCCGGCGCCGAGTCGCACGAAGAGGGTGCAGCGGCCGAGGCCGCAGCCGAGGACGCCGTCCAGGACGACGCCAAGGCCTGAGTTCTCCCTCTCGGTACGATGCCCCCACCCTTCCGGGTGGGGGCATCGTCGTTTCACCGGCGTCCTTCGGCAGGGTGCGCGGGGGAGGGGTGGGAGATCACCCCGCGTAGGCTGATCGGGTGCGCATTCGTCTCGACATCGCCTATGACGGAACGAATTTCCGCGGATGGGCGCGTCAGCCGGGTCTGCGGACGGTGCAGGGAGAGATCGAAGAGGCGCTCGAGCGCATCCTCGGCGGAGACCCGCGCCTCGTCGTCGCCGGCCGCACCGACGCGGGCGTGCACGCCTCGGGGCAGGTCGCGCACATCGACCTCGACGCGGGGCAGATCGCGCGCCTTCCGCGCCGGCGGCGTGACAACGACGAAGCGGATGCCGTGACGGCCCTGGCGGGCCGTCTGCGCGGCGTTCTGGGCTCGTATGCCGACGTGACGGTGCGCTCGACGACCGTGGCGCCCGAGGGCTTCGACGCGCGATTCTCGGCGGTCTGGAGGCGCTACTCGTACCGCCTCGCCGACGCCACGACGGGCTACGACCCCCTCGATCGCCTGCGCACGACCGCGGTGCGCAGCACCCTCGACCTCGCGGCGATGGATGCCGCGGCTCAGCGGTTGATCGGCCTGCACGACTTCGCGGCGTACTGCAAAGCGCGAGAAGAGGCGACGACGATCCGCACCTTGCTGGAGTACGACTGGCGCCGTGCCGACGACGGCGTGCTCGTGGCGAACGTGCGCGCCGACGCGTTCTGCCACAGCATGGTGCGCGCGTTGGTCGGCGCGTGCGTGGCGGTGGGCGAGGGGCGTATCGAGGTCGACGATGTCGTCGCCATCCGTGACGCGAGGATGCGCATCCCGGAGACGAAGGTGCTGGCGGCCCGAGGATTGGTGCTGGCCGAGGTCGGATACCCGGCCGACGACCTGCTCGCCACCCGCGCGGAACAGACCCGTCGGCGGCGCGACGACGAGTGACGCGGCATCCTGATCCCCTCGGACGGAACGGGTGCAACCCCACCGCTGGCGCAGATCGCTCGGTCGTATGCTGTGATCGCCATGAAGGTCATCTCGTACAACCTCAACAAGCACCGGGCCGCCGGTGAACTCGTCGCTCTCGTCGAGAAGCACGAGGTCGACGTGCTGTGCCTGCAAGAGTGCGACAGCACAGACATCCCGGAGCACATCGGTGGGCTTCGGCTCGCCGACGCGACGCAGCGCAACAGGCTCGGGCTCGCGCTGTACTACCGCGAGAACGCCTACCGCGCCGAGGACGTCCGGGCGATCAGCCTGAAGAAGTCCCTGCACGACTACGTGCTGAAGCCCGCCGAGGAGCGCATGCTGGGCGTGCGACTGCGCGACATCGACAGCGGTCGCGACATCATCGTGGCCTCGTTCCACGCGGCTCCACTGACGGCGCTGAACTCGTTGCGGCGCCACCAGATCCGCACCGCTCTCACCGAGCTGCAGAACCTCGGACCGGGGCTTCCGGCCCTCATGGTGGGGGACTACAACTACCCGGTCTTCAAAGAGAACCTGGGGCAGAAGGTACGCGACCAGGGGTATGAACTGACCCTCAGCGATACCCGCACGTACACCCGGTACCGCTTCTTCCGCGGGCACTACGACTTCGCGACGTCGATCGGCTTCGACATCGCGCACATCAAGACGCTGCCGCAGGGCCTGAGCGACCACCTGCCGATCCTCATCACCGCCGAGGTGACGAACTCCCGTCCGTCGAGCCTCGAGGCCCACACGGACGAAAAACGCTGAAGGGGGCCGCCCGAAGACGGCCCCCTCCGCGTTCGCGGCGGTGACTCAGGCGGAGGCCGCCTGACGGCGACGGCGTACCGCGGCGCCCACGGCGACGGCGCCACCGGCAGCGACCAGCGCGGCTCCGGCGACCCAGAAGCCCGTGGTGCTGTTCGCGTCGAAGCCCGTGACGGCGAGCCCGCCCTTCGAGGTGTTGTCGGAGGTGGCCGCGGTGACGACGACGCTCGAGTGCAGCACGACCTTGCTCGACAGGCCGGTGAAGGTGAGGTAGTACGTGCCCGTCGCGTTCGAGGGGAGCTTGATCGCGACGTTGAGCTTTCCGAACGCGGCCGTCGTGCTCAGTGAGTTGTTCGTCTGCACCGCGACCGACCCGAGCGTGACGGCGCTCGCGTTGGCTCCCGTGATCGAGATCGCCACCTGCTCGTCGGTCTGGAAGGGGGCCGTCGAGGTGGTGAAGGTCGCGGACCCGCCCGGGACGACCGTCGACGGCGACACCGTGACGGCGGCGGGGTCGGTGTACGCGTTGGCGGCCGTCGGCGCCATCAAGGCGGCCGCGGCGAGTGAGAGGGCGGCGACGGCCCGGATGATCGTGGTCTTCATGATGTGCCCCATCTGCTTGGCGTAGTCGAGCCGGTCTGCTGAGTTCGAAGTGGTGCTCGCTCCCCTGAGATGAGGGAAGGCGACTCCTCGTCAGAGTCTCGGGGAACCGTCGCGCACGAACCCCCGCGCTGCGCCCGGTTTCACGTCTCGCCGTGCCCGACTTCACCCGGGCGACGGATGGATTCCGCCTCACGGGAAACGGCACTCGCCCCCGCGCGGGATCTCCGACGGATCGCGCGTCGGGGTCGCGTGAGCGCCGAGCTCGGCGGTGCGGGGGAGCTGCACCTCGAGATCCAGCTGCGCGCGCTGCCCGGGTGAGAGGGTCACCGACCACTTCACGACCTCCCGCCCGTGCGCGGTCCCCCCGGCGAAACCGGGAGTGACGGCGGTGTCGCCGCCGGTCTGACGATCGAGGAGCCGCGCCCCCTCGGGGAGGTAGACGTAGACCCCCGTCAGGGCGTCGCCGACGGGTACGCCGTACTCGCCGCCTCCGGTGACGTAGGCCGGGAGCGACGCGGGGTCGGGTGCGTCGCTGCGCAGCTCGACGTGCAGCGACGCGCGGTCGGGGCCGCACCAGGCCGTCTCGACCTCGGGGCGCAGGTAGTAGTCCATCTTCGAGCCCGTGCCGTCGTTCAGGTACACCCCGAACATGCTGCGCGTCGCGTCGGTGGCGGGCAGCGCACCCTGCAACGGGGTGCCGTCGAGAATGGCCTGGGTCTCGGCATCCGCGTTCCACACCAGCAGGCGTCGCTCCTCACCCGCTCGCGTCACCGCCGAGATGAGAGCCGTCGGATCGGCGCGCCCTGCGGCGAGCGACTGGAACACCGCCGTCGCGGCGCTCTGGAAGAAGGCGTCTTGCACGTCGGGATCGTCGTAGCGGCGGTAGACCTCGTCGAGCAGCAGCGAGACCGCGTTGTCGGCGGTCAACTCCTCGCCCGAGGGCAATGCGACCGGACCGGTGGCGCGCAGCAGGTACGACAGCGTGACCGGGTCGAGCGTGACCACCCCGTCGACCGAGACACCGTGCAGGCGCCGCCACATCTCGCGCGCCAGGGGCGCGCCGACGGAGAAATCGGGGATCTGCGTCGCGTTCTGCACGAAACGGGCCGGGCGCGTGTCGAAGAGCGCGCGGTCTTCGTCGGTGAGGGGGAGGACGGGACCCGCCTCGGCGACGTCGGTGAAGTCGCTCGACGACGCCTGCGACACGAGCGAGATGCGGCCGCCCGCCGTGTCGACCTGGGCCACGGCGCCCACGACTCCGCCGAGGGAGCGCCACTCGGCGTTGTTCTGGAAGAGCACCAGGTACGAGCGCGGTCCGTCGGCGCCGAACGTGGTCGGCACGATCTCGGTCGCCCGGTGCAGCGCATCGGCGCTGTCGGCGGCGCGGATCAGCAGGGCCGTCGACTGTTCGACGGTGCGGGCGAGATCGCCGAGAAGGGGTGCCCGATCGATTCCGGACAGGTCATCGGCCGCGCGACGCAGCGCCGCCGCCGCGAGGGCCGCGGCGGGTTCGACGGCGGCGATCCGCGCAACGTCGATGGTGCCGTCGACGGGGGTCAGCGCCGCCGGGCTCAGGTCGGACGCCGACGCGGCCAGCGGGGTGAGGGCGTGCGCGGAGACGTCGTCCAGGGCCGCCGCGGAGCGTGAGACGGCGGCGAGCTGAGGGCCGACCCACGGCAGGTGGGTGGCCGCCCGCCAGACCGGATCGCCCGTGAGGGCCGCGGCCGCCGCGGTGTCGTCGCCGATCGTGGCGAGGGACGCCATCGCGGCCGAGGGATCGTCGACCGCGGTGGCGGCGGCGACCGTCGCCTGCGCGGAGCGAAGGTGGTCGGCGGCCAGCCCCGCTCGCACCCCGATCCACGTGGCGCCGCCGAGGCCCGTGACCAGGAGCAGCGCCACGGTCCACGAGAAGACGCGTGCGGCCACGTCGGCCGGACGGCGAGGGGTGTCGATCACGCGAACACCCTAGACGGGGCCGTCGGCGGTGGCGCGACCGGGTCGCCGCGGGCGTCTTACACTGGGCTGAGGATCCGGGGGAGAGTACATGAGGCTCGCAGCGCGCAGAAGCAAGGCGATCATCGGGGTGACCCTGATGGGGGCGACGCTCGTGGCGTTGACCGGGTGCGGAGCCCCTCCGTGGGCCCAGGGCGGCGCGCAGGCGTCGTCGTCGGCGTCTCCCACCGCGGCGAACAGCGCCGCACCGCAACCGGTGCGCAACGATCTCTCGAGCGGCTCCACCAAGAGGACGCTGACCGCGGGAGCAGTCGGCGCAACGGTCGACTACTGGTCCACGCTGTCGATGGACCGCTGGACGCCGACCGCTCTCAAACCCGTCAGCATCTCGATGGTGACAACGGTGACGCCCGACGACGGTCAGAAGGTGTACCTGCAGCGCGCGACCATGACCGCGGTTCCCGGCAACGCCTCGCAGTCGTTCGCCCCCCTGACGGCTCAGAGCGATCAGACGGATGCGCCGGGGTATCTGGTGCTCGCCCCGTACAGCTACTCGCAGACCTTCAACGTCGGCGAGGTCCCCGATGACTCCACGTTTGTCACCCTTCAGTTCACCTTCGAGTTCCTCGTTCAGACCACCCCGAACTCGAGCGAGTTCGCGAAGCAGACCGCGACCGACACCCTGACCGTCGCGATCGCCGGGGGCGGCCAGGCCACACCCGCGAGCTGATCAGCCGCGCACGCGCTCCCAGCGGTCGCCGCCCTGACGCGTGGCCGTGGCGGCGGCATCGTCGGCCGCGGCGATGAGAGCGCGGAGGTCGAAGTCGGCCGCCTCGGCGGGGACCCATCCCACGCTCGCGGAGAGCTGGACGTCGATATGGCCCGAGACGTCCACCTCGGTGATGCGGCGGAGGGTGTCCCTGACGTGCTCCCGCAGGACGGTGTCCGGGCGGGCGAGGACCACCACGACCCGTCCCCGTGTCTCGCGGCCGAGGTCGGCTTCGGCGGGGAAGGAGTCGGCGACGATCCCCTCGAACTCCGTGACGAGCCGGCCCCAGCTGCTCTCGCCCGCGGCGCTGCGCAACTGAGCGGGGTCGTCGAGACGAACGGTGAGAACCGCCCACGACTGCTCACGAGCGCGCCGTGCGCGAGCGAGGCGATCGGATGCCGTGGCGACGAAGTGGGGCCACGACGAGGCGGAACGGGTCCCCGTGGGGGAGACCGAGGTGAAGTACAGCAGGGACACCGTCGCGCAGACGAGGTACACCAGCATGGCGAGACCGTTGAGGACGCGGGGGAGCGTGAGGTCGCCCATCTCGGCGGGGGCGGCGACGCCCGCGACCATCACCGCCGCCCCGAGCGCCACGAACGTCGCCGAGACGATGGCCAGAGGAAGGGCGAGGCGTTCGAGCCGATCGGCCGCCCGGAGCAGCTCGAGGTTCGTCAGGCCCGCGAAGACGGCGGCGCCGAGGAACGCGACACGGAAGGCGAAGCCGTAGGCCGAGAGATCGGGGACCACCACGAATACGGCGGCCGTCGCGACCGCCTGCGCGGCGCCGACCCAGGGCAGGGCCCGCACCCCGCGTCGGGCTCGGAAGCCCGACCAGACCAGCGCGGGGGCGCCGAGCATGAGTCCGAGCCCCGCGCGCCGGATCGCTTCGTCTTCGACGATCGATCCGGCGACCGAGACCCAGGTGCTCGTCATCGCCAGCACGAACGCCAGCGACCAGAGCAACGCCGACCGCGAGGGGCGGTGCAGGAAGCCCAACCCGATGAGCATCACGGTGCCCACCGTGGCGACGGTGGCCTGGGCGAGACCCAGGTTGGAGAGGGCGTCGGCGGGGATCACGAGGACTCGGCGGGGGTGTGCGCGGGCAGCACGACGGTCACCGTGGTGCCGGTGCCGAGCTCGCTCTCGATGAGGAGGGAGCCGCCCTCGTCTTCGATGATGCTGCGGATGATGCCCATGCCGAGCCCGGTTCCCGGAGTCGAGCTCTCGCGCACGGACTGCGCGCGGAAGTACGGGTCGAAGACACGCGCCAGATCGGAGGGATGGATGCCGATACCCGTGTCGGCGAAGCGGAGGATGACGTCGTCGGGGGTGAGTTCGCCCGAGATGAGGATCGAGCCGCCGGCCGGGGTGTACTTGATGGCGTTGCTGAGGATGTTGTCGAACGCCTGACGCAGCCGGAAGGCGTCGCCGACGACGGCGGCTGTCTCGGGGAGGTCGTCGACCACGCTGACGCGCCGGGAGGCTGCCGCCGGGCGGAAGGATTCCAACGACGACGCGATGATGCGGGTGGCGTCGGCGACCGAGGGGGCGTTCTGCTCGCGGAAGACCCCACGCGAGTTCGCGAGGATCTCGGAGATCAGCTTCTGCATGCGCTCGCCGGCGCCGGCGATCACCTCGAGCTGGTCCCGCACCTTGGGGGTGAGGCCCGGGTCGTCCAGTGCGAGGTCGGCGTGACCGATGATGGCGGTGAGCGGGTTGCGCAGCTCGTGCGAGACGGTCGCGGCGAGACGCTCGCGCGCGCGCTCGGACTCGATGAGCGCCGTGATGTCGTGCACGATGAGCAGCGTGCTCTCGGGTTCGTCCGAAGAGATGAGGCGCCGCGTCGACACCGACAGCGCGTGCCACTCGCCGTGGGTGTCGAAGAGCCACGTGCGTTCGTCGTCGAACTGCTCGCCGCGTGCCGCGCGGGTGAACGGGCGCTCCGCCTCGGGCAGCGGGTCGCCGCGAAGAGTGGCGTACTCGACGGCTCCCCCCGGACGCTGGGACTCGTCACGCTCGATGCCGTACAGGTCGACGTAGGTGTCGTTCAGCGCCAGCACCTCGCCGTCGGCCGACAGCCGGGCGATGCCGGTGTCGAGCCCGTTCAGCATCTGCGAGACGCGGCGCTCCTGCCCCGACACGCGCTGCAGGGTGCCCTGCAGGCGGCTGGCCTGCCGTCTGAGCAGTTGCTTGAACGCCCGCGTCTGCCGGGCCGAGAGGAACGACGTGATGGCGATGAACGTGAGCGAGAGCAGCACGACGATGAGTCGCAGAGCGGTGACGGGTCCCGCCGCGTTGACCGCGGCATCCACCACGATGATGAAGCCCACCGTGGCGAGCGCCGAGATCATGTACGCGAGGCTGAAGTGGGTGGCGATCCAGATGATCGGGAAGACCCAGAAGAAGCCGAACCGCAGATCGGTCCCGAAGCTCAACAACCCGATGCCGACGATATCGGCGAAAGGGATCGCGGCGACCGCCGCACGCGGGAGGCGGTGCCAGGGCACGACGATCGCGACGGCCGTCAGGGCGATGATCACACCGACGCCCGACGAGAACGGCCACAGGAGGAACAGGGTCGGTTCGAGGGCCTGCACGAGCAGTACCGTGATGACCACGCTCGCCCCGAGGACGAGCTGCAACAGCCACACGGAGCGTGTGTAACTGCTGGGTCCGGTGCCGTCGTCGTCCTGTGCGCTCACGGGAGGAACCGCCGGCGGCACGCTCCTCATGGATGCCATGAGATCGAGTGTATAGAGAGTGGTGTAGTCTTCTGCGCGCCATCCTGTCTCTGCTCGCCGCACGTGCCCTTCTGGGGCGCGGTGCCCGGTCAGACTCCCCCTGAGGCCTGCATCCCGCAGCGTGATGGTCGATTCTCGACCTCTGCGCGCCTTGCGCCGTTACCTCAGGAGACACCTGTGAGCACGCCCCTCCGTCGTCGCGCCCTGCGCGCGAGCGCCCTCGCCCTCGTTCTGGCTTTCGCCGGGCCGGTCGCGCTGACCGGCTGCGGCCAGATCAGCGACGTCATCGGTGCCTTCCCGGGGCAGGGCGGCAATCAGGCGGCCGTCGTCCCGACCCCTGCGCCGTCGGCGTCCGCTGACAAACCGTTCGACTCGCAGTTCACGTACGACGGCTCGGTGTCGCTCTCGACCGAGGTCGCCGACGGCCTCGAGGTGCGTCTCGACGTGTGGGCGGTCAACCCCAAGCGCACGATGGAGTGGACGCCGACCAACGACAAGCAGTTGGGCTTCGCGGTCAACGTCGTCGACCACCGCGTCGACGAGAAGGCCGTGCTCGCGCAGAAGCGTCGCGTCTACGTCTCATCGCTCTCGGTCACGTCGCAGACCGCGCAGACCAGCGGTCAGGTGTCGAGCCCGTTCCAGTTCAGCGCCGACCCGCGCACGCTCGTCCCCTCGGACACACTCCGTTCCGACCGCGGCCTCTTGCTCAACAGCTTCCAGGGCGGCCTGCTGGTCCCCACCACCTCGATCCGCCAGCTGCCCGGTGACACCTACGGCATCACGCTCGAGTTCGCCCTCAACGTCGCGGTCGAGGGCTCGGCCAACACCGAGACGTCGTTCGGGCAGCAGACGGTGTACCAGTACCTGCCGATCGCGATCTTCGCCGACAGCGAGCAGGGGTCGGCCTCGTCGGGTTCCACCACCGCACCCGGCAGCGGTCGCGCTCCGGGGTGGGGGCAGTCCGGCAGCCAGGGCTGATCCCGCCCGCGCGCCCGCCGCGGGCGGCCGGGTAGGCGCAGCGGCTCAGCGAGGACGGAGGCGGCGGCTCTCGAGCAGGTGGGAGAGCTCACCGACCTCGGTGATCACGACGTGCTGGAAGGCCAGGTCGGGGACGTCGTCGTACCCGATGCCCGGCATGCGGGAGGCGAACGCGCGTCGGACGGCGGCATCCTGCGCGTCGCGGTCCGACGCCACGGGCGCCACGACGACGACGGTGTCGCGCGCGGGGATGCCGGTTGCGGCGCGGGGGATCGCGTCGTTGGCGGCGTCGAGCAGCTGTCGCATCATCGTCTCGGCGCGCTCAGAACTGTGCGCGGTGCGGATGAGGTCGAGCTCGGGCACGCGGATGACGGTGACCTGGGCCGTCGCGGCATCGGCGAGCAACGCCGCCGCCTCGGAGCGCAGTGATCCGCGATCGTGCTCCCGTGTTCCCGGGATCGGAGCGTCGTCGAGGTGGCGACCGATGCGCACGGCCGCGAGCGAGACCAGCGCGATGGCGACGGCGCTGACGGCGGCCGTGGTCTCGGCCGAGACGAGTCCTCGTCCGAGGAGGGGATCGAGGCCGGCGACCGCCACCACGGCCAACCGGGCGATGTTGTAGACGCCGTACAGGCCGAGGGTCCACGTCATCAACCGCGCTCCGGAAAGGTCCGCGAGCGGGCGGCGCGCCATCTCGAAGGCGCCGAGCAGGGCGAGCACCGCGAGGCCGGCGGTCTTGACCAGCGTCGCATCGTCGAGGGGGACGAGGAACGTGAGTCCGAACATCAGGATGCCCCCGGCACCGACGCTGATCGCACCGATCGCCGATCGGGAGTTCAATCGACGTGCCCCGGCCCAGAGCAGACCGACGGCCACGACGTTCGTGGCGTTCCCCGCCGCTGCAGCGGTGGTTCCGCCTCCGGCCGCCTCGAACAGGTTCATCGCTCCGCAGAGCAGCGCCGACACGGCCGACAGGTTGCAGTACCGCACGAGGTCTGCCCGGGCTCCGCCGCGATCGTCGCGGGCGCGACCGTGAGTGAGGACGATCGTGGCGAGAGCGAGACCCGCGGCGAGAATCGCGGCGAGGAGGGCGAGGAAGATCACGGAACTCTCGCCTCCTTCGGGGGGCCGGCGCAATCTTGAGCAAATCTTGCGGGGAAGAACGACGTGTGTCCTGGCCGTCTTGCGGCGAACCTACCAGAGTGGGTCTTGGCCGATCCGCCACCGCTCCCACAGGAAGACCACCGTCATGACCGATGCGCGCAGCTTCTCCTCCCCCTCCCGGGAGTTCTCCCACACCGCGGGCGAGCTGACGACGGGGGCTGTCGAGGAGAACCACGGCTTCGCCGACGACTTCTCCGCCGTGCTCGAGAACACCACGGTGCACCGCTCCACCATCGGGTGCGTCATTCCCGCGTACAACGAGGAAGAGTCGATCGCCGACGTCATCGAGGCACTTCTGTCGCAGACGCGCGTGCCGGACGTCATCCACGTGGTGGTGAACAACACCTCGGACGCGACCGTCAAGATCGCCTCGGAGTACAGCGGCCCGCACGAGATCACCACCGAGCTCGGCGAGCAGTTCACCGAGGTGTTCGTGCACGACATCGGCAAGAACCCCGACAAGAAGGTGGGCGCCCTGAATTACGGGTACTCGCTGGTCGAAGGATACGACTACCTTCTGGGTGTGGACGGCGACACGATCGCCGATTCGAAGGCCGTCGAGTATCTCGAGACCGAGGCCGTCTCCGACTCGCGCATCGGCGGCATCTCCGCCATCTTCACGATCGACGACAAGCCCATCAAGGGCCTCGTGGCGCGATTCCTCACCGCGGGTCAGCGCACGCAGTTCGCCGCGTTCAACCTGCAGAACATGCTGCGCGGTCGAAACATGGCGGTGCTCGGCGGGCAGTTCTCGATCTTCTCGACCAACGCGCTGCGCGAGGCGATGAAGCAGAATCACCAGGTCACGCCGTGGGTGAAGGACTCCGAGGTCGAGGACTCGCTCCTCTCGCTGCAGATCAAGAGCGCCGGGTACCTGACGAAGATCAGCCCCTACGCCCGCGCCGACGTGGGCGGCATGACGACGCTGTCGGGCTACGACGCCCAGCAGGTGAAGTGGACCTACGGCGCCATCGAGCTCATGTGGCCCGGCCAGCGCGGCGACACCAAGGGGCAGCCGTTCCACCCGAACCTCCGTCTGCGGTGGTTCGAGAACTTCGGCATGCTGACCAACCTGTTCGTGCGCGTGGCGTTCCTCACGCTGCTCGCCGGCTCGCTGACCCTCAACGCCTTCGTCTTCTCGCCGCTGTGGCTGATCCCGCCCGTCATCGCGATGCTGCTGAACCTGCGCATCGCACGCACCATCAAGTCGGTGGACCGCTCGGACATCCTCTTCGCCATCCTCTTCTTCCCGGCGGAGATCTTCATGTGGATCCGCATCAGCCACTTCGTGCGCTCCTGGACCCGATTCCTGTCGCGCAAGAAGGTCGACAACTGGGCCATGCAGGCCAAGGCCGAGCGCGGTGGCGGACTCGGCCACTGGACGCCGCTGGTCGTGCTGGTGGCTGTCGCCATCGCCCTCGCCGTCATCTGGATCATGGTCGGACCGATGGTGCAGTCCTCGATCCTCTGGATCGGCTGGCCCATCGTCGGTGTGGTCACCGTGCTCCAGACCGTCATGATGTTCACCAAGCTCGTCCGTCGCCACCACGGCTTCAAGGTCTGACGGACCCACGGTCTGATCGCCCGAATGCATCAGAAAGACGGATGCCTCGGCCCTGGGGAGGGTCGAGGCATCCGTGCTGTCCGCGGGGTTCGCGCGAATCAGGTGGGAGCGAGCAGCTCCGACGTGAGGCGGTATCCGACACCGCGTACGGTCTCGATGTACCGCGGGTTCGCGGGATTGTCACCGAGTTTGCGTCGCAGGTTCGTCATGTGGGCCTCGATCGCCCGCTTGTCGGCCTCGCCGACGAAGTAGCTGGTGACGTAGGACTCCCCGCGGAGCACGAGCGTCAGGTCGGCCTTGCTGCGCACCCGGCGCTTGGACTCCATGAGGGTCGCGAGCAGGTCGAACTCGGTGCGCGTGAGTTCGAGCTCGTCGCCGCCCACCCGCACGAGGCGGCTGTCGGGGTCGAGTTGCAGATCGCGGTGGACCACCCACTGGGCACCGGTGGGGGTGAGGTCGTTCGTGGCCATCGCGCCCGCGGCGGGGCGCGGGACGATCTCGGCGCCCGCGGGTGCGGAGCGGGGGTCGGGGCCCTGCGAGGAGGGCACCACGACGGGAGCGCTCGGGGTCGCTACGGGGGGCGGCGTCTCGGTGCGAGGAGTGGGGAAGGACGGCCCGACATTGTCTTGGCGCGGGGCCGACGACACGGCGGGCCCGCCGCCGCGCGGGCGGCGCAGCAGCGCCTCGATCCGCGCGCGCAGCTCGCGAGGGCGGAACGGTTTCACGACGTACTCGTCGGCTCCGGCTCCCAGGCCCAGCACGACGTCGGCCTCTTCTTCGAGGCCAGTGAGCATGATGATGTAGGTATCGCTCTGCTGCCGGATGCGACGGGCGGCCTCGAACCCGTCGATGCCGGGCATGTTGACATCGAGCGTGGTGATGAGGGGCTGGTAGGCGATCACCGCGCGGACGCCGTCGATGCCGTTGCCGACCGAGACGGTGGAGAAACCCGCCGCTTCGAGGACCTCGACCAACAGGTGTCGGATATCGGGATCGTCCTCGACGATCACCGCGGTCTTCAGCATTTCAGTGCTGTCGCTCATGTCACCCACTCTTCCGGCTTCGCACGCTGGCGTGCCCACGTTCTCCCCCGAGCCGCGGTGTCGCAGAGCGACGAGCGCAATCCTGGCACATATTCGGCCCGTCCCGGCCCGATTGCGCGGGATGCGACGGGCCTCAGCCCCGCTCGCGCGCCAGTTCGGCGGCCGCAGCGGGCCACCAGGTTCCGGCCACCGGGCCGCCGTTGCATTCGCCGTCGCTCTCGCCCGGCGGCTTGATCCAGAGGTTCGTGTCGACGACGTCGTCGCCGTACGATCCCCCCGCGCTGCCCACCAGTCGGCCCGAGGGGTTGCACCACTCCGCGCCCGCGGGTCCCGCGCCGTTGCGCGACGTGTCGATGACGGCGTGAGTGCCGCCGAGCTGTTCGGACAGCGCGTGGGCGTAGGCGAACTCCGCGGCGGTGTCCTGGTAGTTCGAGACGTTCAGGGCCACGCCGCGGACGTCGGAGAGCACGCCCGTCGAGCGAAGGAGATCGGCCATCTCGGTGACGGGATGCCATGCCGAGTGGCCGCCGTCGATGTAGATCCAGGTGTTCGTTCCGCGGATGTTGTCGACGGCTGCGCGCAGGTAGGACGCCCGGTCGGAGAACGAGCCGCAGGAAGAAGACAGTGCGATGCTGTCGGGTTCGAGCACGACGATCTTCTGGATGTCCGACGCGTTGCCCAGCGCGTCGCCGATTCGGGCGGTCCACTCGCGATAGGCGTCGGGATCGAGGCCGCCGGCGGAGTGGTTGCCGCAGTCGCGATCGGGCAGACCGTAGACGGCGATCGACAGCGCGGCATCCTGATCCCGCGCCTCGGCGGCCAGGTGCGCGACGCGGTCCCAGACCTCGTCGATCGGGTCGATCTCGGGGGTGAGCCAGTAGGTCGTCGGTTGGGTCGAGAGCCAGCTGGCGGCGTCGTTCTCGTCGGCGCTGCCGGCGGCGGCGCTCGCCGCCTGCGCGGCCTTGGACTCGTCGGGCGCCACGATGCGCGTGTCGACCGCGGGAGGCCGAGCCGACAGAGTCTGGAAGAGGGTGGTGACGAGACTTCCCACGACAGCGATCACCGCGATGAGCGCAGCGATCACGACGACCGCGCCGATCGCCAGGACGGCCCGGGGAACGCGGCGGCGGGGCCGGTTCGGGCGGTGTGTTCTCACCACGTTCAGGACTCTAGTCGAGCGTTCGGCGGCCGGGGCCGCGTTAGCTAACCTTGGTGCCGATATAGGCTGTATCGGTGGGAAAATTGGTTTACAACACGCTCGGGCACTCGTTCGACATCGAAGACCGGACCCTGTCGCATCTGCGACTGGTGTTCATGAACAAACTGCGTCGCGCGGAGCCGTTCATGTTCCATTACGCCCACGGCGACGGCAGTGGTACGCGGAGTCTGTGGATCCACCCCTCGATCCCGCTGGTCTTCCACTTCTACGGCAGCCGAGCCCCCCAGCTGAATCGGCGCTGGATCGACGACATGATGAACGAGGCCAGTTCACCCAACGGCCTCGCGGTCGGCATCGAACCGGAACCCGACGGAGCCGTGGCGGTCGTGTGATCCGGCGTCAGCCGCACTCGGCGTCGACGACCTCGCGGACGCGGTCGAGGAACGACACGATCTGATCGGCGGTGTCGGCCGGGAGGTCGAGGGCGAACTCGCGGATGCGGGCGGTCACCGGGTCGATGGCATCCGGATCCTGATCCCGGTCGAACGGGACGACGAACTTGCTACGTCGGTCCGCGGGGTTCGCCACGAAGGTGATGAGCCGGCCCGCGTGAAGGCGGTCGAGCATTCCGGTGACGGATGCCGTCGAGATGCCCAGCGCCTGGGCGATCTCGGTCGGGGTCACGTGATGGCCGTCGTCGGTGCGCTCGAGGATGAGTCGCATCGCCGCGCGCGCGTTCTCGCTCGGGCCGCAGTCGGTCTGCCGACGGCGGGAGAGCCGGGCCTCCGCCAAGCGGAGTCGTTCGACGGCGCGGGCTGCGCTCGTGGCGGGTTCGTCCGTCGCGATCGTCATACGCCTCCTGTCGGATCCGGGCGAGGTGACCGACAGTCTAGTTAGGTTAACGAGATTCCAGGCGGTCGATACATCTTGGGCGGGGTCCGATAATTCACCTCTGCGGCCGCATATTGTCGGGTTTTCCTGGCCGATAGTTAGGCGGCCTAGTAAAATATGAGTGCGAAATATCTCCTGAGGGAGACGCTCATGGGCCTTCCATACTCCGGGTCGTCCGTACAGCCCATCTCTTTCCCCGACCCGTCGGGCGGGGTCATTCTCGACCCCGAGCGCACCGACCTCGACGTCGCTCACAGCGCCCGCCTGACGCGTCCGCTCAGCGTTGACCGGCGGCGTGCCGGTGAGCGATGACCGACATCCACTGCATCCCCGGACACGGCGGCGCCGAACGGCCGCGCATGCGCTCCCACGCCTCGACGTAGATGCCCTCGAGAAGGGCGTCGGCAGAGGCGGCGACGCCGGTGAGGGAGAGCAGCACCGCGTATACGCGCGGGGCGGTGGCGTCGTAGAACGCGACGAAGGCGTCGCAGTCGCCACTAGCGGCGCGGACGAGCAGAGCGTCCACGTCGGCGTCCTCACTCGATGTAGATGCGGTCTCGGTCATCGTCATGGTCACCCCCTTCGTCGCGTATCGTCAGTCAACCGCGCAGCGCCTCAAGGACACGGGGCTTGCGCGATCCGGCCGGGTGGCGTAGTCGCCGCGATCCGTCGCGCAGAACGCGCGCGTCGTCGTCAAGCCCACCGGATCCACGTCTCGCGGCTCGTACCGTGGTCGCATGAGATCTGTCGTACGATGGGCGCTCGCCCTGGCAATGCTCTTCGCCGGTGTATCGCATCTGACCTTCGCGCGCCGCGATTTCCAGGCGCAGGTGCCGGATGCCCTGGTCGAACGGGGGCCCCTCGACCGCGACGCCGTGGTCGTGGCATCCGGGGTCGTCGAAGCGGGTTTCGGCCTGGCCCTGCTGGTGCTGCCGAAAGAACGTCGCCGGGTGGGGGCCGCCCTCGCGGCCTTCTTCGTCGCGATCTTCCCGGGCAACATCGATCAGTGGCGCAAGCGCCGTTCGGCGTTCGGTCTGGACACGGACCGCAAGCGCCTCGTTCGCCTGTTCTTCCAGCCGGCTCTCGTCGCGGCGGCCTGGTGGTCGACGCGATGACCGCGCGATGAGCGACGTCACCAGCCTGGAACTGCTCTTCGACGACGACACCGACGCGGCCGTCCGACGCGAGTGGGACCTTCTCGTCGCGGCTGACCTCCCCAGCCAAGCTCGGCACACGGGCGAGAGCAACCGCCCGCATCTGACCATGCTCGTGCGCGGGGCCCTCGACGAGATGGATGCCACGGGACTGGCTTCGTCGCTCCCGCTGCCGCTCACGCTCGGGGCGCCGCTGCTGTTCGGCGTCGGTCGCACCCGCGTCATCGCCCGCTCGGTCGTTCCCACATCGGCCCTGCTCGACCTGCACGCGCGCGTGCACGAGCGCGCGGGTGCCGGCGACGACGCCGACCACACGCGTCCGGGTTCGTGGACGCCGCACGTCACCCTGGCGCGACGCGTGCCGGTGGACCGGATCGGCGAGGCGCTCTCGGCGTTGGCACGAGGAGGCGGGGCGGACCTCGCGGGGCGGGCGACGTCGATCCGTCGCTGGGATGCCGCCACGAGAACGGTCTCGGACATCGCGTGACGTGGCACCCTGGAGGAGTGCTGACCGATGACGCCTTCGCCTTCTTGCGCGAGTACCACCTGGCCACCCTCTCGACCGTCGGCCGTTCGGGTCGGGTGCACTCCGTGCCCGTGGGCTTCACGTACGAAGACGGCGTCGTCCGTGTCATCGGCTCGCGCGGCACCCAGAAGTTCGTGAACGCCACGCGCAGCGGCCGCGCCTCGGTGTGCTCGGTCGCCGGGGCGCAGTGGATCAGCTTCGAAGGGCCGGCGCAGGTCACCGATGATCCGGAGGACGTGGCCCGCGCAGTGGAGCTGTACGCCGCGCGGTACCGGCAGCCCCGTGAGAACCCGGAGCGCGTCGTGCTCGAGATGACGGTCGAGCGCACGCTGGGTTCGGCGGCGTTCCGGGCCTGACGGGCGTACCCTGGAGGTATGTCCTTCGTCACTCCTTCGGTGCCCTCCGGGCGTGAGGGGGTCGTCGGCGCGCGGAGCGCCGGCGGCACAGGCGTCGTGCGCGCCGCTTCCCCCGCCGTCTGACCGACGGGGCCCGCTCGCCGGTGTGCGAGCGACCACCTCGATCCCGTGTCGTCCTCTCGACCGGTCGATCACCTTCGCGCGTGCGCTCCTTCTCGCACGCACGTCTTCTTCGGTCCGCCCGCGCGGGCGGACCCTCTCTTCGGGATACCTCCATGCACGCTCTCTCCGCCTCCACCCTCCGTTCCGCCTTCGTCAACGTCTCCACCCGTGAGCGCAGCGCCCTCACGGTGCCCACCGACATCGACACGTCGCCATGGGACCGCCTCGACTACGTCGGATGGCGCGACGCCAAGTCACCCCTGCTCGGGTTCGTCGTCGCCGAGATCGACGGCACGCCGGTCGGTCTGCAATTGCGCCAGACCGAACAGCGCACCCGCACTCGCGCACAGTGCTCGTGGTGCACCGACGTGACGCTGCCGAACGACGTCGTGCTGTTCTCCGCGCGACGGACGGGCAAAGCGGGCCGGGCGGGCAACACCGTCGGCACCCTGCTCTGCGCGGGATTCGAGTGCTCGCGCAACGTGCGTCGGCTCGATCCGCCCGCGTACCTCGGTCATGACGCCGCGGCGGCGCGCGATCGTCGCGTGGCGTCTCTGCGATCGCACGTCGACGCGTTCTTCCGCGACCTGCGCGACGGGGTCTGACCGCGCGGCGCGGGAACGGACTCGTCGCGGCGAGGCCCTCGGCGGTCCGCTCTGCTGCGATACTCGACGCGGGGATCCCGGCATCCGCTGACCCTCCGATCGCGGGGAAGCCGCAACCTCCGATCGACGACGGGTCGGAGGACGCATCCCGTGCGGGACGCGGCCCCGGATCATGGTCGGCGAGGGGGACGCGCCCCGGCACGCCCGCCGAGCGCGCGGGCAGACCCCGACCGGCGGGTCCCGCGCAGGTGGGGCGCCCGTCGTCCGGTCGTCCCCGTTCTTTCGCGGACCTCCGCACCGGGGTGCTCGAGGGGCGCACGTTCGCGTCGTTGCAGGACTTCGCCGTCGCCGCGGTCCTCGAGGGCGGATACTCGGTGTCGACCATCGCGCGTCTGTTCCGCATCCAGCAGTGGCGTCTGCAAAAGTGGGTCGATGAGGCCGCCGCCGCGCCTCGGGTGAGACGGGGATGACACGGATGACGGACGTGACGGTGGACGATCGACTCGACGGCGTTCTGCGTGGCCTCGCCGACCGGGTGCGGGCCCTGCGAAGGGCGCGGGACTTCTCGGTCGCCGGGTTGGCTTTCGAGGCCGGCATTTCGGAGTCACGCGTCCGCGCGATCGAGTCGGGACGCGCGACGGCGTCGCTGGCGACGCTCGTCGCCCTCGCCGAGACCTTCGAGATCGAGATCGCCGAGCTCTTCGGCGGCGTCGTGCGCACGGCGCCGGGCGACGAGGCGACGCGCAGCGAGTACGTGGTGCCGAGCGAGGTCGTGTGGGGCGGCGACCTTCCCCCGGCGCCCTGGATGAGCGCGCCCGCAGCGAAGGTCAGCCCGTACGTGGTGCCGAGCGAGGTGGTGTGGGGTGGGGAGCTCCCCGCCGCGCCCTGGAGTTCTGCGGTGGCCGCGCCGACCATGCCCGAGCCGCCCCTCGCGCCCGTCCGGCCCGAGTCGACGGTCTATCCTCCGACGGAGCAGACGTGGGGCGGGCCGCTGCCGCCCGCGCCGTGGGTGCGCCACGAAGCGCCGATGCGCCCGCCGGAAGCCGCGTGGTCTGCGATGCACGCACCCGCGCCCATCGAGACGGCGTCCCGCCCGGCCCCGCCGGCGACCGGCGTCGTCGTCTCGCGACCTCAGCCCATCGCCGGCTCGGTCATGACCGGCGTCGAGCGTGCCCCGGCACCGCGTCGGCAGCCCCGTACCTTCACCGAACTGCGCGAAGGAGTGCTGGCGGACCGCGAGTTCCGCTCGCTCCGCGAGTTCGCCGTCGCCGCGGTCGTCGAGGCCCGGCATCCGGTTTCGGTCGTCGCCCGTGTCTTCCGCCTGCCCTCGTGGCGCCTCGAGAGGTGGATCGCCGAGACCGGCGCCTCTCCGCGCTGAGCCCGAGAGCCCGGGGCGTCGTCGCCGACGCGCCCCGGACCACGGCTCACAGGGCGCGGAGCTTGTCGAGCAGGGGAGCGGCGATCTCGTCGACGAAGCGCTGCTGCTGCTCGTCGCCGACCTGCACGATGGCGATGTCGGTGAAACCGGCGTCGATGAACGGCCGCACGCTCTCAGCCAGCTCATCGAGGTCGGGGCCGCAGGCGATCGACTCGGCGACGTCTTCGGGTCGCACGAACTGCGATGCGCCCGCGAAGCCCGCGGGGGTCGGGAGGTCGGCGTTGACGGCCCAGCCTCCGGCGAACCAGCGGAACTGGTCGTGGGCGCGTGCGATGGCGGCATCCTTGTCGGGGTCCCAGCTGATCGGGATCTGACCGATCTTGCGCGACGCGCCCTCGTGGTGCTCGTCCCAGCCCTGGACGATCTCGGCATCGGGCTCGGTGGTGATGAGGTGGTCGCCCAGGGGAGCGAAACGCGCGATCGAGTGCTCGCCCGACACCGCCACACCGATCGGCACGCCGCCGTCGGGCGCATCCCACACGCGCGCGGAGTCGACGCGGAAGTATTCGCCGTCGTAGGTGACGAGGTCGCCCGTGTGCAGGGCGCGGATGATCTCGATGGCCTCGACCAGCATGTCCTGGCGGGCGTGGACCGCCGGCCAACCCTCACCGACGACGTGCTCGTTGAGGTTCTCGCCCGAGCCGAGGCCGAGAGTGAACCGCCCCTCCGACAGCAGCTGAAGGGTTGCCGCCTTCTGTGCGACGACGGCGGGGTGGTAGCGAACCGTCGGGCACGTCACGTACGTCATGAGCTCGACGTCGGTCGTCGCCTGCGCGACGGCACCGAGCACGGTCCACGCGTAGGGCGCGTGACCCTGGCTGGTGAGCCAGGGCGAGTAGTGGTCGCTCGAGACGAGGAAGTCGTAGCCAGCGCGCTCGGCGCCGACGGCGTAGTCGACGAGCGCCCGGGGGCCGCTCTGCTCGGTCATGAGGGTGTAGCCGAATCGCGTCATGACCGCCACGGTAGGACCGCCGAGGGACGCGTCCGCCGGGGTTGCGCACGACGCCCGGATACGGCAACGGGCCCACGGCGGTCGCCGCGGGCCCGTCGTCGTGCGGGGTCAGTCCTCGGGTGCGTGGATGACCTTCTCGCCGTCGAAGGTCTCGCGTTCCTTCTTCTGGTCGTCGTTACGGGTCTTGCGCAGGCTGAGGAACGTCGCCACGGCCACGGTCGCCGCGATGAACAGCAGCGAGAACCAGATCGGGATCTCGGGCACCCACAGCAGCGGCTCGCCGCCGTTGATGAAGGGCAGCTCGTTGACGTGCAGGGCGTGGAAGACGAGCTTCACACCGATGAACGCCAGGATGACGGCCAGTCCCTGCGCGAGGTACACGAGGCGCTCGAGCAGTCCGCCGATGAGGAAGTAGAGCTGACGCAGGCCCATCAACGCGAAGGCGTTGGCGGTGAAGACGATGTACGCCTCGTTGGTCAGACCGTAGATTGCGGGAATCGAGTCGACCGCGAAGACGAGGTCGATGAAGCCGATCGCGATGATGACGAGCAGCATCGGGGTGACGAAGCGCTTGCCGTCCTTCTTCACCGTCAGCTTGTCGTCGTTGTACTCCTCGCTCACGGGGAGGACGCGGCGGACGAACTGCATGAACTTGCCGTTCGCGGGGTCGCTGTCGCCGTGCGAGAACGCCTGGCGGTAGGCGAGGAAGAGCAGCAGGGCGCCGAAGATGTAGAAGATCCACGAGAAGTTCTCGATCAGCGCGGCACCGACGGCGATGAATGCGCCACGCATGATCAGCGCGATCACGATGCCGATCATCAGCACCTTCTGCTGATAAATCTTCGGCACGGCGAACCCGGTCATGATGATCAGGAACACGAAGAGGTTGTCGATCGACAACGCCTTCTCGGTCAGGTAGCCGGCGAAGTACTCGCCGCCGTAGGTCCACCCCGAGACGGCGCCGATACCGACGCCGAAGAGCAGGGCCAAGCCGATGTAGAACGCCGACCATCGAGCGGACTCGGCGATCGTGGGCTCGTGGGGCTTTCGCACGTGCGCGAAGAACTCGAAGACGAAGAACGCGATCGTGATCGCGATGGTGATGATCCAGACCAGGGGTGTGACGCCCAAGACGGCCTCCAGGGAGAATAGGTGTACGCCAGAACACCAAGGTCTCTTCCACCCGGCGAAGCGGGCCGACGTCCCGGGTCCACGATGGCGTGGCCGTATTGACGAGATCGTCGCGTGGGAGTACTCCCCTTGCTGCGCACGATTCTACGGGATGAAGATGTGCGTGGGTGGGCTGGACGCCGTTTCGGGCGATGTGCTATTCGATCCTGAGTCCTGCGGCCGCCGCCGGGTCAGGTGCGAGCACCCACGATCGCGTCGACGAGAGCGAGCATGTCGTCGCGATGGAAGGCCTCGCGACTCAGGGCGCGCAGGATGACCGCTCCCACCAGGGCGTCGGCGGCGGCGTCGAGACGGGGCCCGGTGGCTCCTCCCAGCGCTTCGGACAATCGCGCCATGAGAGGCGCCGCGAGGATCTCGGTGCGCAGTCGTCGGCCGGTCTCGGCACTTCCGGCGGCCGCGGCGACGAGCGAGTGCAGCATGCCCTCGCCCTCGGGGCTGGCGCGCAGGGTGAAGAGTTCGTCGAGCCAGTCGGCCAGGTCGATGCGCGCGTCTCCGGTGTCGGGGAGGTCGCGCCGGCCGCCGAGCAGGCGGCCCTCGAGGATCGCCTCGGCGATGACGTCTCCCTTGCTCGGCCACCAGCGGTAGATGGTCTGCTTGCCGACGCCGGCGCGCCGGGCGATGCCCTCCATCGTGAGGTGGTCGTAGCCGCGCTCCACGAAGAGGGCGACGGCCGCATCGATGATCGCGAGGCGCGCCGCCTCGCTGCGAACGGGTCCACTGCGCGGAAGAGCCATGACACACATTCTGGACGACCTCGAGGCGAATCGAGACGAGACGGTGCGTGTTATCTTCGACGGACTGGTCGGAGCCGACGGTGCTCCTCCGCGCGCACCGCACGAGAGGAACATCCCGCATGGCTGAACTGCTGCACCGTCTCGGAACCTTCGCGGCGCGCCGCGCGTGGACGGTGATCGTCGCGTGGACCGTGATCGTCGGCGTGGTGGTGGGCGGCTTCCTGCTGGGCTCCAAGGGCCTCAGCTCGAGCTTCGACATCCCGGGCACGGCATCCGGGGACGTCATCGCGAAGCTGCAGGAGGAACTGCCCGACTTCAGCGGCGCCTCGGGAGCGGTGGTGTTCCGCACCGCCGACGGCTCGGCGCTGACCGACGAGCAGAAGAGCGGGATCTCGGGGCTGGTCGCCTCGGCAGGCGACCTGCCCGACGTGGCGCGCGTCACCGGCCCCTTCTCGACGCAGCAGCAGCTCGATGAACAGCGACAGCAGGTGGTCGACGGCCGCCAGCAGCTCGCCGACGCCCGCGCGCAGGCCGAGTCGGGCGCGCAGCAGCTCGACGCGGGCACGGCGCAGCTCGACGCGGGCCAGCAGCAGCTCGATGCCGCCCGCGCGCAGATCGAGGCCGCGCCGCTGCCCACCGCACAGAAGCAGGCGCAGCTCGAGGCCCTCGACCAGCAGCAGGCGCAGCTCGACCAGCAGCGCGCGGCGCTCGCGCAGCAGCAGACGCAGGTGACCGACGGCCTCGCGCAGATCTCCGCGCAGGAGACCCAGCTCGCCGACGGAGCCGAGTTGCTGTCGTTCGCGGATGCCATCCGTCTGGTGTCGGACGACGCGTCCACCGCGATCGTCAACGTCGGTTTCAGCGAGCCGCGGCTGGAGCTGTCCGAAGCCTCGAAAGACGCCGTCGTCGAGCACTTCACCGCCGAACCCGTACCGGGCGTCGACGTGGCGTTCAACACCGAGATCGCGCAGGGTGTGCCCGAGATCCTCGGCGTCGGCGAAGCCATCGGCGTCGCGATCGCCGCCATCGTGCTCGTCGTCGTTCTGGGCTCGGTGCTCGCAGCCGCGTTCCCCATCGTCACCGCGCTCGTCGGCGTCGCCATCGGGGCCATGGCCACGCTGTCGTTCTCGGGGGTGGTGCAGATGGCATCCGTCACCCCGATCCTCGGCGTGATGCTCGGCCTCGCCGTCGGCATCGACTACGCGCTGTTCATCCTCTACCGCCATCGGCGCCAGCTGCTGCAGGGCGCCGAGGTGGTCGAATCGATCGGCCTCGCCAACGGAACGGCCGGGAACGCCGTCGTCTTCGCCGGGACGACCGTGATCGTGGCCCTGCTGGCGCTCAACATCACCGGCATCCCCTTCCTCGGCCTGATGGGAACGGCGGGGGCGGTGAGCGTGCTGGTCGCCGTGCTCATCGCGGTGTCGCTCATCCCCGCGCTGCTGGGGCTGGCCGGTCGGCGGATCCTCACTCGCAAGGCCCGCGCCAGGGCGACGGCCGCCGCCGACGCGATGGAGCGCCCGCGCCGGGCCGCGGGCTCGGCCCCGGCTCCCGTCGACTCCGCCGAGCACCCGCGTCGCGCAGCCCGGTCCGCCGAGCCTCCCGTCGACTCCGCCGAGCACCCGCGTCGCGCCGCCCGCACGGGGTCGATCGCGACGGTCTCCGCGGTGAAGCCGATGTCGACGCTGCGTGCCGTGCTCACCATGGTGATCGCGACCCTGGCGCTGCTGGTCGTGGCGATCCCCGCCCTGTCGATGCGGTTGGGCCTGCCCGACGGCGGGTCGGAGGCCGAGGACTCCACCGCGTACCAGGCGTTCACCTGGACCGACCAGGCGTTCGGCGCCGGGGCCAACGCCCCCCTGCTCGTGACCGCGGCGCTGCCCGCCGGCACCGCCGAGGCCGACGTGCAGGGTATCCAGCTCGACGTCGCGCGCGAGCTGTTCGCGCAGGACGATGTGGCCGCGGTAGCCCCGGTCGCGGTATCGGAAGACCGGTCGCTCGCGGCGTTCCAGGTCATCCCGAAGGAGGGCCCGAACGCGGTGTCCACCGAGCAGCTCGTGCGCGATCTACGGTCCCTCCCCGCGGTCGACGGCGACATCGAGCTGGGGGTCGCGGGCGCCGCCGCCATCAACATCGACATCTCCGAGGGTCTCGCCGACGTGCTGCCGATCTACCTCGTGGTGGTCGTGGGGTTGTCGTTCCTCATCATGATCATGGTCTTCCGCTCGCTGCTGGTGCCGTTGATCGCGACGGTGGGCTTCGTGCTGTCGTTGGTCGCGACCTACGGCGCGGTCACCGCGGTCTTCCAGTGGGGCTGGCTGGGCGGCATCCTGGGCGTGCACAACCCCGGCCCGATCCTCAGCTTCCTGCCGGTGATCCTCGTCGGCATCCTGTTCGGTCTCGCGATGGACTACCAGTTGTTCCTCGCCACCGGCATGCGCGAGGCGTGGGCGCACGGGGCCGCGCCCCGACTGGCGGTGGCGCAGGGGTTCCGCGCCGGACGCACCGTCGTGACGACCGCGGCGATCATCATGATCGCGGTGTTCTCGGGCTTCATCGCGTCGGACGCGGTGATCATCAAGTCGATGGGTCTCGGCCTCGCGCTCGGCGTGCTCTTCGACGCGTTCATCGTGCGCATGCTCCTCATCCCCGCGATCATGCACGTTCTCGGAGGGTCGGCCTGGTGGCTGCCGCGATGGCTCGATCGCATCGTGCCGAACGTCGACGTCGAGGGCTCGGCGCTCGAGCGTCGTCACCCGGCGCATGACGACGCGTGAGCATCTCGGGCCAGGTCGGCGCAAGCCCCGGTCGGCTCGCGACGGAGGGGGTCAGGATGCCAGTCACCACCCTTTCCGAGGAGGACGACGATGACTGACCGCGAAGAGACCCAAGACGCCCCCGTGATGGACGGTGCGACCGACGCCGGGGTCGAAGAAAAGAAGCAGGGCGAGCAGGAGCAGCGCGCCGCTGACGCCCAGGTGAACGACGACGTGTCGAACGAGGACCTGAAAGACGACCTGCGCAGCATCCGCGGCTACGGCGAAGACCGCTGAGAACGGCGGCGACTCCCGTCCGGAGCCGCGTGGGGGAGGGCTCGACGGACGGGAGTCGTCGGTGGCACCGAGATCGGTGCCTTCCGCGCCGGCGATGCCGGGGTGGTGAGACGAACGTTACGCCTGCGTGGGCCGGATAGGTCCGGATCTCAGCCGATCCGAAGGCGGCGCCGCAACATCTCGCGGGTGCGCCAGGTGGTCCCCCGGAGCCGGTGTCTCCGTCGGGCCCGAGAGAGCGCGCGCCCCCACAGGCGCAGGACCGCAGCCTCGTCGTACGCGCGTGCCCTCTCGACGGCGGCACGGCGCATGCGGGCGAGGGTCGCCGGGCTCGCGGATGCCGCGTGCACGAGCGCCTCACTCAGCGCGGCGACATCACCGGGTGCCACGAGCCACCCGGTGCGTCCGTCGGCGATGAGCTCGCGGGGGCCGTACGGCACGTCGTAGGCGATGGGCAGGCAGCCGGCGGCCATCGCCTCGGCCACCACGAGCGAGAAGGCCTCGGAACGACTCGTCAGCAGGAGCGTCGAGGCGTGCCGGAGGGCATCCCGCGCGGCGGGATCGAAGCCGTGGAACACGACGCCGTCGCCGGCCCGTCGCTCCAGAGCGGCGCGGGAGGGACCGTCGCCGTAGACGTCGAGGTGCACCTGCGCGCCGCTCGACCGTGCCAGCCCGATGGCGTCGACCGCGTCCTCGACACGCTTGATCGGCTCGAGCCGGGCCACCACCACCGTGCCGTCGCGCGGTGCACGAGTATCGGTGTCGGGCACGTCGACCGGATGCGGTACCGCGGTCAGCAGGGGGATGGGCCCGACTTCGCGTCGCACGTCGGCCACCTGCCGTGGCGTGCAGAACACGACGGCGTCGAAGGCGCTGAGCCGCGAGAACACCTCCGCGCGGGAGGCGCGGATGGCGCTGCCGTCGTCGGTCAGGTGGGAGCCGTGCACCACGTGCAGCACGACCACGCCGGCTCGGCGATAGCCGGCCGCGAACCGTGCCATGGCCTTGCTGTCGACGAGCAGGAACGACCGGGCACCGCCGGTCAGCCGGTCGAGCCACGCGGTGTACAGCTCCCTCACCCCGCGCCACGCGGCGCGAGGCGCGCCGCTCTCGTCGCAGGCGACGATGACGCGCCGGGTACGGCCGGAGCCGTGGGCGACATCGCGGCGGTCGCTGACGGCGAGCGTCCCGTCGGCGCGGAGGTGATCGATCTGCTGCACCGCCCCCGCGGCATCCGTCCGTATCCGCCGCACCAGGATGCCCCCGGTGTGCTCGGCGGTGGCCGAGGCCGGCAGGGGCGAGAATCCCGCGCCGGCTGCGACCGGACGGCCTCGCAGCGTGTTCTCGCGAAGCCAATCCCACAGGTTGGTGAGGTGCACCCCCGGGGCGAGGGCACCGCGACGCTCGAGCTGCGCCGACACGGCGACCCGATCGTCGCGGTCGTCGCACGTCAGCACGTGCACGGGGGAGCCGTGGTCGGCGAAGGCGCGCGACCGCTGCAGGAGGGCGGCGGTGAGGCCGCCGTACTCAGCGGGTATGCCCCACGTGAGGACGAACTGCCGACCGCGGGGAAGAGAGGGGCCGCGCGTCATCCGGCGTCGTCGGGGGAGATCTCCCCGGCGGCGATCGCGTCGGCGTACGTGCGGATGTCGGGACCCGGCTCGTAGTCGATGAAGCGGTCCTTGATGCGGGCGTTGATCTGCGCGAACGCCTCGTCGGAGGAGATGCCGTCGCTCTCGCGGGCGATGGCGACGACGGCTTCGCGCAACACCGCGTCGGCGTCGTCGAGGATCTTCTGACGGGCGGGCTCGTTCCAGCGGATATCCGAGGTGTCCATGGCCACAGGTTACGACGGGCCGCAGACGCCACGGCGCGGGTTGCGCGCACCGAGCGGGTGTGCCGCCGGGCCTGTCGGCGCAACCCGGTCCCCTCGCGGAACGGCCTCGACGAGGATGGGCACATGGTGATCGCCAAGCTCCGGACCGGCGTCCGCGACCTCGGATGGTGGGTGCGCGACTACGTCTACGCCGTGCGCGGTCAAGTGCGGGCGCTCACCGGTCGGGACGCCCCCGATGCGCTCGCCGAGGGGAGCGGGACCCCGATCGTGCTGCTGCCCGGGATCTACGAGACCTGGCGCTTCATGGAACCCCTCGCGAAGGCCCTGCACGACCGCGGGCACCCGGTGCACGTCGTCACCGAGCTGGGCGGCAATCTTCGGCCCGTGGCCGAGGCCGCCGATCGCGTCGCCGCGCTGCTCGTCGCGCGGGGGCTCGACGACGTCGTGCTCGTGGCCCACAGCAAGGGCGGGCTGATCGGCAAGCACGTCATGGCCTTCCATCCGGAGGGCGAGAGGGTGCGCGCCATGGTGGCCGTGGCCACGCCCTTCGGCGGCTCGCGCTACAGCCGGCTCATGCCCACCCCGTCGTTGCGGGCTTTCGCCTCGGGCGACGCGACCATGCGCGCGCTCGCCGCTGCGGCCGAAGCGAACGTGCGGATCGTCTCCGTCTACGGTCCGTTCGACCCGCACATCCCCGAGGGGAGCGAGCTGGCGGGGGCGCGCAACGTCCGGCTCGCCGGTGGCGGGCACTTCCGCGTGCTGGCCGACCCGCGGGTGATCGCGGAGGTCATCCGCGTCGCGGAGTGACGCCTCGCGGACGTCGTCCCGCCACCGTCTCGAGCTGCGGCCCCGACGGCGTCACCGACCGCCGCCTCCGCCTCCGCCCATTCCGCCGCCCGAGAAGCCCCCGCCGAACGACCCGCCCGAGAAGCTCCCGGATCCGCTCGTCGTGGCCGTCGCCGGGGCGCTCGCGGTGCGCATTGATCCCATCGTGGCGAGGAAGGCCGTCGACGAGAAGCCGTTCGAGCCGGCGTACCAGCCCAGCTCGCCGCCGTTCTCGCGCACGCGCGTGTCGAGGACCTGCGCCCATTCGCGCTCGTTCCCCCACACCACGGCCCACGGCAGAAGGCGCTCGTACAGGTGCAGCACGTGCGCCGAGTCCGCGGTGTCGACCGGGCGCCGCTCGGCTCCCTCGGGACTCTGCAGAACGCGCAGGCGGTCGGCCTCCGCGAGCTGCAGGTAGTCGCGCAGGCCCCGAAGGTGGTCGCGGGCGGGGGCGCCGGCGTCGGTGACGCGGTCGCGATAGCGCAGCAGGACGAACGCCAGGATGCCGAGGACCACGGTCGCGGGAATCGCGGCGATCTGCCACCACGTGGGGGCCGTTCCCATCGCCGCGAAGATGAGGGCTCCCACCGCGACGACGAATGCCGCCACCGCGGTGATGCCGGCGCCGATCGAGAGGCCGTGGCGCTGCGGGTGGGTCCATCCCCGCGCCCGCAGTTCTGCGGAGGCGCCGGGGGGAAGCGCCTGCAACGCCTTCGCCACGTCTTGCCGGTCGGGCCCCAGCACGACGCGGGCACCGGGCCGGGCTCCCGAGCCGAAGACGGCCGTGAGCACCGCGGCGTGCAGGGGGCTCGCGTCGTCGGTGCGCACGAGTTCGAGCATGAGGGTCTGTACGTCGTCCGCTGACTCGACGATGCGCAGATGGCCCGCGATCGCCGCGTCGAGCAGAGCGGCGGGGATGCCGGCGCCCCCGCGCTGCACGAGTTCAGCGCCCTGCAGGACGTCGACGTCGGACGGTGGGGCGTACTCGGGCACGATGACACCGCGCCCGGCGGCATCCCGTCCGCGCCGGCGCGCGACGACGGCGGTCCCGATTCCGGCCACCGCCAGGCCCACCGCGCCGAGGGAGAGCCCCGCCAGAGCGGGCGCCGCGTCGACGGAGAACTGCTCCATGGGGGTGCGGACGACTTCGCCCGGGACGAAGGTGCCGGGTGAGAAGCCCACCGCGATCGTGACGTTCTCGCCCGCGTCGAGGTCCCGTGCCCCGGCGGTCCAGACGAGCGACCCCGTTGCGTCCGAGGTGCGGGTGATGTCGCACCGGGCGTCGGAGCCCTGCTCTCCGACGTAGCACGCGGCCGCCCCGTCGATCGCCGTCGAGGAGAGCGACGGGTCGACGCTGAGTCGGACCGAGACCTCGCCGAACGGCTGTTCCCAGTCGGTGCCGTTGATGTCCCGGTAGAACTCGTCGGTGTCGGTGTCGGCGAACGACCGGATGGTGTCGCGCTGCGTGTACGAGATGACGTAGGTCTGCACGCCGCGCACGTAATCGTCGTCGCCCGTGAGCACCCGCACCTCGCGGCGCCCCTCCTCGATCTCGTAGGGCACGTCGGCGCCCGACGCGTCGGTGACCGACACGACACGGGTCTGCAACGGCACTCCGTCGTAATCGTCGGGGATCGCCCGCACGATTCCACGGTTCTGATCCTCGTCGGGGAAGCGCGCCACGATGGTCTCGACGACGGCGAGCTCGGCGTGCCCGTCCGAGGTGCGCGACAAGCTCATGTCTGCGTCGAAGGAGTCGAAGGTGAAGTCGTCGGTGTCGGCCGCGGCCGGGCGGGGGATGGCGACGAGCAGAACCGCCAGTGCGAACACCGCCACGAGGGCAGCGGCGCGGCGAAGGGCTCGAGACGGCGGGGGGAAGACGTCCATGCTGCGACGTTACCGCGCGGGGTTCCGGCGGGGATCCCCCGTGAGGGGGACTCAGGGTAGGAGCACCGCGCCGCGATGGTCGTCGGTGGTGAAGGCGCCGATGGCGACGGCGCTGACCTCGACGGAAGACAACGTCATCGTTCCCGACAGCGTGGTGAGGAAGGCCGTGTCGGCAGCGTCCCGCCCCGTCGCGATGCGGACGAAGTGGGGGCGCGGCGCCAAGCGGGTGGCATCCACCACCTCCCACCGTCCGTCGACGAAGGCCTCGACGACGGCGTGGAAGTCCATGGGGGACAGGCCGGGGGCGTAGACGGAGACGAGTCGGGCGGGAACGCCCAGGGCGCGCAGAAGCGCGATCGTCACGTGGGCGTAGTCGCGACAGACCCCTTCGCGGCTGCGGAGGGTGTCGAGAGCGGTATCGGTGGGCCCGCTGGACCCGCTCACGTAAGACAGCGCATCCGCGACCC
Organism: Microbacterium sp. BH-3-3-3; assembly: GCF_001792815.1. NCBI lineage: Bacteria > Bacillati > Actinomycetota > Actinomycetes > Micrococcales > Microbacteriaceae > Microbacterium > Microbacterium sp. BH-3-3-3. Next base: position 1,298,218 of record NZ_CP017674.1, on the reverse strand, counting down.
ACTGCGGCACGAGCGAGACCAATTCGCGGGGTGCGGCCCCGCCGAAGTTCGGGATGCCGTCACCCAGGGCGTCGGAGGGGACGTAACGGCTGGGCCGGAGGTAGCGCACGGCGTCGAGCTCATCCGAGGGAGCGGGGGCGGTCGGGCTCGCGACCTCGGCGTCGTAGTCGATCCGCACGTGGCCGACCGGCAGCGTCACGCGATGCAGGCGTCCGCCGTGGTGGTCGACGCTCTCGGTGACGGGCAGCACCCCGGCGGTGGTGCGCACCTGGAGCCGCTCGTCATCCGACCACCCCGAGGCGGCCGCGATCGAGAGGACGACGTCGGCGTCGCTGTCGACCTGGAGCTCGATGGCCGCGGTGACTCGCGCTCTCACGCCGCCACGTCCGGGACGGTCTCGGGAACGACGGCCGAGGGGGAGACGGCGGGGACCCCCGCGATCGCGCAACACGGTTCTCCCGTCGAGGCGCAGGCGTTCGTCACGGCGCACCGCATGCGCCCGAGGAAGGCGGTGACCGCCGTGGTCTCGGCTTCGCTCATTCCGCGCGTGGCCTGCATCATGCGTCGATGCATCGCCGCCAACGTGTCGCGCATCTCGTCATCGGCGTGGATCGTCGCAGCCACGAGCACCTTCCGGCGATCCGTCGGGTGCGGACTCCTCCGCACGTGGGCACTCTTCTCGAGACGGTCGAGCAGCGCGGTGATGGATGCCGTCGACACGCCGAGATGGCGCGCCAGGTGGATCGGAGTGACGTCCTGACCCGACCCCGCAGCCCGCGTCAGATAGCGCAGAACGAGCAGCTCGTTCTCGCCCATCGCCATCGAGTCCTGGGTGCGACGGCGCATGGCCATCTCGGCGCTGCGATACGCACGCAGTGCCTCCATGACTCGGGATCCCCGTTCGTCGTCGGCGCTTTCGCTGTACCAGTACGACGGAGGCGTGCTGCTTTCGGTCGTCATCCGGTCCCCTAATATCTTGTTTGCCTATTCGCTAGTCTAACTAGTAAGTTCTCAAATAAGCAACGAGCAGAGGGGTACACCATGGCCAAGCTTTTCTACGGCACGACCGTCGAGCCGATCATCATCGAGGACCGACTGCTGGCACACGTGAAGGTCGTCGTGGCTACCAAGCTCCGTCGTGGCGAGAGCTTCACCCTGTCGTGGGTGCACGGCCCGAACGAACCGGCCGGACGCTCGACGATCTGGCTGCAGCCGTCGATCCCCCTGCGGTTCGTCTTCGACTCCGAGCAGCCCGAGTCCCTCGACCAGAACATCCTCAAGCGCATGGCCAACGACGCGAACTCCTCGCGCGGACTCAGCCTCGACGGAATGCTCGACGCAGCTCCGGCGGCCGAGGCCCCGGCACGTCCGGCGCCTCGATCCGCGAACGCGACGCGCTCGCTCGCCCGCGTCGCGTGATCGGGGGCCCGCCGGGGGCCCCGACTGCCGCACCGCCGGCCCGCACGCGCATCGTCGCCGATCTCGCGGTGGCGATGCGTGACACAGCGCAGAACCTCACCTCACGTCCGTCGCAAGAGAGAAGCTCATGAACCCCGTCGCCGCCTGGGACCTGCCCACCGAACCGATCTCGGTCGTCTTGATCGAAGACCGGGAAGCGGTCACTCCCCGCTGACGCGCTTTGCGGGCTCGTCCGTTCCCCGCGCGCTCGCGGCGCCTTCCCGGCGGATGCGCAGCGCTCCCAGGGCGAGGATGATCGTCCCGACCACCAGGAACGCGACCTTGGGTCCCGTCGGCGAGTCCGCGGCGAGAAAGAGCGTCGGGGCGGCGAAGACGAGAGCCGCGATGCCGCAGAGGAAGACTCCCGCAAACGGTCGGATCGACGTCATGAGCTTCCCCTCCTCGTGGATGTCGAGCAAAGCCTAGCGAAGCGGGTCGGGCGGCGATCCCTAGCGCTCCCCGGCGTCCGCGTCCACCACCGCGCGGTCGGTCGCCGCGGTGGGTACCGTTACGCGGACCGACGAAGGGAACCCCCGTGCGCCTCCGACCGGCCGTTCTGGCCATCTCCGTGTTTTTCGCCTCGCTGACCCTCGCTCCCGCGGCGGCACAGGCCACGACGGGACCGGCGGTGACCATCGACCCGGCGACCGTGGCGATCGGCGAGACCACCACCGTCACGGTGACAGGTCTCGGGGGCCTCGAGACGGCCACCTTCGGGATGGATGCCACCGACGCCGCGGCCTTCGACGGAGACGGCGTCGACGCGGGCGGGACGACCGCTCGCGTCGCGGTGGTCGACGGATCAGCGACCGTCGAACTCATCCCGACGCGCGCCGGTGAGATCGTGGTCGCGGTCGGCACGGGGGAGTCGACGTTGGCGCAGGCGACGGTCACCGTCACCGCGGCGACGGCGGAGCCGGTTCCGGCGACCTCGACGCCCGGGGCGACCTCGTCGGCACCCGAGTCGTCCGCCTCCCCCTCGGCGGGGGAGGATTCCGCTCAGGCGGAACCCGACGCCGAGGCGGAGACAGGTCGACTCGCGTTCGTCCTCGTTCCGCTGATCGCCGCCGTCATCGTCGGAGTCGGCCTCATCGTCGTGATCTCCCGCAGTCGCCGGGGGCGTCGCGGCGACTGAGGCACACGGTCACGGGACGACGTAGCCCGCGGCGCGCACGAGCGAGTACCACTCGGCGCGGGTGAGGTCGATGTCGGAACCCGCCGCAGCCTCGGTGAGGCGCCCGGGCGTGGTGGTACCGAGCACCACCTGTATTCCGGCCGGGTGTCGGGTGATCCACGCGACCGCGATCGCGAGGGGCGTCACCCCGTAGCGCGCGGCGAGGTCGCCGATGACCGTGTTGAGCTCGGCGTAGGCCGGGTTGTCGAGGAACACCCCACCACCCCGCGATCCCTGCAGCGGAGACCAGGCCTGCAGGGTGATGCCCTCGATGCGGCAGTACTCGATCAGGCCGCCCCCGTCGAGCACGGCCGACTGCGCCGTGCCCTCCATGTTCGCCGCGAGCCCCTGGGTGAGCAGAGGCGCGTGGGCGATGGACAGTTGCACCTGGTTGACCACGAGAGGCTGGCGTACGGCCGTGCGCAGCAGGTCGATCTGACGCGGTGTGTGATTCGAGACGCCGAACGCCCGCACCTTGCCCGCGGACTCGAGGTGGTCGAAAGCCCGAGCCACTTCGTCGGGCTCGACGAGGGCATCGGGGCGGTGGAGAAGAAGCACATCGACGTAGTCGGTGCGCAGAGCCCGCAGGGATTCTTCGACCGATGACACCAGGTGGTCGTACGAGAAGTCGAAGTACGGCCCCTCCCGAACGATCCCCGCTTTGGTCTGCAGGCGGATCTCCGACCGTTCGGCCGAGTCGAGCGACAGGGCTTCGGCGAACCGGCGTTCGGCGGAGTGCAGTTCGGCCGCGTAGATGTCGGCGTGGTCGAAGAAATCGATTCCCGCGTCGCGCGCGGCGCGGTAGAGCCGGCGGACGTCCTCGTCGCTCTTCCCGTCGATCCGCATCATTCCTGCGACGACGTGGGGGACTCGAGTGCCGGAGGGGCCGAGGGGGACGGTGCGCATGCTTCCCACGTTAGCCGGGGAGCTCCGGGAGAGCATGCGCGCCGAACGTCAGCTGGGAGGATCGACCTCGTCGTCCTCGTGCGCGCCGACCGTGACGTCTCGTTCCACCTCGGTGTGCTTCTCGTCGTGTTCGGTACTCGAAGTCGGTGCGTCGTCTTCGAGGTCGAGACCCGTCGACCCACCGCGGGGCACAGCGCGCAGAAGCTCGTTCATCTCGGCCATGAAGCTGCTCAGCTGCTGCTGCTGCCACCGCAGATCACGGGTTCGGTCCTCGGCGTCTCGGAGGACCGACGCCGCGTGCGTCGTGATCGTGTCGGCGATGCGCTGTGCTTTCTCGCGGGATCCGTCGAGGATGTCGCGCGCGCGCACGTGCGTGTCGGCCTCGACCTGCTGCGCCTGGGCGCGGGCCAGCCGCTCGTAGTCGTCGGCCCGGGCGCTGATCCGGCGCGCGTGCTCGAGTGCCGCCGCCACCTGATCGCTCGCATCGGAGGTGATCCGCTCGGCGTGGGCGACCGCTTGGTTGTGCAGCACGAGGAACTCCTGCTGCGCATCGTCTTGCCGTCGCGTGAGGGATTCTTCGAACTCGAGCACCCGCGCGGTCATCTCGCGGACGTCGCGCTCCGCCTTCGCGCGAAGATCCCCCGTCTCGCGAGACACCATCGAACGCAGGGCGGCCGCGCCCTTCTCGGCTTCGGTGCGCACCGCCACGGCCTCGCGTTCCGCCTGCGACACCCGTTCGGCGGCGTGCGCGCCTTCGCGCTCGAGACGCGCGGCGTGCGCCGTCGCCTCCGTCTCGATGCGGAGGCGGATCTGGTCGGCGTCGTGCTGGGCTTCGGCACGGAGGCGGGACTGCTCGGCGACGGCGTCCTCGCGGATGGAGGCGGCTTCGTCGTGAGCGCTCGTCAGCAGGCGCTCCGCCTGCCCGACGGCGTTCTGCACGAGCACGGTCGCCTGTTCTTCGGCGACGCGCAGGATCGCATCGAACTGCTGTCGCCCCTGTTCGGGATCGATGTCCTCTCCGAGCCGGGCGGCGAACTCGCCGGACAGCGCCGATGCCCGTGTCTCGGCCTCGGCGGCACGCGCCGCCGCTTCGCGCAGACGTTCCTGCAGCTCGCCGTTCTCTTCGCTGTGCCGCCGCGCAGCCTGCTCGAGCTCGTCATCATGCTCCGCGCGCTGCTGGGCGAACATCGCTTCGGCGCGCATCTTCGCGTCGTGCGCGTCGTCCGCAGCCCTTCGCAGACGTTCACCGAGTTCACGAACGGCTTCGTCGACGACGTCGCGATCGTAGCCGCGGAAGCCGACGGGGAAGATGGGCGCCCCTTCGTCGCCGTTCTCGGACGCCTGAAGAAGGGCATCCAGGCCGGTCTCGTGGTCGGCGCGGTCGTCGGTCACGGGGTCCTCCTCGGGGTGTCGCGTCCGATCCGGGCGCCCCTTGATTCAACCCCATCGGCGTGCGGGCGTAAGGCGTTCGGAGGAGGCTCTAAGGGGATGCGCGGTCTCGCGGCCGGGTGCCGAGGCGGCGAGACCGCGCATCCGAGAGTGAGCGATCGCGGTGGAAGAGTTCGAATCTTGGGGGAGAACAACTCGACGATCGCTCGATCTCGACGATTGCATCGATCCGACCCGGCGGGTGCGCAGATCCCCCCTTTTTCACCCCGGCGCTCGCCCCACCCGGAGTGCTCCGGTGAATGGGCGCGCCGGCGCCCGTTACGACCGGGTCGTCGACGCGAGGTACCGCCGAAGCGGGAAAGGTGCGGGCAGAGCGAGACATTCAGCAATGCGGCCCCCCGGCTCGCAGGCGACGTGCTCGCTCTGCCCGCGGATCCAGCATCGGGTGCGCCGCGCGAGCAGGCGGACCAGGGCGTGGGGAATTCACCCCGCTGGATCGACAGATCACCTCGGCGTCGGACAGCCCGGGGTGAAGCGATAATGTGGCCGAGCCCCGTTGTCCCCCAGGAGGAGTCGATGATCGACACCGTCGACCAGTCCGCGCCCGCACGATCACGGGTGAGACCGCCTCGACCCGCGACGCTCGCGACCGTGGGGGGATCGGCAGCTTTCGTCAGTGCCGCGCTCATCTGGGTCTGCCGGGGTGTGGACCCGAGCGTGCAGTACGTCAGCCAGCTCGGTGCGACCGGCATGCCCACGGCGCCGCTGTTCAATCTCGCGCTGCTTCTGCTCGCCATCGCGGCGGTGCTCGTCGATCGCGCCCTCGTCGGTCGAGGCGGGGGATACGTGGTCGGATGGCCGGTCGCCACGACCCTGCTGGTGTGCGGGCTCTGCTTCGCCGTAGCCTCGGTCATCACGTGCTCCCCGGGCTGCCCGGTTCCGTTCACCCCGGGCGCACAGGTGCAAGACCTCTTTCACATCTCGTTCGCCGTGCTGGGTTTCGTCCTCGCCATCGTGGCGATGGGCCAGGTAGCGGCTCTGCGACGACGGCCGTGGATGCGCGCGGCGAGCGTCATGACCCTCGTGGCCGTCGGGGTGACGTCGTTCACCGGCGCCATGCTCTCGCTCTTCGGCGGGGACACGGTGCTCGGAGGCAACCTGGAATTCACCGCCGCGACGCTGGCGATCGCCTGGTTCGGCGTCTTCGGCCTGCAGGTGGCGGCCGATGAGCGGGCGGCGCCGGGGCGTCGTTCCACCCGACCGGTCTCCTGAGGTCGCGGGGCGAGCCCTGCGGGCGAGAGGTTAGCGTTGTCGCCGTGACTCGACGACGTGTATGGCAGATCGTGATGTTGCTGGCTCCGCTGGCGGCGCTGATCGTCGTCGTCGCGGTCCTGCGCGGTGCCGGGGTTCCCCTGTCGGTGCCCGGGGTGATCGTCGTCCTGGTGCTGCTGGTCGTGGCTCGCGTCGTCGTCGGTCGACTGCGTCGGCGCCGGCCCAAGTGATCAGGCCTCCGTCTCGATCTCGATGAGGCCCCACGCGTGGGCCGCGCGGATCGCGCTGGAGCGGTCGGACACCTCGAGCTTGCGGTACAGGCTCTGCAGCTGGGTCTTGACCGTGTTCGGCGACACGACGAGGACCCGTGCGATGTCGGCGATCGTCGAGGTGGGCGTCAGGTGGGCGAGCACGACCTGCTCGCGCTTGGTGAGGTGCGGCACGCTGACGGATGATGCGAAGAACGAGCGCCGTTCGCTCACCCGCTCTCGCGCAGCGGGCGTCAGCATCTGAAGGACCAGCGCGCGGTCCTCCGGTGCGACGGCGCTCCATGGACTCCACAGATCGTGCTGGATGCTCAACGACTCCGCGCGTTGCGCGGCGGTGCGATGTGCGCTCACCCCGTTGAGGCGGACGTCGGCCACCACGCTGACGACGAGACTCTCGAGAGCAGCGCGCGGAGCGGGTTCGTGGTGCAGACCCCACTTGACGCTCATGACGAACGCTTCGTGCGTCCGCCCCGCGTACAACTGCGACAGCGCGATCGCCGGCGCGGTGGCCGGAGAAAGAGAGAACGGCCCTTCGAAGAGGGCGAGCGCCTTGCGCGCCTGTCGCAGCGCGATCAGGACTTTCGCCCGTGCGGTGAGCAGCTGGGTCGACTGGTAGTGCGAGGGCGGGGTGCTGCGCGCGCGAACGGCCCAGACCCGGAGCAGACCCAGGGAGTCGGATGCCGCTCCCGAGAGCAGGAAGGCGAGGGCGTGGATCGACGCGGCGTACGGCCAGAGCTCACGTGCTCCCCGGGTCGACGGGATCTGGTCCAGCAGCGCCCGAGCCGACGCCGGATCCCCTCCCTCCAACTGCAGCCACGCCGTCGCGACGCGGAGCCCTTCTCCCCAGGGGGACGCCGTCCAGTTGTCGTCTCGGTTCTGGCCCACGATGCCCGACGCTCCCCGGACGTCGCCGTCGAGGAGCGCGACGACCGCGAGCGCCCCTCTCACGCGTGATCGGCCGGCGGGTGAGGCGAGGCGTTCCGATTGGCGGAGGGACTGCGCCGCGTCGCGCAGTCGCCCCATCGCGAACGCGGTCATGCCCGCTTGGTACCACCCCTCGGCGGAAGCCTCCGGCTCCGCATCGCGGTGGCGGCGGAGGCCGTCGACGAGGAGAGACGCCGACTCCGTGGCGAGAGCGAAGCGCCCGGCCGCCCTCAGGAGACTGATGCGCAGAGTCAGAGCCTCGAGGTTGCTCGCCGCCGCGGCCGTCTTCGCATCGGGGAGGCGGCCCAGTGCGGAGACGGCGAGCCCGGGAGTCTCGGGTGACAGCGCCGTATCGGGGTCGAGCGCGAGGAGCACGTCGATCGAGAGGGGGTCGGTCGGCGCGCTGTCGCGCAAGCGCCCCACCAGGTGAGCGAAGCTGTCCGCGTCGCGAGCCCAGATCTCCGGAGCGGAATCTCGCAGCACCGATGCCAGCGTCTGCCACTGTTCGGCGTCCGCCGCGATCTGCGCGGCGAGCAAGGGTTCGCCCGCTTCGACGAGATGATTCAGCAGGCTCAGACGGGCGGTCGTCACCACCCCCGGCGTACGTGCCGAGATGTCGCGCAACCATTGCTCGCGGATGGGCTCGGCGAGGACGAGCCGTGTCGAGCTCGGCCAGACCAGACCCGCGTGTTGCAGGTGCACGAGGAGTTCCGCCGTCGAACCCGTCGTGGAGTCGATGCCCATCGCCTCCGCGAGTGCCGCGTTGATGAAGGGGGCGACCGCGAGCAGGCGAACCTCGTCGGTGATCGGGATATCGAGCCGTTGCTCCATGTCGGAGGTCAGAGCCGCGCCCGCATAGTCGGCGACGGCGATCGCCTCTTCGCGCGTTCTCAGCGGCAGGCCCTCCAGACGGAGCCGGGCGCTTGCGAGCTGGCCGAGCGCGGGCCATCCGTGGGTGCGCTCGGCGAGTTCGTCGGTGGCGGCCTCGGTGGTCTCGACCCCGTTCAGCGCCAGGACGAGTGCGAGCTCGTCACGTGTCATCCGCAGGCGAGCGGCCGGCACGACATGGACGTCGAACTCGAGAGCCACGAGTGGGCTCTCCAGACCGGTGGCGTACCGGGTGCCCACGACGATTCGCAGCTCGGAATCGGCGTGAAGCATCTGCAGGAGGTGCTCGGAGGAGACGCCGACGCCCTCGACGTGATTGTCGATCAGCAGCACATGCCGCGACGGCCCGCTGGCGAAGCCCTCGGCGATGCGGTCGATGCTCTCGGGCGGCGTGAGGTTGCCGTCGATGAGCTGCACACCGATCTCGGTGTCGTCGTGCAGGGTGAGCGCGAACTGGCGCAGCAGGGAGGTCTTCCCGACCCCGGTGGGTCCGCGCAGCAGCACGATGTCGCTCGCGAGGGCCTCGCGCAGATGAGAGATCGGCCCCTCGCGCGGTGCCCAGAAACGGCTCGTCCGCCGGGTCACGCGCGCTCCGGCCGGAAGGGTGTCCACATCGATCAGCATCGTCATCTCCACTAGGGCGGGGCCTCCCCCCGAAGGGTGGGAGTTCTCGGCGCGGCACGTCTCGGCCGCTTGGTGCTGATCCTGAGGGTGAGGACCGGGCGAACTCGGCGGAGAACAGGTCTTTCATCCCCCTCGTCACCCCGGCATCACCCCATCCGCATCACCCTCTTCTCGACTGCCGACCGGCATCCCCTGCGGTTCGTGTCGTGAGTGTCTCGCCCGCCACCCCGGCCGTCCGTGCCGAGAGAAGCGTCCTCGCGCCTGTGCCTATGCTGCGGGCGACCCGACGGTCTCGCCGTCGCGTCATGCGAAAGGCGGACACAGAGTGGACATTCAGCGAGTGATGCGCATCTTGCGCGCCTACTGGAAGGCGATCGTCGTGATGACGGTCCTGGGAGGGCTGGCCGGACTCGGGTGGAGCGCCACGCAGGCGCGGGTGTACTCCGCCGACGCGAGCGGGTACGTGGCGGCCGTGGCGTCGGACGGTTCGACGGGTGCCGCCCTTGCCGGCGACCAGTTGGCGCTGTCCAAGGTCAAATCGTTCATCGACATGGGGTACTGGCGCAGCGTCGCCGATACGGCTCGACAGCAGCTCGGCCTCTCCGACAGTCCCGAGGCTCTCGTGGAGCGCATCCGCGTCTCCAACCCGGTCGACACCGTGAACGTCCGCGTCGACGCCACCGGGGCGACCCCGGAATCGGCCCGCGATCTCGCCGAGGCGTGGATCCGCGCGATGACGACGCAAGTGGACGAGCTCGAGTCGGGGGGCAGTGGTCAGGGCGCGGTGCGACTCGTCGCCGGCGACTCGGCGCGACTGCCGACCTCGCCGTCCTCACCGAACGTACGACTGGACGTGATGATCGGTGCGCTTCTCGGCCTCGTTGCCGGTGTCGTGTTCGCGCTGGTGCGACGCACCTTCGACCGACGGTTGCGGTCGGCCAGCGACATCACCGATGCCGTCGATGCGTCGGTGGTCGGTGTGCTCCCGGTGGACAAGGAGTTGGCGGCGGGGCGCGCCGTCTTCTCGTTCGACGACATCCGCGACGGGCGCGGGTCGTTCGCCCACAAGGAGGCCATGCGCGAACTGCGCACGAACCTCCAGTACGTCGACGTCGACCGCCCGGCGCGCATCATGGTGGTCACCAGCCCGCTCCCCGGCGACGGCAAGTCCACCACCGCCGCGAACCTGGCGGTGAGCATCGCGGCGACCGGGCAGTCGGTCATCCTCGTCGACGCCGATCTCCGTCGCCCTGTTCTGGGCGGCATGTTCGGGTTCTCGGACGACGTGGGCCTCTCCGACGTCCTCGCCGGCCGCGCGCAGATCGAACAGGTCGCTCATCAGGTCGACGAACACGGACGGCTCTTCGTCGTGGCCGCGGGGCGAACCCCGCCCAACCCGAGCGAGATGGTCGGGTCGAAGCGCATGCAGGCGCTGTCGCGGAAGCTCGCCGAGGATCTGGTCGTCATCGTCGATTCGCCTCCGACGCTCGCCGTCGCCGACGCCGCGGTGATCGCGAGCTGGGCCGACGGGACCGTCCTCGTGGTGACGGCCGGGCGCACCACCGACGACATGCTGACGCGGGCGACCGCGAACATCGCGAAGACGCGAGGACACCTGCTCGGGGTCGTGCTGAACCGCGCGCCGCTCCGCGGGGCGGATTCGGGCTACTACGGGATGCAGTACGGCGGCTACTACGGCTACGGAATCGGTCGCACCCAGAAGAGCACGTGGTGGCGGCGGGTACTGCGGAAGTCGTCGTCCCAGCCCAGCGCGACCGAGGAACACGGCAAGCGGCGCACGTCGGCCGACCTTCCCGCCGAGAACGTCAGCGCCCTCCGCCCCCTGTCTCATCGGAGGACAACGGACGGGGCGGCGGGTGAGGCCACGAGTGAAGTTCAGGTGGCGCGGACGACTGAGCCCACGGTCGACGCGAGCGCACCGCGTCGACGACGCACGACCCCCTGACGCTTCCTCGCAGACACGACGAAGGCGCCGACCCGTCCGGGTGGGCGCCTTCGTCGTTTCCGTGTCAGTGCGCGGTGGACCCGGGAGCGACCACCGCCTTGAAGGTGCGGGCGAGGATCACGAGGTCTCCGATGAACGACCAGTTCTCGACGTAGAAGAGGTCGAGCCGAATGGCGTCGTCCCACGCCAGGGCCGAGCGTCCGCTGACCTGCCAGAGGCCGCTCATACCGGGCCGGACGATCAAGCGCCGGTGCGCATCGTCGTCGTAGAACTCGACTTCGGCGTCGCGCTGCGGGCGCGGTCCGACGAGACTCATCTGCCCGCCCAAGACGTTGAAGAGCTGCGGGATCTCATCGAGGGAGTATTTCCGCAGCCAGCGACCGACAGGGGTGATCCGCGGGTCGTTGTCGACCTTGAACAAGGGCGTTCCGTCGCGCCCCTGTGCGGCCAGAAGGTCGTGCAGGCGGGCGTCTGCCCCGTCGACCATCGAGCGGAACTTGAGCATGCCGAAGTGTGAGCCCCCTTGGCCGACGCGCTCCTGGCGATACAGAATCGGTCCCGGTCCCGACGCGCGGACGAGCCCGGCCAGAACGAGCAGTACCGGGGACAGGAGAAGAACCAGGGCGCCGGCGCCGACGATGTCGAAGGCGCGTTTGAGTACCCGTTGTCTGGCGGAGTACTGGGGCGTCTCGATGTGCACGAGGGGGAGCCCGGCGACGGGGCGGGTGTGCAGGCGGGGCCCGGCGACGTCGGTCAGGTTCACGGCGACGATCAGGTGCTGGCGGCCGGGATCGAGGCTCCAACCGATCCGGCGGATGTCGTGAGAGTCGAGCAGAGCGCCGCCCGAGACGAGGACGCTGTCGGCATCGAGCACGCGAAGTTGCTCGCGCAGGAGATCGGCCTGCCGCTCCGTCCACGTCGGACCGGACGACACGCGCGCCAGGGGACGTATCCCGACCACATGGAGTCCCGCGGCGGGCTGGCGGGCCAGTTCGGCGGCGACGCGCGCGTTCTCTTCGTCTGCGCCGACCAGGACGACCCGTGCCCCCATGGCTCCGGACCGTCTCTTGCCGGCGAGCCATCGGCGGCAGAGGACCCGCCCACCGAGCAGGGCCGCGGAGCCGACGGGGAGGCTGAGGAGGAAGTACCCGCGCGAGAGGTCGGCGCTGGTCAAGTAGGCGGCGATGGCGACGATCCCGAAGAGCTGGGTGGAGGCGGCGAGCACGAGCCGGTACTCCGTGACGCCGTAGCCCACCACGCGGGGGTGTCGGCTCCCCCAGAGGCCGAGGGCGAGGAGCCACGCCAGGCAGAGGCCGACCGACACCGTCGTGTAGTCGACGGCGACCGAAGCCACGTCGACGGGGTGCGGTCCCAGCCAGAGCAGCTGGGTGCCGACGACGGCGATGACGACGACGAGGGCATCGACGACGACGACGAGTCGGGCGTATCGACGCTGCCAGGTACTGCGTCGGGCCGACTCGAGCGGGGTGAGCCGCGTCAGCCGCGCGGGTGACTCGGTGAGTGAGACGGCAGGATTCATGGGTGCTCCGCAGTCCGGGCCCGGGGGACATTCACTGGAGAGCCGCGCCGGGATGGAAGCGGCCGTGGGCGCGGGGACTCTCTCATCGCGTCGGAGTGCGGAGGGCAGAGCGCCCGACGTGCGAGCGCGGGTGAAGAGAGCCCCTCCGGCCGGTGTGGCGGGTCTCCCGCTCGTTGCGTGGGCGGGCATCGGCGGCGAGTTCCCGTCTCGGATCGCCTGGCGCGTCACCCTGCGGCATCTGGGTGTCACCTCGGCGCGGCGAGGCTGCGAGCACGAGTATCCCCGCGATCACGGCATGTTTGCATGTGTATGTGAGCGTGAGTCCCCGAGCAAGCTGGGAGCATGACCGACGCGCCCGATCCCTGGAACGACTTCGTCCGCGAGCTGGGAGTGCGGCTTCTCCGCGCCCGGGCGGACAAACGGATGTCGCAGGAGCAAGTGGCGCACGCCGCGGGGCTGGCGACCTTCACTTACCGCAAGCTCGAGAAGGGCGAGTCCAACCCGGGCACCTCGGCGAATCCGCGGCTTCGCACTCTGGTAGCCCTCGCCGAGGTGCTGGAGGTTCCTCTGCGGGACCTCCTGCCCACCCCTCCCGAAGGCCTCGCTCCCGGCCGCTGAGGGCGGTGTCGGAGGTGTGCGATTTACTTCTTTCGTGCCCGCCGATGTTCGGGTCGTCGGTGTCGCCGGCGGCTCCACGAGAGAGGTGTCAGGCATGGAACGGCGAGTAGCTTCCGAAGACGTCGAACGGCGAGCGCGGTGCGCGTTCGAGTGGTGCACGACGGATCACGGTGCGACGGCCCACCCCGACGATGAGGATCACCGCAGCGAAGGGTGGGGGTGGCTCGGCCGCGTTCGCGACGGGCGGGGGAGCGGACCGGGGGTCATGACGACGCTCGAGGTCGGCGTACTCCGCCGTACCGATGACGCCGCGGCATGGATCGTCATCGAGACCGGTATCGGCACCTCGCTCGCGTTGTCGCCCGAGGCCGCGCAGACCCTTGCGCGTCGACTTCTCGACGACGGCGACGTCAGGGCGGTATCCGCCCCTCCGGGCTCAGCCGACTGAGAGGGCGCGGCGCGCGGCTCGACGGTCGTGCACCCACGCCCACGCCGCGGCGCCGATGTACAGCAGGCACAGCGGCAGGGCGATGAGGGCCATGCTCATCATGTCGGAGGGCGGGGTGACCGTCGCCGAGAAGATGATGATGACGACCAGGGCGACACGCCATCCCCGAATGATGGATCGCGCGCTGAGCACCCCGACCGCGTTCAGCGCGATGATTCCGAGGGGGGAGACGAACGAGATCCCCACCCCGACGATCAGTTTGAGGAGGAAGTCGAAGTACTGGCTCGCGGTGAGCATCGTCGAGGAGCCGACGGGGGCGAAGCCGGCGAGCAGGGTCACGATCTGGGGGACGACGATCCACCCGAACCAGGCTCCACAAAGAAAGAGGGGGACTGCGGTGCCGACGAAGACGACGCCGATCCGCCGTTCGCGCGAGGTCAGGCCGGGGACCAGGAACGCCCAGACCTGGTAGAGCCAGACGGGCGCGGACAGAACGATGCCGAGGGTCATTGCGATCTTGAAGCGCAGATCGAACGCCTCGCCCAGACGTGTGAAGTTCAAACCGGTCAGCGACGGGCCCTGGATGTGCGTGAGCGGCGCCGCAGCCGCTTCGATGACGACGTCCGAGAGCGCGAAGCCGGCGATTCCGGCGAGCGCGATGGCTGCGGCCGAGATGGCGATCCGCCGGCGGAGTTCCGCGAAGTGGGAGAGGAGGGGCATGGCCCCCTTCTTGCCACTCGTGCGTCGCGAGCGCGGGGACTTCATGCGGGCGATGACGGGCCCGACTCGGAACGGTGAGGGAGTTCGTCCTGTGCCGCGCCGGTGGTGACCGGTCCTTCTTCGGCCTTGGCCTTCTTGTCACTGCCGGATTCGCTGCGCAGGATGCGGACCGACTCTCCGACGCTCTTGGCGAGCCCCGGGAGCTTGGCTGCGCCGAACAGAAGAAGGATGACGGCGAGGATCAGGATGAGGTGCCACCCCGAGAATGCGTTCCCAAAAATACCCATGGGGGACCTTTCGATAGCCGGACGGTTCTTCCATGCTCGACGGGGGTCGTGACTCAGCCCGCGGCCCGGGGGCAACATCGCCCGATCTGCTGCCGCACTTCACCAGCCCGGCGCTCGCGGGGTGTGCATCCGCTCCGGTTCATCCCCGTCTGGCGCTCCGGTTGACTGACGCCGCGTGGCAGGTGTCGCGCAGAGGGAGACGTGCGATGCGCCGATGCGACCGATGATCACCAACCGCGTGCTGGTGGTCTGCACGGCCAACATGATCCGATCCCCCTTCGTCGCCGCGCTCCTGCGCACGCGTCTGGCCTCCGGCCCGGCCTCGGTGTTGGACATCTCGAGCGCCGGTACAGCGGCGCGCCCGGGGGACGCGGCGGCCGACGGTGCGATCGAGATGGGGCGTACCTACGGCCTCTCGCTGGACGAGCATCGCACTCGACGACTCGACGAGGGGGTGCTGCAGACCGGCGACACCGTGCTGTGCGCGGAACGCGCCCACCGCCGTGCGGTGCTGGACCTTCGCCCCGATCTCATCTCGTCGGTGTTCACGGTGCGAGAGTTCGCCCGCTCGGTCGAGACCGTGACGACCGCGGGCGGGGCCGGGAACTGGCCCGCGCTCGTGCAGGCGGCCGCTCGGGCTCGTTCCGTCGAGCGACGCGGGCTGGACGACGACATCGTCGACCCGGTCGGCCGACCGGCTGATGTATGGCTGGCGTTCGAACGGGAGGCCACCCGGGCGGTGTCGACCATCCTCGCGTCGATCGCCTCGCTTCCCCGCATCGATGCGGAGGCCGCCGCGCAGGGCTTCATCCCCGCCACGCGGCGGGAATACAGGGGAATGCAGCTGGCGGAGCCCCCGGCCGCGCCGCCCGCGGGCTGGAGGAGCTGAAGTGTTCGACATGGGGATGGACAAGCTGATCTTCGTGGGCGTCATCGTCGGGTTGATCATCGGCCCGGAGCGGTTGCGCGAATGGCGGCACTCCCTGCCGCGCGCGGTGGGTCGCATGCACGCGCTCTATCTACAGGGGAAGTCCCAGGTCGTGGACGACCTGAATGAGCTGGCCCCCGACTGGCGCGAGTACGACCCCCGCCTGTTGCACCCGAAGCGGATCATTCGAGACCTCACCGACGCAGCGGCCCAGCAGGCGCTCGAAGCGGACCGCGACCGGGCGAAGTCAGGACATACGGCGGGTGTCTCGCCGGGTGACGTATCGGCGTCGGATCCCCACCCCGATGGCGCCCATCACTCCGCCGAGGGTGTTCGCGGCGACGTCGATCGCACTGCTCGTCCGGCCGGGGAGGAAGACACCCTGAGCGATCTCGACCAGCAGCGGGACGGTCCACGCGATGCCCAGGAGCAGCCAGGGGTGGCCGGGAAGGAGACGCGCGAGCAGGACGCCGAAGGGGATGAGGAAGACGACGTTCGCGATGACGTCGAGGTCGACCGCGGCGGCAGCGGGCACGACGGCGTACAGGCAGTCGTAGAGGAAGTCGACGCGGCGCTCGAGGTGCACCGGCCAGAACACGATCACTCCGAGGGTCACCAGGTACAGAGCCGCCGCGACGGCTCCACGGCGACGAGCGAGTGACGCGACACGGACGGAGAGCACGTCTCACCGTACGAAGGGCGCCCACCGCGGTGGAGCTCCGCGGGAGCGGGTGAGGTCAGAGGCGCGCGGGGACGAGGAGCGGGTCCGACGAGCGGCTCAGCACCGTTCTGGATTCTTCGGCGTCGGCGCGCGCCATGACGCGACCGAGCCCGATTCCCGCGGCGAGCGAGACCGTCGCCCAGACGGCTGCGGCGATGAGGATCACGGCGAGAGCGACCATGGGACTTCTCCTTCGGAGTCCGAGCGGCCACCGAACGGTGGTTGTGCTCAAAGTAGCGGTCGATCGGGCCCGGGGTCGCACCGGTGCGGGCGTGTCGTCAGTCCTTGCGACCGAACGTCCTGCGCACGATGCGGAGCAAGCCGAGGAATCCGAAGAGACCGACGACGGCTCCGAGCACGGCGAAGAGCGTGACGTCGCCGCCGAGGACCGGACCGCCTCCCGCGAGGATCAGGACCACCGCGATCACGACGGCGGCGATCGAGACGAGGGTGGAGGCCACCTCGGCCGTGACCCGCCCGAGGATGCCGCTGACGTCGTCGCCGTCGTCACTGCGCAGCGTGATGCCGATCGACCCCTTCTCCACACCGGTCAGCAGAGCGTCGAGGCGGCGCGGGATGTTCTCCAACCGCGCCATCGTGATGACGCTCTGCGCTTGGAGGTCGGTCGCCATGCGCTTGAGAGACACCGTGCGCCGCAGCAGCGTCGGCATGAGCGGGAGCGCGCGCCCGACCATGTCGAAGTCGTCGACGATCACGCGCAGGCAGCCCTCGAGGGTGGCGAAGCTGCGGAACGCGGAGGCCAGCTCGCCCGGGAGAGCGATGCGGTGCTGACGGATGACGTCGACCATGCGCGTGAAGATCGATCCCTGGCCGCCGGTGCGCAGATGCTCCGTGGTCAACACGATCCCGACGTCATGACGGAAAGCCTCGAGGTCGACGTCGGCCGGGGCGTCCACGATGAGCAGAAGCGCGTCGGTCGCGGCGACGTCGTTCTCACTGAGGGCGGCGAGGAGCAGAGCGGTCATGTGCTGTCTGCGGCTGCGCTCGATGATCCCGACCGCGCCGAAGTCGATGAGCCCAAGAGTGCCGTCTTCTTTCAGAAGAACGTTGCCGGGGTGCAGGTCGGCGTGGAAGACGCCGTAGACGAGGATCTGCTCGATCACGGTGGACATCAGCACCTGGGCCAGCCGGTCGCGTTGTGCGGCGTCGAGGGCGGCGAGGTGGTCCGCGGAATCGCTGAGCGCGATGCCGTCGACGAGCTCCATCGTGAGGACACGCTGCCCGGACGCGGCGGCGAACACCTCGGGCACGGTGACCACACCGCGCCGCTCGGGCTCGGCGCGATCGATGAGATCGAGGGTCGAGTGGATCATGCGCGTGTTGCGCGCTTCGATGCGGTAGTCGAGCTCTTCGACGAGGGTGGCGGTGAATCCGCGGGCAACGGACTCGATGCGCAGATCCCGACCCACCCGCGTGCGCGCCTCGGCGCGATGAGCGAGCCGGCCGATGATGTCGGCATCCGCCTCCACCTGCGCGCGTGCCGCGGGGCGCTGGACCTTCACCACGACGGGGGTGCCGTCGAGGAGGTGGGCGCGGTGTACCTGCGCGACCGAGGCCGCGGCGAGGGGAACAGGGTCGACGTCGGCGTAGACCTCGTCGATGGAGGCGCCCAGATCGTCTTCGATGACGGCGCGGACGGTGTCCCAGGGAAGAGTGGTGGCGCTCGTCTGCAGAGATGCGAGCGCGCTGAGATATGGCTCGGGGATGAGGTCGCGGCGGGTGGAGAGCACCTGGCCCAGCTTGACGAAGCTGACTCCGGCATCGTTGATGGTGGCGACGATGGCCTTCGCGCGTTCCTCCGAGGTGCTGAGCTCGGCCTCGACGCGGGAGCCGCCGCCGTGGAAGAGCCAGCCGACGCCGTGGCGGGAGGCGATCGTCAGGATCTCGAGGTAGCGCCGAGTGCGTTTGCGCTGACGCAGGGCCGCCCGCACGAGGTCGACCGGGTTGGGAAGTGGTCTGGTCGGGAAGATCGCCTCGATGGCGACGAGGGTGGCCACCCCGAGGGCGAACACCCACGCCAGGGACAGGGCGATCAGGCCGATCCACAGCCAGACGTCCTGCGCGGGGATCACGGTCGTTCCCTCGGGAAGACCGGTCTGGCGCAACGTCCATTCGGCGGAGGGGACGCCGAGGAAGAAGACGAGGAGCCCGACCACGATGCTGCGGGGCCAGCCGACGGCGGTCCCGAGAATGCGGCGCGCCACGAACCCGACCAGGACCGCCGAAACGATGGCGGAGATCGAGATGAGGATGCTGGCGATCACGGGGTCAGCGTATCCGGCCGTCAGCCGATCTGCGGCAGAGCGCACTCGGGGCAGCGCCACCAGACGCCGCGCCGCCCGCTCTCGGGCGTGGTCATGGCGAGACAGCGCCGGCAGGTCGGTGCGAACCCGCCGAGGAGGTCGAGGTCATCGCCGGCGTCGTACGAGGCGGAGTATGCGGTGAGGCGTGGCGCAAAAGGCACGGGGTCTCCTTCGGGTTGTGCAGCATCTTTGCATGCGCATGCGCGAGGAGGGTGGCGTCATCCACAGGGGAGCATCCGCCCTCGGGGGCGACGCGAGTACGACGTCCGCAGAAGACGACCCCGGGCCGCACCGAAGAGGTGCGGCCCGGGGTCATACTCACTTACGCAGCCGGCGCATCGTCTTCTTCGCGCGCTTCTCGGTGGCGGCGGCGGCCTTCTTGGCCGCCTTGTGGCGACGCTTGCGTGCACGGGGGTCGTTCCACAGGCGCACCACCTGATGACCGACCGACTCCCGGTTCTTGACCTGCACACGCGATGCCCGCGCGCCGATGACGTAGGCGATGAACACGATCGCGCCGACCGCGATGACCTTGTTGCGCATGGCATCCTCTTCCTCTTCGATGTGCTCGTGGCGAGAGGCCACGACGACCCGCTCACGATGGAGACGTATCGGGACGCCGATTCGTCACGCCCACGGCCGAACCCGGGTCGCGGATCTTTCGTCGCGGCGCGCTCGCCGGAATGCGGAAGACGCCCCGACCGAGCGGCCGGGGCGTCTTCCGTCGGGCAGGGATCAGGGGCGACCCATGCCGAAGTAGGTCCAGCCGGCGGCTCGCCATGCGGCCGGGTCGAGGCAGTTGCGGCCGTCGACGACGACGCGTCCCCGCGCGAGCGAAGCGGCGTGCTCGGGGGAGAGCTCGCGACGGTACTCGTCCCACTCGGTGACGACGATGACGGCGTCGGCGTCGCGCAGGGTCTCGTCGAGGTCGCGCTCGTACGTCAGCTGCGGGTGGATGCGGCGGGCGTTGTCGATCGCGGCCGGGTCGGTGAGAGTGACCTTCGCGCCCAGACCGTGCAGACGCACGGCGACGTCGAGCGCGGGGGAGTCGCGGATGTCGTCGCTGTGGGGCTTGAAGGCCGCGCCGAGCACGGCGATCTTCTTCTCGAAGGCGCTGCCGCCCAGGGCCTCGGTGGTGAGCTCGACGGCCCGGTCGCGTCGGCGGAGGTTGATCGCGTCGATCTCCCGCAGGAAGGCGACGGACTCGCCCCGCCCGAGCTCCTCGGCACGAGCCGAGAAGGCGCGGATGTCCTTCGGGAGGCACCCGCCGCCGAAGCCGATGCCCGCACCCAGGAAGCGCCGGCCGATACGGGCGTCGTGGCCGATGGCATCCGCCAACGTCGTGACGTCGGCACCCGTGACCTCGGCGATCTCGGCGATCGCGTTGATGAAGCTGATCTTGGTCGCCAGGAACGCGTTGGCAGACACCTTCACGAGTTCCGCGGTGGCGTAGTCGGTGACGATGAAGGGCGTGCCCTTGGCGATGGAGGGGTGGTAGACCTCGCGGAGCACCTGAGCAGTGCGCTCTCCTTCGGCCGAGGGGGCGCCGTTCTCGGTGGGCACACCGGCGACGAGGCGATCGGGGTCGATCGTGTCCTGGACGGCCCAGCCCTCGCGGAGGAACTCGGGGTTCCACACCAGGGTCGCGCCGCGCTCGGCCACGCTCGGCGCGAGCCGCGCGGCGGTGCCGACCGGCACGGTCGACTTGCCGGCGACGATGTCGCCCTCGCTGAGGAACGGCAGAAGGCCCTCGATCGCGGCGTTCACGTAGGTGAGGTCGGCGGCGTGGCTTCCCGCCTGCTGCGGCGTTCCGACGCCGACGAAGTGCACCTTGGCACCCTGGGCGGCGGACATGTCGGTGGTGAAGGTCAGGCGGCCCGACTCGATGCCCTCGGTCAGGATCTCCTGCAAGCCGGGCTCGAAGAAGGGGGCCTCCCCCTTGGACAGGGTGGCGATCTTCCGTTCGTCGACATCGATACCGACGACGTCGTGACCGATGGAGGCCATCGCGGCCGCGTGAACGGCTCCCAGGTACCCGCAACCCACTACAGACAAGCGCACGATTCAGAGCCTTCCAGATTCCTGACGACGCGACCCGGTGACACCAGGTCGCGGACCCGCGAGGGAGCGCGGGGATTTCACGCGGCCGTCTCGCCCGGCGCCAGGGCGGCGCGGGCGGTTCTGCCGAGAATGACGAAGTCGCCGAGAAGGGTCCAGTTCTCGACGTAGGAGAGGTCGAGGCGTACCGACTCCTCCCAGGACAGTGACGAGCGGCCGCTGACCTGCCAGAGACCCGTGATGCCGGGCTTGGCGAGGAAGCGACGGTGCACGTGGTCGGCGTACAACGCGACCTCGGACGGCAGAGGCGGACGCGGGCCGACGAGCGACATCGAGCCGCCGATGACGTTGAACAGCTGGGGGAGCTCGTCGAGGCTGAACTTGCGCATGATGCGGCCGATGCGCGTCACGCGCGGATCGTTCTTCATCTTGAACAGCACCTCGTTGCCCGCATCGCGCTGCTGCGCGGCGAGCTCCTGCAGGAGCTCTTCGGCATTGACGACCATGCTGCGGAACTTGATCATCGTGAACTCGCGGCCACGGAATCCGACGCGCGTCTGCCGGAAGAAGACGGGCCCGTCGCTGGTGAGGCGCACGGTGATCATGAGGAAGAGCAGGAGAGGGCTGAGCAGGACGACGCCGATGGAGGCGGACACGAGGTCGACGCTGCGCTTGAGGAAGCTCTGGCCGCGCGAGAACTTGGGCGTCTCCACGTGGATGAGCGGCAGCCCCGCCACCGGCCGCGTGTGCAGGCGGGGACCGGCGATGTCGATGATGCTGGGGGCGAGCACGAGGTGCTGCTTGCCCGCTTCGAGACTCCAGGAGATCTGCTTGACCTTGTCGGCCGGCAGATCGTCGGCGCTCGTGATCGCGACAGTGTCGGCGCCGGTGGCATCGAGGGCGCTCGTCACATCTCCGACGTGTCCCATCACGGGGATGTCGGTTCCGGGGATCACGTCGGCGATCTTGCCGTTCGGCACGCAGGCGCCGACCACGCGGTAGCCGGCGCTCGGCGTGCGGGCGAATTCGCGAGCGAGCTGCGTCACCGACGCGAGCGAACCGACGAGGAGCACGTTTGCCGAGTACTTGCCGGTCGAGCGCTGGACGATGAGCCAACGACGCCACATCCAGCGGGTGAAGATGAGCACCAGGATGCCGAGGGGGAGGCTGATCAAGAGGTACCCGCGGGCGACGTCGATCTGGGTGAGGAAGGCGATGATCGCGACGGTGCCGAAGAGTCGGAAGCTGGCGTCGGCGATGCGCACGTACTCTTGCGAGCCGGTTCCGATGACCCGGTCGCTGCGGGAGTCGACGAAGGCCAGGGCCCACATCCACGTGAGGATGAGGAGGGCCGAGAACACCCAGTACGACAGGTCGGAGATGCGGGAGTCGCGCCCCGCGGCGACCTGAGCGTTGCCGAGACCGAACCACAACAGCTGGGTTCCGTACACGACCCACGTCAGGGAGAACAGGTCGGTGAGGGCGAGATTGCGTCGATAGCGACGGCGCCACGGAACGTGTCGGCTGGAGGCGGGCTGGGAGATCCGCTCAGCACGAGGGGTGACGGGGAACTCCGCGTCGAACGACGGTGTCGCGCTTTCCCTGAGGTCGAACGTCACGTGTCTAGCTCCTCCCCCCGGGTCGAGCTCGTCGGTTTCACCTCGTGAACAATAACAGGGAAGATTCACCCGACAAGTCACCTAGCGTTTCCTGTCATCTCGCCGTCAAATGCCGGAAACCGGGGCGGCATCACCCAGAGGGTGAATCTTGGGCCCGACGGGGAGCGTCCCCTACACTCGGGCAGCGGGTCGGCCCTCTCGCCGGACCTGCACACGCACCCGCCGAGCGAGGTGTCGCACCGCCCGCCCGAAGGAACACAGATGTCCCGCGTCTCGACGCCCTCGCGACGTTCTCGCCGTCGGCGCCGATCCGCCGCACTGATCGCGGCCCTCGTCGTCGCCGCCGTCGTGCTCGTCGCGGTCGCGGCCACCGTCGCCTTCTCGCTCGGCCGCGCGGCCGACGTCGTGGCATCCGCGACACCGTCGGCCGCGGGCACGCCGACTCCCTCCGCCACGCCGTCTCCCTCGGTGACCCCCACGCCGACGCCGACGCCGACGCCGACGCCGCCCCCCGCACCGGCGCCCCTGTCGCCGGCGGCGCAGTCCTGCGACGGTCGTCCGACCCTCATGAGCGTGTGGGCGCATCCCGACGACGACATCATCTTCGGCAACCCGGCCATCTCCGACGCCATCTCGGCCGGCGACTGTGCGCGGACCGTCTTCCTCACCGCCGGCGACGCGGGCAAGGGGCGGGGATACACGTCGTCGCGTGAGCTCGGCATCCTGCGCGCGTACAACTCCATGCGCGGGGTGAGCGGATTGTGGGACACCGACGAGATCGTGCTCGACACGGGGATGCACGTGACCCGTCTCACTCCGCAGAACGATCCACGTCTGTCGGTCGTGTTCGTGCGCCTCCCCGACGGCAACATCACCGACGGGGGATTCGCCTCGACCGGCCACGCGACGCTCAGCAAGCTGCTCGACGGGACGATCCCCACGCTGTCGCCGACCGATGACTGCCCCGATGTGACGCTCGCTCAGCTGTCGGACAGCCTCATCGAGCTCGCCGAGGCGTGGCATCCGAGTACCGTTCTCACCCACATCCCGCGCGGCAGCGCCTTCGCGCCGGGAGACCACCCCGATCACTCGGTCACCGGCACCCTCGTGCGCGATGCCCTCGGATCCCTCCCCGCGGTGGCACCCGGCATCCGGTACCTCGTGGGGTACCCGTCGGAGAAGCTGCCGCGCAACCTCGACGGCGAACAACTGGACGCCAAGATCGAGACCTACCGCGTCTACACGCAGCAGGACGAGGTCATCCGCTGCGCCGACCGGTCGGCCTGCCTCGGCACCCGGCGTTTCGGCGAGTGGCTGCAGCGGTCGTACCCGAAGAGCGAGGCCGAGCTGCAGATGGGCTGAGCCCGACGGCTCAGTCGGCCTGCAGCTCCTGCTCGACGCGGGCGCGGGCTTCGCGCTCGGCGATGATGTCGACGAAGTCCTTCACCGGTGCGTCGGCGAACTTCTCGACCGCGACCACCGCTTCGTAGTGGACCACGTCGGGCTCGGCCTCGGGGAAACGGTCGTGGAGACGTTCCTCGACGCCGGAGACGGTCGCGTCCTTGTCGAAGCCCTCGCTGCGCTGCGTCATCGGTCGTCCTCAGTGCTGGTAGGTGCCGTGGACGATCGCGCGTCCGAGGGTCGAGAAGGCCAGACCGAACGAGACGGCGGCGGGAGTGGCATCCGGATCCGCCCCGAGGGAGTCGGCGCCCACCGCGTGGACGACGAAGAAGTAACGGTGGGGCTGATCGTCCTTCGGGGGAGCGGCGCCCAGGAAGCCGGCTTGACCTCCGTCGTTGCGGACGTGGAACGCACCTGCGGGGAGCTCGCCGCCGGCGAATCCGGCCGGGATCTCGGTCAGGTCGGCGGGGAGATCGACGAGGACCCAGTGCCAGAAGCCGCTCGGCGTCGGGGCATCGGGGTCGAAACAGGTGATCGTGAACGACTTCGTCCCCTCGGGGACGTTCGACCAATGCAGGTGCGGGGACGTGTTGCCCTTGTCGGCCACCTGGTCGTCGGAGAGCGGCTGCCCCTCACGCACATCATCGCTGACCACGTCGAACGCCGCCACGGAGGGGAGGAGCGGATACGGGTCGGGCGACTGCGCACGCGTGAGGTCGGTCATGACGGAACTCTAAACACGGGGGCCGCCGACCCACGAGGGCTTGCCGAGGCAAGACCGGGGAGGTAGTGGATGCCGGGAACTCACCGCGCCAGCGCGAGCAGCGATCGCGCGGCTTCGCGGCATCCGTCGGGGGCGGGCAGACCGTAATCGACCTCGACGACCGTTCTGAGGTCGTCGGCCAACTGCTCGACGGACGGGCGGGAGGAGAGCGCCGCCAGGATCGGGAGGATCAGGTCGTCGTATTCGTCATCGGGCCAGCCGTGGCCGATGTGATGCACGCCGATCGGGTCCCACTGATTCAGGACGGCGCGTACGCGCAGGGCGGCGGGCGACAATGACCGCGGCTTCGAAGACGTCTGCATGGGGCGAGTGTCCCCAGCGGTCCTAGGTGCCGGCTGGGTGTCTTCGATGTGTGGGGTGCGTGCGCCGCGGCGGGTGAGGGTCGATCTCCGCCGGGTGGTCACACCGTCCCCGCCGCGCGGCGGGGGTGTGCGGGTCGGGCCAGCGAAAGGGTGGGCGTGCGCGATACCGTCGAGACGGTGATGCCGCCGCGACGACCCGAGTGCAGAGCGGCACGGCACGAAGAAGAACGGAGCCACCGTGAGCGACGCACAGCCGCCGTCCCCCGACGAATCCCGGGACGGCGAGCCCTCGCGCGACGCTGACGCGGCGTTCGCCCGGGCGCGCCGTGTCGTGGTGACTCGACGGGTGGCCATCGCCGGGGGTCTCACGCTTCTCGGGCTGGGCGGAGGGGCGCTGCTCTATCGTCAGGCGCGGCGCTCGGACGGCCCCGACGGGGCGTGGGTGCCGCTGGCTCCCATCGTGCCCGGACCGCTGCCGTCTGAGGTACCGACCTCGCCCGCCGCCGAGCCCCCCGGCCTCGACACCACGCTCGCGGTGTGGGCCCACGCCGACGACGACATCATCTTCGCCAACCCCGCGCTCGCCGGGGCCATCCGCAGCGGCGGGACCGTGCGCGCCGTCTACGTCACCGCCGGCGACGCCGGGCGGGGCCTCGCCTACGCCGAGAAGCGCGAGGCCGGCATCCGCGCCGCCTACGACTGCATGCGCGGAAGCACCGCGCCCTGGGCGACCACGCAGATCGAGCTGCACAGCGGTGCGCGGGTGACCCGCTTCGTCCCTTCGGACGATCCTCGGCTCTCGATCACCGTGCTGCGTCTGGCCGATGGAAACCTGGATGCCAAGGGGTTCCCCTCGACGGGGAGTGCCGGCCTGACCCAGCTCATCAACGGAAAGACGTCGACTCTGCAACCGATCGACGGCGCACCCGCGTACACGCTCGACGGGCTCACGGCGACCCTCGCCGAACTCGCCGACGCGGCCCGGCCCCAGCGCGTGTCGACGAACGTGCCGCACGGCAGCGCCTTCGCGCACGGCGACCACCCCGACCACTCCGCCGTGGGGTCGCTGATGCGCGCGATCGTGCCGACCGTCGGCATCGCGGCCGCAGCGGTGTCGTACTTCGTCGGGTACCCCTCGAAGCGCGAGCCGGCGAACGTCACGGGGGCCCTCCTCGACGACAAGGTCGACATCTACGAGACCTACGCCGCTCACGACCCGGTGGTCACGTGCGAGAACGCTTCGGCCTGTCTCGCCCAACCGGGCTTCGGGCAATGGCTGCGGCGGTCGTACGCCAAGAGCGACGACGAGCTCCGGCTCACCTGACGCCCGCTCAGCTCTCGGTCTCGCGCCGCGGCACCGACACGGCCAGGCGGAAGCCGCCGTCGACACCCTCGGCCGCGTGCAGGCGGCCGCCGAGGAGTTCGGCCCGTTCGCGCAGCCCCCGCAGCCCCGTGCCGCTGGAGGGGAGGCGCAGGCGGGCCGCCCGGGCGGCGTCGTTCTGCACGACCACGTCGATGCTCGAGGTGGAGGCCGTCGCGGTCACGCGAACGAGGGCTCCCGGTGCGTGCTTGCGCGCATTGGTCAGCCCCTCCTGCACCGTGCGGTACACCGCGCGCTGCACCGCGGGGGTGAGGTCGGAGGGGAGGTCGGCCTCGAGCCGGGCATCGAGTCCGCTGTCGGCGATCAGCCGGGGGAGGTCGGCGAGGGTGGGCTGCGGGGCGGGGGAGTCGGTGGTCGCTCCGTCGGCGCGCAGCACGCTCACCATCTGCCGCAGCTCGTCGAGGGTGCGTACCGAGAGCGTGCGGATGATGCCGGCCACGCGCCGCGCTTCGGGATCGGGCGAGGCGACCTGGAGCGCACCGGCCTGCACGGCCGTCAGGCTCACCTGGTGCGACACGACGTCGTGCATCTCGCGCGAGATGCGGGCCCGTTCCCGCCGCAGGACGTCCTGCTCATCGCGGCGGCGCTCGCTCTCACGCGCGGCCGACAGCTCGGCGACCCGGGCGGACAGCTCGAGGCGCGTGCGCACGAGGGCGCCGAGCGCGATCGGGGTCGCGGCGTACATGAGCGCGTACAGGAGCGAGGGCGCCAGATAGTCGAGCGGGGGCAGCTGCCAGTCGGGGAGCAGGAAGCAGGCGAACGTGACCGCGCCCGCGCCCACCAGCAGCGGGATCCGCCGCACGCGCACCGCCACGGAGTACAGGGCGATGGGAGCGGCGACGGTCATGGCATCCACCACCAGCCCCGGGAGGACGAGGGCGAAAGCCACCCAGGGCAGGCGCCGGCGCACCAGGAGCCCCGCCACGGCGAGCAGCGCCCACGCCGACTCGATCGGCGACCACCCCGGCAGCGACACGGCCACGTCGAGCAGGGCCGCGGCGGCCAGGGCGACATCGATCGTCGCGTTGAAGACCCGGCTCCCGGCGAACGCCGCCCATCGCGCCCGGACCGCCGAGATCATCCGCGCCCGCCGCGACGCCCCGCGCGTTCGGCGATGAGCGCCGCCTCCAACCGCGACGAGACCGACATCTTGCCGAGGATCGCGCTCACGTGGTCTTTCACGGTGGCCCCGCTGAGGTGCAGCCGCTTGCCGATCTCGGCGTTCGACTCGCCCGTCGGCAGGCAGGCCAGCACGTCGCGTTCTCGATCGGTCAGCAGCGCGACCCGTCGAGACGCCTCGCGGTCGGTCGCCCCCGCATACCCCTCGACGAGGGTGCGCGAGACCTGGGGCGAGAGCACGACCCCGCCGGCCGCGAGCGTGCGCACCATCGCGGCCAGGTGCTCGGGAGCCGTGTCTTTGACGAGGAACCCCGCGGCGCCCTCGTGCAGGGCGCGCGCGATGTACTCGTCGGTGTCGAACGTCGTGAGGATGCCGATGACGGGGCGATCCGCGTCGGTGGCGAGTTCCGTCAGGATCTCGAGCCCACTGCGGCCGGGCATGCGGATGTCGAGCAGCGCCACGTCGGGCTTCTCGCGGCGGATCACCTCGACGGCGACGTCGCCGTCGACCGCCGCGACCACGTCGATGTCGGGGGAGGCGCCGAGGATCATCTCGAAGCCGGAGCGCACGAGCGCCTCATCGTCGACGACAACCACGCGGATCACGACAGTCACTGTACGCGCGGGGCTCCACGCGCGGGGCTCCGCCCGCTCCCCGCGGGCGACAGAACGACGCCGCCCGCGGGGAGCGGGCGGCGTCGGGGTTCTTCGCGGGGCGAAGTCCGGAACGGGGTGCGATACGTGGGGCTCAGCACCCCGCCCCGGGGTCGGGGAGAGGTCAGTCCTCGGAGACGGTGACGGTGACCTCGATGTTGCCGCGGGTGGCGTTGGAGTACGGGCACACCTGGTGGGCCTCGTCGGCGAGCTGCTGGCCGAGGTCGTGCTCGATACCGGGCAGGACCACCTCGAGCAGGACGGCGAGCTGGTAGCCGCCCTGGCCGTTCGGGCCGAGGTGGACGCGGCCGCCGACCGAGGAGTCGTCGATCTTCACCTTGTGCGCGCGGGCGACGGCGTGCAGTGCGCTGTGGAAGCACGCGGCGTACCCGGCGGCGAAGAGCTGCTCGGGGTTGGTGCCCTTGCCCGAGCCGCCCAGCTCGGTGGGAGGGGCGACCTCGAGGTCGATGTAGGGGCCGGCGGTGACGTGGCCGGTGCGGCCCTGACCGGTGGAGACGGCTTCGGCGGTGTAGAGAACGTCCATGGGTGTTCCTTTCGAGGGGCGGGTGGGGAGGAGAAGTCGAGTGGGGCTCACGCGGGCGGCCGCGGCACTCCGGCGGCGGCGAGCACGGTGTCGGGGCGGTCGCGCAGGTCGCGCATCGCGTCGGTGAGCTGGTGCAGGGCGTCGATCAGCTCACGCGCGCTGTCTTCGTCGGTCAAGCCTGAGCCTGCGGCGATGCACCGGGGGACGTGCGCGAGTTCCTGTCGCATCTCGTGCCCGCGATCGGTCAGCGCCACGGTGACGACGCGCTCGTCGTCGGATCGGCGCGATCGGGTGAGGTAGCCGGCGGTCTCCATGCGCGCGAGCATCGGCGACAGAGTTCCGGAGTCGAGCTGGAGGGCGTCGCCCAGGCTGCTCACGGTCTGGTCCCCGTCGACCCACAGCGTCACCAGGGCGATGTACTGCGGATACGTGAGGTTCCACGGCTCGAGCAGCACCCGGTAGGCCTGGGTGGTCGTACGGTTCGCGGCGTAGAGCGCGAAGCAGACGAGGTCGTCGACGGCGGGCATGACAGAAGCATTGCACACAACTCGGTTGTGCACAACTTTGTTGGATGCGCCTCATTGACAGCCGGTGCGCGGGGTCCGGATCGGACCCCGCGCACCGGGGTCACACCGGGCTGGACGCCTCGGTGTCGGGAGTCTCGTCGTCGAGGGGATGCCGCGTCACCAGCAGTTCCGCCACGCGTCGTCGATCCACGGCCTTGACCTGGAGCGTGGCGCCGTCGACCTCGACCGTGTCGCCGACACGGGCCAGCCGGCCCAGGCGTTCGACCACGAAACCGGCGACCGTGTCGGAGGCGCCGCGGGGGAGGCTGACCCCCGTCGCCTCCTCGAAGTCCTGCAGGTTCAGGCGACCCTCGACGGTGCCGTGCTCGCCCTCGGCGAGGGGTTGCTCGGCGTCGGTGTCGTACTCGTCGAAGATCTCGCCGACGACCTCTTCGACCAGGTCTTCGAGCGTCACGATGCCGTCGGTTCCGCCGTACTCGTCGACGACGACGGCGATGTGGCTGCCCTCGGCGCGCATCGCGGTGAGCGTGGGCAGCACCCGAGCCGTCGACGGGAAGTACCGGATCGCGCGCATCACGGCGGCCAGGGGCCGCTCCGGGTCTTCGTAGAGGTCGCGCACGTGGACGAAGCCCACGACGTCGTCGATGGTCTGCTCGGCCACCGGGTACCGCGAGAACGGGAGGTCGCGCACCTGATCCATGGCTTCGGCGATGGTGCCGCCGGCATCCAGGGTCACGACCTCCGGTCGCGGGCGCATGACCTCGCTCACGTGGCGGTCGCGGAGGGACAGGACGTCGTCGAGGATGCGCCGTTCGTAAGCCGGAAGCCCCTCGTGGCTCGACACGATGTCGCGAAGTTCTTCTTCGGTGAGCTCCTCACCGGTCTTGTTCGGGTCGCCGCCCAGGAGACGCACCAGCAGGTTCGTCGACAGCGACAGCAGCCAGATGACCGGTCGCATCAGCTTCGCGAACCCGTTCAGCACCGGTGCCGCCGCGTACGCGAACGCGGCGTTGCGCTGGATGGCGAGGCGCTTGGGCACGAGCTCGCCCAGGACGAGCGAGAGGTAGGCGATCACCAGGGTGAGCGCGATGGTCGAGACCGTGGCCGCGAGGCCCGGCTCGAGACCGAGACCCTCGAACAGCGGGGTGACCGAGGGGGCGATGGAGGAGGCGCCGTAGGCGGCCGACGCGAAGCCCGCCACGGTCACGCCGATTTGCACCGCCGACAGGAAGGTGTTCGGGTTCCGGGCGAGCTCGGCGACCTTCTGTCCGCGCTTGCCTCGGGCGGCCAGGGCGTTCACCTGACTGTCGCGCAGCGTGACGAGCGCCATCTCGGTCGCGGCGAAGACTCCGCCGACGAGGACGAACACGACGACGAGAACGATGTTGAGGACGAGATCGTTCATCGCCTTCCCTCCTCCGATCCGCGAAGGACGGCACCCGGGGTCACCCGGGCGCTCGGACTGTGACCGTCGGAGTCGGCAGCGTGGCTCATGACGGAATCGTATTCAGGCGGGCCCGGGGCGGGCAGCTTCCCGTCCGGGCTTGCGTGGTCACGCCCGTTCTGCTTCAGCGGCCGGTGCTGACGACCGCGCCGTCGCCGGCGGAGATGCGCACCACGGCACCGCTCTGCATCTCGACCGTCCACGACCAGTCCCCTCCGTCGTCGTCGAGCTCCACCTCGTCGATACGGTCGCCGCCCGGGTTCTGGGCGGCGGCGATGCGGACGGCGTCGGCCAACGTCGTCACCGCCGCATCGAGGGCGGCGCGCTCGTCGGCGTCGATCCCGTCGTCGTCTCTCCGGGACTGCACGGTCGCCCCGTCGGACGCGAGGTGCACCTCGACCTCGCGATCGCCGACGGCGACGTGGACCTCCCAGGAGTCGTCGTCGCCGCGGTCGAGGGCGAACGCGCGTCCGCCGGCATCGGCCTCGGCGGTGTTCGCCGCCCTGATCGCGGTCTCGTCGGTGGCGGACGTGTTCGCGCCTCCGGGAGCGGGGGTGCAGGAGCTGAGGGCGAGAGCGCTGACGACGGCGAGCAGGGTGATGCCGGGGATGCGGGTCGAATCCATAGCGGCAGGTTAGCCAGCCCGCTCGCGCGCGCGGCGGTCGTTGCATCCGGGCGACCGCTGTGCGAGTGGTGCTCTAGCAAGCCGCGGGTGGAACGTCAACGGCAGGCCCGCGTACAGGTGGGAGTCGAACCATGGCGGTCATGAGCGAGATCACCGCACACCATGGACTTCTGACCGACATCGACCTGCACGTCGACGACACGGGCGGCACGGGTCGCCCCGTCGTGCTGATCCACGGATGGCCCCTCTCGGGCGAATCCTGGGCCCATCAGGTGCCCGCCCTCGAGGCGGCCGGCCACCGCGTGGTGACGTACGACCGTCGCGGCTTCGGCCGGAGCGACAAGCCCCGTACGGGGTACGACTACGACACGTTCGCCGACGACCTCGAGGCCGTCCTCACCGCCCTCGACCTGCGCGACGTCACGCTCGTCGGCTTCTCGATGGGCGGCGGCGAGGTCGCCCGCTACCTGACGCGTCACGGATCGGGTCGCGTGCACAGCGTCGTCTTCGCCGCAGCCGTGCCCCCGTACCTGGCGAAGACCGAGGACAACCCCGAGGGCCCCCTCGACGACGAGACCGCCGACGGCATGAAGCAGGGCCTGAAGGGCGACGAGAAGGCGTTCTACCACCAGTTCACGACGGACTTCTTCTCGGTCGACGGCGCGCTCGCCGTGCCCGCGGCCGAGCAGGTCGAAGCCGAGCGCCTCGCGAACCAGGCCGACCACCACGCAGCACTGAAGTCGATGGAGGCGTTCGCCACGACCGACTTCCGCGAGGATCTGCCGAACGTGACCGTTCCGACCCTCGTCATCCACGGGGACAGCGACGCCACGGTGCCCTTCGAGGGGTCGGGCAAGCGCACGCACGAGGCCATCGCGGGCAGCGAGCTGCACGTGGTCGCGGGGGCCCCGCACGGCGTGAACGTCAGCCACGCCGACGAGTTCAACCGCGTGCTGATCGACTTCCTGCAGCGCTGATCGGTCCGCGTCCCCCTCTCGCCCGCATCCGCGGAGGACGCGCACACGACATCACGGACGCCCCGTCACCTCACCGGTGGCGGGGCGTTCGCGCGTGCGGGTGAGAACGCGTGATCCAACGGGTGAGTCGACGCGGGGGAGGCGCGGGGTGACCGGGTCGACGGCGACCTGCAGCCCTAGCCTGACGCGCATGAGCGACGAATCCGCCGTCCCGAGCCCCGCCCGGCGTGCCCGGCGTCGTCGGCCCCGCCGGTGGCGCGAGGGCGGCTCCACGACCGCGCGCTGGGACGTCGAGATGCTCGGCTGGGCCGTGCTCGCGCTGGGCGCGGGGGCGCTCGCGTCGCGCGCCGCGTCGGAGATGCTGCCCGTCGAGACCCGCGCGGCGTCGGCGCAGGCGGTGATCTGGCTCGCCTTCGCGGTGCCCGTCGTGTTCGCTCTCGGTCGTTCCCGTCCTCGCGGTCTGCTCGTGTTCCGAACGGTGGACCTGCTCTACGGGGTCGTGTTCGGCGTCCTCGTGCGCCTGGCCCAGGGGGCGATCGCCGGAGCCGGGGGAGAGCCGGCCCCCTGGCCGACGACGTTCTCGGCCGACGGCGCGCTGCCCACGTCTTTCGTCTTCGACGCCGTCGCCGGCACGATCGTGTCGTCCGCGGCAGAGGAGTTCTTCTTCCGCGGCGTCGTTCTCGTGTGCGTCTATACGGTGCTGCGACGATTCAGCGGCCCGGTGGCGGCCGGCGTGGCCGCGGCGGCCCTGTCGACCGGCTCGTTCGTCGGCGCGCACCTGCTGGTCGCGGCGCCCGGCTCGGTGGATGCGCCGACCCTCGGCATCCTGGGACTGGTCGCCAGCGCCCTCGTCCTCGGCTCGGGACGTCTGGGCGGCGCGCTTTTCACGCATATCGTCTTCAACGCGACGGGGTACGCCCTGATCGCGGTGGGGACCCTGTCGGCCTGAGCGGGCCGGCGACGTTTGGTGCTGGCATCCGGATGCCGTAGTCTTGCTCTTTGGTGCCCGCCTCTCTGCGAGCGGGTTGCCCGAACGTGAGCCCTCCACCGGCCCTGTTCCCCCGTCATCGGCGGGGAACGGACCACCGGAGCGGGATTCACGAACTCCTCCGTTCGAACAAGAAAGCAGCACTACTGTGACGCGCACTTTCACCCCCAAGGCCGCTGAGGTCACGCGCGAGTGGGTCGTTATCGACGCCACCGACGTCGTCCTCGGCCGTCTGGCCTCGCACGCGGCGGTCCTCCTCCGCGGCAAGCACAAGGCCACCTTCGCCAACCACATCGACTCGGGCGACTTCGTCATCGTGATCAACGCCGAAAAGGTGGCGCTCACGGGTCAGAAGCTCCAGAAGAAGAAGGCCTACCGCCACTCGGGCTACCCGGGCGGCCTCAAGTCGGTCACGTACGAGGAACTCCTCGACAAGAACCCCGTCCGCGCGGTCGAGAAGGCCATCCGCGGCATGCTGCCCAAGAACAGCCTCGGCGCGGCGCAGCTCAAGAAGCTCAAGGTGTACCGCGGCGCCGAGCACCCCCACGGTGCTCAGCTGCCCACGGCCTACACCTTCGACCAGGTCGCCCAGTAAGCGCCGCCGGATAAGGACGAAACAGTGTCGAACATCGACCCCAGCAACTACAGCACCGAGACGCCGGCCGAGCAGTCCGTCGTCGCGGCCGAGCGCCCCGTTCTCTCGGTTCCCGGCGCAGCCGTCGGCCGTCGCAAGCAGGCCATCGCCCGCGTGCGTCTGGTTCCCGGCTCGGGCACGATCACGGTCAACGGCCGCACGATCGAGGACTACTTCCCGAACAAGCTGCACCAGCAGCTGATCAACGACCCGTTCACGGTGCTCGAGCTCGCGGGCTCGTACGACGTGATCGCACGCATCTCCGGTGGCGGCCCCTCGGGTCAGGCCGGCGCGCTGCGTCTCGGCATCGCCCGTTCGCTGAACGGCATCGACGAAGAGAACAACC
Source organism: Microbacterium sp. BH-3-3-3 (assembly GCF_001792815.1). NCBI lineage: Bacteria > Bacillati > Actinomycetota > Actinomycetes > Micrococcales > Microbacteriaceae > Microbacterium > Microbacterium sp. BH-3-3-3. Next base: position 1,264,359 of record NZ_CP017674.1, on the reverse strand, counting down.
GCCCCACCCTGAAGAAGGCCGGCTTCCTCTCGCGCGACGCTCGCGTCAAGGAGCGCAAGAAGGCCGGACTCAAGAAGGCCCGCAAGGCGCCTCAGTACTCCAAGCGCTGAGTTCGAAACTCCGGATGCCTCTTTTCGGCACGGACGGGGTGCGGGGGCTGGCCAACGGCCTCCTCACCGCCGAACTCGCGCTGCACCTGGCCCAGGCGACTGCTGTCGTCCTGGGCCAGGGCCGTTCGGCGGAGGCGCGGAAGGCCGAAGGCCGCCGCCTCACCGCCGTCGTCGCGCGCGACCCGCGCGTCTCGGGGGAGTTCCTCGCGGCCGCGGTCGCTGCGGGACTCGCCTCGTCGGGCGTCGACGTGCTCGACGCCGGGGTCATCCCCACCCCCGCCACCGCGTTCCTCATCGCCGACCATGACGCCGACTTCGGTGTGATGGTCTCGGCGTCGCACAACCCCGCTCCCGACAACGGGATCAAGATCTTCGCCCGCGGGGGCACCAAGCTCCCCGACGAGGTCGAGCAGCGCATCGAGCAGGCGCTCGAGGGCGAACGACTGCAGCCCACCGGGGCCGGCGTCGGTCGCATCCGTCGGTTCGCCGACGCGGAGGACCGCTACGTCCTGCACCTGCTGGGCTCGCTGCCGCACCGCCTCGACGGCATCCACGTCGTGCTCGACTGCGCCCACGGCGCCGCGGCCGGCGTGTCGCCCGAGACGTTCAAGGACGCCGGCGCGACGGTCACCGTCATCGGCGCCGAACCCGATGGTCTGAACATCAACGACGGCGTGGGCTCGACGCACCTCGACGTGCTCGCCGAAGCCGTCGTGCGCCTCGGCGCCGACGTCGGCATCGCCCACGACGGCGACGCGGACCGCTGTCTGGCCGTCGACGCGCAGGGCAACATCGTCGACGGTGACCAGATCATGGCCATCCTCGCGGTGGCGATGAAGCAGCGTGGTGCGCTCGTCGACGACACGCTCGTTGCGACGGTCATGAGCAACCTCGGCCTGCACCGCGCGATGGAGGCCCATGGCATCCGGGTCCTGCAGACCGGCGTCGGCGACCGTTACGTGCTCGAGGCCATGAACGAGGGCGGCTACTCCCTCGGTGGCGAGCAGTCGGGCCACGTCATCATGAGCCGCTTCGCGACGACGGGTGATGGCCTGCTCACCGGGCTGCACCTCGTCGCCGAGATGGCGCGACAGGGCAAGACGCTCGGTGAGCTCGCCTCGATCATGACGGTGTACCCGCAGGTGCTCGTGAACGTGCGCGGCGTCGATCGCGACGGCGTGCACGACCACGCGGTGCAGGAGGCTGTCGCCGCGTCCACCGCCGAACTGGGCGACTCGGGCCGCGTGCTGCTGCGCGCCTCGGGCACCGAGCAGCTCGTGCGCGTCATGGTCGAAGCCGCGTCCGAAGAAGACGCCCGCGCGCACGCGGACCGTCTCGCCGAGGTCGTGCAGGAGCGCTTGGCGCTGTAATCCGGCCCGTCGGCGGGCTCACGCCCCTTCACACGAGGGGCGGAGCACGCCGACGCCGCGGCGTCAGTACTCGAGCGACTCGATGTAGCGCAGCAGGACGCCCTCGCGGAGCGCCCACGGAGAGACCTCGAGCTCCTCGACGTCGAGGGCCTTCATCGCCCGCTCCACCACGATCGCGGCGGCGACGATCTGGAACGTGCGATCGGCCGTGATGCCGGGAAGGGCCTCGCGGGCGTCGGCGGGGATGCGCGCGAGGCGCGGGATCCAGTCCTTCAACTCCCGCCGGGGCAGGACCATGCGGTCGATGCCCGACCACCCCGGCACCGGGTAGCCCGCGAGCTTCGCGAGCGAGCGGATCGCCTTCGACGAGCCCACGACGTGGTCGGGACGGGGGAGCGCGGCGAAGCGCTCGGCCACCGGCGCGAGCACCGTCATGGCGTGCTGGCGCAGCGCGTCGATCTCGTCGGCGCTCGGCGGATCGTGCGGAAGGAACTGCACGGTCGAACGGCCCGCGCCCAGGGGCACCGACTCGGCGAGATCGGGCAGCTCGTCGGCACCGCCGGCGATCTCGAGCGACCCGCCGCCGATGTCGAACAACAGGATCTGCCCGGCCGACCAGCCGAACCACCGCCGCACCGCGAGGTAGGTGAAGCGCGCCTCGGTCTCGCCCCCGAGCACCTGCAGGGGCTGGCCCAGGGCCTCCTCGATCAGCGCGATGACGGCCTCGCCGTTGGTCGCATCGCGAACGGCCGACGTCGCGGTCGCGAGCAACTCGTCGACGCCCTCGGCCTTGGCCGTCGCGCAGGCAGCGGTCACGGCATCCACGAGGCCCTTCACACCCTCGGGCGAGATGGACCCGTCGGGCTGCAGATACCGCATGAGGCGCAGGACCGAGCGGTGCGAGGTCGTCGCGGTGGGACGACCTCCGGCCCGGGCGTTCGCGACGAGCAGATGGACGGTGTTCGAACCGATGTCGAGGACTCCCAGGCGCACGGTCCGAGCGTAGTGGGGCACGCGGTGACGGGGTGATCCGCGGGGGAGGAAGGCGACGCCGGTAGCATGGGCGGGTGTCCGCCGCCGAGACCGCCGCTCCCGCGCCGTCGCTGAGCCCCTACCGCCAGATCGATCGTGACGACTGGGCCCGCATGGCCGGGGGGATCGCGCAGCCGCTCACCGACAACGAGATCGTGCAGCTGCGGGGCATCGGCGACCGCCTCGACCCTCGCGAGGTGGCCGAGGTGTATCTGCCGCTCAGTCGTCTGCTGAGCCTGTATGCGCGGGCGACCCGCCGACTCGGCGCCGACACGAGCGAGTTCCTGGGCGAGCCCGACGCCACGACCCCCTTCGTCATCGGCGTCGCCGGTTCAGTTGCGGTGGGAAAATCGACCATCGCGCGCCTGCTGCGCGAACTCATGAGCCGCTGGCCCGACACTCCCCGCGTGGAGCTCGTGACGACCGACGGCTTCCTCTATCCCAACGCCGAGCTCGAGCGACGCGGGTTGATGGACCGCAAGGGCTTTCCCGAGTCGTACGACCGGCGGGCGCTGGTGGAGTTCCTCAGCGAGGTGAAGTCGGGCGCCGGCGAGGCCCGGGCACCGTTCTACTCGCACGTGCGGTACGACATCATGCCCGACGCGCACGTGAGCGTGCACCGCCCCGACGTGGTCATCGTCGAGGGGCTCAACGTTCTGCAACCGCCGCCGTCGCCCAACGAGGTCGCCGTCAGCGACCTGTTCGACTTCTCGATCTACGTGGATGCCGACGCGGCACACATCGAGCGCTGGTACGTCGACCGCTTCCTGGCGTTGCGCGACAACGCCTTCACCAACCCCACGTCGTTCTTCCGGGTCTTCGCCGACATCAGCGACGACGAGGCCGTCGAGCGGGCCCTGGGGTACTGGCGCGAGATCAACCTGCCGAACCTCGAAGAGAACGTGCTCCCCACGCGCCACCGCGCGAAGCTCGTGCTGCAGAAGGGCGCCGACCACACCGTCGAGTCGGTGCTGCTGCGCAAGCTCTGAGCGGCTCGCCGCGCGCGAGGGCTTCGACGGGGTTCGCTCAGTCCCGCCACGTAGACTCGGACCCATGTGCGGAATCATCGGTTACGTGGGTCCCCGGCAGAGCCAGGACATTCTTCTGGCGGGTCTGTCGCGGCTGGAATACCGGGGTTACGACTCCGCTGGGATCGCCGTCATCGACGGTGAGGGCGGGCTCGGCATGCGTAAGCGCGCGGGCAAGCTCGCGGTGCTGCGCGACGACCTCGAGTCCTCGCCCATGCCGAACGGCACCACCGGCATCGGCCACACGCGATGGGCGACGCACGGCGGCCCGACCGACGCCAACGCCCACCCCCACCTGGCCGACGACGACAAGCTCGCCGTCATCCACAACGGCATCATCGAGAACTTCGCCGAGCTGAAGAGCGAGCTCGTCGGCGAGGGCTTCGCCTTCCGCAGCGAGACCGACACCGAGGTCGCCGCGGTCATGATCGGTCGCGAGTACGCCCGTACCAAAGACCTGGTGCAGGCGTTCCGCGCCGTCGTCTCGCGTCTCGAGGGCGCGTACACGCTGCTCGCCATGCACGAGGATCACCCGGGCCTGGTCGTCGGCGCTCGCCGCAACTCGCCCCTGGTCATCGGGCTCGGTGAGGGAGAGAACTTCCTCGGATCCGACGTCGCCGCCTTCGTCGAGCACACCCGCAACGCGCTCGCCATCGGCCAGGACGAGATCGTCGCGATCACGCCCGACGGTGTCGAGGTCACCGACTTCTCGGGCGCCCCCGTCGAGGTCGAGGCCTTCGAGGTCACGTGGGACGCGTCGGCCGCCGAGAAGGGCGGCTGGTCGTCGTTCATGGCCAAGGAGGTCTCGGAGGAGCCCGAGGCCGTCGCGAACACCATCCGCGGTCGCATCCACGAGGGCCGCGTCGAGATCCCCGAGCTCGAGGGGCTCGACGACTTCCTCGCCGACATCGACCGCATCCTCGTGATCGCGTGCGGCACGGCCGCCTACGCCGGCATGGTCGGCAAGTACGCGCTTGAGACGTGGACCCGCGTTCCCGTCGACGTCGAGCTCGCCCACGAGTTCCGCTACCGCGACCCGGTGCTGTCCGCGCGCACACTGGTCGTCTCGATCAGCCAGTCGGGCGAGACCATGGACACGCTCATGGCCGTGAAGTACGCCCGCTCGCGGGGGGCCAAGACGCTGTCGATCTGCAACACGCAGGGTGCCACCATCCCGCGTGAGTCGGATGCCATCGTCTACACGCACGCGGGACCCGAGGTCGCCGTGGCGTCGACGAAGGCCTTCGTCGCGCAGATCACCGCGCTGTATCTTCTCGCCCTGCACGTGGGTCGTGTCCGCGGAGCCATCGACCCGGTCGTCGCCGTCGAGGCCGTCACCGAGCTCGAGGCCGTTCCGGGCAAGATCGCCCGCGTGCTCGAGACCGAGCAGGCGCGCATCGAGCAGCTGGCGCACTGGATGGCCGACACCCGCTCGGTGCTGTTCCTCGGCCGCAACGTGGGGTACCCCATCGCGCTCGAGGGTGCCCTCAAGCTCAAGGAGCTGGCGTACATCCACGCCGAGGGCTTCGCCGCCGGTGAGCTCAAGCACGGCCCCATCGCGCTGATCGAGCCCGGCCAGCCCGTCTTCGTCGTCGTGCCCTCGCCGCGCGGCTCGGGCGAGATGCACAAGAAGGTCGTCTCGAACATTCAGGAGATCCGCGCCCGCGGCGCCCGCGTCATCGCGATCGCCGAAGAGGGCGACGTCGCCGTGCTGCCCGCGGCCGACGAGGTGCTGCGCATTCCGCTGGCGGCCCCGCTCTTCGAGCCGCTGCTGGCGGTCGTGCCGCTGCACATCTTCGCGATGAGTCTGGCCGAGGCCAAGGGTCTCGACGTCGACCAGCCGCGCAACCTGGCGAAGTCGGTGACGGTCGAGTAGTCGTCTCGTGCGAAGGGGCCGGATGCCGTGGCATCCGGCCCCTTCGTCGTTCCTCGCATCGCGGAGCGCCGATCGAGCCGGGCCGAACTCCTGAGTTCTCGCTCGATTGAGGGTGAAGCGACCTCGGGAGCGGCCCTGGACGCCTTTTCTCAGGAGTTCGGCCCGCGTCGGATCGGCCCGCCGCGGCCGATGTCGGCCGGCACCGGCAGAATGGAGAGGATGCCACGAGGGGAGGGCGCATGATCGTCGGAATCGGCGTCGACGTGGTCGACGTTCCGCGCTTCACCGCGACGCTCGCACGCACCCCGCGCCTGCTTCCCCGCCTGTTCGCCCCGGCCGAGCGCGTGCTCAAGCCGCGCTCGCTCGCCGCCCGGTACGCCGCGAAGGAGGCCCTGATCAAGGCGCTCGGCGGGTCGGACGGTGTGCACTGGACCGACATCGAGGTGGCGTCCGAGCCCTCGGGCCGGCCCGTGTTCGCGCTCCGCGGTGAGACCGCCGCGACCGTCGCCGAGCGGGGGATCACCGCGCTGCACCTGTCGATGTCGCACGATGCGGGCCTCGCGACGGCGTACGTCATCGCCGAAGCGAGCGAGGTCGTTCCGGCGCCCGGTGCGATCGCGGCGGGGCAGCCTGCGCCGACGAGCGCGGGCGTCGAGCTTGTCGCAATCGACGGGCCCCCGGCATCCGCCCCCGAGACCACCCGAGAGGACACCGTATGAGAATGGCACCCGGCGTGCTGCGCGAAGCGCTCATCGATGTCGACGCGATCACCGAGAACGTGCGCCACCTGCGAAAGCTCACCGACTCCGAGATCATCGCGGTCGTCAAGGCCGAGGGGTACGGCCACGGCGCCTACCGTGCCGCGGTCGCCGCGCTCCGCGGGGGAGCGGCCCGCATCGGCGTCTCCGACATCGACGAGGCGCTGGCGCTGCGGCGAGCGGGCATCCGCGCTCCGCTGTTCGCGTGGCTCCACGCGCCCGGCGCGGCGTTCGGCGAGGCCGTGCGAAACGACATCGAGCTCGGCATCTCCGACATCGACCAGCTTCTGCGCGCGGGCGAGGCGGCGCAGGGCGATCGCCCGGCGGCGGTGCACCTCAAGATCGAGACGGGTCTATCGCGCAACGGCATCGCGCCGGCCGACTGGCGCGTGGTGTTCTCCGAGGCCGCCCGTCTGGAGCGCATCGGGCGGCTGCGCGTCGTGGGGCTGTTCTCGCACCTGTCCAACACGAGCGAGGCCGACGACCGTGCCGCGCTCGCCCGGTTCGAAGAGGGTGTCATCCTGGCGGCATCCGCCGGTCTTCACCCGCCGCTTCGCCACATCGCGGCGACGAACGCCGCGATCGCCCTGCCCGAGGCGCGACTCGGATGCGTGCGCATCGGCATCGGTCTCTACGGGGTCTCGCCGTTCGACGGCCGGACGCCCGCCGACCTGGGGCTGCGCCCGGCGATGACGCTGCGCGGCGCCGTCGCGGCGGTACGGCGCGTGCCCGCGGGCACCGGGGTGTCGTACGGGTACGACTACCGCACCGAGAGCGACACGACGCTGGCGCTCGTTCCGCTCGGCTACGCCGACGGCGTGCCCCGCCAGGCGTCGGGTCGGGGGTCGGTGTCGATCAACGGGCGACGCTTCACAGTGGCCGGTCGCATCGCGATGGACCAGTTCGTCGTCGACGTCGGCGATCACCCGGTCGCGGTGGGCGACGAGGTCGTGCTGTTCGGCGACCCGACGCTGGGCGTGCCGTCGGCGCGGGACTGGGCGGATGCCGCCGACACCATCGACTACGAGATCGTCACGCGCGTGGGGGTCCGGGTCCCCCGGCGGGAGGTGGGCGCGTGAGCGTTCCCGACGAGCTGCTGGGCGTGCGCGAGGTCGCGGGTCCGGCCGATATGGAGGACCTGGGCCGCGCCGTCGGGCGCGCGCTCGCTCCCGGCGACGTCGTGGTGCTGACCGGCCCGCTCGGCGCCGGCAAGACGACCCTCACCCGCGGGATCGGTGAGGGACTCGGCATCCGGGGTCCGGTGCAGAGCCCGACGTTCGTGATCGCGCGCACGCATCCCTCGCTCGGGGGCGGCACGCCGCTCGTGCACGTGGACGCCTATCGCTTGGGAGCCGCGGTCGAGCTCGACGACCTCGACATCGACGTGGCGGGTTCCGCCGTCGTCGTCGAGTGGGGGAGCGGGGTGGCCGAGTACCTCGCCGACACGTGGTGGGAGATCGAGATCGACCGTCAGACCGGCGGCCGCGGGGTCGACAACGCCTGCGGTGAGATCGCGGTGCACACCGTCGAGCTCGACGCCGACGCCCCGCGCACCGTGACCATCTCGCGCCGACCCTGACGGGACGTGTCGCGGAATCGCGACACGGTTGCGACACCCCCGCGACCACGGCGGCGCGGCGCTTCAATACGGTGGATGCCATGAGTCGATCCCCTCGCCTCCCCGCCGCGCTCCGCCCCACGGCGGTTCGCCTGGCCGCGGCCGTCTCGGCCTCCGTCGTCGTGATGAGCCTGGCCGGCTGCGTCTCGGAGCCGGTGCCGTCGACCGTGAGGTCGTCGGCGGCCGCCGACACCCCCGTGTCCACGGCGACGGCGGCCGCGGCCTCAGCCGCTCGCGTGCCCGGCTACGACGTCGGCGAGATCCCGCCCGTGCCCCTGTTCGTGCTGCCCGACCTGTCGCTGCTGGGCGGCTCGGCGTCGGCGTTCACGATCTCGGCGGCGTCGACGCTGTCGAGTGCGCCGGGGGTGACGGTGGCCTCCGCGGCGTGCGGGACCCCCGGCCAGGTGTCCACGTCGGCCGGCACGGCCGTGCTCTACGGCGACGGTTCCGGCTCGTACACCGGCGCCGACGGAACCGTCCAGAACTTCGGCGACGGCTCGGGGACCACGACGATCGACGGTGTCGAGATCCAGAACTTCGGTGACGGGTCGGGGACGTACCGGTCGGGCGAGGTCGCGATCCAGAACTTCGGCGACGGTTCGGGCACGTACGTCGACGCGTCGCGCCAGGTGCAGATCTTCGGCGACGGGTCGGGAACCTCCACGCACGGCGACGAGAGCATCCAGAACTTCGGCGACGGGTCGGGGACGTACCGGTCGGGCGAGGTCGCGATCCAGAACTTCGGCGACGGAGCGGGGACGTACACCGACGGCACCCTCACGGTGCAGAACTTCGGCGACGGCACCGGCCGCGTCGACGGTGAGCCCGTGACCGTCGACCCGCTGCCCCCGGTGCCGCGGTTGGGTGTGTTCCCGCCGCTGGCGGCCCTCGCCCCGGTCGCGAGCTGCGGCACGACCCTGACGCTCTCGGACGCCGTGCTGTTCGACTTCGACTCGGCCGAGCTGCGCGCCGATGCCGCCGCCGTGCTCGACGCGCTCGCGGCCGTGCTGATCGACGGCCGGGTGCCGGCGGCGACCGTCTCGGGGCACACGGATGCGATCGGCACCGACGCCGAGAACCAGGACCTGTCGGAGCGGCGCGCGCGAGCCGTCGTCGCCGCCCTGACCGAACGCGCCACGCCCGTGGCCTGGACGGCCGAGGGCTACGGTGAGTCGCGTCCGGTCGCCGCCAACGAGCTCGACGGGGTCGACAACCCCGCGGGTCGGCAACTCAATCGCCGGGTCGAGATCCTCGTCCCCTCATTCGGAGGCTGAACATGCGCAGAACCGCCCTCTCCCTGCTCGCCGCGGGGCTCGTCGCCGGGATGCTCGCCGGCTGCTCGATCCGCGTCGACGAGGGCCAGGATGCCGTGATCTCGACGCCCGTGCCGGCGGCGACCACCGCCGCGCCCGCGGCGCCCGCTCGCACGGCACCGCCCGCCGCCCCGACGTCGACGGCCCCGACTGCCGGCGTCGACAGCACCTCGAACCTGCGCACCCGCGACGAAGCGATCGCCCTGGCCGACTCGACCATCGCGTGCACCCCCGGTCTCGTCATCCCCGACGACGGAAGGGTCGTGCGGGTCGAGGGGGCCTGCGACGACGTCACCGTGTCGGGCTTCGCGGCGGTCGTGATCCTCGACGACGTGTCGACGCTCACCGTCACGGGTGACGGGTTGGTCGTGTACGCGAAGGCCCTGACCGACCTCTCCGTCAGCGGAGACGTGAACACGGTCGTCTGGCGCGGCAGCGCGCCGCGGGTCGACGACACCGGCGTCGCGACGACCGTGCTGCGGGACGAGCGATGAGCGCCCCGCAGGCCGCATGGGCGCCGCCCGCGCGTCGCACGAACGGCCTGGCGATCGCCGCCCTCGTGCTGGGCCTCTGCGGCTTCGGTCTGCTGCCGGTGATCTTCGGCCACATCGCGCTGTCGCAGATCCGCCGCACCGGCGACGGCGGCGGTGCCCTCGCGATCGCGGGACTCGTGCTGGGGTACCTGGCCATCGCCGCCGCGGTGATCGGCGTCGTCTTCGTCGTCGCCGTGTCGGTCGGCATCCCTCTGCTGGCGACGCGTACCTCATGACGGGCGACGAGCGTCCCGGCATCCTGCTCGTCGACGATGACGAGACCATCCGCGCCGGCCTGGGCGCGTTCCTCGAACGCAGCGGGTACCGGGTGATCGTCGCCGCCGACGGGCAGGAGGCGCTGGACCTGCTGGCGGATGCCGATGTCTCGCTCGCGGTGTGCGATGTCATCATGCCGCGGGTCGACGGACGCGCGTTCGTGCGACGCGTTCGTGCCGAGGGGCGCTGGCTGCCGATCATCCTGCTGACGCAGGTGGGGGAGTCGTACGAGCGCAGCGCCGCCCTCGACGAGGGGGCCGACGACTACCTCAACAAGCCCTTCGATCCCCAGGAGCTGCTCTCGCGCGTGCGCGCCGTACTTCGGCGCACGGTTCCCGGCGAGCGTCCCCTGAGCGCGTCGTCGCGGGTGCGCGCGGGTGCGCTCGAGCTCGACCGGTCCGCCCGGCGGGTGTGGCTGGGCGGGGCGGAGCTCTCCCTCACCCCCAAGGCCGTGATGCTGCTGGACTATCTCATGACCCACCCCGGCGAGGTGCACACGCGCGACCGGCTGCTCTCGGCGTTGTGGGGGTTCGAGGTCGCCACGAGCACGCGCGCCGTCGACCACCGGGTCGCCGAGCTGCGCCGCGTGCTCGACGACGACCCCGGCGCGCCGCGCTTCATCGACACGGTGCAGAACGCGGGGTACCGCTTCGTGCACGCGGTGGTGACCCCGTGAGCCGCGCGGTGCGGATCGGTGCCGTCTGCGCCCCCGTGCTCCTCGCTGCCCTCACCGCGGGAGTGATGGCCTTGGCGGGCGAGCGCCGGGTCGTGACGGTGGCGACCGCCCTTCCGGCGGTGGTCCTGCTGCTCGGTGTCGTGGTCTCGGCCGTGATCGGTGTCGTGCTGCTCATCGGCGCGCGGCGTCGGCGCGTCGCCGCGTCGCGCGCGCGTCAGAGCGCCGAGGCGTGGGCGGCGGGCCGGGCCACCGAGCGTGAGGAGCACCGCCGGTTCCTCGCCCGCCTCGACCACGAGCTGAAGAACCCCATCACGGCCATCCGCGCCACCCTCGCCGGCGTCGATCCCGCCACCGCGCCCGCTCACGTGGCCGTGATCGACGGGCAGGCGCGGCGACTCGCGGCCCTCGTCGGCGATCTGCGCAAACTGGCCGAGATCGAGACCCGCCCGCTCGAGACCGAGCCGGTCGACCTCGAGATGCTCGTGCGCGATGCCGTCGACGCCGTGCACGACCAGCGTCCCGAGACGCGGGGGCGCATCCGCATCGTCGCCGAGCGGGTGCCGTGGGCCGTGCCGCCCCTGCCGGCCGATCCCGACCTTCTCGCCCTCGCTGTCGACAACGTGCTCGCCAATGCCGTGAAGTTCTCGACCGACGGACCGATCGAGGTCCGCCTGCGCGAAGACGCCGGCGCGGTGGTGGTCGAGGTGGCCGACACGGGTCGCGGAATCCCGGCCGACGCGCAGGAGCACGTCTTCGACGACCTCGCCCGCGCGGCCAATGCCCGCGATGTCGCCGGATCAGGGATCGGCCTGTCGCTGGTGCGCACGATCCTGCGCCGTCACGGGGGCGATGTCGACCTGCGCTCGCGAGAGGGAGCCGGAACCGTCGTGACGCTGCGATTGCCGATCGCGCGATAGCGGCGGTGCGACCCCTCGCCCGTCCGCCGACCAGGCTCAGGCGCGCGCGTCGGAGCGGCGTCGCGCCGGAGCGCGGTCGGCGGCCCACACCTCGCGCAGGGCCCGCAGGGTGAGGACGGGCTGTTCGACGTGGGCGAAGTGCCCGCTGTCGTCGAGCACACGGTCGTCGTAGTCGCGCATCAGTCGCCCCCAGGTGCGCGCATCGCGCGCGGCGACGAAGACGTCGTGCGATCCGCGCACCGACCTCACAGGGCACGCGATGCGGCGCCACACCCCGTCGTCGTGCGTGCGTGACAGGCGCGCGGCGGCGAGGAAGGCCGCGGGGCGGATCTCGGTCGCCAGGGCATCGGTGACTTCGCGGTCGACGTGCTCCGGATGCCGGAACAGCGGCCGCGACAGCGTGCGCAGCGCCCCCGTGCGGCGGAGCAGGCGCAGCAGGGGCCCAGCGAGCGGCCCGAGACCTCGCAGCACCCGCATCGCGACCACCATGCCGGCCAGCCACGGGAGCCGTACGGCGCCGGAGACCGGGCGCCGCGTCACCGCGCGTGCGCCCGCCCCGCTGGGCGACACGACACCGACGGCCACCGTCTCGCGCGGGAAGCGTGCGGCGATGTCGAGGGCGATCACCCCGCCGAGCGAGTGCCCGACCACCCGCCACCGGGGATACCCCAGCGCGCGGGCCACCGCCGCGATCGCGACCGCCAGCTCGGCCGGATCGGGGACGGGTCCCGGTGACTCGCCCCAGCCGGGCAGGTCGAGCGCGACGATATCCGACAACGGGAGCCCGAGAGCATCGGAGGCCGCGATCATCGGCTCCCAGGTGTGCCACGATCCGGCGGCACCGTGCAGCAGCACGGTCGCGACCGGACTGCCCGAACCACGCCCGGCGTGCGCCACGATCGGCCCCACCCCCGTGGGGACGACGACACGGCGCAGGTCGAGGTCGATGGCATCCATGCCCTCTCTTCGGAGCGGACGACGAAGTCGGATGGCACAGGGGAGGTGCCGGATACGCTGGAACGGTGATTCTCGGCATCGACACCTCGCTCGGCACCGCCGTGGCCGCGATCTCGCGCGACGGCGAGGTGCTCGTCGACGAGCACAGCAGCAATCCGCTCGGACACGCGGAGGTCATCGGCGACCTCTTAAGGCGGGCCAGCGCGGTCGCCCCCGCGCCCACGCACGTCGCCATCGGCATGGGTCCCGGCCCCTTCACGGGCCTGCGCGTGGGCATCGCGACCGCGCGGGTGTACGCGTTGGGGCGCGGCATCCCCGCCGTCCCCGTCCCCAGCCACGACGGCGTCGCGCTGGGCGTTCTGCTGACCGACGCCCTCACGGGCACCGACACCGGCCGCTTCGCCGTGGTGACCGACGCGCGCCGCAAGGAGTTCGCCTTCAGCATCTACGACGGCCTCGACGACGACGGGCTGCCGGTGCGCGTCACGGATGCCGCTCTCAGCCCGCGCGACGAGCTCGACGAACGCCTCGCCGCCGCCGGGGCACGCCGCTACGACGCCACCGCGGTGTCGGCCGCCATGATCGCGCTCGCCGCCGCGCGGGCGCTCGACGCCGGCCGCACCCTCGCCGACGGCGAGCCGCTGTACCTGCGCAGCCCCGACGTCGTCGCCGCCCACGCGCCCAAGCGGGTGAGCTGATGCCCACGCGCGCCGCCACCTCGGCCGACCTCGACGCGATCATGGCACTGGAGCACGCGTCGTTCCCCACCGACGCGTGGAGTCCCGCCATGATGCGCGAGGAGCTCGTCTCACCGCACGGGTGGTACGTCGTCGTCGAAGAGGCCGGCCGCCTCGTCGGCTACGCCGGCCTGCGCGCCGCGCGGGGCGCGCGGGATGCCGATATCCAGACCATCACGATCGCCGAGACGGCGCGGGGCCGAGGTCGCGGCCGGGCCCTGTTGACGGCGCTGCTCGACGAGGCCGTGCGGCGGGACGTGCACGAGGTGTTCCTCGAGGTGCGCGCCGACAACCCCGTCGCCCAGACCCTGTACGCCTCGGAGGGTTTCGCCGAGGTCGGCCGGCGTCCGCGCTACTACCAGCCCGACGACGTCGACGCCCTCGTGATGCAGCTCGACCTGCGCGGGTGGGCCACCCGCCGCGCCGAGACCCGGGGCGGTGAGCCCGCCGAGGGATCCGATCGATCCGCCGCCGTCTCGGCCACCCCGGCGCCCGAGCCCGCCGACGGAGCCGGAACCCCCGCTCCCCCCGCCACCGGAAAGGGCTGGTGCTGATGGACGCGCCCCTCGTGCTCGGCATCGAGACCAGCTGCGATGAGACCGGCATCGGCATCGTCCGCGGTCGCACGCTGCTGAGCAACACCATCGCCTCGAGCATGGACGAGCACGCCCGCTACGGCGGCGTCGTCCCCGAGGTCGCCGCCCGCGCGCACCTCGAGGCGCTGCAGCCCTCGATCGACGCCGCGCTCGCCGAGGCGGGCGTGACGCTCGCCGAGCTCGACGCGGTCGCCGTCACCAGCGGTCCCGGCCTCGCGGGTGCGTTGATGGTCGGGGTGGGGGCCGCGAAGGGCCTCGCCGTCGCCCTCGACAAGCCGCTCTACGCCGTGAACCACCTGGTCGGTCACATCGCCGCCGACATCCTCGACGACGACGCCGCCGAACTCGAGTACCCCACCGTCGCCCTGCTCGTCAGCGGGGGGCACACCTCGCTGCTGCTCGTGCGCGACCTCACCAGCGACGTCGAACTGCTCGGCGAGACCATGGACGACGCCGCGGGCGAGGCGTTCGACAAGGTCGCCCGACTACTGAAGCTGCCCTACCCCGGCGGCCCCGAGATCGACAGGGCGGCAGCCTCGGGCGATCCCACCGCGATCCGGTTCCCGCGGGGCATGTCGCGCGCCTCCGACATGGCATCCCACCGCTACGACTTCTCGTTCTCGGGCCTCAAGACCGCCGTCGCCCGCTGGGTCGAGCAGCACGAGGCCGCGGGGCAGCCGGTGCCCGTCGCCGACGTCGCGGCGTCGTTCCGCGAAGCCGTCGTCGACGTGCTCGTGACCAAGGCCCTCGACGCGTGTGCGCGCCACGACGTCCCGCGCCTGCTGCTGGGCGGCGGGGTCATCGCCAACAAGCGCCTGCGCGACGTCGCCCTCGAGCGCGCGGCGGCGGCGGGTGTGGCCGTGCGCATCCCGCCGCTGAGCCTGTGCACCGACAACGGCGCGATGATCGCCGCCCTCGCCGCGGAGCTCATCTCGTCGGGGCGCCGGCCCTCGACCCTGGCGTTCGGCGCCGACTCCACGCTGCCGGTGACCGAGATCCAGGTCGCCGAGGATCCCGATGCCGAGGCCCCCGGGCCGGGCTCCGGACGCGTCGCATGAGCGAGGCGGCCCCGCCGACGCGGCGCGCGCGCAAGGTCGCCGAGAGCGTCGAGCCCGCCGACGACCTGCGCGCCGCCATCACCCAGGCGGCGGCGTCCGCTCGGCGCGACGACGAGGGCGACCCGGAGCGCCTGCCCACGGCGCAGCTCGAGATGGCCGCCTTCGGCGATCACGTCATCCCCTACGTCCCGCCGGCGCCGCCCACCCCGCGGTCCCTGGCGCCGTGGGCGCTCGGCGTCTCGATCCTCGCCCTCGGGGCGGCCCTGTTCACCGGCTGGCTCCTGCCGCTCGGAGCGCTCGCGGCGATCATCGCCATCGTGTCGTTGCGCCGCGCGCACGACAGTCGTCGCGTCGCCGCGTGGGCGCTCGCGCTCGCGCTGACGTCGGTGGCGTTCAGCGCCGGGTGGTTGATCTGGGGGTTCTCGCAGCTCGCCGTCGTGTGACGACCGGGCTCACACCCGATCGGCCAGCAGCGCGAGCCGCTTCGAGCCGATGCGGGTGAGCAGCAGGGTCGCCGACTCGTCGCCGCGCAGCGACAGCTTCTTGCGCAGTGCGGCGGGGTCGACGTCGACGCCGCGCTTCTTGATCTCCAGGGTGCCGATGCCGCGCGCACGCAGGGCCTGGGCGAGCTTCTTCGGGTCGGCCGGGAGCTCTTCCCGCACGCGGAACGACGACACGAACGGACTTGTGAGGGCGGCGTCCGACGTGAGGTAGGCGATGCCGGGCGCGAGCATGCCCGCCTGCAGCGCGCGGGCGACCTCGCCGATCAGCCGGGCGCGGATGATCGCCCCGTCGGGTTCGTGCACGAAGGCGCCCAGCTCGCGCTGCTCGACGTCGGGGGAGTCGGCGGGGGCGGTGAGCTCCCAGGCGTCGGATCCGCGCACGACGAGAGCAGCCCGGCGCACGTTCTCGCGGGCCAGCACTCCCGACCACAGCACCAGTTCGATGGTCGACCCGTCGGCGCTGATCCACTGCGCTTCGACGTCGTCGGGAATCCGCTCGCGATCGAAACCCGGGCCGAGCTTCACGCCCCCGGGCGTGCTCTCGAGCAGAGCGAAGACCCACTCGAGCGAGGGCGACCATTCGCTCGACGACACCTGCCGCGTCTCGGAGTGCCCGGCCGTGCGGCGTGCCGGGTCGAGCCAGACGGCATCCGTCTGATCGAGGTCGGTGTCTTCGGCGCGGCCGTGCGCGACGGTCACGGTCTCGCAGAAGGGGGCGAGGTTGTACGCGGCGATCGCGGCCGTCACCTCGTCGGCGTCGACGGCGTGCACCCGGATGCCGAGCCCCGCCAGTCCGAGGGCGTCGCCGCCGATGCCGCAGCCGAGGTCGGCGACGCGGTCGAGACCGGCCGCGCGGAAGCGTCCGGCGTGGCGGGCGGCGATCGACAGGCGCGTCGCCTGCTCGAGGCCGGCGCGGGTGAAAAGCATGCGCTCGGCGAACGGGCCGAACTTGGCCGCTCCGCGCACCCGCAGACGTGCCTGACCGACGACGGCCGACACGAGATCGGGGGAGTGCCCGGCCGCGCGGAGTCGAGAGACGGCTCGGGCCGCGTCATCGGTGGACTCGATGCCGCCCACCTCGTCGAGCAGGCGGAGGCCGTCGGGCGTCAGCAGGGCGGTGAGCTCGCGGGTATCCACCGATTCAGCCTAAGCGGGCGATTGTGTTGGCACTCGCGTTGCGTGAGTGCCAGTGCTTCCCTAGACTCGAATTAGCACTCTCCCCGTGTGAGTGCTGACAAGTCTTCTGTAACGAGAAAGAGGTAGACCGTGTCGGTTTCCATCAAGCCGCTCGAGGACCGCATCGTCATCAAGCAGGTCGAGGCTGAGCAGACCACCGCGAGTGGTCTCGTCATCCCTGACACCGCCAAAGAGAAGCCGCAGGAGGGCGAGGTCGTCGCCGTCGGACCCGGCCGTATCGACGACAACGGCAACCGCGTCCCCCTCGACGTCGCCGTCGGCGACCGCGTGCTCTACAGCAAGTACGGCGGCACCGAGGTCAAGTTCGGCGCCGACGAGTACCTGGTGCTCTCGGCTCGCGACGTGCTGGCGGTCGTCGTCCGCTGATCGCGCAGTCCTGCACGAAGGCCCCGCATGCTCCGGCATGCGGGGCCTTCGTCGTTCCGTCAGCCCCGCGTCGCGAGGTGGCAGGAAAGCGGTGGGGAACGGCGGCTCGCGGCGTCGCCCCGCGCGTAGGCTGAATCGGTGACCCCCGCCGCCCCTCCTGTCTCCGGCGGCAGTACCCGCGGTGCCCTCTACGCCCTCGGTGCCTACCTGTTGTGGGGCGTCCTGCCGCTCTACTTCCTGCAGCTCAAGCCCACCGGTCCGTTCGAGGTCGTGGCGTGGCGGATCCTTCTCGCCTTCGTCTTCTGCCTGGTGCTGCTCACCGTGCTGCGCGCCTGGCGCCCGTTCCTGGCGATCGTGCGGCAACCGCGGCTCATGGCGCTCACCGCCGTGGCCGGCGTGCTCATCTACGTCAACTGGCAGACGTATCTCTACGGTGCCCTCACGAACCACGTCATCGAGACGAGCCTCGGCTACTTCATCAACCCGATCGTGACGGTGTTGCTGGGGGTGCTGGTGCTGCGCGAGCGACTGCGGGTGCTGCCGTGGATCGCGATCGGCATCGCCGTCGCCGCGGTCGTCGTCATCGTGGTGGGCTACGGCACCTTCCCGTGGATCGCGCTGACGCTGGCCTTCTCGTTCGGCTTCTACGGTCTGGTCAAGAAGCAGATCGGGCCCTCGGTCGATGCGGTGAGCGGCCTGACGCTGGAGTCGATGTGGCTGCTGCCCGTCGCCGGCGTGCAGCTGGCCGTCGTCGCGGCGTTCGGCGGTCTCACCCTCGGCACGGCGGGCACGCTGCACACGGTGCTGCTGTTGGCTGCGGGGGCGGTCACGGCCGTGCCGCTGCTGCTGTTCGCCTCGGGCGCCCGTCGCGTGCCCCTCACGGTCATCGGGTTGCTGCAGTTCGTGGCGCCGATCATCCAATTCGCGATCGGGGTGTGGGTGCTCGGCGAGGCCATGACCCTCGAGCGGTGGATCGGTTTCGCCCTGGTCTGGGTGGCGTTGATCATGCTGAGCGTCGATTCGGTCGTCGCGTCGCGCCGACAGCGCCGCGTCGTCGTCGATGTGGCGGAGCCCGTCTGACCGGCCAGATCATGCGTTTGTCGTCCCTGCCGACATATCTCCTAGTGCACCGTGACGACGCCGTGTGAAACCGTTATGCGGCCGTGATCGCGACGACTCACATCGTTAACGAACGGCAACACGCAGAAAACGCGCGGCGGCTTAGGTTTAGGACACCAGGCGGTCCTCGTGGGCTGCCCAACGTTCATTCACAGCAAGGAGCACTATGAGCGTCATCACACGTACGCGCACTGGCAAGGTCATCGGCGGCATCGCCCTGATCGGTGCCAGCGCGCTCGTCCTCGCCGGTTGCGCCGGTGGCGGCAACGACGCCGCTGCCCCCAGTGCATCGTCCGGCGGCGGCGCCGTGTCAACTGCAGACGGGACTTTCCACGTCGGCACCATCCTCCCGGCCACGGGTAACCTCGCCTTCCTCGGCCCGCCCGAGGTCGCGGGTGTCAAGCTCGCGATCCAGGACATCGAAGCCACCGGCGACGCGTTCCCGTTCACGACCGAGCTGACCGAGCGCGACTCGGGTGACACCACGACCGACATCGCGACCCAGTCCGCCACCGAGCTGGTCGACGCCGGCGCCGATGTCGTCATCGGTGCGGCTTCGTCGGGTGTGTCCTTCACCTTCGTCGACCAGCTGGTCGACGCGGGCGTCGTGCAGATCTCGCCGGCGAACACGTCGCCGGACTTCACCACCTACGCCGACGACGGGTACTACTGGCGTACCGCCCCGTCCGACGTGCTGCAGGGCCGCGTGCTCGGCAACCTGATGGTCGGTGACGGCGCGGCCAACGTCGGCGTCATCTACATCAACGACCCCTATGGCATCGGCCTCAAGGACAACGCGACCAAGGCCATCGAGGCCGCCGGTGGCGAGGTCTCGGTCGCGGTTCCCTACAACCCGGGTGACACGGTCTTCACGTCGCAGGTCGACCAGGTGCTCGCGTCGCAGCCCGACGCCGTCGCGATCATCGCGTTCGAAGAGACGTCGTCGATCATCCCGCAGCTCGTCAGCACGCAGGGCTTCCCGGCGTCGAAGGTCTACTTCGTCGACGGCAACCTGTCGAACTCGTACGAGTTCGCCGCCGGCACGCTGCAGGGCGCCAAGGGAACGCTCCCCGGCAACCCGGCCGACACGTCGTTCCAGTCGCGCCTGAAAGAGGTCGACCCCGCCCTCACCGACTTCAGCTACGCGCCGGAGTCCTACGACGCCGTCATCGTCGCCGCCCTCGCTGCGGCGCAGGCGAAGGACGACTCGGGTACGGCCATCCGCGACAACATGCAGTCCGTCTCCGAGGGTGGCGAGAAGTGCACGACGTTCGCCGACTGCCTCGCGCTCATCAACGAGGGCACGGACGTCGACTACGACGGCGTCTCCGGCCCGATCACCTTCGACGAGAACGGTGACCCGACCGAGGCGTACATCGGCATCTACCAGTACGGTGCCGACAACAAGTACACCCTGCTGAACACGGAGTTCGGCTCGCTCAACGAGTGACCTGACACCGCACGAGGGCCCGGATCCGCCAGGATCCGGGCCCTTCGGCGTTCGTGCGGGCCGGATCGGTGCCGCGCCGGCATCCGTGTCCCGGCGTGCCACAGGCTCCCGGGGCCTCGGAGGGCCCGGCGCGGCCGGCGGCAGCCCTCCGCGGCCTCGGACCCGGCGTCAGGGCGTCAGGCCGCAGACGGAGGCGGTGAAGGCGAGCAGGGCATCGGCGACCGCCTGCGGCCGGTCGAGCGGAACGACGACGTCCCGGCCGTCGACCCGCGCCACGAGGTCGAACAGGGTGCCCACCTTGTCTTCGGCTATGGCGTGGGCGTCGCAACGGATCGGCGTGACCGGCACCGCGATGGTCGTGGGGGCGTCGCCGCCGGCGACGGTGAGGCCGAGAGGCGCCTCCGTGCCCTGCGGGAAGCGCAGCAGCGGGGTCCCGCGCAGGGAGACGAGCTCGACGCTGCCCGCGGTGGCATCCGGAGTCGGCTCGATCGACAGCAGCAGAGCGGCGGTCCCGTCGCCGGACACCGACACCGCGGTGGCCGAGACGCGGGCGACGGATGCCAGGGCCTCGCGGTCGCATCGCGTCGCGCTCAGGCGGGGGAGCACCCCGAGGGCGTCGTCGACCGCCACGGTCTGCTCGAGCGTTCCCCGGTCGTCGCTCACGTCGAGCACGGCTTCCGGGGCGGCGTCGGCGGCCTCCGGATCGCAGCGCGAATCGGGGAGTGCGACGGGAAGATCGATCGTGCGCCCCGGCTGCAGCGTCTCGGGGCGTTTCGTGTCTCCGCCGCCCGTCGCGGCGAGCAGGGGCGAGCGCAGCACCGCCGAGGTCACGGTGACCGCGGCATCCGAGGTGTTCGTGACGCGGAGCTGCACGCGCCCCGAGACGATGTCGCCCCGCTGCTGCACGAGCGCGACAGACAGCGGGGGAGGCGCGGGAGGGGCCCCCGCGCATGCCGCGAGCGCGACGCCCACCAGGGTGAGCGCCGCGCTCGCGG
Organism: Microbacterium sp. BH-3-3-3; assembly: GCF_001792815.1. Classification (NCBI taxonomy): domain Bacteria; kingdom Bacillati; phylum Actinomycetota; class Actinomycetes; order Micrococcales; family Microbacteriaceae; genus Microbacterium; species Microbacterium sp. BH-3-3-3. Next base: position 1,243,874 of record NZ_CP017674.1, on the reverse strand, counting down.
TGTATCGACGTGGGATCAGGCCGGGGGCTCCTGGTGGTCGCGCTTGGCGTCCTCGTCGGCGGCCAGCGTTCCGAGGTACAGCTCGATGACGCGGGGATCGGTGAGCAGCTCGCGGCCGGTGCCGGTGTACGCGTCCTTGCCCTGGTCGAGCACGTAGGCCCGGTGGCAGATCTGCAGGCAGCGGCGGGCGTTCTGCTCGACCATGATGATGGTCACGCCGGCGCGGTTGATCTCGGCGACGCGCAGGAACGTCTCGTCCTGACGCACGGGCGACAGGCCGGCCGAGGGCTCGTCGAGCAGCAGCACCGACGGGTCCATCATGAGCGCGCGGCCCATGGCGACCATCTGCCGCTCACCGCCCGACAGCGACCCCGCCCGCTGGCGGCGACGCTTGCCGAGTTCGGGGAAGAGCCCCGTGACGAACTCGAAGCGCTCCGCGAAGGCCTTGGGGCGTTGGAAGAGCCCCATCTGCAGGTTCTCTTCGATCGACAGGCTCGGGAACACGTTGTTGTTCTGCGGCACCATCCCGACGCCCTTGCCCACGAGCTTGTCGGCCTTCAGCGTGGTGATGTCTTCGCCGTTGAGCAGCACGGAGCCGCCACGGATCTTCACCTGGCCGAAGATGGCCTTCAGCAGCGTCGACTTGCCGGCGCCGTTCGGGCCGATGATGCCGATCAGGTCGCCCTGGTAGGCGTCGACCGTGCAGCCGTTGAGGATGTTGACCCCGGGCAGGTACCCGGCGACCAGGTCGTCGGTGCGCAGCACCGCGGTGCGCGTGGCGGTTGCGGTGTCGGACATCAGAGCTTCCCGTCCTTCTCGTCGGCGATGAGCTCCGCTTCCGCCTCGGCGGCGGCTTCGGCTTGGATGGTCTCGAGCTGCGACGTGGTCATGTCGCCGAGATCGGTGTCGTGGTGCGCGCCCAGGTAGGCGTCGATGACGGCCTGGTCGGTCATGACGGTCTCGGGCGGCCCCTCGGCCACCACGCGACCCTCCGCCATGACGATGACCCAGTCCGAGATGTGACGCACCATGTGCATGTCGTGCTCGACGAACAGCACGCTCATCCCCTCGCTCTTGAGGTTGAGGATGTGACCCAGCAGGCTCTGCGTGAGCGCCGGGTTGACGCCCGCCATGGGCTCGTCGAGCATGACGAGCTTGGGGTCGCTCATGAGCGCGCGGGCCATCTCGAGGAGCTTGCGCTGGCCGCCCGAGAGCGACGCGGCGAAGTCCTCGCGCTTGGCGTCGAGCTTGAAGCGGCGCAGCAGGTCGTCGGCCCGTTCGGTGTTGGCCTTCTCCTGCGAGCGCCAGATCGAGGGGATCAGGGCGCGGAAGATGTTCTCGCCCTTCTGCCCACGGGCGCCCAGCAGCATGTTCTGCAGCACCGAGAGGCGCCCGAGCGACTTGGTGAGCTGGAACGTGCGCACCATGCCCTGCCGCGAGACCTTGAACGCGGGCACCCCGGCCAGGTTCGACCCCTCGAAGCTCCACCGGCCGGTGTTGGGCTTGTCGAAGCCCGTCAGCAGGTTGAACAGAGTGGTCTTGCCGGCACCGTTGGGGCCGATCAGCGCGGTGATCTGCCCGCGGGGGATCTCGAGGTGCTCGACGTCGACGGCTTTCAGGCCGCCGAACTGGCGGGTGACGCCGTCGGCGACGACGATCGGGTCGACCTTGGCGCAGCCGGGTCCGACCTCGCCCTTGACGAGCGGATGGGTGACGGTGGTGTCAGACATTGAACGACAGCTCCTTCTTGTTGCCGAAGATGCCCTGTGGTCGGAAGATCACGAGGAGCATCAGTCCGATGCCGACGAGGATGAAGCGCACCTGGCCCGCCTGGGTGGTGGACATGAAGCCCAGGATGCCGACATCGCGGAGCCCCACGATGATGCCGTTCGACAGCGACAGCAGCACCCAGAACAGGGCTGCTCCCACGATCGGTCCGAGCAGGGTGGCGGCGCCACCGAGCAGCAGTGCGGTCCAGACGAAGAAGGTGAGCGCGGTGCCGTAGTTCCCGGGCTGCACGGCGCGGGGGAGGATGAAGATCACTCCCGCGAGGCCGCCCATGACACCGCCGAGCACCAGCGCCTGCATCTTGTACGAGTAGACGTTCTTGCCGAGGCTGCGCACCGCGTCTTCGTCTTCACGGATGCCCTTGACCACACGGCCCCAGGGGCTGCGCATGAGCACGTAGACGAGCAGGGTCGCGATGATGACGAGTCCCCAGCCGAAGATGCGGACCCACCAGTCGTTCGCCGAGTAGGTCCACGGCCCGATGCCGTAGGTACCGGCCGGCAGCGGGTTCAGCGCCTGGAACTCGCGGTTGTACCCGTTGAGGCCCTGCGAGCCGCCCGTGACGTTGGTCAGGCCGACGGTCGACACGACGTAGCGCACGATCTCGGCGGCCGCGATGGTGACGATCGCGAGATAGTCGGCGCGCAGTCGCAGGGTCGGGATGCCGAGAAGGAACGCGAACAGCACCGAGGCGACGATCGCGACCAGGATCGCGAGCCACACGGGGGCCGAGAACGACAGCGTCGCGATCGCGAAGGCGTACGCGCCGACGGCCATGAAGCCCGCCTGACCGAAGTTGAGCAGACCCGCGTAGCCGAAGTGGACGCTCAGGCCGATCGCGGCGAGGGCGTAGGCCGCGGTGGTCGGGCTGATGAGCTCGCCCGCGGCGTTGTTGAAGATTGAAAGCCAGTCCATGTCGTCGTTCCTCAACCGATCCGCTCTTTACGACCGAGCACACCTTGCGGCCGGAAGAGCAGCACGCCGATGAGCACGATCAGGGCCACCGCGTACCGGAGGTCGGGTGGGATGACGATGGTGGACAGTTCCGTGATGATGCCGATGATCAGCGAACCGACCAGGGCGCCGAAGGCACTGCCCAGGCCGCCGAGGGTGACGGCGGCGAACAGCAGCAGCAGGATCGCGAAGCCCATGTCCCAGGTGACGCCGCGGTACAGGCCGTAGAGGACGCCCGAGAGGCCCGTCAGGCCACCGGCCAGCATCCAGACGATGCGGATGACGCGGTCGACGTTGATGCCGGATGCCGCGGCGAGCGACGCGTTGTCGCTGACGGCGCGGGTGGCCTTGCCGATGCGGGTTCGGGTCAGGAAGTAGGCCACCGCGCCGAGCATGACCACGCTGACGCCCATGCTGATGATCGAGGTGAGCGTGACCGTCACCGGGCCGATCGTGACGTTGTCGGTGATGCCGGTGTCGATGTTGCGCGTGCCGCCGTCGAAGAAGTAGAGGTACAGGTAGCGCAGCACGATCGACAGACCGATCGTGACGATCAGCACTTGGACCAGCCCCACCCCGCGTTTGCGCAGAGGTTTGAACAGCACGGCATCCTGTGTCCAGCCCAGCGCGACCGAGAGCGCCACGGTGAGCAGCACCGCCAGGATGATGTTCCAGCCCATGGCCGTGAACATGTAGAAGATGATCGCGCCGAAGGTGAGCATCTCGCCGTGCGCGAAATTGTTGACGCCCGTCGTGCCGAAGATCAGCGAGATGCCGATGGCGGCCAGGGCGAGCAGCAGGCCGAAGTTGAGGCCGTAGAAGAAGCGCGAGAACAACGTGTCCCAGATCGAGCCGCTCGCCGCCGTTCCCTCACCGGTGGGGAAGAGCACGTTGACCGTGTTCGTCGTTCCCACCGTGACGTCACGCGTGACGTTGTCGGGGTCGCGGGGTGCGACACCGTCGGGCAGCGTGTCGACCTGGAGCTCGGCGGTGTAGCTGCCGGGCCCGGGAACCGCGACCGACCAGCGACCGTCGGCACCGGTCGTGCCGACCTCCGAGAAGCCGGAGCCCTCGACCGAGATCTCGACGCCCTCGAGCGGTTCATCCTCGGCGCGGATGATGCCGCCGATCGTGTACTGCGATGAGACGTCGCCCGTTCCGGTCGTGGCGGCGGGTGTTGGTGCGGTGGTGGCGGCTGCGCTCGCAGGTGACGCGAAGAGCAGGCTCAGGACGGCTATCGCACTCGCGAGGAGCGAGACGACGGCAGCCATGCGGGATAGGGATCGCGATCGTGTCGCGGTGGGGGAGGAATGACCCACGGAGTCTCCAGTTCGGCAGCGCTGACGAAGTCGTCCGTCAGCTTCGACGGTCGACGCTACGAGCGTAATGTGTCGAGGGTGTTTCGCCGACCGCGTCGTTAGCGAACCGTGTCATGAGGATTGCGCGTCGCGGCCACCTGCACGGGAACAATTCCCAGGGTCCCGACGCTTAGAATTACGGGCGGAGCGCTTCGCGCGCCCCGGCCGACGTCGTCCTTTTTTCGAACAGGCGCCGCGCGCGCAGGAGGATCCATGGAGCAGCACGACCCCTTCGGTTTCATCGGACTGACTTATGACGACGTGTTGCTCCTTCCCGGGCACACCGACGTCATCCCGAGCGAGGCCGATACGTCGTCGCGTCTCACCCGTCGCATCACCGTGGCGACGCCTCTGCTCTCGAGTGCGATGGACACCGTCACTGAGGCCCGCATGGCCATCGCGATCGCCCGACAGGGCGGCATCGGCATCGTCCACCGAAACCTCTCGATCGAGGACCAGTCGTCGATCGTCGACCAGGTCAAGCGCAGCGAGTCGGGCATGGTCTCGAACCCCATCACCACGACCCCGGATGCCACGGTGGCCGAGGTCGACGCGATGTGCGCCCAGTACCGCATCTCGGGTCTGCCGGTGGTCGACCCCGACGGCGTGCTCGTGGGCATCATCACCAACCGCGACATGCGTTTCGTCTCGGGCTTCGAGCGTCAGACGACGCTGGTGAAGGACGTGATGACCAAGGACGGGCTCATCACGGGCCACGTCGGCATCCACGCCAACGACGTCATCGCGACTTTCGCGAAGCACCGGGTCGAGAAGCTCCCCCTCGTCGACGAAGACGGGAAGCTCGCCGGCCTCATCACCATCAAGGACTTCGACAAGAGCGAGAAGTACCCCCTCGCCACCAAGGACGACCAGGGTCGGCTGCGCGTCGGCGCCGCCATCGGTTTCTTCGGCGACGCCTGGCAGCGCGCCGAGGCGCTGCGCGACGCCGGTGTCGACGTCCTCGTCGTCGACACCGCCAATGGGCAGTCGGCCGGCGTCATCGACATCGTCACCCGCCTCAAGGCCGACGCGTCGTTCGCGCACATCGACGTCATCGGCGGAAACGTCGCGACGCGCGAGGGCGCTCAGGCGCTCATCGACGCGGGAGTGGATGCCGTGAAGGTCGGCGTCGGACCGGGGTCGATCTGCACCACCCGCGTCGTGGCCGGCGTGGGCGTGCCGCAGGTCACCGCGATCTACGAGGCCGCACAGGCCGCGATCCCCGCGGGCGTGCCGGTCATCGCCGACGGTGGTCTGCAGTACTCGGGTGACATCGCCAAGGCGCTCGTCGCCGGTGCCGACACCGTCATGCTCGGTTCGCTCCTCGCCGGCACCGACGAGTCGCCGGGCGAGATCGTCTTCCAGGGCGGCAAGCAGTTCAAGCAGTACCGCGGCATGGGCTCGCTCGGTGCGCTGCAGACCCGCGGCAAGAAGACGTCGTACTCGAAGGACCGCTACTTCCAGGCCGACGTGCCCAGCGACGACAAGCTCATCCCCGAGGGCATCGAGGGCCAGGTCCCCTACCGCGGCCCCGTCGCCGCGGTGGCGTACCAGCTCATCGGCGGCCTGCGTCAGTCGATGTTCTACGTCGGCGCCCGCACCGTCGAGGAGCTCAAGAGCAAGGGACGCTTCGTGCGCATCACGTCGGCGGGTCTGAAGGAATCCCACCCGCACGACGTGCAGATCGTCGTCGAGGCGCCGAACTACAAGAAGTAACGCGGCTTGACGAGGGGCCGGGCAGGCGACTGCCCGGCCCCTCGTCGTTCCGCTCCCGCGACTACGCTGTGCGCATGATCCGACGCAGGAGCCACCCCGAGGCGTCGCTCTCGGCGCGGCGGACCGAGGCGTTCACCGATGGCGTGTTCGCGATCGCCGCGACCCTGCTCGTGCTGGGCCTCACCGATCAGTCGCTGGGGACGATCCGCACGAACGACGACCTCGCGGCCGGTCTCGTGGGTCTCGCGCACCCCGTCTTCTCGTTCGTCATCAGTTTCCTGCTCCTGTGCCTCATGTGGATGACGCACGTACGGCAGTTCGAGTACATCGCGCGGATCGACGCGCTCGGCATGTGGATCAACAGCTTCCGCCTGCTGCTCGTGGTCCTGGTGCCTTTCACCTCGTCGCTGAACACCACCTACGACGATCTGCTCCTGGGGCGGGTGCTGCTGCCCGTCAACTTCTTCCTCGCGATCCTGCTCGGCTGGATCCAGTGGGTGTGGGCGGCGCGGTCCGGTGCGATCCCCGACCTCTCGCGCGACGACGCCCGTCGCATGGGGCGTGCGGGATTCAGCGCCGTGGTGCTGGGTCTCGTCGCGATGGCGCTGAGCCCGGTGATCGGGTCGATGGCGTTCCTGGTGTTCCTCTTCGACGGACTCCTCACGCGAATCCTCCGCGGCGGCAACGACCTCGCCGCGCCCGTCGATGCCGCCCGCGCTCCCGACCCCGGCGGCGATGTCGAAGGGCGCGGGTAGGCTGGAGGGGTGACCATGGAGATCGACCTCGGCCGCGCCAAGCGCGCCCGCCGCGCCTACACCTTCGACGACATCGCCGTCGTGCCGTCGCGGCGCACGCGCAACCCCGAAGACGTCTCGACGGCGTGGACCATCGACGCGTTCCCGTTCGAGATCCCCGTGCTCGGTGCGCCGATGGACTCCGTGGTGAGCCCGCGCACCGCCATCGAGCTCGGTCGTCTCGGCGGCCTCGGCGTGCTCGACCTCGAAGGCCTCTGGACGCGCTACGACGACCCCGAGCCCCTGCTGGCCGAGATCGCGACGCTGGCCGACGCCGACGCCACGCGGCGTATGCAGCAGCTGTACGCCGAGCCCATCAAGCCCGAGCTCGTGCGCGATCGCCTCGCCGAGGTGCGCGCCGCGGGGGTCACCGTCGCCGGCGCCCTCACCCCGCAGCGAACGCACGACCTGTACGAGACCGTCGTCGCCGCGGGCGTCGACCTGTTCGTCATCCGCGGCACCACGGTCTCGGCCGAGCACGTCTCGAGCGGCGTCGAGCCGCTGAACCTCAAGAAGTTCATCTACGACCTCGACGTCCCCGTCATCGTGGGCGGAGCGGCCACCTACACGGCGGCGCTGCACCTCATGCGCACGGGCGCCGCGGGCGTCCTCGTCGGCTTCGGCGGCGGTGCCGCCTCGACCACCCGCGCCACGCTCGGCCTGCACGCGCCGATGGCCACCGCCGTCGCCGACGTCGCCGGCGCCCGCCGCGACTACCTCGACGAGTCGGGCGGACGTTACGTGCACGTCATCGCCGACGGAGGCGTGGGCACCTCGGGCGACATCGTGAAGGCCCTCGCCATGGGTGCCGATGCGGTCATGCTCGGCGTGGCGCTCGCCCGCGCCACCGACGCCCCGGGCCGCGGATTCCACTGGGGTCCCGAAGCGCACCACCCCAAGCTGCCGCGCGGCCACCGCGTCGCGGTCGACCGCGTCGGACCGCTCGAGCAGGTGCTCTTCGGGCCGGCGCCCGTCGCCGACGGCACCGCGAACCTCATCGGAGCCCTGAAGAAGTCGATGGCGACCACCGGGTACTCCGACCTCAAGGAGTTCCAGCGGGTCGAGGTCGTCGTCGCCCCCTACGGGCACTGATACGGAGACCGAGTGACCGTCACCCCCGCGACCCGACCGGAGCCGCCGCAGATCTTCCCGCCCACCCTGCGGGAAGTCATGCTGCGACCCCGGTGGATCGCGCTGCTGGCGTTCTCGCTCGTCGTCGCCGGTGCCCTCGCGTGGCTGGGGCAGTGGCAGTTGGGCCGCGCGATCGACACCTCGCCGCCCGAGCCCGGCCTGACCGAGAACGTCCAGCCGCTCGCCGACGTCGTGCAGCCCGGCGCGTACCTGCCCGAGCCGCAGGTCGGACAGCGGGTCGAGGTGAGCGGCCAGTGGGTGGCATCCGATTTCATCGTCGTGTCGTCTCGTTTCAACGACGACGTCGAGGGGTACTGGGTCACGGGCCAGCTGCGCATCACGGGTACCGCTGAGCCCACGTCGGTCGCCGTCGCCACGGGCTGGACCGCCTCGCGCGAGCAGGCCGACGCCGCTGTCGACGAGCTCCAGGCCGCCGTCGACGCCGACCCCACCGCGACCGTCGAGGTCACGGGTCGTCTCATCTCCGACGAAGGCCCGTCCGTTCCGCCCCGGGGGGCTGACACCCAGACCCTCACCCGCATGTCCCCGGCGATGCTCCTCGGCCGGTGGCACGACGTCGACGACCTGCGGGTGTACCGCCAGTACATCGCCTCGCAGAGCGTCATCGGGCCCCTCGAGCCGATCTCGTCACCGGCGCCCGACGAGGGTTCGAGAGTGAACTGGCTGAACATCTTCTACGCGGCGGAGTGGGCGATCTTCGCCGGCTTCGCGCTGTACCTCTGGTACCGCCTCGCACGTGACGCGTGGGAGAAAGAGGTCGAAGACCTCGAAGACGAGTACGCCGACGCGCTCGCGGCGGGGGCCTCGGCAACCCGCGACTAGACTGGCATCCATGCCCCGTGCCCCGAAGCTCGCCTCGTTCCCGGCGATTCGCGGAGCCCTGAAGTTCTACCAGATCTGCTCGGTCATCACCGGTATCGGCCTGCTGCTGCTGGTCGCCGAGATGATCCTGAAGTACACGCCCCTGCACATGGAGCTGTTCCTCGGCGGATCGGGTGGCTTCCTGTGGTTCGCGGATGCCATCCCCGGCCCCGATTGCCAGTGGTTCTCGCTCTTCGTGCCCTGGACCAACGAGTGCAGCATCCTCTCCACGGGTGACGGCGTCAACGTCTCTCTCGCGATCCTCGTCGCGCACGGCTGGTTCTACGTCGTGTACCTGATCTCGTGCTTCCGCGTGTGGAGCCTCATGCGCTGGCCGTTCCGTCGGTTCGTGTTCCTCGCCCTCGGTGGCGTGGTGCCGTTCCTCTCCTTCATCCTCGAGGTGCGCACCGCCCACGGCGTGCGCGCCTATCTCGCCGAGCGCGAGGCCGCCCTGGCATCCGCTCCCGTCTCTGCCCCGGAAGGCCAGCGGTGACCGAACAGACCGAAACGTCCCAGCGCCCCGTCCTCGTCGTCGACTTCGGCGCCCAGTACGCGCAGCTCATCGCCCGTCGCGTCCGCGAAGCGGGCGTGTACAGCGAGATCGTGCCGCACACCGCGACCGCCGCCGACATCGCCGCGAAGAACCCCGTCGGCATCATCCTGTCGGGTGGCCCGTCGTCGGTGTACGAAGAAGGCGCCCCCCGCCTCGACGAGGACGTCTTCGACCTCGACGTGCCGACGCTGGGTATCTGCTACGGCTTCCAGGTCATGGCGAAAGCCCTCGGCGGCGAGGTCGCCAACACCGGGCTCCGCGAGTACGGCGCGACCGACGCCACCGTCGTGACCGAGGGCACGCTGCTCGAGGGGCAGCCCGCCGAGCAGAACGTCTGGATGAGCCACGGCGACCAGGTCTCGCGCGCACCCGAGGGCTTCGAGGTGCTCGCCCGCACCGCGCACACCCCCGTCGCAGCCTTCTCGAACGACGCCCGTCGTATGTACGGCGTGCAGTGGCACCCCGAGGTCAAGCACTCCGACCACGGACAGCGCGTGATCGAGAACTTCCTGCACAAGGCCGCGGGACTCCCCGCGGACTGGAACAGCGGCAACGTCATCGCCGAGCAGGTGGAGCGCATCCGCCAGCAGGTCGGCACCGGCCGCGTCATCTCGGCCCTCTCGGGCGGCGTCGACTCGGCGGTCTCGACCGCCCTCGTGCACGAGGCCGTCGGCGACCAGCTCATCGCCGTGTTCGTCGACCACGGACTCCTCCGCCAGGGTGAGCGCGAGCAGGTCGAGAACGACTACGTCGCCTCGACCGGCGTCCGCCTCATCACCGTCGACGCGCGCGAGACGTTCCTCGACGCCCTCGCCGGTGTCAGCGACCCCGAGCAGAAGCGCAAGATCATCGGCCGCGAGTTCATCCGCGCGTTCGAGAAGGTGCAGGCCGACCTCGTCGCCGAAGCCGCGGCCGAGGGGGAGCAGGTGCGCTTCCTCGTGCAGGGAACGCTCTACCCCGACGTCGTGGAGTCGGGCGGCGGTGCGGGCACCGCCAACATCAAGAGCCACCACAACGTCGGCGGTCTTCCCGAAGACCTGCAGTTCGAGCTCGTCGAGCCGCTGCGCACCCTGTTCAAGGACGAGGTGCGCGCGATCGGCCGGGAGCTCGGGCTTCCCGAGGCCATCGTCGGCCGTCAGCCCTTTCCGGGGCCCGGTCTTGGCATCCGCATCGTGGGCGAGGTCACCGCTGACCGTCTCGAGATCCTGCGTGCGGCCGACGCCATCGCCCGCGCCGAGCTGACCAAGGCCGGACTCGACGACGAGATCTGGCAGTGCCCCGTCGTGCTCCTCGCCGACGTGCGCTCGGTCGGCGTACAGGGCGACGGTCGCACCTACGGTCACCCGATCGTGCTGCGGCCCGTCTCGAGCGAAGACGCCATGACCGCCGACTGGACGCGGCTGCCCTACGACGTGCTGTCGAAGATCAGCAACCGCATCACCAACGAGGTGCGCGACGTCAACCGTGTCGTGCTCGACGTGACGTCGAAGCCGCCGGGGACGATCGAGTGGGAGTGAGCTTCGGCTGACTCCTGACGCGCAGCGGTGCCGGCCGGGGAATCGGCGGCGCGTGGGGGAGGATGGAGGCGTGACTCTCGGCGACTTCCCCGACGCGTGGTACCTCATCCTGTCGAGTCGGCTCATCCCCGATCTCGACGGGGGGTACACGATCTCCGCCCTCGCGCGCGCCGGGCAGATGGCCGAGGCGGGAGCGGCTCCGCTGCTGTTGACGGTCGACCCCGGCACCGTCGACGCCCACGCGGCGCATCGGGCGACCTTCGTCGAGCGCGGGGTGGCGGCGGCACCCGGGATGTTCCGGAACCTCTTCGACGAGGCCGCGGCACCCGACGGAGGAGCGGCAGCGTGGGTGCGGCAGGCGGCACGCGAGGGTGGGGCCGACCCGGCGTTCGAGTACCGGAGCGTCGCCGGGGGAGCCATCGAGCTGCCCCAGGTCGCCGACCCCGATTGGCACCTCACCACCGCACCCATCGTGATCCGGGATGCCGCGGGCGAGCCCGTCGGGGTCGTCGACGGATTCGGCGCCCTGTACCGCGCGTGGCTGACCTCGCTCGCGTCGGGCCTGCGCGCCGAGAACGACCGCCCCATCGTCGTCATCTGCGAGTCGCGTCAGCTCGGCGAGCTCATCGTGGGCTGGGGCGACGACCGAGTGCGGATCGTCCACACCGTGCACACCATCCATCTCGAACCGCCGTACCGGGAGGACTCCGACCTGAACGCCCTGTGGAGGCGGTGGTTCGAGATCTCGCCGCGCTTCGACGCGGTGCTCTGGCCGACGGCGTACCAGCGTGACGACGTGCGCGACCGCTTCGGGGCGGTGGCGAACGACCTCGTCGCCCCGCACGCCGTGGTGGGTCCGAAGGTCAGCGTCCCCTCGATCGATCGCGACGCGGGCCGGGTGGTCGTGCTCGGTCGCCTCGCGCCCGGTAAGCGGCTCGGGCACGCCATCCGTGCCTTCGCGCGAGTCTCGGCCGAGGTGCCCGGGGCGCGTCTGGAACTGTGGGGAGAAGGGGCGCAGCGCGCCGACCTCGAAGCCCTCGTCGTCGAACTCGGCCTCGACCAGGTCGTGACGCTCCCCGGACTCACCACCGATCCCGGCGCGGTGCTCGATCGGGCCGCGGTGTACCTCACGACCTCGGCCTTCGAGGGGCAGGGGCTGGCGCTGGCCGAGGCCCTCGCGCACGGCACCCCGGTGGTCGCCTACGACATCCGCTACGGCCCGCGCGACATGCTGGCCGGGGGAGGCGGCATCCTGGTGCCCGACGGCGACGAAGACGCGCTCGTCGACGCACTGCGGCGCGTGCTGACGGATGCCGCGCTGCGCGAACGCCTCTCGACCGAGGCCCTCGATGCGGCGACGACGCTGAGTCCCGCGCGGGCGATGCAGACGCTGGCCGCAGCGTGCGCCGAGGCGCTGTCGCGCGACCGGCGGCGCTGAGCCCGGCGGGGGCGGGGCGCTGCGGCGGGGCGGCGTCCCTCGCTCGGACCCTCAGCCCCGGCGGGGGCGGAGCCACCGTCGCGCGCGAACCCCGCGAGCCCCGCTCAGCCGCGCGCGGCAGCCCTCACGGCGTCGGCGGCGGCGGCCGGTGAGCCGTGGAAGGCGGGACCGTGGCCGGGCAGGACCCACTCGGCATCCAGTCCGGCGATGCGGTCGAGAGAGGCCATCGCCTCGGCGGGGTCGTCGGTGAACGGTGCGGGGGCGGCGCCCATGCGACCGGTGAGCACGTGGCGCGTGGTGAGCGCATCGCCGACGAACACCGCGCGCACGGCGGGGGAGTGCACGGCGATGCTGCCCGGGGAGTGTCCGGGCATGCCGACCACGCGGGGGCTGCCCGGGAGCTCGAGCACGTCGCCGTCGGAGACCTCGTTCACCTCGGTCAGCCACTGGGGGCGCACGCCCTTGCGGATCCCGTAGGCGGCGAAGCTGAGCAGGGGGCCGAGGCGGATCGGGCCCATGGCCGCCTTCGGCTTGGAGCCCCCGCGGGCGCGGTCGGCGTCGGCGGAGTGCACGTAGACGGGAACGCCGTGCTCGCGGCGCAGGCGCTCGGCGAAGCCGACGTGGTCGCTGTCGCCGTGGGTGAGCACGACGCCGCGGATGTCGTCGAGGGTGCGGCCGATGGCATCCAGTTCTCGAAGCAGATCGGTGTGCATGCCGGGGAGTCCGGCGTCGACGAGGGTGATGCCCTCGGGAGTGACGATGAGGTACGAGGCGACGATGTCGTTGCCGATGCGGTGGAGCGACGGAGCGAGTCTCATGAGGGGCCTTCCTGAATGGCTACGAACGTTAGCCATGATAGCTTATATCCGTAGCCATGGGAGGAATCATGCCGACTCCGGAGAGAACGAGCCTCGACGAGATCGTCGATGCGGCAGCGCGACTGCTCGACGAGGGCGGACCGAGCGCCGTCACGATGCAGGCCGTCGCGCAGGCGGTGGGGGTGAAGGCGCCCTCGCTCTACAAGAGGGTGCGCGACCGCGAGACTCTGCTCGCGCGCGTCGGGGAGCGGGCCGCCGACGAGCTCACCGCTCGGCTGACGGCGGCATCCGACGATCTCGACGCCCTGTTGATCGCGTTCCGTCGCTTCGGCCACGATCGTCCCGAGGCGTTCCGTCTGCTGTTCACGACGGTGGTGGATGCCGAGCGCCTCGCGGCCACGAGCGCGCCGGTGCTGCGGGCGACCACGTCGGCGGTGGGCGAGAAGCACGCGCTCGACGCCGCGCGACTGCTGACGGCCTGGGCCACGGGCTTCGTGACCATGGAGCTCGGCGGGGCCTTCCGGCTCGGCGGCGACCTCGATCAGGCGTACGACTACGGTCGCGCCCACCTCGTCGCCTCGCTGTCGAACGCTCACGACGGGGATCGGCCGGCCCAGGGGTCGTAGTCGGCGATCAGGTCTTCCTGCGCCGGGCGCTCGGCATCCGGAACGTGCTGCAGATTCACCCGCACGCGGTACCAGAGCGAGCTCGAGCCGCGCATGCCGTCGACGAGCACGTCGGCCGGGTGAAGGGCAGAGGTGGCGTCGGGATGCCGCTGCTTCCACGTCTCGAGTGCCTCCAGCGCCTCGGGCTTGGTCTTGGTGCGCGCGACCTCGATGAGCGGCATGGTCGACGCGCGCCGGCCCGAACCGTCGCCGCCGCGCGGGGGCTTGTCGGCCGGCCCGAGCTCCTTCGCGAGGGCGAGGAGCGCGTCGAGAGACCCCGCCGCGTCGTCGATCCCGGCGTGGGGATCACCGAGTGTCGCGAAGCGCTCGGGCACGGTGAGGACGGTGAACTCGTCGGGGCGGCGGTTTCGCACCTCGTCCCAGGTCAACGGTGTCGAGACGCGCGCGTCGGGGAGGGCGCGCACGGAGTAGGCCGATGCGACCGTGCGGTCCTTGGCGTTCTGGTTGAAGTCGACGAAGACGCTCTCGCCCCGCTCCTCCTTCCACCAGCGGGCCGTGGCGAGCCCCGGCGCGCGATTCTCGACCTCGCGGGCCAGGGTTTCGGCCGCGAGACGCACGTCGGCGAAGTTCCACTCGGGGCGGAGGCGCACGAGGATATGCAGACCGCGCGACCCCGAGGTCTTGGGCCAGCCGACGAGCCCGTGGTCTTCCAGGACGTCGCGGGCGATGAAGGCCACGTCGACGATCTGCGACCAGTCGACCCCCGGCATCGGGTCGAGGTCCACGCGCAGCTCGTCGGGATGATCGAGGTCTTCGGCTCGCACGGGATGCGGGTTGAGGTCGAGGCAGCCGAGGTTGACGACCCACGCCAGGCCCGCGGCATCCCGGATCACCGTCTCTTCCGCGGACGTGCCCGAGGCGTAGCGCAGGGTCGCGGTGTCGATGAAGGCGGGGTGGTTCTCGGGCACGCGTTTCTGGAAGAACGGCTCCTGGTCGAGGCCCTTCGAGAAGCGCTTCAGCACCATCGGCCGCCCACCGGCGCCCCGGAGCGCCCCCTCGGCGACGGCGAGGTAGTAGCGCACGAGGTCGAGCTTGGTGAGGGCGGGCTCGGCGAACACGACGCGATCGGGACTGGTGACGCGCACCTCGTGTCCGTCGATGTCGAGGATCTCGGCGGGCGTCTTCGCGGGGCTCATGACGCGACGCTAGCGTCGGGACGCTCGGCCGCGGCACCCCTTGCGGCGCTCCTCCCCGGCGTTGAGTGTCCAGGACACGCCGTACGTCGACCTGGTCGCGCGGCGTGTCCTGGACGCTCAACGGGAAGGCGGCGCGGGATATGCCGCGACTCGACGCGACGACGAAGGGCCGCCCCGAACGGGACGGCCCTTCATCGTGAATCGGTGCGTCAGTTGTTGCCGCGGATGATCGCGATCATGCGCAGGATCTCGACGTACAGCCACACGACGGTGACCATGATGCCGAAGGCGCCGACCCACGCGTAGACGCGCGGGGCGCCGTTGCGGACGCCGCGCTGGATCTGGTCGAAGTCGAGCACCAGCGAGTACGCGGCCATGATGACCACGAGCACACCGAGGATCAGACCGATCGGGATGCCGGCGATGGTGGCGCTGCGCAGACCGAACGCCATTCCGTCGGGCAGCACGCCGAAGAGCATGAGGCCGACGTTCAGCAGGCTGAAGACGAGGTAGCCGACCATCGCGATCATGAAGATCTTGGTGGCACGCTTCGAGGCGCGGATCTTGCCGCTGGCGAAGAGGGCGAGGGTCACACCGACGACCGAGAGGGTCGCGAGGGTCGCCTGCACGACGATGCCGGGCAGCATGAACTCGAAGAACGCCGAGATTCCACCGATGAACAGACCCTCGAACGCCGCGTAGGCGATGAACACGGGGACCGACGGCTTCTTCTTGAAGATCGCGACCATGGCGAGCACGAAGCCGCCCAGGCCGCCGATGATCATCGGAGCAACGCTCGGGTTGGGGTTGGCGACGCTGACGCCGCTCATCGTCCAGATCCAGCCGACGACGGCGGTGACGACGAGGATGCCGAAGAGGGCGAGGGTCTTGAAGACGGTGTCTTCGACGGTCATGCGACCGGTCTGGGCTGCGCTCGCCGCGGGGGCGGCGTACGCCCCTTCGATCGACGCGTCTGCGGCGGGATCGACGGCCGGGGGCGGGCTGTAGCGCGTCTGGGCGCCACCGGCTCGAGGGTCCTGGAACGCCGGGTTGCTGAATGCCGGGTTGTTGAGGGCCACGGGAACTCACACTCCAAAGATGGTGATCACAGCACCGTGCTGTCAGACAACACTAGCCGAGGGGGCCGCGGGATTCCTTGTGCTGACTGGGATTCTGCTTTGAGCGGACCCGTTGTTCACCCGGCGTCGTTAGCGTGACGGAATGCCCCTCGTGATCGGCCATCGCGGCGCCCCCGGGTACCTCCCCGAGCACTCCCGCAGCTCGTACGCGCGAGCGATCGCCGCGGGAGTGGATGCCGTCGAGCCCGACGTCGTCCCCTCGAAAGACGGCGTGCTCGTCGTGCGTCACGAGAACGAGATCAGTGCCACGACCGATGTCGCGACGCGTCGCGAGTTCGCCGACCGGCGCACGTCGAAGACGATCGATGGCGGGCGGCTCGAGGGGTGGTTCACCGAGGACTTCACCTGGGCGGAGCTGCAGACCCTCCGGTGCCGGGAGCGCATCCCCGCGATCCGTCCCGCCAGCGCCGCCCACGACGACACCGAGCCCGTGCTGCGCCTGCGCGACGTGCTCGATCTCGCCCGCGAGGGGGGAGTCGGGGTGGTGCTCGAGATCAAGCACGCGGCCGCGTTCGCCCGCCTCGGCTTCGACATGGCCGAGCTCGTACGCGACGAGCTGCGCACGGCGGGATGGACGGATGCCGTCGACTCCCTCGTCATCGAGTCGTTCGAGCCGCTGGTGCTCACGCGGCTGCGTGACCTCGGCATCCGCGTTCCGCTGGTGCAGCTGATCGAGGCCGACGGCGCGCCGTGGGACCTGCGGGAACGCGACGGCGCCGATGCCACGGGGTACGCCGCGATGCTGACCCCCCGGGGGCTCGACGGGCTCGCCGCCGAGGTCGACGGCATCAGCCCCGACAAGCGCCTCATCCTCGCCCCCGACCGCTGGGGCCGCGCGCGCGGTCCGGCGCCGCTCGTGGCCGAGGCGCAGGAACGCGGTCTGCGCGTCTTCACTTGGACATGCCGTCCCGAGAATATGTTCCTGCTGCGCGCGTATCGGCGGCCCGGCGGCGCCGCGGCGTTCGGCGACCACCGCGCGGAATGGTCGGTGCTGCGCGACGCGGGGCTCGACGGGGTGTTCGTGGATCATCCCGACCTGGGGGTCGAGTTCTTCCGGAGTTGAGCTGCGCTCGTGTGCGGGACGGCGGCCGAGCGCCCTGCGGAGCGGGCTCGGCGCGTGCGCCCGGGCATACGCGGGCCAAACTCCTGAGTTCTCGGTCGGCGGTCACCGTCCTCGCCGGTGTTCGTCGGCCGTGCCGAGGTTTCTCAGGAGTTTGGGCCGGTCCGTGGCGGTCGCGAGTCCGGGAGCGTCCCGACGCAACCCCGTCCCTCGGCCCCGCATGGCGCGGGAGGATGACCGCATGACAGTGGATGTGACGGTCGTCGGCGGCGGGATCTCCGGGCTCGCGTGCGCGCGAGCGGTGCAGGATGCCGGGAGGTCGGTGCGCGTGCTCGATCGGGGGCGCCGCGTGGGTGGGCGCCTGGCGAGCCGCACGATCGACGGGCGCGCGGTCGACCTCGGCGCGTCGTACTTCGTCGTGGGCGAGGCGGAGCGCTTCGGCCATCTCGTCGCCGACTGGGAGGAACGGGGTCTCGCCCGCCCCTGGACCGACACCTTCGCCGTCATCGACGCCGACGGCGGGCAGACGCCCAAGCCCGGTCCGATGAGATGGGCGGCTCCGCTGGGCTCGCGTTCGCTGACGCTCGACCTGGCCGAGGGGCTCGACGTGGTGTCGGAGCACGTCGTCGAGCGGGTCGAGCCGTACCGTGTCGACGGTCGCGACGCCGGCGAGGTGGTGCTCGCGATGCCCGCCCCTCAGGCTGCGCGGTTGACGGGTGAGGCTCCGGGTGGCGCTCAGGACTGGGAGCCGGTCATCGCCGTGATGCTCCGGTGGGACGACAGGCAGTGGGATGCCGACCTGCACGGTGCCTTCGCCGACGGCGACGCCGACGTGTCGTTCCTCGCTGACGACGGCGATCGTCGCGGCGACGGTGCTCCCGTGCTCGTGGTGCACACCACCGCCGACCGCGCCCGACGGCACCTCGACGACCCCGACGCGGCGATCGCGCCCGTCGTCGCGGCGACCCGCCGACTCCTGCGGATCGATGCCGATCCCGTCGCCGCGCGCGCCCACCGCTGGACCTTCGCCCGACCCGTCGAGGCGACCGGGGAGCCGTTCTTCCGCTCGCCCGGGCTCTCGGCCTGCGGTGATGCATGGGGAGAGAGTGCGGCGGTACGCACCGCGTGGTCGTCGGGCGACGCTCTCGGCCGGGCGCTGGCGGCATCCTGAGTCCTGGCATCCGCGAATCGCGAGACGAGGCACGTCGGAGCTCCCCTCTAGGGTGGGGGCCATGGAAGCCGGTATCGAAGTCGCGGGAGTGAGACGGTCGTTCGGTTCGGTGCACGCCGTGCGGCAGGTGACGTTCACCGCCGCACCGGGCCGCGTGACGGGACTCGTCGGACCGAACGGCTCGGGCAAGACCACGCTCATGCTCATGCTGGCGTCTCTGCTGCGGCCCGACGACGGTGAGCTGCGCATCGGCGGCATCGACCCCGTCGCCGACCCGGCCGGTGTGCGACGCGTGCTCGGATGGATGCCGGACTCCCTGGGCGCGTGGCCCAGCCTGACGGCGCGAGAGGTGCTGGTGGCGACCGCGCAGCTCTACGACCTGTCGCGTGACGCCGCGCGTTCCCGCGCCGACGAACTGCTCGAGCTCGTCGACCTGACCGCGCTCGCCGCGGCACCTGCCCGCGTCTTGTCGCGCGGACAGAAGCAGCGTCTCGCTCTGGCCCGCGCGCTCGTGCACGACCCGCGCGTGCTGTTGCTCGACGAGCCGGCCTCGGGTCTCGATCCGCAGGCGCGCATCGCGCTGCGCGTGCTGTTGCGACGCCTGGCCGCCGAGGGACGCACGATCCTGATGTCGAGTCACGTGCTGTCCGAGCTCGAAGAGGTCGTCGACGACGCCGTGTTCCTGGTCGACGGACGCACCGTCGCGGGCGACCGCATCGCGGCGGCGGCGACGCGCGTGCGGGGGTGGCGCGTGCGACTGGCGACCGACTCCTCGAGGTCGGTCGAGGCGGCGCGCGGAGATATCGCGGCGGCCCTCGGCCGCTCCGGCGACGAGATCGGTCTCGACCGGCGCGATGCTCTCGTGCCGTTCGCCGACGACGCGGGTGCCGTCGCGGGGCTGCGCGCTCTCGTCGGCGCGGGCCTACCGGTGGTGGAGTTCGCTCCCGCCGTGGGTGATCTCGAGCACGCCTTCCTCGACCTGCGGTCCGAGTCGGCGCCGCCTCCGCCTCCGCCGGGCGCCGCCGCACCGGGGCCGACGGCGCCCGCCGTGCCCGATGACCGCGACGACGAGGGGAGCCGCGCATGAACCCGCACCGCCTGCGCACGATCATCGGGATCGAGCTGCGTCAGCGCGTCCGCTCGGTGGGCTGGTACGTGCTGCTCGGGATCTTCGCCGCGATCCTGCTCGGCATCATGGTGCTCTCGCTCGCCGCGTTCTCGCTGTGGAGCGGCGGCAACGAGTGGTTCTTCTCGCTCGTCATCATGCTCGTGCTCCTGCTCGTGCTGCTGGTGTCGCCCACGCTCAGCGGCAGCGCGGTCAACGGCGACCGCGACGGCGCGACCCTTGCTCCCGTGCAGGTGACGCTCGCCACGACGACCGAGATCGTGATCGGCAAGTTCCTGGCCGCCTGGATCTCCGGTCTCGCCTTCCTCGTCGTGGCCGTGCCCTTCCTCATCGTGTCGACGTTCGCCGGGGCGCTGAATCCGGGCGTGATCGTGAGCTCGCTCGGCATCCTGATCCTCGAGGTGGGCATCGTCGCGGCGATCGGGGTGGGTTTCAGCGCGGTGGTCGCGCGGCCCATCTTCTCGGTGGCCAGCACGTACCTGGTGGTCGCCGCGCTCACCATCGGCACGCTGCTCGCCTTCGGATTGGGCGGCGCCGCGCTGCGCACGCCGCAGGTGACGGTGAGTCGCGACGTCGACTGGAACGCGGTGCCCACCGGCTGCGACCCGGGCGCGCCGAGTCCCGGGGCGGGGTGCCCCACCTACGACGAGCTCGAGTGCGTCGAATCGAGGTCGTACGGCGAGACCCCGCGCTTCGACCGCGTGTGGTGGCTGCTCGCGGCCAACCCCTTCGTGATCCTCGCGGATGCCACGCCGCCGACGTATCGCGACGGCTACCCGTCCGACCTGTTCTCGCAGATCGCCTCGGGTGTGCGCCTCGCGCAGATCGAGCCCGACCCGGCGCCGCGCTACGACGCCTGCGCCGACCCCGCGGGCAGCGCTTACGACTACCCGACCACCGAGGAGCAACTCGCGGGCACCGCGCCGAGCTGGTTCGTGGGGCTGCTGCTGCAGGCGGTGGTCGCCGGTGGGCTGCTGTGGTGGGGAATCTCGCGAACGCGCACGCCCGCGAAGCGCCTGCCGCCGGGGACGAGGATCGCGTAGCGGCTGAGGGGCGCCGCCCGACCTTCGCGTGAGCCTCGTTTTCACCCGGGAGTTGGTCCGTCGAGAACGTGCACTGTACCGGTTTCACCCCAGGTTTGTCGGGGTGGGTGGGCCGCTAACGTAGTTTCATGAGCGACCACTCGAAGCTTTTGACTACCGAGGCAGGACTAGAGCAGCTTCGGGCGGTCGCGTCCGAGAAGACCGTGGTTGCATACGCGTTGCAGGGATGCAACGACCTCGCGATGTTCGTGAACCTTCCTCTGGCTGAGCCCGGGCCGGTCTACGGCTGGGTGGGGCTGTGGCGCAGCGTCGAGGATCAGGTCGCCGGTGCGCCACCGCACACCGTGATTGCTGGGGGATCCTCGACCACGGCGAACGAGCTCGGGGCGCTTCTCGACCGCTCCCACCCTCTCGCGCACCGATCGAGCCAGCTGGTGGGCGGCGACACCGTCTTTGTGCACTCGACTAGCGCAAGGAACGTCGAGGTGCCGGTGCGCCGGGTGAGCGACACGACTCCGTTGCTCTCAGCGTGGATGCGGGCGGCCGCTCGCTAGCTCACAGCATCGTGGGGGCGGCCGCAACAACGCGACGGCCCCCACGACTCTTGTCGTTCAGAGGGTTCGAGGGTCTTCTCGTACATAGACACCGCAGGTGATTGTCCAGCCTGCGAGGGAAACCCATCCCGACATCGATGCCCCGAATTTCTTACCTTTCATCGCGAAACCGACGTCAGTCTTGTTGCCGTAGAAGCCTGTGCCCCACCAAGGCCCCAGGTCTTTCTTGCCGCCGCTGTAGGAAGGTCCCCACGAGATGTCGAGGTTCCGGCCTGTGATGATTCCGGCCGTGGAGTGGAGTGAATAATCAACTCGCGCCCTTCCGCCGGCCTGGCTTGTGTAGATGTAAGCCGTTCCGCAGTTGTTATTGCTGGCTGCCATGGTTCTCAATCGCCCGGGGGTCTCATTGAGGCCACACATCGTCAGACCCTCTCGAAGCGCCCGGGCTCGATCTGACTCCGAGAGTTGATCGCAGTTCCACGTCAGCGTTATGACGCCCGCGCGATCCACGGTTACACGAGAATCATCCGCCTGAGGTGCGGTCGACTGCGCAATTGCGGCGGGGGACGGAAGAGCGAGAGCCAAGACTCCCGCCACGAGAACCGTCACCGTCCACTTGCGTCCGAAAAATCTCGTCATGTCCCCTCCAAATGTCCGTCTGCCTTGTGCGGGGACAGTATTGGAGTTGGCAGTCGCTCAGAAGGTGGTGCTGGATTCGTGCCCGGGGTGAGGGATGAGCGAGTAGAGGGTGATCAACTCTCGGACTCAGGGGTGGCGCCCAAAAAGCAAGAAGGATGCCACGCACGCAGATGCGTTCAGGCGTGACCCTCGGCGGCGGGGAACCCGGGATCGTCCGCCGGGGCGTCGCCGTCGAGCGCGTCGCCCGTGTGGTTGTCGAGCTCGACGTGTTCCTCGGACTCGGCGGCGTCTTCGCGCACCTCGTCGGTCACGGCGTCGGTGGGGGCGGCGGAGTCGGCGTGGGCGTCGTCGGAGTGGCGGGAGGGGATCTCAGGAGTGCTCATGCGGCCACGTTGCGCCACGCGGCCGCCACGGTGAACCGGCTTGACAGGTCGTCGTCAGTCGGTGGCATCGGGGATCGACGACTCCACCGCGGGCCAGGCGGGCAGCGGGTCGTCGAACAGCGCCCAGGCCGCGGGGCCGCTGGCGAGCTCGTCGTCGGTGAGAGCGGCCCGGTCGAGCACGTGCGCGAGCTTCGGCGCCGAGAGGTCGAGGCCGGTGAAGGCGATCTCTTGGCCCATGCCCATGAGTCCGTCGTCGGCACCGATCGGTTCGAGCCAGATCGCCGAGCCGACGTGCTCCCACCGCGCCAGGATGCCGGGGCGTGAGGCCAGGCGACAGAATCCCGCGGAGCGCACGAGGCGTCCGGCGGCGCCGTCGTCGAGCCGGTCGAGCGCGGCCGACAGGCGGGCCGGGTGGAACGGCCGCAGCTGCTCGTAGCGCACCGTCATGACGCGGTTGTCGCGCATGTAGGGGTCGTGCTCGGCGTTGAGGGCGTGCACCCAGCCCGCTCGCTCGAGGATCTCGCCGTCGCGGGGAGCTTCCGAGTGCAGGTCGCTGAGCGGATCGCGCGACAGGCGCACCACGGCGGTGGGGTTCAGGTGCGAGGCGAGTGCCATCTGCACGGAGAGGGCCGCGGTGGGCACCTGCTCCCAGTTGATCCAGACGATGCGTGTCGCCAGCTCTAGGGCCAGGGCCGCCTGCCGCGCGCGTGCACCGACGTCGGCGCGGGTGTCGCCGGGACGAGCGGATGCCACGAGGGGCGCCTCGTCGAGCAGGTCGCCCACCATGTGCCGGGCGTCGACGACGCAGACCGCTTCGACCTCAGCGCCGCCGCGCGAGGCGATCGCGTGGATGAGGTCGACGTCGGTGCCGAGGTCGACGACGGCGTGCGCGGTGCTCGGGCGTGACCGCGGGTGGGGAAGGGCGTGGGAGGACCGGAGGTCGGCGAAACGCAGCAGGTGCAGCGGGCGATCGAGCGCGGCAGCGGTGCGTTCGGCGTAGGCCCGGCGTTCCGGTGCGCAGACGCCGAGGATGGCGATCGTGCGGGGCATGGCATCCACCTCTCGTTTGTCAGGGGGCTCCCGACACCCTACCGTGTTAGTGAGAACGGTTATCAACAAGGAGGATCCCCATGAAAGTTCGCGCTTCGCTGGCGTCACTCAAGAAGCAGCCCGGTGCGCAGGTCGTTCGCCGCCGCGGTCGGGTGTTCGTGATCAACAAGCAGAACCCGCGCTTCAAGGGGCGTCAGGGGTGACGCCTTCGTAGAATCGCCCCATGGAACTCGGGGCGCTCGCTGTGGGGATCGCGATCGGTGTCGCGGTGGCGGGCGCGGGGCTCGGCATCGGGCGCCGCGCCCAACGGCGACGCGACGACGATGACATCCGCGCGGCGGCCGAAACGGCGTGGATGCGGGCCGCGTTCGGCGAGGGTCGGTCGAGCGGAGACCGCGACGACCTGCCGTGACGTGCCGTCGGCACGCGAACGAGAATCGCTCCCAATAACCTGAACACATTGCAATTCGTGCATGTGTATGGTCGAGTGGATGCCGTGGACAAGATCGCGGGACTCGACGAAGCCGCGGAACTGTTCAAGGTTCTGGGCAACGAGTCGCGTCTCGCGCTCGTGTGGCTCCTGAGCCGCGAACAGCTCACGGTGAGCGTGCTCGCCGAGCAGGCGGGCCTGTCGCAGCCGTTGGTGTCGCAACACCTGCGGACACTGCGCCAGGCGGGCTTGGTGAGCTCGGAGCGCGAGGGGAAAGAGATTCGATACGCCCTCGCCGACCAGCATGTCGCGCACGTCGTGCTCGATGCGATCGCCCACGTCCAGGAACCGAACGACCAGGGGAACGAACAATGAGCACCACCGAAACCCACGCCGAGCACTCCGTCGACGAGCACGCCCACGGCGACGACTGCGGCCACCAGAAGATCGAGCACGGCGACCACATCGACTACGTGCACGGCACGCACCACCACGCCCTGCACGGCGACCACTACGACGAGCACGAGTCGAAGGCCGAGCACACCGTCGACGAGCACCGTCACGGCGACGACTGCGGCCACGAGAAGATCGAGCACGACGGCCACGCCGACTACGTGCACGACGGTCACCGCCACTCGCTGCACACCGACCACTACGACGAGCACTGATCCGCCGCTGAGCCGAGCGGCATCCCGTGTCACGAGCTCGGGATCTCGCCTGCCGGGCCCGCTTCTCCTTCGGGGGGAGCGGGCCTTTCCCGTGTCAGAGGGGGTGCGGTGACGTCACGGCTGGACGCGGAGCGACTGCCCCTCGAACGTCACGACATCGCCGACCTGCAGCTGTCGCCCGCGCTGGCGTTCGACTTCGCCGTTCACCTTGACGTACCCGTCGATGATCGCCTCTTTGGCGTCTCCACCGGAATCGACGATGCCGGCGAACTTGAGGAACGCGCTCAGACGAATGCTCTCGCTGCCGATGAGGACGTCCTGGGGTGCGGGGCTGGTCATCGCTCCAGTCTGGCACCGGTCACGGCGTGGGCGCGGGTTCCGAACGCCGGGCCTTCCGAGGCGGCGGCGCTCAGCTTGACGCCGACGCCTGGGCTGCGAGCCTCCATCGGTTCACATGGGGAGGCAGCTCGGTGGTCAGAGTGACCCAGAAGAACTCGTCGTTCATCGCGCGGTAGCCGGAATGCGAGGCGATGTTGCGCATCGTCCTCAGGGCGGTGAACACCTCAATCGGGGTGGTCGCCAGGAAGTCGGCGAACTCGTCGGTCTCGAAGAGCGCAGCCGCCCGGATGATCGCCATCGAGCCGGACGCGTGAGCGGGAGAGTTGCGCTGGAATGCGTCCCTTCCACCGCTCGTCGCGTGGGTGAGGAACGCGTCGATCGCGTCGACGCTGTCCAGGAAGTTCTCCTGCGAAACGTCTTTCCGCGGACGATCGGTGCGGGGTGCACGAGTGAAGGGCTTGGCCGGCACGGGCTCGGAACCCGTCACAACGCGGCCATCGGTGTCGAGTCGAGGAATGCGGGGCGCCGCTCGTCGTCGACGATCACGTCGACGGAGAATCCGGTGAGCTTTTCGACGGCATTCACGAACGCCGCGATGTCGAAATAGCCGCGCCCGCTCTCGACGCGGGCGAGCAGGTCGATGTCCGACGAGAAGTGATCCGCTCCCGTGGCCACCGAGCCGAAGACGCGGATGTCACGGAGCCCGTGACGCAGTCCCGCCTCGACGATCGCCCCGGCATGCTCTTCGACGGCCAGACTCGGCCGGTAGTCGGCGGCGCGGAGGAGGCGCTCGAAGGCGTCTGCACTGGGGTTCCTCGTCCCGGATTCCACGGCCGCCACATTGGGCTGACTCATACCCGTGGCTCGCGCCAGATCGGCCTGAGACATCCCCCGGTCGAGGCGAGCGGCTCGCACCAGCTGCGACGCTCGGCTGTGGTCGAAAGTCCCTGTCACGGTATACCTCCGTGATATAGCCTACGCGTGGCGACGTTCTCCTGCCCGTGGTGCGGAAGTGGACGCGACGGCGGGAGTCGAACCCGCCACGCCTTCGGTTATGAGCCGAGGCCCGGGACCGCCCGGATCGCCGCGATGTGCCCTCACGCTAACCCGGGCCGCGGACGCGCGGTGCGGGCGTTGCGAGAAGTGACGACAGATGTCGCCGTGTGGCGCTCGACCCCGCGTCAGCGCGCGCGCCGCCCGTCGATGATCGCCCGCGTCGAGTGGTCGAGGTGCGCGCGCACGGCCCGCTCGGGCTCGTCCAGCGCCGCCCGCACGTAGGCGCGATGCTCGGCCGTCAGCGTCCCTGGCGCGTACGCCGGACGCACGTGGGTGAGCAGCAGGTGCATCTCGGAGTCGAGGCGCCGGTACTCCTCGGCGATCCGCGGGCTGCCCGCGGCATCGACGAGGGCGAGGTGCACGCGGGCGTGCGCGTCGAGCGTGGCGGGCCAGTCGCCCGAGGTCTCGGCGTCGGCGAGGGCGTCGAGCGCCGCGTCGACAGCGGGCGGATGGATGCCGCGATCCCGCACGATCCGCAACGCCTCGGTCTCGAGGGCGCAGCGCAGCTGCTGCAGCGCGATGAGTGCGTCATCGTCGAGCAGCGAGACCCGCACGCCTCGATAGGGCTCGGCGGTGACGAGGCGTTCGCCGGCCAGGCGGGTGAGTGCGGTGCGAGCGGTGTGGCGCGAGACGCCGTGCGTCGCGCTCAGCTCTTCTTCGCGTAGCGGGGTTCCGGGGGCGAGCTCTCCCGACAGGATGCCGGAGCGCACCGCGTCGGCGACGAGGTCGGCGGCGCGGGGGCCGGGGGAGTCCGCGATGGCGCGGCCGGGTGCCGTCGAGGCGCGGGTGTCCCGCCCGGCACCACCGCGTCCAGCCGCGGCGCGCGCGGAGCCGTCACGCCCGAGCCGTGGCATCCGGAACCTCCTCGCGCCGACGCGACGGAACCGAGACCACGGCGAGGCCCACCGCGATGAGCGCGAGGCCGACGGCTCCCACCGGGGTGAGCTGCTCGTGTAGCACGAACAGCCCGAGCAGCGTCGCCGCGAGGGGCTCGGCGAGCGTGAGGGTCGAGACCGTGACGGCGGTCAGCCGTGCGAGCCCCCAGCCGAACAGCAGGTAGGCGATCGTCGTCGTGATCACTCCGAGCCAGAGCGCGAGCGCGAGGCCGTTGGGAGTGAGCAGCCAAGAGGACCCGGCTACCAGCAGCACCGGCAGGCTCGCCACCGCGGCGACACCGAAGACCGTGCCCATAACGCGGGTGGAGTCCCACCCCCTCTCGATCAGCGCCTTGCCGCACACCGTATAGAGGGCATACGACATTCCCGCGCCCGCCGAGGCGAGGAGGCCGCTCGGAGCGAGCGCGATCGAGCCGCCGGTGACTCCCGACACCAGCACGACACCGGCGAGGGCGATGGCGGTGGCGAGCATCCAGCGCGGCGAGGGGGCGCGACGCAGGCGCACGGCATCCACGATTCCGGTTGCGATCGGCGCGGAACCCAGCGCGACGACCGTGCCGATGGCTACGCCGTTCTCGCGGGTGCCGAGGAAGAAGAGGGGTTGGTAGGCGAGCACGCCGATTGCGGCGAGGGCGACGAGGGTGGCCGTCTTGGTCGACGACGCCGTGGGTGCTTGCTGCGCCTCGGGTGATCGGCGGCGCAACAGTGCCAGCAGGCCCAGAATGCCGCCGCCCACGACGATTCGCGCGGCACCGACCGCGAGGGGAGAGGCGTCGACGCCCGCGAGCGCTTGCGCGGTGCCCGTGGTCGAGAAGCACAGGGCCGCGGCGAGGACCGCGAGAGCGGGAAGCATGCACAGATTGTTACACAATCTGCGGCGGATCTACCCACGCA
Source organism: Microbacterium sp. BH-3-3-3 (assembly GCF_001792815.1). Taxonomy (NCBI): domain Bacteria; kingdom Bacillati; phylum Actinomycetota; class Actinomycetes; order Micrococcales; family Microbacteriaceae; genus Microbacterium; species Microbacterium sp. BH-3-3-3. The sequence continues at coordinate 1,216,655 of NZ_CP017674.1, read as the reverse complement.
GCGCGTGCACCATCGAACGCAGCGCGTGCAGGGCGGCGGCCTGCTCGGCGTCGGACATTCCGCTGAGCATGCGACGTTCCACCGAGCGCACGGCAGCGCTCGCCGCCTCGAGGGAGCGGAGGCCGCGCGCGGTGAGACGCGTGGGCAGTGCCTTGCCGACGGGAGCGGCGTCCGGGCGCTCGACGATGCCGTCGCGCTCCAGTGTCTGGAGCAGCACGTTCATCGACTGCCGCGTGACGAATGCCCCGCGCGCGAGGTCGGAGTTCGACAACCCCGGACGCTGGGCGAGGAGCTCGAGGCAGGAGTAGTGCGTGATCGTCATGCCGAGGGGGCGCAGGACGTCCTCCATCGCGGAGCGCAGCGCGCTCGCCGCCTCTTTGAGCAGGTACCCCAGCGAGGTGTCCAGATCGATGCGCTCTTGCGTCATGTCAGTATTCTGACATACAGTGGATGTCAGATAACTGACACACAAGGAGATTCCATGCCTGTCACCGGCCCCGACTTCCTTTCCCTGCAGGTGCGCGATCTCGACGCCTCGCACGCCTTCTACGCGCGCTACCTCGGACTCGAGCGCTCACCCGCGGGACCCCCGCACGCCGTGGTCTTCACCACGACGCCGATCGCCTTCGCCCTGCGCGACCTCGCGCCGGGGACGGACCTGAGCGGTGTGGCGCAGCCCGGGATCGGCGCAGCCGTCTGGCTGCACGCCACCGATGTGCAGCAGATCCACGACGCACTCGTCGCCGACGGTCACCGCATCGTCACGGACCCCATCGACGGCCCCTTCGGCCGCACGTTCACTTTCGCCGATCCCGACGGATACCACGTCACTCTGCACGACCGGGCCTGACCGCCGGTCCTCGTGGCCGCGCTCGCGCGCCGCGGTCGCGACGGGCGGCCCGGGTGGCCCGGTCTTCGCGGTCGGAGCGCGCGGGAGTGCCCGCTAACGTAGGTGCATGGCGACGACGACGGGGCGAGGCGTTCTGGCGCTGAGCACCGCCGGCGGACTCCTCGTGCTCGGCCTCATCCTGTCGTTCGTGGTCGATCCCTTCACCCGCGCTCCCGTCGTCGTGGACGCGACGACCGAATGGTTCGGCCGCGGTCTGCTGCTGCTCGGGGTCGTCTGGGTCGTGATCGGCATGGTCGCCGCCCGCACCAGCCTGGTGCGTCGCCCCGGCGCCGCTGCCGCGCGCGCGACCTGGATCGCGTCGACGCGACCCTGGCGGGCCCGCGAGTCCAGCCTCGGACTGCTGCCGCTCGACCGGTGGTTGATGATCCTCATTCCGGGCGGCCTGCTCGTGGCGACCCGCATCGTGCAGACGCCCCGCGACGGCCTGTGGGGCGCGGCCGTGGCCATCGCCAGCTGGCTCGTCTTCGCGATCGTCGTGCGGCTGCTGCTCGGCAAGCGCTCGCCGTGGCCCATCATCGCGGCCGTCGGCGGCGCGCTCGTGCTGCGCTGCGTCGTCGCCCTGACGGCGGTGGCGCTGTCGGGCTCCGAGGGCATCTGGTCGGGGTTGTGGACCATCCCCGCGGTGCGGGTGCTCTATCTGACGGGGGCGTTCGCCCTGCTCGCCTGGGTGTTCGTCGCCGCCGGGTGGTCGCTCCGCCCCCAGCTCGGACGCCGTCGCGCGACCGGTATCGCCCTGGCCGGCATGGGCGTGGGGTGCGCGGTCCCCGCGGTCACGGTGGCGTTCATGGGAGCGGGTGCTGCGCTGCGGTCGTGGAACGAGCAGGTGGGCGTGCTTCCCTGGGACCTCGCGCGCTTCGCCGGCGCGCGGGACGGAGCCTTCCCGGTCGAGCTCGTCATCACCACCGCGGTGATCGGGGCGGTCGTCACGCTCGTCGGCATCCTGCTCGCCCTTCCCCGACGGGTGTACGAGCGCACCGCACGCTGACGCGCCGGGGTGAGCCGCCGTGCGCGCCGGCCCACGCGCGGATCACCGGTCGAACGGACCCCCGCGACGGAGCTCGCGCACCTCTTTGCCGAGGGGCATGAGCGAGACCGGCACGAGCTTGAAGTTGGCGATCCCGAGCGGGATGCCGATGATCGTGACGCAGAGCAGCAGGCCGGTGACGACGTGCTCCAGTGCCAGCCACCACCCGGCGAGGATGACCCATACGACGTTGCCCAGGAACGAGCCCACACCGGCGGTGGGCTTGGACACGATCTCGCGACCGAACGGCCACAGTGCGTACAGGCCGATCCGGAACGCCGCGATGCCCCACGGGATCGTGACGATGAAGATGCACAGCACGATCCCCGCGGCGAAGTAGCCCAGGAAGAGCCAGAAGCCCGAGAGCACGAGCCAGAGGACGTTGAGGATGAGGCGCATGTCCCCATCATGACCGGCCGGGCTGTGTGGCATCCGGGGTTTGACAGCCCCGGGCCTATCCAGGGGCAGGACGACGCGCAAGCGCCCCGCCCGTCGAGACGCGGAGGGCTAGCGTGAGGCCCATCCGAGGGAGAGGAACCCCCATGACCGACGTCACCCGCGCCACCCCCGAGCGCCGCACACTCTCGAGCTTCAGCGACTACACCGGAGCGCAGGCGGCCGTCGACCGCCTCTCCGACGCCGGCTTCCCCGTCGAGCACACCGCGATCGTCGGGCACGGCGTGCGCATCGTCGAGCAGGTGACCGGCCGCCTGACCCGCGGACGCGCGGCGGGTCTGGGCGCCGCCTCCGGTGCCTGGTTCGGCCTGATGATCGGCGTGCTGCTGGGGCTGCTCACCCCCGGAGGATTCCTCGGCCTGCTGGTCTGGGGCCTTGTTCTCGGCGCCGTGTGGGGTGCGGTGTTCGGCTTCGCCGGTCACGCGTTCACCGGCGGCCGCCGCGACTTCTCGTCGGTGCAGGGACTCGAAGCCGAGCGGTGGGACGTGACGGTGGATGCCGAGCACTACTCGCGCGCCCAGTCGCTGCTGTCGTCGGGGGCGGCGGGCGAGGCGCGGGCGTAACGTTTCGCCGGGGCGGGGGTCTCGCGACATCGCGGGAGCCCCGCGGCCGGCTCGGAGGGCCGATGTCGGAGGCCCCGCCTAGACTTGACCCGCCATGACCGACGCCTCCACTACGCCCCTCATCGTCGGCGGGTCCGCGCCGTCGGACGCCCGCCCCGACGCCGACCTGCTCGAGGGACTCAACGGTCCCCAGCGCGATGCCGTCACCTACCGGGGTCAGGCGCTGCTCATCGTCGCCGGCGCCGGATCGGGCAAGACCAGCGTGCTCACCCGGCGCATCGCCTCGCTGCTGCGCACGCGCGAGGCGTATCCGAGCCAGATCCTCGCCATCACGTTCACGAACAAGGCCGCGGGTGAGATGCGCGAGCGCGTGCACCAGCTCATCGGGCAGAAGTCCGACGGCATGTGGATCTCGACGTTCCACTCGGCGTGCGTGCGCATCCTCCGGCGCGAGGCCGAGCAGTTCGGCTTCACCAAGGCGTTCACCATCTACGACTCGGGCGACTCGCGCGCTCTCATCAAGCGACTGGTCAAAGAGCACGAGGGCGATTCGTTCGGCCTGACTCCCGCCGGGACGCAGAGCCGTATCTCGAAGCTCAAGAACGAGCTCGCCGACGCCGAGTCGTACGCCCGCTCGGCCAACATGAGCGACCCGGCCGAGCGCGTCTTCGTCGAGATCTTCGGCTCGTACCAGCGCGAACTGCAGCGGTCCAACGCCTTCGACTTCGACGACCTCATCGCGCAGACGGTCTACCTCTTCCGCGCCTTCCCGCAGGTCGCCGACGTGTACCGCAAGCGGTTCCGGCACATCCTGGTCGACGAGTACCAAGACACCAACCACGCGCAGTACGCCCTCATCCACGAACTGACGCGGCCCCCGGGATCCGACGCCGAGCCGATGTCGGCCGGCGGCGGAATGATGATCTTCGAGGCCGAACCCGTCGGCGAAGATGCGGCGTCCCTCACCGTCGTCGGTGACTCCGATCAGTCGATCTACGCCTTCCGCGGCGCCGACATCCGCAACATCAGCGAGTTCGAGCGCGACTATCCGGGCGCCAAGGTGGTGTTGCTCGAGCAGAACTACCGCTCGACGCAGAACATCCTGTCGGCGGCCAACGCGGTCATCTCGAACAACTTCGACCGCAAAGAGAAGAAACTCTGGACCGACGTCGGCGCGGGCGACCCCATCATCGGCTTCACCGGGTACTCGCAGCACGACGAGGCGCAGTTCGTCGCCGACGAGATCGAATCCCTGCACAAGAAGGGCGTCGACTACTCCGGTGTCGCGGTGTTCTACCGCACCAACTCGCAGTCGCGTGCGCTGGAAGAGATCTTCATCCGCTCAGCCGTGCCGTACAAGATCATGGGCGGCACCAAGTTCTACGAGCGCGCCGAGATCAAGGACGCCCTCGCGTACCTCGTCGCCGTCGCCAACCCCGCCGACGGCATGGCCGTGCGCCGCATCCTCAACCGTCCGCGCCGCGGCATCGGCGATGTCACCGAGACCGCGATCGCCCGCTACGCCGCCGAGCACGGCATCACCTTCCGCGATGCGCTGGCCAACTCGGCGCAGATCGGCGTCGGACCCAAGCTGCAGAAGGCCATCGACCAGCTCGATGCGGTGCTCACCGAGGCCACGGCGATCATGCTGCCGGCATCGGGAGAACTCGCTCCCTCCACGTCGGTCACCGAGGGACTCACGCTGCTCCTGAACAAGAGCGGTTACTTCGACGCCCTGCGCGCCAGCCGCGACCCGCAAGACGAAGCGCGCCTCGAGAACCTCGACGAGCTCGTCGCGGTGACGCGCGAGTTCGCCCGCAACAACCCCGAGGGCACGATCATCGACTTCCTCACCGAGGTCACCCTGGTGGCGGATGCCGATGACCTCGACGACGCGTCGGGCTCGGTCTCGCTCATGACCCTGCACACAGCGAAGGGCCTCGAGTACGACGCGGTGTTCCTCACCGGCGTCGAAGAAGACCTGTTGCCGCACCGCATCTCGGCCAACGAGCCGGGCGGTCCGCAAGAGGAACGCCGCCTCTTCTACGTCGGCATCACGCGAGCCCGCAAGCGCCTGCACGTCTCGCTCGCGATGACCCGCGCCCAGTTCGGCGAGGTCACCGTGGCCATGCCGAGCCGGTTCCTGCAAGAGATCCCGGCCGACCTCATCGACTGGCGTCAGTCGCCGGGCGACGTCAACGGTCGAGGTGGCTCGCAGTCGCGCGCGCTGAACGCGCGCGGCGGCCGATGGGCCGGTCAGGGCGGCTCGGGGGGCAACCGCTACGGCGACGACCTCGTACCGCTTCCCAAGCGTGCGCCGGCCGACCCGAGCAAGTTCCCCAACCGCATTCCGGCGAAGGTGCGCGACAACGGCGACCTGGTGCTGGCCGCGGGAGATCGCATCCGTCACGACGACTTCGGCGAGGGGCGTGTCGACGCCGTCACCGGCGAGGGCGCGAAGCGCGTGGCGCACGTGCGCTTCGACACGGTGGGGCCGAAGAAGCTGCTGGTGAAGATCGCGCCGATCGCGAAGGTGTGAACCGGCGCGGCGTCGGACCACGCCGCGCCATCTCAGACCACGACGGGGCGAGGTCGCGGTCGGGCCGGCCGGACCCGCGACAGGGACCGCCCGGATAGGCTGGAACAATGGCCCTCTTCTCGCGCCGCAACAAGTCCGATTCCGACGACGCATCGGCCGACCGGCCCGACAGCACCATCGAACCGGGCGAGCAGCCCGTCGACCCCGCCGGTCCGAGCGACGCCACCCCCGCCGCCCAGCAGGCCCCCGCCGCCCCCACGGTCGGCATTTCGATGTCGTCGTTCCGGGGTGTGGGTGCCGGTCCCGAAAACCCTTCGGCGCCTCCCCTCTCGGCGCGGCCGTCCGCCCGCCAGCCCGGACCGATGGAAGCCCCCGAGGCTCCCGAGACGGTGCAGGGTCTGCGCGACAACGCTCTGCTGGGGATCGCCCTCGCCGAGATCAAGGACCAGCCCGAGCCCGCGCAGCTGCTCAACGTCGCCCGTCAGCTCCTGCAGGGGCACGTCTTCCTGCGCGTGAAGGGTGACGCGCGCGCCCTGCTCGCCGAGGGCAAAGACCTTCCGTTGGCCGTCGCCAACCGCGGCGACGAGCAGCTCGTGCTCGCCTACAGCGGTGGTATGGCCCTGCGCGCGAGCGTCGAGGCCGACGGCGACCACGACACCTCGGCGATGGGTCAGCCCGTGATGGCGCTGCTGCAGCACGTGCTCGGCGGCTCGTACGCCGGCATCGTGCTCGACCCGGCCTCGGGCGACAACCGTGCCGTGCTGCCCAAGGCGCTGCTCGAGCGCATGGTCGCCGAGGTCGACCCTGAACTGCGGATCAAGACGGCCCTGTGCGAGACGCGCGATGAGACCACGGCATCCACGATCGTCGACGCCATGGTGGCCGAGGCGCCGATGTGGATCGCCGTCGCCCAGACCGAAGAGGGCGGACCCGTCGGTGTCGCCGAGTCGCGTTCAGCCGGTGGCGAGCGCTATCTCGAGGTGTTCACGCACCCGCTCGAGCTGCTCGCGCTCGGCCGCGGCGACCAGCCCCTGCCGGTCAAGCCGCTGCAGTTGGCGAAGGCCCTCGCCGGCGACGCGGAGCTCACCGGCGTGCTGATCGACCCGGCCGGCCCCTGGATCCGCCTCACGCGCGACGAGCTCGCTCCCGTGATCGCCCTGGCGGCGGAAGACACCGCGCCGACCTCCTGATCTCTCGACGACGACGGGCCGCTTCCTTTCGGAGGCGGCCCGTCGTCGTTGCTGTCTGGGTTCCCTGGTGCAGTGGACCGCCCATCGCTTCAGCGGCGCCGGGCTTTGGCATCCGTCCCGCGATGGCCGAGGGATCCCGCGCGGCCACCGGGGATCGCGCCGGCCCGGCTCAGACCCCGTACAGCTCGCCCACCGGCACGGCGACCGGGAGCACGTTGCCCGCCGGGGCCAGAGGACAGGCCCACATCGGGTCGTAGGCGCACGAGGGGTTGTACGCGAAGTTGAAGTCGATGACGAGGCTGTCGGGCGCGGAGCCTTGGCCGAGGTCGGCGCCCTTGACGGTGTCGAGCAGGTAGCGACCGCCGCCGTACGTGCCGCCCGGGCGCCCGGCGGAGCCGTCGCGGACGGGGATGAACAGCCCTCCGGCGTACGAGGTCAGCCGCCACACGTCGAGAGAGCCGGTGTCGGGCAGCTCGACGCGGCCGATGCGCTCGAACTCGACCTCGCCGTCGGTGCCGGTCGTGGCGACGAACGACGCCTCATCGGCGTCGAGCAGCGGAACCTCGAACCGCCAGGCGGCGTCGTACGGGGCGATCGGCAGGCCGACGAAGCCCTCGCGCTGCTCCGGTAGCAGGGGAGTGGCGGGGTGATCGGCCAACAGCGCGTCACGCTCGATGCGCCAGAGCTCGTGCGCCTCTTCGGGATCCTCGGCTTGCCGCACGGCGTCGTACAGAGCGAACACGCGGCGGCGCCAGTCGGCGATGTCGAGGGCCTTACGGGCGGCGGCGGAAGTCATGATCTGAGCGTAAACCGAGACCGGATGCCGAGACCCCGGGCTGGACACGGGCACCTCACGCTGAGCGCAACGGGGGAGACGCCGACGGCTCCGGCGCACTAACGTCGGGGCATGGCATCCCCCCGCATCACGCTGACCGTGCCGGGTCCCGAGGGCGACCGCGAGATCGGCATCTCGAACCCCGATCGCGTGCTCTGGCCCGAGGTGGGCATCACCAAGCGGGAACTCGCCGAGTACCTCATCGCCGTCGCCGACCCCTTCATCGCGGCGAACGGGCATCGGCCGGTGTCGCTCGAACGCTTTCCCGAGGGCGTCGGGGGCGAGGCGTTCTTCTCGAAGAACCCGCCCAAGGGGGCGCCGGCGTTCGTCGAGGCCGTGACGGTGACCTACAACAGCGGGCGGCGGCATCCGCAGCTCTTCCTCGGTGAGATCGGCTCGGCCGTGTGGGCGGCGCAGATGAACACGATCGTGTTCCATCCGTGGGCCTCGCTCGCGAGCGACGCCGACCATCCCGTCGAACTGCGCATCGACCTCGACCCGCAGCCGGGCACGGGGATCGCCGAAGCGGTCACCGCGGCGCACGAATTGCGCACGGTGCTGCGCGAGGCCGGGCTCGAGGCGTGGATCAAGACGAGCGGCAACCGTGGTCTGCACGTGTTCTGCCCGATCGAGCCGACCCACGAGTTCCTCGACGTGCGACACGCGGTCATCGCCGCGGCCAGGGAACTCGAGCGACGGATGCCGGATGCCGTGACCACGAGCTGGTGGAAAGAGGAGCGCGGCCAGCGCATCTTCGTCGACTTCAACCAGGCGAACCGCGACCGCACGATGGCCGGCGCCTACTCGCCCCGCGCTTTGCCGACGGCCACCGTGTCCACGCCGGTCGAGTGGGACGAGCTCGACGGCCTCGACCCGCTCGCGTTCACCGTGCGCAGCATTCCCGAGCGGTTGGCATCCGTCGGTGATCCGTGGGCGGGGTTCGCCGAGAAGCCCGGGCGCATCGACACGCTTTTGGAGTGGTGGCAGCGCGACCTCGACGACGGCCTCGGCGAACTGCCCTTCCCGCCGGAGTTCCCCAAGATGCCGGGGGAGCCGCCGCGCGTGCAGCCGTCTCGTGCGAAGAACCCCGCGTCGGACGGCTGAGCGACCCGACCGACGCGAGGGGCGTCACAGACGGGGACGGCCCGTGCGGCCGCGACGCAGGAGAACCACCCCGAGTCCGCCGACGATGAGCAGCGCGCCGAGAACGCCGCCGGTGAGGGCGCCGTCTGCCGACGTGCCGGTGCGTCCGAGTTCGCGTGTTCCCCCGGCGTCGTTCGGCACGGGAACGGCCGTCGACGTGGGCTGGGGGAGGGGCGTGTCGGTGGGTGTCGGTACAGGTGTCGGTGTCGGTACCGGTGTCGGGGGGACGGGCGTCGGGGGAACCGGGGTGGGAGTGGGAGTCGGCGCGGGGAGCACGGAAAGGAACCCCGCGGCATCGACGAGACCGGATCCCGTCACGTCTTTGCGCTCGACACCCGGAAAGATGAACGGAACTTCTCGAGAGGTCGAGGTGAGGGCCGCGGTCACCTGAGCGGGGGTGAGGTCGGGGTTCTTCTGCAGCCCCAGGGCCGCGACTGCCGCGGCGGACGGAGCCGCCGCTGAGGTACCGGTGAAGGAGTAGGTTCCCGGCTCGTCCGGCACCGGAGTGCCGAAGAAGTTGGTCCAGACACCATCGAGGCCCGTCAGGGTGGGCGCCCCGGCGATCGGCTGCGGCAGGGCCTTCGTGCTGGGGAAGGGCTCGAAGTACAGGGTCAGCGGCCCGGTGCCGCTGAAAAGCTCGATGACGGAGGGGTCGGCGGCGTTGGCCGCCACCACGCTGACGCCCGACGGCGTGCCCGCGTGCCCGTAGATGGAGGGGCCGACGATGTCTCCCCCCGTGTTCTCGAAGTACTCGGCGCCGCGAAGGTAGCTTCCGGTGAAGATGGCCTTCACACGCGGAAGAGATGCAGGGATGCCGTCGGTGGTGTTGCGAACGACGACGAAGTCGTATTCGCCCCCGGTGCGGAGGTCGCCCTGATCGGGTTCGAAAGCCAGCGTCTGCAGGGGCAGTCCGAGAGGCTGCGACGGAGTGATGCGAAGGATCTTCCCGTCGGAATCGAGCACGGCTGCCATCAGCTGGGTGTCGGACGCCCTGATGGCCTGCGCCCACTGCAGCATGATGGTCGCCGACGGGTTCGCCTGGTTATGCAGGTTCGGGTACGTCAGGGTGTCGGTCGGGTCTGCCTGTTCGGAGGGGCTGAAGTCGAGGCAGTCCCCGGTCATCTCGTTGTCGCGAAGGTAGGCCGCCACGGACGGGGGGCAGTCTGTGGGACGGTACTCAGGTGTCTCCCACGACGAGATGACGTGACCGGTACTCGGTCCCACACTGGCGAACGACGTGTCATTGCCGGCGGCGGTGAAGAAGGGGATGCCGTCGGCGACGGCGTCTGAGAGGGCGTTCGAGGCCGGGCCGTCTTGGAACATCAGTTCGCCCGAGTACCCGAGGTCATCGACGATGACGTCGGCGCCTGCGTGTGTCAACGCGTCCACGGCGTCGACGAACCCCGCCTGCCCACCGGATCCGCTGGCGAACAGAAGGGTCGACCCCGGCGCGATGCTGTGCACGAGCTGGGCCATGGCACGCCCCTCGTCGGATCCGGCCTGACGGCTCTCTTTGACGACCTGCACCGGCTGTGCGTAACCGCACGGGTTGCTGTCACCGGGAAGGAGCCCGGCGGCGATGTCCTGTTCCGGCGTGCTCAGGGGGTCTGTCCGTGTCGCGTAGGAGTCCGAGATGATCCCGATCTTCACCCCCGTGCCGTCGACGCCGTAAAGCTCGCGCGCGAAGGGAACGTTCAGGGGCTCGGCCAGGTTGGCTTCGATGGTGCGGCAGGAGTCGGTCGGACGCGCGGCCGAGGTCGTTTCTGCTCGGGCGCCCACGATGTCGCGGCTCACCCCCGATGTCGTCGGGGCGATGTTCTCGAGGACATAGGCGATATTCGGAAGGGCGGCGACCGTCGCCAGCGCTGCGGCCGGGATCGTCGCGTCGACGACGAGATACTTCGCCGCCACGTCGTCGACGGTGCCGAGCTCGCGGATGGCAGCGAGATCGCCGTCGGTGGGCGGTGTCGTGTAGTAGATCGTCACGGCGATACCGCCGGGGGAGACCTGCAGACTCGCCGGCCCGCCGTCGACGGTGCCGAGGGTCACCGACTGCTCGTCGATCTGCCGCGATGCTTCTGCGGGGTCGTCCGACAGGTCGAGCTGAGTGACCTGCAGCAGGCGTCCCGAGAGCGTGTCGGACCCATCGTCGTCCGGTCCCGGTGCCGCCGATGCCGCGGTACCCGCGAGAAGGGTGGTGACCAGCGAGCCAGTGATCACGGCGCTGACAACGGTCATTCTGCCCAGACGGTGCACGCTTATCCCCCAAGAGCCAGCGGCCCCGAGCAGAGCCGGGCTCACAATAGCAGCCCCCGAGTTCGCGGCCAGAAGCTACGCTCCTGTCGTGATCATCGCTCCCGATCGAGACCCGCGTGGAGTCGTCCTGTTCGCCCCGGGTGCCGGTGGAGACCCCGCTCGTTACGGAGCGCTCATCACCGCAGCGAGGGATGCCGGGTTCATCGTCGCCGCCCCCGTGCATGAACGCTTCGACGTCAGGACCGTGACGGATGGCCAGGTTCGAGAACGCGCGATCAGCCTCGCCGAAGTGCTGAGGGAAACCGGCCGCGAGGATGTGCCCGTCGTCGCCACCGGGCATTCGGTAGGAGGATGGGCCGCACTCTGCCTGGCCGGAGCGCAACCGTGGAGCAGAGACGGGCATCGCCTCTCGGTGCCCGTCGAACCTCGCGTCTCGAAGGTGATCGCGTTAGCTCCCACGCTCGGCTGGTTCCGCGCGCCGGGTGCGCTCGATCGACTCCGTGTTCCGGTCGTCGTCATGACGGGAGCGGCAGACAGGGTGACGCCTCCGTCAACCGTGGATGTCCTGCGCGCTGCCCCCGCCACCATCAGCGTGCGAACCTACCCCGGTGTCGGCCATCTCGATTTCCTCAGTTCGCTGCCTCCGAACGTGTCACCGACACCCGGCCTCGACCACCATGCGTTCCTGGCGACGCTTACTCAGGATTTCGTACGAGAACTCGCATAGCTGCGGCCCCGACCGGTCGGTCTTTCCTCGCGCGGGTGGAACGAGTGGACGACCGAGGTGGGCAGCCCTGGGGCGACGCTCCGTCGTGCTCGACACCGAGGGCAGGAAGACCACCCCTCAGTCCAGCACGTCGCCCAGGTCGTACTTGCAGCTCGCATCACAGACGAATGAGGTCACATCGACGCTCCGCGTGACCGGAGAGGATTGCCTCATTCCCGGAGGAGTCGACGACCACGCGGCCAGCAACACCCAGGGCGTGGAACAGCGCTAAGCGATGTTCTCGATTAGATGCAGCTGCGTCCCATCGCGGTCGATGAGGAATCCTGCTCGTTGCCCCCAGGGCTGCACCTGCACGGGAAGCAGCCGCGGACGCCCCGAGGTCTCCTCGGCGACGCCGGCCTCTTTGATTTGCCGGTACAGCTCGTCAACGTCATCGACGCGGACGCTGCACATGAAAGAACTCTCTTCGGGCACGAGATCGGGAAACGGGAAGAACTCCAACTGGAGTTCCCCACGGCGGAGAATCAGCCAGCTTTCATTCCGATGAGCCAGCCCGAATCCGAACCCCCCATAGAACGCGATCGTCTCATCGAAGTCGCGAGACGGCAGATTCGGCACCGCGCGGTCGGTCATGCCGGAAGCCTACTGGCACCCCGAAGAATGACTCAGACACGTGTCAGTGGGGCGACGAACGTGGGTTCGACCGGAATGCGATTTCGCTAATCTCTGGATATGGACCGTTACGCAGGCGTCCTCGCGGTCGCGGCCAGCATCGTGCTTCTCAGCGGGTGCACGAGCACCAGCACACAAGAGACGATCGTGGTCTCCACCACCCCCGGTCAGACGGCATCCTCGACGCCGATCACCGGAGGCACCATCACGAACGGCGACTCCACCATCGAACTCGGCGACTCCACCGCCGAGGTCACCCACAGCGATGTCACGCCGGGGCCCGACACGTTCGTCGCGCAGGTGCGTAACCAGCTCGGACAAGAAGCAACCGTCGTCACCGCGTCGGACGATGCTCTCGTCGCGGCGGGACAGTCGGTGTGCACCCAGATCGCGGACGGCGTCGACGACGAAGACGTGAAGGTCACCGTCGACGGAACGAAGCTCTCGTTCGGCCCCTCCGTGGCCCTGACCGTCCTGGCTCAGACTTTCCTCTGCGCGTAGCCCTCACCGGGTCGATGGGCCGACGGTCGGCTCACGACACGTCTCGTGCACCGTCGCCGCTCCCGCCGTGCGGATGCGCACTCGACGTTCTGCCATGCTGAACGCAATCGTTCCGATCCGGCCCGCATCGCACCACTGATCGGAGACGGCCGAACGCGAATCCTGGGGAGGATGCCGTGCGCACGAAGGCGCCTGTGACCGTGGTGACGACGATGGCTGCGGTGGCGGTGATGGTCTTCGCCGGGGTTCCCGCGGCGGCGTCCGCGGCGCCGACGAGCTGTCGAACGGTACCCGTCGACGCGGACCCGATCCTTCATTCCGACGCGGCGCGCAGTGAGTTCGGCGTGGACGGGTCGGGGGTGAGGGTGGGGATCATCTCCAACTCCTTCTCGACACTGCCCTCGCCGGAGTACAGCTCCGTCGACGACAACATCGCCGACGGCCTGCTGCCCGGCCCCGGCAACCCGTGCGGGTACACCACCCCCGTGCAGATCGTGGTGGCCGACCCGCCCGGCATCCAAGACGACGAGGGCCGCTCGATGGCGCAACTCGTGCACGGGATCGCCCCCGGTGCGGAACTGTTCTGGGCCAGCGCGGGGCCGCAGCTCGGTGAGATGGGCACGGCGATCACGGAGCTGCAGAAGGCGGGGGTCGACGTCATCGTGGACGACGTCATTTTGCCCGGGGAGCCGTTCTTCCAGGAGTCAACGATCAGCCAGCAGATCGCCGCGGTGCGCGCGGCGGGCATCACCTACCTCTCGGCGGCGGGGAACGACACGGCCCTGGCGCGAACGCCTCGCCCGAAGCAGGACGTCACGCCCATCGGCGGCTGGCGGACCGAGCAGTACCGCCCCGTCGCGTGCGACCTCGACGCGAAGGATCCCGACCAGAAGTCCGTTCTGGATGCCATCACGAGCGACGCCCTCCGCCAGGATGCCGTGTCGTTCGACTGCCTCGACTTCGATCCCGGCGAGGCCGTCGACGTCGTCTCGAACATCACGACGCTGCCCGCGGTCGTGGCAGTCAGCGACAAAGAAGCCCGGCTGCCGATCGTTTTCCAGTGGGCGGAGCCTTTCGGTGGACCGGAGGGGACCGGGACGGCCAAGGCACGTTTCGAGATGTTCGTCACCTTCGCGGGGCAGGGCACGCAGGTGATCGAGACACTGATCCCGGACTCGCCGCTGCGCTCCTCGTCCCCGACGGTCGACATCACGAACCTTCTCGACCCGACCGACCTCACCGCCGACGAGCTCGACATGGACATCACGATCGTGCGGTATCTCGACGGCACGCCCGAGTCCGACCTCGCGCCGGCGCTCGGCTACATCGTCCCCACTGACGGCCTGCAGTGGGCCGTATCGGCGGAGTATTGGCGATCAGAGGGCCCGGACGAGGTCGGCCGGTCCATCGTCGGGCACAACGGTGCCCCGGCGGCGATCACGGTGGCGGCGACCGGTGCCACCACCGACGAACGCCTCGAGATGTTCAGCTCCATCGGACCCGTCCGATACTTCCTCGGACCCGAGGACGATGCGACGGGAACGGCCGAACGTCTCGCCGAACCCCGGAAGATCGTGAAGCCCACCATCCTCTCGGTCGACGGATCACAGCAGACGGTGTACCCGCAGGGCCCCGAGACCGCCCCGGGCGTCTGGCGGTTCTACGGAACCTCGTCGGCGACCCCGGTGGCGGGAGGAGTCGTGGCGCTCGCTCTGCAGCTGGATCCCGACCTCACGCCCGACGAGGTGGAGACCCTGCTGACCGAGACGGCCTCGCCGGTGGCGTCGCCCTACGTCTCGATCGCCGACGACGACTCGGTTGGCGCGGGCATCATCGACGCGCGCGCACTTCTCACCCGGGTGGCGGAGGGGCTGCCGCCCCTTCCCGCGGGAGCGCCGCCGGTTCGCATGCTCCCCGTGACCGGAGCGGCGTCCGTCGGGACAGCGTGGGGAGCGGGAGTGCTCGGGATCGGGCTGCTCGCGGTCGGAGCGGCCGTCGTGGTCGGTCGTCGGCAGCGGGTCTGACGCAGCGCACAACCGCGCGCCACCCCTCAGTCCAGCACGTCGCCCAGGTCGTACGACGTCACCGTCTCGAGCTGCGCGAAGGTGCACGAGCGGGCGTCACGGTCGGGGCGCCACCGGTCGAACTGCACGGTGTGGCGAAAGCGCATGCCCTCGAGCTGGTCGTAGCGCACCTCGAGCACGCGCTCGGGGCGCAGGCGCACGAACGACACGTCTTTGGATGCCGAGAAGCGCGAACGGTCGGTCTCTCCGACGACCGCTTCTCCTTCGGCGTTGCGCTCGACGAGCGGCGCGAGCTCGTCGATGAGTTCGCGGCGGCGGGCGTCGGTCCACGCCGATACCCCGCCGACGCCGTGCAGGGTGCCCTCGTCGTCGTAGAGACCGACGAGCAGTGACCCGACGCCCTCGCCAGACTTGTGGATGCGATACCCGAGCGCCACGACGTCGGCGGTGCGGGCGTGCTTGATCTTGAACATCGTGCGCTTGTTCGGCGCGTACGGCTGGGCGAGGGGTTTGGCGATCACGCCGTCGAGGCCGGCGCCCTCGAACTCGGCGAGCCACCGGCGCGCGAGGTCGGGGTCGTCGGTGGTACGGGTGACGTGGACGGGGTGCGGCACGGCGCCGAGCAGGTTCTCGAGCTGGGCGCGGCGTTCCGAGAAGGGCTCGGTTTGCAGGTCGCGGTCGCCGCGCGCGAGCAGGTCGAACGCGATGAACATCGCCGGCGTCTCGTTCGACAGCATCGTCACGCGCGACGCGGCGGGGTGGATGCGCTGCGACAGGGCCTCCCAGTCGAGTCGCTGCTCACCGCGCTGCCCGCGGGCCACCACGACCTCACCGTCGATCAGGCACGGCTCGGGCAGGATCTCGGCGAACGCCGCGACCAGCTCGGGGAAGTAGCGGGTGAGGGGCTTCGCTCCGCGGCTGCCGATCTCGACATCGGTGCCGTCCCACGACACGAGCGCGCGAAAGCCGTCCCACTTGGGTTCGTAACTGAACCCTCCCTCGACCTTGGCGTGCTCGGGCACCGCGGGAACGGACTTCGCCAGCATCGGTGCCGGGATGTCGTAGGCCATGGCTCAGCCTTCGCTCTCGCCCCCGGCGAGCGGCACGGGGTTCTTGCGCTTCTTGCGACGCGCCCACTCGGCGGGCCGGTCGGTGCCGTTCCAGACGCTGACGATGCCCCAGACAACGGCGGTGAGAGGCACGGCCAGCAGGGTGCCGAGGATGCCGCCGATCGCGGTGCCGCCGGCCAGCACCACCAGCACGACGAAGGAGTGCAGCTTCATGGTGCGGCCCATGAGCACCGGCTGCAGGAAGTTGCCCTCGAGCTGGTTGACGAGCACGACGACGCCGACGACGATCAGCGCCACGATGGGGCCGTTCGTGACGAGGGCGACGAGAGCCGCCAGGATGCCGGCGGTGACCGCACCGACGATCGGGATGAAGGCGAGAAGGAAGACGAGCACGGCCAGGGGCAGCGCGAGCGGCACCTGCAGGATGAGCAGACCGATGTAGATGCCGATCGCATCGACGGCGGCGACCGAGGCGGTGCCGCGCATGTACGACCCGAGCACCGTCACCGTCTTGTCGCCGATGCGGCGGGCGCGGTCGTAGTGGTCACCGCGGAACGGGCGCAGGACGAACTCCCACATGCGCGGGCCGTCTTTGAGGAAGAAGAACAGGATGACGACCATGAGCACGAAGCCGGTGACGAACGACGCCACGGCGCTGACCCCCGCCAGGGCGCCGCTGCCGAACTGCGAGCTGGTGACGAAGTCCTGAACGCCCTGGATGAGGCCGTTGACCTGGTCCTGCGAGATCGCGAAGGGCAGCGTGTGGTACCAGTCCTGTGCCTGCTGGAAGCCCTGCACGGCCTGCGAGCTGAGATTCGGCCACTGGTCGACGACGGCGTTGACGACCAGCCAGCCGAGGGCGCCCAACACGACGACGACGGCGAGCAGAGTGAGGAGGGTCGCCAGGACCGCCGGCACTCCCTTGCGCCTCATCCACATCGTCACCGGGCCGAATGCCGAGGCGAAGATGAGCGCGAGGATCAGCGGGATGATGACGAGCGTCACCTGCTGGATGCCCCAGATGAGACCGGCGACGAGGATGACCACGACGATGATCTGCAGCGCACGGACCGCGAGGCGCCCGAACCCGTCGGCCCAGAGGCTCTTCGGGGGCGTCTGAACCGCCTGAGCGACGGAGGTGATCGCGTCGCGCGGCGCGGGATGACGAGAGAACAGGCCCATGCTCACAAGGTAGCGGGGCCCTCCGACATGGCAGGCGCGGGTTGCGCGGTGTCGTGGCGCCGGATAGGGCCGCGGGGATGCCGGAAGCCGGGGCGTTCCGCGGGCCCCCGGGCGGTCGCCGAGGGCCGGTGACCGCAGCCCCGACGCCGAGGAGGGCGCCGGGGCCGTGGCATCCGGGATCAGACGAACGCGCTCATCCCGGTGATGTCGCGACCGAGCAGGAGGGCTTGGACGCTCTCGGTGCCCTCGTACGTGTGGATCGCCTCGATGTCGGCCAGGTGCTGCATGACGCCGTTCTCGAGCAGGATGCCGTTGCCGCCGAGCAGATCGCGGGCGACCGAGGCGACCCGACGGGCGGCGCGGGTGTTGTGGTACTTCGCCAGCGACGCCTGCGTGGGGCGCAGGCCACCGGTGGTCTCGAGGTCGGCCAGGCGGCGGCAGTAGAGCTGCATGGCGGTGACCTCGTCGAGCATCTGCGCCAGGCGTTCCTGCACCATCTGGAACTTCGCGAGGGGCTTGCCGAACTGCATGCGCTCCGTGGCATACGTCCGTGCGATCTCGTAACAGGCGGTGGCGTGACCCAGCGCCGACCAGGCGACGCCCGAGCGGGTCGCGAAGAGCACGATCGATGCGTCCTTGAACGTGTGCGTGCCCGGGAGCACGGCATCCTCGGGCAGGCGGACGTCTTCGAGCGCGATGTGGGCCTGATGGATGCCGCGGAGCGACACCTTTCCGGTGATGACCGTGCCGGTGTATCCCGGGGTGTCCTGCTCGACGAGGAAGCAGCGCACCGCTCCGTGGTCGTCGCCGCCCTCGTTCTCGACCCGCGCCCACACGAACGTGATGCCGCCCGATGCGCCGTTGCCGATCCACTTCTTCGTGCCGCGGAGCGACCACCCCTCGGCCGTGCGGGTGGCGGTGGTCTCGAGCGAGACGGAGTCGGACCCGTGGTCGGGCTCCGTCAGCGCGAAGGCGCCCAGCACAGATCCGTCGGCGAGGGGCTGCAGCCAGCGCTGCTGCTGTTCGGGGGAGCCGAAGAGCGCCAGGGTGCGCAGCGCGAGCCCGCCCTGCACGGCGAGGGCGGTGGCCAGCGACCCGTCGTGCCGCGAGATCTCCATGTTGACCAGGCCCGCGGCCAGGGGAGAGGTCGCGGGGAGGTCGGGGTGCTCGATGCCGTCGGTGAAGAGTTCGAGTTCGCCCATGCGACGGACGAGCTCGACGGGGTAGGTCGCGGCATCCCATTCGCCCTGCATGCGCGTGCCGACCTCGTCGGCGAACTGCTTCGCGCGCTCCCAAGCAGCGCGGTCGGCCTCGGGGATGTCGGCGAAGACGGCGTAGTAATCGGTGTCGCGGCGCCCGAGCAGGTCGTAGTGGGCGATCCGCTCACCGGGGAGCGTGGGGGTCTCGGCATCGGCGTCGATGGTCATGGTTCCCAGTATCGCCCATCTTGGGACCGGGTGTCATGGTTTGCGACCACCTCGTTGAGTGTCCCCGACACGCCGCACACCCCGTGCGGGAGCGGCGTGTTCGGGACACTCGACGAGGTGGTTGCGACGCCCGCGCTCAGTCCTCGAGCGACGCGCGCAGGCGGCGCGACATCTCGGCGGTGGGCATGCGCCGGGGGAACGCGGCGACGATCACGTCGTCGCCGGCCGGGTCCTCCCCGTCGGGATGCACACCGTACCGACGCAGCACGCCGTCGAGCGCGCGGCGCAGAGTGGATGCCGGAACCCGGGCGCCGCGCATGAGTCGACGCAGCACGTGGTTGTGCACGGCGGTGACGAGGGCGGCGAAGCCGACGGCATCCAGGGGATCGAGGCCGGGGAGGGCGTCGCGCAGGTACTCGTCGAAGAGGCGCTCGTACCGGAAGACGGTGACGATCTCGCGGTCGCGCAGTCCCGGGATCTCACGCACGATCGCGTAACGCCGGCGGGCCAGCTCGGGATCGGCGGCGAAGTGGCGGAACACGCGCATCGAGGCGTCGCACACGGCCGCCCACGGGTCGGCGTGCGGCTGCGCGAGGTACGCGCGGGTCTCGCCGATCAGCACCTCGTGGTCGGCGAAGACGACGTCTTCTTTGCCGCCGAACTGGCGGAAGAACGTCGAACGCGAGACCCCGGCGGCCTGGGCGATCTGCTCCACCGACGTCTGGTCGTACCCGTGCGCGGCGAACAGGTCGATCGCGGCCGCCACGACCGCCGTGCGGCTCGAGGGGGCAGGGGTGTCGCTCACACGGGAAGCCTAACCGGGGCGCCGCTCACCGCCGCCGCGCGCGTGCCCGCACCACCAGCAGGATCACGCCGCCGATCACGACCACCCCCGCGGCGATCGCCAGGGGTACGAGGGCGGTGGCATCCATTCCCGTCGACGCGAGGCGACCCCCGTCGGGAGCGGCGGCCGGGGCCGGAGACGCGCTGGGCGAGGCGATCGGGCCCGCTGTCGCCGTCGGCGAAGGCGTCGGCGTGGGTTCCGGCGTCGGCGTCGGGTCGGGCGTCGGTGTCGGTTCGGGCGTGGGGCCGGGGCGGGGAGGCAGGGCGGCCAAGGCCGCTTCGGCGTCGATCAGGCCGGCGCCCACGATGTTCTCGGCGGGGACCGAATCCCAGGGCGAGGGAGCGCGGGTCGCCGTCGAGGTGAGCAGGGCGCGGATCTGCTCCTGGTCGGTGTCGGGGGCCAGGGAGCGGATCAGCGCGGCGACGGCGGCGGCGTTGGGGGCGGCCGCCGACGTGCCCGAGAAGATCTTGACGCCGGGTTCGTCGGTGTCGGCGCCGAGCACCGAGGTGCGAACGCCGTCGACCGAGAGCAGATCGGGCTTCGACACCACCGGACGAGGGTCGAGCACCGCCGACGGATCGGCCGCGAAGCGCGAGCCGAACGCCCAGGTGACCGGTCCGATGCTGCTGAAGTCCTCGACCTGCAGCGGGGTGGCGGCGGGAGCGGCGGCGACCGAGATGGCCGCCGGGTCGCCGTTGTGGCCCATGATCGTGCGGCCCACGGTGTCGTCGCCGCTCGAGCGCCAGTACTCGGCGGATCCGACCTGCACGCCCTGGTCGAACGAGACGAAGACCGGCGGCAGGGGCAGCGAGGTCGCGGCATCCGGGATCGCGAGGCGCGCCACGGTGATGTCGATCTCGAACGGCTTGTCGCGGGCGGGCAGGGCGACGGTGAAGCCGGGGGTGGCGTCCTGCAACGGTGTGGGGGCGGTCGTCAGGGGCTCTCCGTCGATCATGACGACGGGCACGAAGAGGCCGCTCACCCGGTCGGCCGGCTCACCCCACTGGAAGATCACCTCGCCGTCGTCCTTCACCCCGATCACGTAGTTCAGGGTCGTGTCGGTGCCCTCTGCGGGGTCGACGTCGAGGCAGTCGAGGGGAGCGGTGCGTCCCTGCGCGAGAACCGCCGCGGTCACCCCGTCGGGGCAGGCGGTCGGACGGTACGCGGTCGTCTCCCAGCCGTTGACCGGCCCCTTCGTCTGACCCGGCCGGGGGGCGACGGAGATCTTGTTGCCGTTGCCCGCGGCCGTGAAGTACGCGACGCCGGCCGCGGTCGCGCGCACGATCGCCTCGCCCGAGAGGGAGCGCTGGAAGATCGAGTCGTCTTCCATGCCGATGTCGTCGACGATGACGTCAGCGCCCGCGGCGACCAACAGGTCGATGGATTCGCGCAAGGAGGCCGCGCGATCGGCATCCACTCCCGCGAACATCAGCGTCGCGCCCGGGGCGATCCCGTGCACGAGCTGCAGCATCGCGCGTCCCTCGTCCTTGCCCCCGGTCGTCTCGTGGACGACGTCGACGGGGGTGGTGCGCCCGCAGGGGTTGCCGGGGCCCGGCAGCAGACCGTGGGCGATGTCGTCGGCCACGGTGGCGCCCTCGGCGGAGGTCAGGCCGTACGAATCCGAGAGCACGCCGACCGTGACGCCGGTGCCGTCGACGCCGAAGCGCTCCCGCGCGAGGTCGGCCTTGAGCGGCGCGTCGGCGTCGACCGGGATCGACCGGCAGGAATCCGCTGCGTCGGTGGGGACCGCCCACGCGGACGGGGCGATACCGGCGGTGACGAGGATGAAAGCGAGGGCGAAGCCCACTGAGGTCCGCACGCGAACGACTCCCAGGGTCGGTGACGCCGTCGACTGGTCAGCTCGGCGGTGGCTCAGGGAGCCGACGAGCTTCATCCTAGGGGCCGCACTCAGCGCGATCACAGCCTTCGTGGACCCTCCCACGTAGACGACGGGACCGGCGTCGGCAACCCGCTGCGCGGAGGCCGTCACCGAGAGTTCGATGGGACCATGACCTCCCCGCTGTGGACCCGAGACCGCACGCCCGCCGACACGACCTCGATCGAGCCCGGGACGCACCACGACGTGATCGTCGTCGGCGCCGGGATCACGGGCCTCTCCACCGCCGTGCTGCTCGCGGAAGCCGGCGTCGACGTCGCCGTGGTGGACTCCGGCGACGTGGGCGGGGGCGCGACCGGGGCGTCGGTCGGAATGGCGTCGCTGCTGCAGGGCACGACGCTTGCGACCCTGCGCCAGCACCACCCCGCGAGCCTCGTGCGCGCCTACGTCGAGTCGAACCGCGCCGGACAGGAGTGGCTCGCCGAGCGCGTGGGCGCCGCAGCCGACCGGCGCACGGCGTTCACCTTCGGCCGCGGTCTCGCCACCGACACCGCGCTCGACGCCGTCCGCGACGCCGCGCGCGAGGCGGGCCTCGACGTGCGCGAGGACGCCCCCGACGAGCTCGGCGGGCGCACCCCCGTGCGCGCCCTCGCCCTCGACGACCAGCTCGCCCTCGACCCCGTGCAGCTCGTCGATTCGCTGGCCCGCGCGGCCGTCGACGCCGGGGCGACTCTGCACACCGGGTCGCGCGTCACCGACGTGCACGCGCTCCCCGCCGGACGCGTCGACACCGCCCAGGGCCCGCTCCTCGGCGACACCGTCGTGCTCGCCACCGGCACCCCCATCACCCGCCGCGGGTTGTACGACCTCAAGACGCGGGCGCTGCGCTCGTGGGCGATCGCCTTCGAGCTGGAGGGGGATGCCGCGGCCCCCGGCGGCATGTGGAGCGAGGTCGGCGTCGACGGGCGCAGCGTCGTGGCGGCACCGTCGTCGCTCGGGCGTTCCGCGCTCATCGTCACCGGGGCCCGGCATCCGGTCGGCTCGGCGAGGTCGGAGGTCGCGCTCGCCGAGGAGCTGGCCGCCTGGGCTCGGCGCACCCTGCCGGTCGGGGTCGAGATCGCCCGCTGGTCGGGCCAGGATTACCAGTCGCACAACCTCGTGCCGTTCGTCGGGGGGATGCCGCGCGGCCTCGGCCGCCTGCGTTTCGCCACCGGCTACGCGGGATGGGGCCTCACGAACGCCCCCGCCGCGGCGATGCGGTTGAGCGACGAGATCCGCGGTGTCTCGCGCGGCGATCGGCCGCACTGGATGCGCACGATCGGCACGCGCATGACGGTGCCCGCCGACCTCGGTCGGGGAATCGGCGAGGCGAGCCGGCGGGTCGGCGTGGTGGCGGGGGCGCTGACCTCGGCCGTCCCCGCCCCGGCGAAGCGCCCCGCCGAAGGGGCCGGTGTCGTGGCGCGCCGGGGCCTTCGCACGGCGTCGGTGTCGACCGTCGAGGGGCGCACCCGCGCGGTCGTCGCCCCGGCTCCGTTCACCTGGAACGACGCCGAACGGTCGTGGGACAGCCCCGTCGACGGCTCGCGCTTCGCGCCGGACGGCACGCGGCTCGAGGGTGCGGCGTCGGCGGATCTCGACGTGCGGGGTGCGGTGGGCTGAGGTCGCGCGCGCCGCGCACACCGGCGCTGCACGCGAGACACCGCGGCCTCGCCGGTGCCCACGCAGGAGGAGTGCGGCGCCTCAGCTCTTCGCGCCGGTGAAGGCGAGGGCGCCGCCCAGGCCGATCATCATGACGCCACCCGTCGCCGAGAGCGTCGAGATGCGTTGCGGTGAGCGGGCGAACCATGCGCGGGCGGTGCCGGCGGCCAGGGCCCAGGCGCTGTCGCACGTGAGCGCGAGCACCTGGAAGACCAGGCCGAGCAGCAGCAGCTGCAGCCACACGGCACCGGCCTGCGGGGCGACGAACTGCGGCAGCACGGCGACGAAGAAGGCGATGGTCTTGGGGTTCGTGATCCCCACGACGAAGCCCTGGCGCAGCAGCATCCACGACGAGGCGGGGGCGCGGGACGCCCCGGCGACGTGGTCGCGGCGGTGACGGATGGCCTGGATGCCGAGCCACACGAGATAGATCGCCCCGACGACCTTGAGCACCGTGAAGGCGACCACCGACGACGCCACGATCGCGCCGACCCCGAACGACACCGCGAGCACCGCGGGCACCGTGCCGAGGGCGTTGCCGACGACGCTCAGCACGCCCGCCCGGCGACCCAGGGCGATGGAGCGGCCGATGACGAACAACACGCTCGGGCCGGGGATGACGATGATGACGACCGACGCGGCGACGAAGGCCACGAGGTTCTCGAGCGGAGGCATGAGTGAAGGGTAGTGCGGCTGCGTTACGCGCAGACGTCGCGGGCGCTCCGGGCGATCTCTTCGTGCGCGAGAGGGCGTGGAGTGGCGGGATGCCGGGGCGGCGGGCGCACTACGCCGGCACCGCCTCGCGCGCGATCAGCTCGGTGATTCGACCGACGCAGCCGCCGCAGCCGGTGCCGGCGCGGGTCGAGGCCTTCACGCACGCCACCGTCGGCTCCCCGGCCGAAACGGCGTCGCGGATGGCTCCCGCGCTCACTCCGTTGCACCAGCAGACGGTCGCGTCGGCTGCGAAGGGGTCGGCGACGACGGCCATGCCGACGTCGGGTGCATCCAGCCGCAGCAGGGAGGAGCGGTCGGCGGGCAGCTCCGAGCCCCGCTCGAACAGCAACGTGAGCTCGGCACCGGTGCGCGGCATCCCGACCGCGACGAACCCGGTGAGCACGCCTTCGACGGTGACGAGCTTCACGTAGGCCCCGCGCGCGGGGTCGGCCCAGAGGGTGACCTGGGGGCCATGGCATCCGGACGCGTGCACGGGCACGAAGGGGTCGGCGTCGACCTCGCCGCCGGCGACGACGTCGATGCCCTCGGCCTTGAGCATGACGACTCCCGGACGCTCGGCGACCGCGGGCGACGAGACGCCCGACGACAGCAGCGCTGCGAGGCGGTCGGCCTGGCGCCAGCCCGGGCCGATGAGTCCGGTCGGCCCGCCCGGCACCCGCCCGTCGGTGTCGGCGGCGGCCGGATCGGCGACGTGCGCGCAGTCGCCGATCGCGTACACGGCCGGGTCGGTCCACGAACGCGACGAGCCGTCGACGAGCACGCCCGCCGAGGTGGCGAGGCCGCTGAGCGATGCCAACTCGGTCCGCGCACCGACCCCGCACGACAGCACGAGCAGATCGCCGGCGAGCACCTTGCCGTCGGCGCAGGCCAGGCCGTCGAACCAGGCGTGGCCGTGGTCGTCGTAGCGCTGCACGATGCTCTCGGCACGGGCGTGGTGCACCATCTCGACGCCCGCCGCGTGCGCGGCGGCGGCCAGCACGCGCCCGCCGTTCTCGTCGAGCGTGCGGTTCATGGGGGCGGCCGAGTGGTACGCGACGATGACCTCGGCGCCCGCTTCGGCGGCGGCCAGGGCGAGTTCCATCCCCAGCACGCCGGCGCCCAGCACGACGATCCGCTGCCCGGCCGAGACGGCCGCGCGCACGAGTTCGGCGTCGGCGAGATCGCGCAGCGCGACGACGCCGCGGGGGAGCGGCGCCCCGCCCCGGTCGAGGTCGTCGGGCGCCCCGGGTCGGGCCGACCGGTCGCGCCGAGCCCGCTCCAGGCCGGCCAGTGTCGGGACGTTGGCGCGGGCACCGGTGGCGAGCACGAGTCGGTCGTAGTCGATCCGGATGCCATCGTGCAGGCGCACCACCCGCCGATCACGGTCAATGCCGACCACCGTCGCGCCGAGCGCGAAGCGCACGCCCGCGTCTTCGGCGACGCGGCGGTCGTCCATGTCGAGGCCCGCGCGGTCGGCGCGGCCCACGGCGTACTCGGCGAGCAGCACGCGGTTGTACACGTCGTGGGTCTCGGCCCCGACGACGGTGAGGTCGATGCGCCCCGCGCGCACGGCGGGGAGCAGCCCGTCGATCAGTCGCGCCCCCACGGGACCATAGCCCACCAGCACCACGCGCTCAGACATGCATCTCCTCCTGGGGGCGGTGATCGGAGTGGCCCGCCACCAGAACGCCGGGGCGCTCGATGACGTGGGGCGAAACGGCCCGGGCGTCGGTCGTCAGGGCACCGGTCGTGGTGGGGGCGCCGGGGGCGGCGGCATCCGGAGCCACCCGCACCCGCGTGCGTTTGAACTCGGGCATGGCCGAGGTCGGGTCGACGATGGCCTCGGTGAGGCGGTTGGCGCACTCGTCTCCCGCGTAGTGGAACGGCAGGAAGACCGTGTCGTGGCGGATGTCGGTGGTGACCGTCGCCCGCGCCCGCACGGTGCCGCGCTCGTTCGACACGGCGACGAGCGCATTCTCGCGGATGCCGAGGCGGGAAGCCGTCGCCGGATGGATTTCGAGCCGCGCCTCGGGGCGGGCGCCGTTCAGCTCGGCGACGCGTCGGGTCTGCGTGCCCGACTGGTATTGCTGCAGGTAGCGGCCGGTGACGAGGGTCAGCTCGCCTCCGCGGTCGGTGGGCGCCGGGGGAGTAGCGGACACCGGCACGAGGCGCGCGCGGCCGTCGGCGTGGGCGAAGCGTTCGGTGAAGGGTCGCGGGGTGCTCTCGGAGCGGTACGGCCAGTACGCCTCGACGCCGGTGTCGAGCAGCGCGTGCGAGAGGCCCGAGTAGTCGGCGATACCGCCCTCCGAGGCGCGGGCGAGTTCGTCGAACACCTCGGCCGGATCGGTCGACCAAGTGGATGCCGCGCCCAGGCGCCGCGCGATCTCGGACATGATCCACAGCTCGCTGCGGGCGCCGTCGGGCCCGGGCAGCGCCTGGCGACGGCGGATGACCCGGCCCTCGAGAGAGGTCATCGTGCCCTCCTCCTCGGCCCACTGCAGCACGGGCAGCACGATGTCGGCGAGCTCCGCGGTCTCGGAGAGGAAGAAGTCGCAGACGATCAGGGTGTCGAGGGCGGTGAGGTTCGCGCGAACGGCCTCGACGTCGGGGGCCGAGACGACGACGTTGGAGCCCGCGACCAGCAGCGTCTTCACCGGACCGCCGAGCTCTGCGAGCAGCGCGGTGGCAGGGATTCCGGCATCCGGAAGCGTGTCGGGATCGACGCCCCAGACCCCGGCGACGTGCCGGCGGGCTTCGGGGTCGCGGATGGAGCGGTAGCCGGGCAGTTGGTCGGCCTTCTGGCCGTGCTCGCGTCCGCCCTGGCCGTTGCCCTGGCCGGTGAGGGTGCCGTAGCCCGAGCCCTCGCGGCCGACGAGGCCGAGCACGAGGGCGAGGTTGATCGCGGCGGTCGCGGTGGCGGTGCCGTCGACGTGCTGTTCGACGCCGCGTCCGGTGAGGATGTACGCGCGTCCCGCGGCGAGGCGGCGGGCGGTCGCTCTCAGGTCGGCGACCGGGACGCCGGTCGTCGCAGAAGTCCGCTCCGGCCACCACTGCGCGACGCTGCGTCGGACCGTGTCGAACCCCGACGTGCGCTCCTCTATATAGGCCCGGTCGGCGAGCCCCTCGGCGAGGGCGATGTGGGTGAGGCCGAGGAGGAGCGGAAGGTCGGTACCGGGGGCGGCCTGCAGGTGGGTGCCGGCGCCGTCTTCGGTGAGGCGCGCCGTGGCTGAGCGGCGCGGGTCGACGACGATGAGGCCGCCGGCGGCGCGGGCTCCGGCGAGGTGCGCGAGGAACGGCGGCATGGTCGCGGCGACGTTGGAGCCGAGCAGCAGGATCGTCTCGGCGTCGTCGAGGTCGGTCACCGGGAACGGAAGGCCGCGGTCCATGCCGAACGCTCGATTGGCGGCGGCGGCCGCCGACGACATGCAGAAGCGGCCGTTGTAGTCGATGCGCGAGGTGCCGAGGGCGACGCGGGCGAACTTGCCCAGCTGGTACGCCTTCTCGTTGGTGAGTCCGCCGCCGCCGAAGATGGCGTTGGCGTCGGCGCCGTGGTTCGCTTTCGTCTCTCGGAACGCCGCCGCGACGGCATCCAGAGCCTCGTCCCAGGTGGTCTCGGCGAGGGTGCCGTCGGAGCGCCGGGTCAGTGGCATCCGGAGTCTGTGCGGGGATGCCAGGAGCTCCGCCGACGTCCAGCCCTTGGCGCAGAGTCCTCCCCGGTTGGTGGGGAAGTCGCGGCCGGTGACCGTGGTGGTGCCGTCGTGGCGCACGGTCATCGCGCATTGCAGCGCGCAGTAGGGGCAGTGGGTGTCGGCGGAGCTCATGGGCTGTCAGATCCGCACGCCGGAGCGCTTCGACATGCGCAGGTAGACGCCGGCGGTGAGGGCGAGGAAGACCACGTAGGCGCCGACGAACCAGCCGAGGGCCGGGGTGTACGAGCCGAACGTCGTCTTCGAGAAGCCGAGCAGCTGCGGGATGAAGAAGCCGCCGTACGCGCCGATCGCCGAGATGAGGCCGAGGGCCGCCGCGGCCTTGCGCTGAGCGCCGATGCCGTTGTTCGAGCGCAGGGCGAAGATCGTCGGGATCATGCGGTACGTCGAGCCGTTGCCCATGCCGGCGGCGGCGAACAGCACCAGGAAGCAGAGCAGGAACACGGCGAAGTTCTGCATCGGCAGGGTGAGGATCACACTCAGGATGCCGAGACCCATCACCGTGAAGGCGCCGATCGTGATGACGGTTCCGCCGAAGCGGTCGGCCAGCTTGCCGCCGTAGGGGCGGGCGAGGGAGCCGACCAGGGCACCGAGGAAGGCGAGGGTGACGGTGGCCGTGCCGATCGCGATGCCCTTGAAGTCGGGGAAGGTGTCGGCGAGGAGCTTCGGGAAGACACCCGTGAAGCCGATGAACGAGCCGAAGGTGCCGATGTAGAGGGTCGCGAGGATCCAGAGGTGCGGCTCTTTCAGGGCGGCGAGCGATGCCGCGACGTCGGCCTTCGCGGCGCTGAGGTTGTCCATGCGGAAGTACGCACCGACCATCGCCACGACGATGAGCGGCACCCAGATGAGGCCCGCGAGGGGGAGATTGAGGGTGGCCGCGGCGCCGATGGTGATGACGATCGGCACGACGAACTGCGCGACCGAGGCGCCGAGGTTGCCGCCCGCGGCGTTGAGTCCGAGAGCGTACCCCTTCTGCGCGGCCGGGTAGAAGAACGTGATGTTCGACATCGAGCTGGCAAAGTTGCCGCCGCCGAAGCCGGCGAGGGCGGCGATGAGCAGAAGCACGCCGAACGGAGTTGCGGGGTTCGACACCGCGATGGCCAGGCCGATGCTGGGGATGAGCAGCAGGGCGGCCGAGACGATCGTCCAATTGCGACCGCCGAAGCGCGGAACCATGAACGTGTAGGGGATGCGCAGCGTCGCGCCCACCAGGCTCGGCATCGAGATGAGCCAGAAGATCTCACCCGTCGACAGCTGGAAGCCCGCCGCCGGGAGAGAGACGACCACGACCGACCACAGCTGCCAGACCACGAAGCCCAGGAACTCGGCGAAGATCGACCACCGCAGGTTGCGGGCGGCGATGGCCTTGCCGACGCTGTTCCACTGCTCGGGGTTCTCGGGGTTCCAGTTGTCGATCCAGCGGCCGGGGCGGTGCGTGAGTTCTTGTGCTGCTGCCTCGGGCGTTGCGGGCGGCGCGGTGGCCGCTTCGGGGCGCGGGTCGGTGACGGTCACGGGGTCCTCCGGTGGACGATGCGGGGAGGTGCAGCGCCCCGCATGGGTGGGGCGTGCCGTCAGCGTAGGGAGGAGGGGTTTCCCGGGACCGCGCCGCTGGGGGCGGGGAGGTAACGGTTGGCTCACCCGGGCGGAGAGGGTGGGAGAGGGGGAGTTTACGTGGGCGTTACATGGGGTCAGTCAGAGCGACGTGGTGGAGCTCATGGCACACGTCTGACATATGATCGGTCGTCGGCGGCGGGGGCTTGATGTGCGGGGGTCTCGGCTGAGCTCGCAACTTGGCCCAGCGAAGCGCAACACACCTGATGGAGCTGAACCGCGGGCGCGGCAAGGAGGTTTCGACTCCTTCGAAAGGCGCAGCGATCAGCGGCCTCCTCGGCCACGCTGGTGGGCGTCATCACGCCTGGTCCGGCCGGCAATTCACCGATACTCGTGCTGCTGCTGGAACAGTTACGCGAGACGCTGCCGAGCGGGCGACTTCGCACCCGACCGGATGCGATCCGAGGTGACAAGGCCTACTCGTCTCTCGCGATCCGGGCGCATTTGCGTGGTCGCGGGATCAAGGCCGTCGTCCCGGAACCACGAGACCAGCAAGGCCACCGCAAACGCCGCGGCTCACGAGGCGGCCGACCCGTCGAACTCGACACCGACGACGACCGGAACCGGAACGTAATCGAGTGACGGTTCTGCTACAGCAAGCGATGGCGAGGACTCGCGACCCGATACGACAAGCACGCCATCGTTTACCGCGCCGCAATCCTCGTTCACGCGACCCTCGCCTTGGACGAAAACATGTCAGACACTCCCTAGTGCCGGAACCGGGATGCTCAGACGTGCGCGCGATCCGCGCGCGACGTTGTCCAGCCGCTACGGTCGTTCGAGGAGGATCCCATGTCTGAGCATCTCATCCAGGATGAGAACGGTCGCACGCTGTTCACCATCGAAGTGACACGCCCGGCCGAGTCACCCCTGCGGGGCGTCAGTGAGTTCGCCTCCACAACGGCTCATCACGTCCGGGAGGTCGGTGAGACCGTCGCCAAACTGTGCAATGACGTCATGATGGCCATGCGGGACGGTGTCACCGCGGCATCCCCCGATGAGCTCGAGCTCACCTTCGGCATCTCCCTTGGTGGCGAGACGAGCATCCCGCTGGTGACGAAAGCGACAAGCGAGGCTACGTTCACCGTCCGCGCCCTGTGGAATAAGCAGGATCAGATCGACTCCTGAGAAGCGACACGACGTGGTAAATCCGGGCACCGAGTTCCCGCCATTTACCACTCGCATCACTTCGGCCTGTAGCCGTGGATGCCACAGGGTGGTAAATTTTGGATGTGTCAGACAAGGCCCTGGGTCAACTCGAGCAAGCGCTCCTCGACGTTACGCGCGTTGCGCTCTCCGGTGATCTCGAAGGCGTGCGTCTGCTCGGTCGACGTGTGGTCAGGCGGGTGCCCGATGACGCACGCCACCCCCAGGCTCTGAAGCAGGCGCTCCTGGATCTTCTGGACCGTTCCCCCGCGCCGGCGGACAGCCCGCTGCGATCGGCGCCCGCCATCGAGGCGCCGGATTCCAGTTGGGTGCGTCAGCCCTCGGGCGTTCCCGCCCCTGTCCTGTCGGAGAGGCTCGCGCACACCATTCGCCTCCTCATCGCGGAGCACACCGACCCAGAGCCTCTCGCCCGCTACGGCCTGATGCCTTCCCGCGCCGTCCTCTTTACCGGTCCCCCAGGTGTGGGCAAGACCATTACCGCGGACTATGTCGCCTCCGAGTTGCGGTTGCCGCTCATCACAGTGAACCTCGCATCCCTCATCTCCAGCCTCATGGGTCGAACCGGCCAGAACTTGCAGGAAGTGCTCAACCTCGCCGCCTCACAGCCGTGTGTGGTGTTCTTCGACGAGTTCGACGCTCTCGCGAAAAGCCGCAGCGACAGTTCCGATGTGGGCGAGGTCCGCCGGCTCGTCAACGTAATCCTGCAGCAATTGGACCGTTGGCCTCCGGGCGGCTTGCTCATCGCCGCAACCAACCACGTCCAGCTGCTCGACCTTGCCGTGACCCGTCGGTTCGATACGACCGTCCAGTTCGAGCTGCCCACCGAGGTCGAGCGGCTGCAGCTCCTACGCGCGAGCGCCCCGCTGGCGAACACCCCCGCGTGGGCCGCTCAGAGCGAACTGCTGGCACTCGTGACCGATGGCTGGTCTCACGCGGACCTCCAGAACTGGGTCGCACGCTCACTGCGGCGTGCGGTGCTCGACGGCGGAGGCGGGGAGATCAACGTTCCCGGGGAGCTTCTCGACGGCGCTCGCGACGCGGCGCGCGCTTACATCACAGGCTCGGTGCCCCACCGCACCGCGCTGGCCGCATTCGCATCGAAGCACGCGAAGTGGTCCAACCGCCGCATCGCGGAATGGCTTGGTGTCTCGCATCCGACCATCAGCAGCGACCTCAGACGCGCGAAATCCGACAACTAATCGATATACCAGGGGGAAATAATGGCTGATGCCACAGGGGGCGGCAGGATCTTCGTCAACGGCGAGGACCTTGGGCAGACTATCGACAGGGTGAGCCGTGGGGGCGAAAAGTACCACCCGCAATCGCTCGAGCAGGCACGAGACCTGCTTGAGCCTCAGCTCGGTGAGCTGCAGCGGCGGATCGCGCAGATCCCGCCCGAGCTGCGCGCGAACCGGGTCGTCATCGAAGCGGAAGTGTGGGCGAACTACCTCGCGATCTCCTACTTCCCTGCCAGCCTCGTCAGCAGGCTAAAATTCAAGCCGCTCGGGTCCCGGATCGTGCAGGACGGTGTGCACCGGAGCCAGACAAAGGGCGACACTGAGTCGGTCACGAAGTCGTACTTGTTCTCCGTTGACGCTGGCGGTATCGACGAGATGGTCGAACTGCTCGACGGGACGACGACGGGTGCGCGCAGCAACAAGGCGCTCGAAGAGGTGCGGCAGTTCACCCGCATCACCGTCGCAGCCCCGTACGTGGGCGAGCCGGACGACGACGGCCTGAAAGAGCTGCTCCCGTTCGAGGCGGTGCTGCACCCGGACCCGGACACGTCCACGCTGATGGAGCGTTCGGGAGCGTCGCCGACGACGCTCGAGAAGTTCGTAAAGCTGGTAGAAGCGAACGGTGGGCGCGTCCACGCCGATTTCAACGACGTGGTCGACGGCCTGACATTCGTGGCGCTCGATCTCCCGGCGTCCGCCGTCGATGACGTGACCGCCTTTAACCCTCTCCGTTCTCTTTCTCCGACGCCTCGCATCGAGCTTGCGACCGCACCTGGGGCCGACATCGCCGACGCAGTGCTGGACCCGGCCGCGGCCCCCGTGCCTGGGCTTCCCGAGGTAGTGGTCTTCGATGGTGGGGTGCAGACAGATTCCGGGGTGTTCCACGACCATGTGGTTTACGTCGACCTCACCGGTCTGGGCTTCACACCTGGCCCCCTCGCCCACGGTTCCGCGGTAACAGCGTGTGTCCTGTTCGGGCAGCTCACTCCCGGCGAGCCCCTCCCACCGGCGGCGGCGAGCGTAAAGCACTACCAGGTGGTTGAGGGGCCCGACACCGACTCGTCCGAGTACCCGTGGCTGTTGCGCCAGATCCGCACCGTCGTGGAACGCGACAAACCCGCGCTGGTCAACCTTAGCCTCGGCCCGCGCGTGCCCATCGACGACCGCGAACCGCACCGGTGGACCGCAGTGCTCGACAAGCTGGCCCGGGAGACGGGCACCCTGTTCATTACCGCGGCCGGTAACGACGGTCACCGTGACCGCGCTGCGAACCTTCACAGGGTGCAGGTCCCCGGTGACATGGTGAACGGCCTCTGCGTCGGAGCTTTCGTCCCCACCGACGCCGGGTGGGACGCGACCGACTACTCGGGCCGCGGCCCCGGGCGCCCGGGTTCTCGGGTGCAACCGGCTGTCGTCGCGTTCGGCGGTGACGTCATCAGCCCCCGGTTCCCACGCTTGCGGGCCGACGGGCAGCTCCTCCTCGACGGGCACGGCACGAGCTATGCAGCGCCACTCGTGACGCACCTGGCCGCGGAACTCACCCGCGAGCTCGGCCCCCGAGCTGACGCGCCCACGCTGCGGGCACTGATTGTGCACTCCGCAACCAGACTGCCCGGTCACGACGTCCTGGCCGTGGGGTACGGGCGAATCGTGACCGACGTGAACAAGATCCTCCAGTGCGGCCCCGGGCAGGTGACCGCCATCTACCAGGGCAGCATCGCTCGCGACGAGGTGCGCAGCTTCGCTCTTCCGCATCCGACGGGATTGACTACCGGCAACTTCGACGTGCGGTGGACCTTGGCGTTCACCACGGGCACAGACAGCGCGGAGGCAGGCGATTACACGAACGCCGGTCTGGAGACGACCTTCCGCCCCCACGCGTTGAAGCACACGTTCGCAAACGGAAGGACCACGAAAACCCGCAATATCGAAACGCAAGCGGAGGAGATCGCAGCCTTGCTCGCCGAAGGCTACAGGCCTTCCCGGTATCCCGAGAGCTTCTCTGCCCCGTCGGATTTCGCCCCCGAGACAGCGCTTCGTGACCACGGCAAGTGGGAATCGATCTCCCGTTGGCAGTTCACGAAGCAGGGCCGAAGCCTTCACAAGCCGACCATCGACATCAGCCATGTCACCCGCGAAAACGGACGGTTGACGACAGGCACCGACGAAATCGAGTTCAGCCTCATCGTAACGATCAGCGCTCACGCGGACGTTCCGCTGTACGCCCTCGCAGAAGTGCAGTACCCCGTCCTGACCGCTCTGCCCATCCAAGTGGAGACCTCGGTCGACGTCGACGTCGACGTCGACGTCGAAATCGAGGTCTAGGTCTAGGTCCGCTGATCCCCCGTCAACGCGTTTGGCGGGGGAGGATCCGAGGTGGGTGCGTTAGTTCGCGGTTCCACCCGCGCGTCCAAGCGCAACGCTCGGGGCGCAATCAAGTTAAGCGCGACGGTGCGAGCCTCGTCGCGCGGGGCGCGCAGTTCGAAGGCCTCGGGGTCAGTGTCAGGCAGCGCCCGAGCAAATCTGCTGTGCGTCTGGATGGCGGCTTTCGCCTTCTCGATGACCGCAGCGAAGTCGGCACGGTCTGTGTGATGAAGAGGCTGACATTCGCGCCTCTGAACCTCATTGCGCCGCTCAGAGGCCCCAGCGCGTTGCGAGCGTCCGCATGTGCAAGAAGAAGTGAGGGGTTCCCCCGTTCGCGGGATGGCGAATCGCCACGGCCCTGTCCGACGCGCGGACATCGGCTGCAGCAGGGGTGGGTACCCCCAGGAGCTCACGGACGCTCTCTGCGGCCTTCTTTCCCACGCAGACGACGCGTCGGTTGTCGACGGCCAGCGCGAGTGCGTCACGCCCGGAGCGGAGCTCTGCCGGGGTGGGTGTGCGGTTCGTGCCGGGGCGCCGCACCTCGTGCGGGTGCAGCGGAAACGCATTCCACAGCAGCGCGCTGTCTTTAAGTCCCAGTTCGGCCAGGGCGCGGTGCACGGTGGTTGCCGTGGGCTCTCGTGTGCCGGGCAGGCCGACGGTCACGGCGGACGTGAATGCGACCCCCGACTGGCGTGCGCCGCGCCACCCGGCAGCTTCGCCCACAAGGACGATCCCGCCACCGCGCACCCGGTTCAGATGCGTGTCGAGTTGTGCGCGGCGCTCGGATGCGGTGGTGGGGAAGTCACCGCTGAGGTCGCTGTCATCGAGCCAGAAGTTCGTCGCGGTGTGCGTAGATGGCAGAGCCATGACCGCGTCCTGCAATGGGTTGGTCATCGCTTCGGGGAACCGAGAACCGTGCTCAGCGAGTGCACCAGGGTTTCTTCCCCGTCGGGGTCCAGGACATCCAGGTCGGCGGGCACCCGCGTGAGGGGTGAGCGGTCCCACTTGTCTGCGAACGCCTCGAACGCCTCGTGGATGGAGGAGAGGCGCCCGTGGTCGGCAGACTCCCCGTCCCGACCACGCGTCAGGACGCGTTCGACCAGCTGCTCATCGGTCATCTCGCGGTAAACGAGCAAATCTGGGATCAGGTACTGCTTCTCGATTTCGCGGGCCAGCTTCGTCAGCAGCTCGTACTCACGCTCTGAGAGGTGCCCGAGCCGGTATGCGGAGAGCACGTAGGCGCCATGGTGTTCGAAGGGCGTGCGGTCCTCGACGACGAAGTCGGTCTCCGTGGTCTCCAGCAGCGCGCGCAGTCGCGCATGCCGCTCAACGGAGGCGGCCAGGAAGTGCGCCTGACTGCTGAACGCCCATCGTTCGGGGTCGGTCTGCGCGTCCTTGAAGAACGGGTTGTTGGTCTCGATCTGGTCTTCCAGCAGAGGATCCGCGTCCCACCGACGCAGGATCACGTTCGATACGGTCGTCGCACCGGCCCCCACAGCACCCGTGACGACGACATACCGGGCGCTCAAGCGACGACCTTCCGGTGTGGCTCGATGCTTTCCGGGCGCCCAAACCACGCCGCTGGCATCCTCAGCCAGTTACGGACGGCCTCGCGGAGCTCCTGCTCGTCCGCGAAGGTGCGGACCTGGCCACCGCCATCGGCGATGAGCCCCTCGGCGAACCGGGAGCCCTTCTCGCCGGGACGCTTGATGCCGAGGACGCGTCGGCCTGAGGCGGTCGCCAGGGCCAACTCGGCGCCGACACCCGTCGAGGGCAGCCCCACGTGCGCGATGATGGCGTCGGCAGAGTTCAAAGCGGCGAGGTCTGTCGCGAAGACGACCTGTGCTGGGAGGCCTGCCGCGGCCACCGGATCGGTGGAGTGATGAGGCACGTAGGCCTCATGGCCGGCGTCGCGGATCAGCAACGCGAGTGCGTCGTAGAACCGGCGGGCCGTAGCGAGGTCGGTGGAGCCTTGCAGTGGCCCGGAAATGTAGATGCGCATGTTCCCCCTACGCGTGTGGCTCGGCGGTTCGGTAGAAGACGAAAACCCGGTCGTTCTGGCGCTCCCCGCTTCCGTGCTCGACATCCACGAGTTCGTGGCGTCCGCGGGGGAGGTGCCAGGCGACGACGTTGTCCATTCTCGCAACCCCGGGCAGGTCCGCAAGAACCTTGTCTGCATTCGCTTCACCTTCTCGGGCGGCCTCCGCCACGACGTCAGGCTGCAGTCGGGAGGAGGACAGCCCGGAGGGCAGGAACGCTCGGCCTTCGCGTGGTTGCTGGTTGGCTGTGCGCCACGCGACACCTCGGGGGTGGGTGGCGGAGAGCGACCAGAACATGACGGACCATTCTGGTTTCACTTCAGTGATGCGCCGGGCAGCCGCCTCCAGGGAGACGTGAAAGCGGGTGGCGAGCGCATCGAGAGCGCTTCGGTTCAGGGGAGCGAACTCGTCAAACGCCGCGGTGTAGGAATTCGTCGGCATCAGCACGTGAGCTGCCCCGATGTTGCATAGACGCTCGACGCGGCCGAAAAGCTGTTCGCTGCGAAGCTCACGGAGCAGGGCGGGGTACTCCGCAACCGCGGTGAACAGCAAAATGTGCCCGATCTCGTGAGCCACGGAGAACCGGCGGCGTTCGGGGCTGATCTCTTTGGGGACACGGATGTGCCAGCGTCCGTCGCGCACGGACAGCTTGCCATGGTCGGCAAGCGCACCGCCGACACCTCGGGTCCCGGGCATGACTGCAACGGTTGCGCCGAAGCGGTTGGCGACGGCGCCCGGGTCTATCGGAAGAAACCGTGCGAAGTCACCCGTCGCGTGCGCCGCTGCAGCAACCATCGCAGCCTCTGGTGTGGACGTCCCCCATCGCTGTGCGAACGCGTCCAGTGCGCCGCCGGTCACGACCCGCTGTTGTTGCGGACCTCGTCGAGGGCAGCAGCAACGTCTTGCGGGGTGAGTTCGGCCGGCGCGTCGGCGTCTCGGGAGGCGAGCTCGACGTCACGTCGGCGCAGTACTGCCTGGATCTGGCTCATTTCCTCGACGGTAATCGGCTCCTCCGACGTCGACAGTTCCCGTAAGGCTGGCCGCTTTAGCGATCGTGAGTCCTGAAGTATCGGTGGCGACAGCTCCTTGGGGGTTGATGCTGTGGGCAGGGCCTGCCGGGTTTTCTATCGGGGCCGCGCTCGGCCTGATCGCATGGGGGACGACCCGCTCTCTTATGACCCTGTCGTTTGTTCAGCACCCCGTGGCGCGTTTGGCGGTTGCCATGGTGCCCGCCGCGATTGGTGCTGCGGCGGGATACGCGAGCTTCGCGAGTGCGCGCCCCGTCGTTGCCGCTGCAACGATGATCGGAGGCGCGCTCGGCTTGCTATGCGGCGTAATGGAGGCCTCGGCCGCGGCGCGGCGCAAACCCGACTCGCCACAATAAGCGGGTCATAGATGGCCGGCCCGGGCGTCGACATCGACGCGGTGAGAGAGTGGCCGCGTCGCCGCGGAATGCCCGCGAGGGTGTTCGGCGCTCGTGGGTCTGAGACGGCGTCTCGCTATCGTGATTTGTGCTCTGAGTGGCGCACTCTGGCCTCACCGCCGACGACCGCAGCAGCCACGCGTGCTCAAGGTTGATCACGGAGAGGCGGCCCCCAGCCGCACGTATGCGGCGAACGCGGTGCATGGGGCGGGCGTCGTGATGCCCGCCCCATGCACGACTTACAGGCCGACGGCCGCGAGGCCGAAGTTCGCCTGCTCGGGGGTGAATCCCTCTCCGTATTCGCTGGTCAGCTGTTCGTACAGACCATCGCGAGAGAACCCCTGGAAGTCCAGGTACGACTTGGCTGCCTCTGCGGCCTCCTGGTTCCAATCGACGGCGCCGGTGGCCTCCAATTGCGCGATGGCGAACTCGGCGTCCTCGGGGGCGAACCCCTCTCCGTACTCGCTCGTCAGCTGCTCGCTGAGTCCGGCACGCGAGAAGCCCTTGAAGGACAGGTAGGACTTCGCTGAGCGGACCGCGCTGGATTGCGCCGTCGTCAATGCGGGCTTCTCGGGCTCAGCGGCCGCGGGTGGGGCTGACGGGGCGGCGACCTCAGGCACGGTCGAGGGCGCAGCGGCAGCCGTCTTCTCGACGTTGATCACGACGGTGTCGCCGGTCTTGGCGGCTGCCCCGGAAGCGGGCGTCGTGCTCAGGACGGTCCAGTTGTCTCGATCGATGACGAACCCCTTGTCGGCGGAGAATTCCGCTTGAAGTCCCGCGTTCTCGATCAGCGCGGCCGCTTCCTTAGCGGTCAGACCCGTTGTCTCGGGAACGGTGATCGCGGCATCCGTGTCCTCTTCGACGACCGGAGCCGCCGCCACTGCCTTCGTGTCGGCTGTTGTGGTGGCACCCTTTCCTCCACCCATTGCGCTGCCGATGCTTCCGATGACGATGAGTCCGGCCAGGACGCTGACGGGGATGACGATTGCCTTTCGCTTGTACCAGGGTGCCTTGGCGGCAGGTTCTGCGAGGGGACTGGCCCCGATCGGCACGGGGCGGGTTTCGTTCGTCCAGGCGGTGCCGTCGTAGTAGCGCTCGGTTCCGAGTGCGTTGGTGTCGGCGTACCAGCCTGCGGGGTAGGCCGGAGTGTTATCGGTCA
This sequence comes from Microbacterium sp. BH-3-3-3, assembly GCF_001792815.1. Lineage (NCBI taxonomy): Bacteria > Bacillati > Actinomycetota > Actinomycetes > Micrococcales > Microbacteriaceae > Microbacterium > Microbacterium sp. BH-3-3-3. Next base: position 1,178,332 of record NZ_CP017674.1, on the reverse strand, counting down.
TGGAGATTCCTCGGTTCTTCGGGCATAGAACACGAGCGCACGCGCGCTCGGCTCTCTCTGTGCAGACGCGTTGCACGCGGCGTTCAGGTGCGCGACCGAGGAGCGACCACGGACACCGGTTCGGCGGCATCATCGTGAACGCGCCCCAGCGTTCGCTACGCCGCCCGCTCCCCACAGGAGAATTGGTCGAACACTAGTCCGGAGCAGAGGCGCGTCGGTCGACTCGTCAGGTTCCGAGACGCTCAGGAGGATCTATTCATCCAAATGGATGAGGGGCAGGTGATTTTGAGAGCGGAGTATCCCTGCGCCACCACGCCTAGAACCCTCGTGATGGGTTATCAGCGGCGTCACGGTTCGGTGGCCGTGTGTGGTCCTCCGCCATCCCTGGGAGCCGCCCCGCGTCCTAAACGACCCGACGGAATCTAGGCCCCGCGTACCCGTCTCGCTCGACGCTCTCGGTGAACATCTCTACCGGGCGCACCCAGAAGGAGTAGTCGTCGTACAGCTTGCGGTAATAGACGAAGAGATCCTCGGTCTCGGTGTGTCTCGCCGTGCCGAATACTTCATAGCGCTGGCCTTTGAAATGTTCGTAGATGCCCGGTTCGATTGCCACGGGAACGCCCTTCTGTGCACGAGGTGAGGATCTTGAATGGCCCCGGATCGACTCGGGCGCCGAGCGCGACCGTGAGCTGAGCGCTGCTGGCCACGAGATCGCTGACGCTATCAGCCGAGCATCTCTTTGAGCGCGAGAAGGTGAACGCGCGTCAGCGCGCCGGCGGCGGCCGTGTCCCGTGAGGCGATCGCCTCAAAGATGCGCTCGTGGATGTCGTGGTCGGCATCGTCGCCGTGATGTCCGCGAAGGCGGAGCATGTCGGCCATGGCCTGACGGCTGCGGGGTGCGAAGTTGTCGAAGAGGTCCAGAAGGATCGGGCTGTGCGCTGCCACGGTGACGAGCCGGTGGAACGCAGTATCGGTCGCGACGTGTTGGTCGATATCAGCGCGGTGCGTTTCTCGGTCGTTCAACGCCTCCCGCAGGGATTCCCGTTCGGCGGCCGTGTGACGCTCGGCGGCCAGTGCCGCCGCTTCGACTTCGATCGCGGTCCGAGCTTCGATGACCGCCGCGATGTCGGCATGCCGGAGGGCCTCCATGCTGACGGGGACGTCGGTCGCCGTTACGAAGACCCCGGATCCCTGGCGGGTGGCAAGAATCCCGCGGCCGGCGAGGATGCGAATAGCCTCCCTGGCGGTGGATCTGCCGATGCCGAGCTGCGGAGCAAGCGTCGTCTCGCCGGGCAGCTTTCCGCCGATCTCCCATTCGCCGTCGCGGATGCGGCCGAGCAGGAGTCCGGCGGCCTGCTCGGCCAGGGACTCACGGCGAACGGTTGTCATACCGTCATCCTCCCATCCCTCAGCTTGTCTACTTGTCTGAGCAGTTGTGGTAGCGTCGGCGCGTGCTTATTTCTCGGTTCCTTCTTCTTCGCTGCCACGGCGGGGCGTAGCCAGACCGGCTCCCCGACGTGGAGTCGTGACGCGCGCCGGTTGCCCCTTCTGACGATCCGGACAGGAACTGGACCATGAACAGCAGCCCCTTCACGACCCTCGCCACTCCGGCAGGCCCGATCCCGGCAGGAGCGCCGGTGTGGAACCGGCAGCGGCATTCGCAGATGCCTTCGCAGCGCTACCGGGACGTGTACTCCCGCGTGCCGGTGCCGCTCACCGCGCGTCAGTGGCCGGCCAACCGGTTGATCCAGGCTCCGTTGTGGGTGCCGGTCGACCTGCGTGACGGGAACCAGGCCCTCGCGGAGCCGATGGACCCGGAGCGAAAGCGGCGCTTCTTCGAGCTGATGGTCGCGATGGGCTACAAGGAGATCGAGGTCGGCTACCCCTCTGCTTCACAGACCGACTACGACTTCGTGCGTCTGATTGCGGAGACCGACATCGCGCCCGAGGACGTCACGGTTGTGGTTTTCACCCCCGCCCGGCGGGAACTGATCCAGCGCACAGTGAAGTCCATTCGAGGCATCCGCAACCCCGTGGTCATCCACATGTACACAGCGACCGCCCCCACGTGGCGCGAGGTCGTCCTCGGCGAGGGCCGAGAGGGTCTGAAGAGGCTGATCGTCGCCGGGGGCAGCGACGTGCTCGAGTTCGCCGGACATCTGCCGAACGTGCGGTTCGAGTTCTCGCCCGAGGTGTTCAACCTCACCGAACCCGACTACGTCCTCGACATCTGCGACACGATGACCGAGCTGTGGGATGCCACGCCCGAGCGTCCCGTGATCCTGAACCTCCCGGCGACCGTCGAGATCGCGACTCCCAACGTGTATGCAGACCAGATCGAGTACATGCATAAGAATCTCGGCCGCCGCGATGCGGTGATCCTTTCCGTGCACCCCCACAACGACCGTGGCACGGGCGTGGCGTGCGCCGAGCTTGCCGTGCTCGCCGGCGCCCAGCGCGTCGAGGGATGCATCTTCGGCAACGGAGAGCGCACCGGGAACGTCGACCTCGCGACACTCGCGCTGAACCTTCACGCGCAGGGAATCGATCCGATGATCGACTTCTCGGACATCGACGAAATCCGCCGCACCATCGAGTACTGCAACCGCATCGAGCTCCATCCCCGCCACCCCTACGTCGGAGACCTCGTCCACACGGCCTTCTCTGGAACGCACCAGGACGCGATCAAGAAGGGCTTCGCCGAACACCGGGGCCGGGCGACCGCAGAAGGCCGACCCGAGCGGGAGATCGAGTGGCGTGTGCCGTACCTGCCCATCGACCCGGCTGACATCGGACGAAGCTACGACGCCGTCATCCGCGTGAACTCCCAATCCGGCAAGGGGGGCATCGCCTACTTGCTGCAAACCGAGTACGGCATCGAACTGCCTCGCCGCCTTCAGATCGACTTTGCTCGACACGTCCAGAAGCACACAGACGAGATGGGGAGCGAAGTCACTGCTGCACAGCTCTGGGACATCTTCCGCATCGCCTACCTCACCACCCCATCCGAGGCGCCGGTAGAGCTCGTCGGCTTCGACACGACCAGTCAGAACACCACCATCACCCTTCGCGCGGGCGGCGCCGAGAACACCACTCGTCACGACGCGATTGGTCCTGTCGAGGCACTCACCGCCGCGCTCGCGCACCTCGGGTTCACCACCGACATCCTCGGTCTCCATCAGACCAGCACCAGCGCCGGAAGCGATAGCGAAGCACTCACGCTCATCGAATACCGCCACGGCCCGCGGACCGGTTGGGTCGGCGCAAAACACCGTTCGGTCCTCACCGCCTCCCTGCTCGCGGTCATCAATGCGGCGGTGATCGAGGTCGCCTCGGGACCGGCTGGGTGACCCGTCGATCCAGAGCGGCAGGCGCCCCGCGAGCGGGAGCTTCATTCCACCGGCAGCAACCCCCGCTCCGCGAAGACCTTCTTCGCGGTGAACGTGGCGTTGAGGGCGCGCGGGAAACCGCAGTACACCGCGGCGTGCAGCATGGCCTCGACGATCTGCTGCGGCGTGAGCCCGACGTTGAGCGAGGCGTTCACGTGCACCTCGAGCTGCGGCTCGGGCGGATCAGCCCCGCCCGCTCGTAGTAGCGCAGGGTGTGGGCGGTCACCCCGGTGGCCTCGGCCATCTGGGCGACGCTCAGGCCGTCTTCGTCCTTCATCACACGAGCAGGCTAGGAGTTCGAGCGCGCTCGAAGTCAAACGGGGGGGCGATCTCGACGGGCACGCCGGGGGAGTGGCGTCCAGCCCTGCCGCTCGCCCGCCCCTGGCACCCGCGCGAAAGCCGCGACCCGAGGGGAGCAACCCCGGCCCGCGGCCCCCGCACTCTCGACGGTCAGGGTCGCCCGCCACCCATGCCCCCACCTCCCATCCCGCCGGCCGCCGCGACGCCGGCTGTGACCAAGGTCGCGACCCCGTCGACGGTCACCGTGTACGACTGCCCGTCGGTGATCGCCGACGACGTGAACACGACCGATCCGAAGGTCTTCTCGGCGGTGTACTGCGCGATGACCGTGCCACTGGCATCCGTGATCTGAACCGTCGACCCCACGGAACCCGAGGCCGTCGCGGCGAGCCACCCCTGCGCCGACGATTCGTCGGGCGATTCGGCCATTCCGGTGCTGCCGAGGGCGGCGAGCGTGCCGCCCGAGACGTCGATGCCGCCGTTCGAGTCGAGCGCGCCGTTGCCCTGTTGGGTGGGGCCGTGAACGGTGACGTCTCCGCCGGTCATGGTGATGCTGCCGTTGGAGTCGAGGCCATCGCCTTGGGCGTCGACCACCAGGGTGCCGCCCGAGATGGTGAGGGTCTCGCCGGTGTCCTGCATGCCGCCGCCCATTCCGCCGCTCGAGCTCGTCGTGGTGCCGCCCGAGGCGTTCACCCCGTCATCCGACGAGATGACCGAGGTGATTCCGCCGGCAATGCGTATGTCGCCCGACTCGATGCCCTCGTACGACTGGCTGATGGTGACGTCTCCGCCCGAGATCGCCAGAGTGATTTCGGAATGGATGCCATCGTCCTCGGCCGCGATCGACACGGTGCCGCCGGTGATCAGCGCGTCCGTCCACGCGTCGATGCCGTCATCTGTCGCGGTGGCGTCGATCGTGCCGCCGGCGATCCAGACGTAGCCCTGGGTGGCGTCGTCCGTCTGGTCGCTCTTGAGGGCATCGCCCCCGGCGGTGAGGGTGAGCGTGCCGTCTTTCACGACGAGCGAGTCCTTGCCGCGCAGGGCATCGTCGGCGGCGGTCACCGTGATCGTGCCGCCGATGACCGCGAGGTCGTCGGTGGACGAGATGCCGTCGTTGCCCGTGTCGGTGACGGTGAGGGCCCCCGAGCCCGAGACGGTGAGGTCGCTGTCGGCGTAGATGGCGGCGCTCGCGTCGGCGTCGGCCGAGCTCACAGCGGTGACCGTGTTGGTGGAGCCCGCCGCGAGGTTGATCGCCACATCGTCGGCGGTCACGACCTGGATGGCCGCGCCCGAGGTGCTCTCGATGGTCGCGTCGTCGAGCACGAGGACCACCTGCGCGTCGTCGGGGGCGGCGACGACCACGTTCCCATCGAGCGTGCCGGTCAACGTGTAGACGCCGGCGGCGGTGATGGTGACGGTCGAGCCGTCGATGCGGACTCCCGCCGAGTCGCTCGACGCGGTGGAGCCCGCGAGCGTGATGGTCTCGGCATCCGCGATGCTCCACTCGTCGTCTTTCACGACGGTGCCGTCGGCGTTGGCCGCGAGCAGTTCGGCGGCGGCCGCGGGGATGGTGGAGTCGATGTCGGAGGTGGTCTGCACGCTCGACTCGACGCTGGATGCCGTGATGGCCGGCGCCGACGTCGCGGCGGGCTGAGCGGTGACGGCGCACCCGGCGAGCACGAGGCCCGCGAGAGCGAGGGGAAGGGCGAGGGGGATCAGGCGGCGCATGATGCGTCCTTTCGGGTGTTCTGGGATGAGGCGAAGGGGCCCGCGAGCACGCGGGTCCAGCGGTTGCGGGGGAGGTCGGAGCGCAGGGCTGCCATGCCGGTGGCGTACTTGCTGATGCGCTGCGGGCGGTGCCCGGCTCGCCAGAGCGCGCGGTCGAGAGCGCCCGCCTGTCCGGGCGATTTGGTCTCGACGATCGCGTAGCGGGGGAGGGTGAAGCCCGCACCGTCGGCGTCGATCCACCGCAGGTCGAGGTCGATCGTGGCGCGGGAGGGCACGTCGCCCGCGAGCAGCAGCGTCGTGCGCCGATAGAGCGTCTGCAGCCGCGCGTCGAGGTCGTCGGCGCGACCCGGCTCGACGCCGATCGCGCCCAGGGCCTCGGCGACGTCGTCGCGCGCTTCGGCGGTGAGCCGGTCGGCCGCATCGAGGTCGTAGGCATCCCTTTCTTTGCGGGTGAGACCGCGCGCTCCGCGGGTCTTCAACTCGAGGTAGGCGGCCCCCGTGTCGACGTAGGTGCGGGTGCGCAGCTTGAACCGGCGGCGGCGCCCGTGGGCAGCGAGGCGGAAGCTGAGCAGATCGGGGGTGTCGAAGTACACCGAGCGGTAGGCCAGCTCGCGCTCGCCGGCGATCTCGAGGGCGGCCGGAGCCTCGTCGGAGCGCTGCAGGGTTGCGAGCAGGGATGCCGCGGCATCCATCGGCACGACGTACTTGCGGTCGACGCGGGTGAGCAGGGCGGCCTCGGTGGTGAGAGCGTCGAGCCCGATCGCGGGGAGGGCTGCGATGGCGGTGGCCGCGCGGTCGCGGGCGGTCACCGGGTGCCACCGATCAGGTCGGCGAAGCTCGCGTCGGCGGTTCGGCGTTGGCCGGGGGTGGTGTCGAGGGCTTCGCGAGCGACATCGCGTGCAGCGGGCGTGGCCAGGACCCGGTACCGCACATCGACCAGCGTGGTGTCGTCGACCAGGTCGAGCTGCTGCACGGTGACGCCGGTCACCTCGCCGCCGAGCAGGCGTCCGAGCTCGGCCCGCAGTTCGGTCTCGTCGGCGATCGCGCGATCGAGGTGCACGGTCTGGTGGCGGGCCCGCGACAGCACCCGCGGGTGATCGGCGACGGCGAGCACGGCCACGATGAGTCCGACCAGCAGGAGGGGAACGGAGAGGTCGACGGGCGGCAGGCCGCAGATCAGGCCGATCGCCAGAGCCGCGAAGTAGTACGCCACCTCGCGCTGCGTGATCTCGCTCGAGCGGAGCCGGATGATCGACAGCACCCCGAACAGTCCGAGTCCGAGGCCCAGGGCGACTTCGGCGGTGCCGAGGACGGTCGCGACGGCGAGCACTCCGACGTTGACGCCGAGGAAGGCGACGACGAGGTCTCGCCGGCGGTGGCGGTGGAAGTAGATGGCGCTCAGCAGGACGGCGGCGACGAGGTCGGTCGCGGCCAGGATCAGGGCGGTGGTGGTCATGAGGTGCTCCTTGTGGGGATGAGGGGAGAGGTATCGGGGGATCCGGATGCCGTGTCGCGGGCGTCGGGCGCACGGGCTGTCGCACCGGGCGGCCCCGGGCGTGAGATGGGCACGCGCGCCGGGGTCTCGGCATCCGTTCGGGGGAAGACGAGCGAGCGCTGCACGCCGTAGCTGAGGACGAACAGCACGCCCTCGGTCACGACCTTCGCGGGCAGCAGGGCCAGGCCGTTGTCGGTGAGGAACGACATCCACGCGATGTTCGAGGCGAGCAGCGCGAGGGCGAGCACGCCGTAGCGGAGGGCCTGCGGAAGCATCGACCCGCCCCGCGCGCGGAAGACCACGCGGCGGTTGACGACGAAGTTCGCGGTGGCCGACAGCACGCGCGCCGCGATGATCGAGGGCACGAGCCATCCGGTTAACGCCTGCAGAACGAGCAACGCGACGGTGTCGACGACGAACGCCGCAAGAGACGACGACGCGAACAACAGCACCGGCAGCAGCACGCGCAGCGAGTCGCGCACCGGGCGGAAGTGACTCGACGAGTTGCGGTCGAGGTACACGGTGTCGACGGGCACCTCGTGCGCGGAGACCTGATCGGGGCCGAGGCGCAGCAGCATCCGCTGTTCGTACTCGAAGCCGTCCCCCGGGATGCCGAGGGCCCAGCTCAGGCGATCGGCGGGGATGCCGCGGAGCCCGGTCTGCGTGTCTGTGACCCGCCGCCCGGTGGCGAGGCGGAACAGCCCGCGCGAGGCCGCGTTGCCCAGGCGACTGCGCAGCGGCACGGCGCCGTCGAAGCCGCGGACCCCCAGTACGAGGGCGCTGCGGCCCTCGGCCGCGTCGGTGCGCAGGGCGTCGGCCACGCGGCAGACGTCGGCCGGCGTGTGCTGCCCGTCGGCGTCGGCGGTGACCACGTCGGCATCCGGGTCGTGTGCGGCGATGTGGGCGAAGCCCGTCTTCAGCGCCGCGCCCTTGCCGCGGTTGGCCGGGTGCGTGAGGACGTGGGCGCCGGCCTCGCGGGCGGCGTCGAACACCGACGCGAACGCGGGACCGCTGCCGTCGTCGACGACGAGCACGTCGCGGTCGGGGTCGGTGCGGAGCAGATCGGCGACGAGGGCCGGCATCCGCGGACCGGGCTCGAAGGCGGGGATGAGAACGAACACCGCTCAGCCCGCCACGTAGAGGATGTCGCTGGTGCCGCGCTCGCCGCCGTTCGAGGGCGAGTTGATCACCTGCCCGTTGAAGTACATCGTCGACGAGCCGCCGCCGTCGAGGTTGTAGGCGGTCGTCGCGCCGAGCGAGAGCAGGATGTCGGCGAGCCCGGGCAGCGTCACGCCCTCGCTGTAGCCCTCTTGACGGCCGTCGACCACGACGAAGACGAGGTGGTTGTCGTCGATCACGCCGACGGCGGTACGCGGCTGGTCGCCCTGGATCGAGTGGTTGCCGACGTTCGTGTCGACCTCGACGCTGTCGATGCCGTCGACGACCTGGCCGTCCTCGACGATCGCGGGACCGAAGCTGAGCGTGTTCCAGACCTCGGATGCCAGCAGCTCCGCCGCAGTGGTCTGCGTCTCGTCGTACACCTCGACGTGGCCGTCGGTGTAGAACGCGAGTCCCTGACGAGCGCCCTCGTCGCGGTAGACGACGCCGTTGCGGATCTCGATGCCCGTGGAGCGGAAGCCGTAGTAGTCGCCGTTGATGGCGAAGACCGCGTCGTTGGCGGCGGCGATCTCGCTGGTGGTCTGCGTGATGTTCTCGCCGAACTGGTTGTTCGCGAAGGCGGAACGCAGGTCGGTGGCGTCTCCGAGCACGACATCGGCGACGTAATAGGTGAGCGTGTCGGTGGTCACCGTCGAGCCGGTGACCGAGGTGGAGCCGTCGCTGAAGCTGGTGTCGGTCAGGCTCGTCTCGGTCGCTGCGGTGGCCGCGGGCTCGGCGGTGGCAGATGCCGTGGCGGATGCCGTGGCGTGCGCGGCTTCGTACGCGGCGACGTCGGTGATCTCGACGTGGGGGATGAGGAAGCGATTCGCGGCCCACGCTGCGGAGCCGCCGACGGTGAGCGCGACGGCCAAACCGCCGGCGAGGAAGGCGCGGCGGGCGACGGGCCGCTTCGGGCGGCGGGGTCCGTCGGACGGCGTCGCCCGGCCGCGGCGAGAGGCCGAGGTCGGTGCACCGTCGGGGGCGGTGTCGGGGGTGGGGGCTGCGGGGTCCATGGCACCAGGAAAGGTGCCGCGCCCTTCTCGCGCCCTAAGCCAGCCCTACGCGGAGCCAAGAAGAGCTATGGAAACGCTATGTGGACGTGTGCGGCTGCACTCGAGCTGCGGCCCGCGGCCGCCCTGCCGCGTCGAGGGCGCCGGGGGAGTCGCATCCGGAGTCTGCGTCACGCGACCGCCCGCAGAACGCCCGTGAGGATCAGCGTGATGACCGTGGTCCACAGCACGATCGCCGCGGCCTGCCAGGCGAGCACGCGCAGGGGCGAGACGCCGGTCGAGGTGAGGGCGGCAGCGGTGAACTGCGTGGGCAGCAGCAGGGGGCCGAGCAGGCTCACTCCGGGGGTCCCGTAGCGGTGGTAGGCCTTCTCGAACTTCTGGCGGCGCGCAGTCAGGGGCTTCTCGACGGCTCCGCGACGGGTGGTGACGGCCGTACGCACGCGCGAGGTCGCGAACACGACGACGGCGACGCAGATCAGGTTGCCGATCGCGCCGGCGATGGCCGCGACGGCCGGGTGGATGCCACCGACGATGCCGATCGCGGCGGCACCTTCTCCTTCGATAAACGGCACGGCGCCGGCGAGGGCGACGATCAGCGGCTGCACGAGGTCGGGCACGTCGGCGACCAGGCCCTGGAAGCCGAGGATGAGATCCGAGACGGGGTTCGACATGAGGACTCCTGGGGGATGAGTCCGCGGCGTGTTCCGCGGTGATCCCATCCCATCGGGAGCGGTGTCTCCGCGGCAGTGTCGCGGTGTCATGGCCGGGCGGGAGGATGCGCCGATCGACCCGTGACGAATGTCATGCGCCCGGCGGCGCGGCGGGAGCGCGGGCGTTGGGGCGACGGCGGAATTCTCGATACGTTCGGACAAACCCCAAGGAGAGTGCACCATGACCGACAACACCGCCGCCCCGTCCGCACCGCGTCAGTGGCTCAAGGCTTTCTACAGCGCGCTCGCCGCGGCGCTCGGATACGTGATCGTCGAACTGATCTTCCAGCACGACACGACCTACATCCTGGCCGGCGCTCTCGGCATCCTCGTCGTCCTCACACCGATCTTCTACGCGATCAACCGCCACAGCAGCCGTCGGACACCGAAAGGCTGATCGAACGGCGGGTGGGGCGCCGGACGCTCCACCCGTGACGAATGTCATGGACGTACTGTGGCCGGTGTGACGAGCCCCCTCCCCGCGCCCCCGCCCGCGTCGACGTTCGCCCGCGACGTGCGGGTCACGTGGTGGTACACCGCCGCCTCCATCGCCGGGTTCCAGGTGTTCGGGCTGTTCATCTGGACCCTGCTCATGGTGCTGAGAGCGTCGACGCCCGCCATCGTGCTCTTCGTCGCGGGCGGCCTCGGGTCGGTCGCCGTCTCGCTGCTGCTGATGGCGCGCTACCGCCGCGAACCGCTCGACATCGGCGACGTCTCGGGCCACCGGCCCGTCTGGCCGCTGGTCATCGCCGGCATCGTCGTCGGCGGTGTCACGGGAGCGGCGGCCGGGTCGCTGCTGCTCGCCGTCGTCCTCGGAGCGCAGACACTGTGTCTGGTGCGCTGGCGTGCCGGCATCCGGATGCGTCTCGTGGTGCTGCTGATCGTCGTCATCGTCGCGGCGTGGGTGATCGAGGTCACCCGCCTCAACCCCGCCGGATACGTCGCCGATGCCTTCGGCGTGGGTCTGTTCCTCGCGATGCTGCCGCCGCTCACGGCGACGTCGCTGTGGTGGTGGGACATCGTGCGCGAACTCGACCGCGCTCGTCGCGCCGAGGGGCGTCTCGCCGCCGCCCAGGAGCGCCTGCGTCTTGCCAGTGACCTGCACGACCTGCAGGGCCACCACTTGCAGGTGATCGCGCTGCAGCTCGAACTCGCCGAGAAGATGCTCGCCCGCGATCCCGCGGCCGCCGTGGAACAGGTGCGCCTCGCGCGCACCAGCGTCGACGAAGCCCGCCGCGGCACCCGCGAGCTCGCCACGCGCTTCCGGGGTGTGCCCCTGCCCGACGAACTCGCCAACGCCGCCGACCTGCTGCGCGCCGCGGGGCTGCGCGTCGAGTTGTCGGTCGCCCCCGATGCCGCCGACGCCCCGGCCGACGTGCTCGGTCCCGTGATCCGCGAGTGCACGACGAACGTGCTGAAGCACGGCGGTGGGGTCTCGGCATCCCTCGCTCTGATGCACCGCGACGGCGGCTGGGTGTTCACCATCGACAACGACGTGCGCGAGGTACGTGGCACGGGCGGCAGCGGTCTGGACGGGATCGCCGACCGCGTCGGCCGCGTGCGGGGAACAGTGGATGCCGGGCACTCCGGCGATCGATTCAGGGTCACCGTCCGGGTGCCCGAGGGGGTGCTGGCGTGATCCGCGTGCTCATCGCCGACGACGAGGACATGATCCGCACGGCGCTCGCCGCCCTGCTGCGCCTCGAGCCCGACCTCGACGTGGTCGCCGAGTGCCGCGACGGCGAGAGCGCGATCGCCGAAGCCGACCGACTGCGGCCCGACGTGTGCCTTCTCGACCTCGAGATGCCGGGACTCGACGGCGTCGACACGGCCGCGCGCATTCTGCGGCGCGTGCCCTCGCGCTGCGTGATCGTCACGCGGCACGCGCGACCCGGCGTGCTGCGGCGGGCGCTCGGTGCGGGCGTCGACGGGTTCCTGCCCAAGTCCCGCCCCGCGGATGACGTGGCCGCGGTGATCCGCGAGGTCGCGGCGGGGCGCCGATACGTCGACCCCGAGATCGCCGCCGACGCCCTGAGCGACGAACGCAGCCCCCTCACCGACCGCGAGCTCGACGTGCTGCGGGCGGGCGCCCGCGGTGAGACGATCGCCGAGATCGCGGCATCCCTGCACCTGTCGGCGGGAACGGTGCGCAATCACGTCTCGTCGGTACTGGGCAAGCTCGGGCTGGCCAGCCGGCAGCAGGCGACGATCCACGCGCGCGAGCGGGGCTGGATCTAGACGACGACCGGCGAGAGGACGCCCATCCACAGGACGGCGCGGCGCGTCAAGCACTGCCGCACGGCGATGACCGTCGGTAGCTTCGGCGCATGAGTGAGCGCGCATCGCGAGACGCGGGTCTGGCCCGCTACGTCATCATCGGAGTCGTCGTCGGCATGATCGCGGGACCGATCGTCGGCCTGCTCGTGCCCGCGGTGGGGGTCGGGTTCGGGATCTCGTTCGGCCTCGTCGTCGGAATCGTCGGGGCCGTGATCGCGTGGCTCGTGGTGCGCCCGCGAAAGTGAGGCGGGGAGCGGTCGGGTCACCTCTGCCCCCCTCCCTTCGGAGGTGCAAGGGTCGGGCTCCTTCACCCCCGTCTAGTAGGGTTGTCGACTGGCGAGATCTCTTGATATCGAGAGACTTCGTCTTCTCCCACCACCGATCGCCCAGCGAAGGATTGTCCGTGGATCTCTACGAGTACCAGGCACGTGACCTGTTCGAAAAGTACGAGGTGCCGGTACTCGCCGGCATCATCGCCGACACCCCTGAGGAGGCGAAGGCGGCTGCCGAGAAGCTCGGCGGTGTGGTCGTCGTCAAGGCTCAGGTCAAGACCGGAGGCCGCGGCAAGGCCGGCGGCGTGAAGGTCGCCAAGAACCCCGAAGAGGCATTCGAGGCGGCTCAGGCCATCCTCGGCCTCGACATCAAGGGCCACGTCGTCAAGCGCGTCATGGTCGCAGCGGGCGCCCGCATCGCCAAGGAGTTCTACTTCTCGGTGCTGCTCGACCGCTCCAACCGCTCCTACCTGTCGCTCTCGAGCGTCGAGGGTGGAATGGAGATCGAAGAGCTCGCCGTCGAGCGTCCCGAGGCGCTCGCGCGCATCGAGGTCGACCCGATCGAGGGCATCACGCCCGAGAAGGCGCTCGAGATCGCGAAGGCTGCGAAGTTCGACGACGAGCTGGCCCCCAAGGTGGCCGACGTGTTCGTCAAGCTCTTCAACGTCTACAAGGGCGAGGACGCCACGCTCGTCGAGGTGAACCCCCTGATCCAGAGCGAAGACGGCGACATCATCGCCCTCGACGGCAAGGTCTCGCTCGACGAGAACGCCGGCTTCCGCCACCCCGACCACGAGGCGCTGGAAGACAAGGACGCGGCCGACCCGCTCGAGGCCAAGGCCAAGCAGCACGACCTCAACTACGTCAAGCTCGACGGTCAGGTCGGCATCATCGGCAACGGCGCGGGCCTGGTGATGTCGACCCTCGACGTCGTCGCCTACGCCGGTGAGAACCACGGTGGCGTCAAGCCCGCCAACTTCCTCGACATCGGTGGCGGCGCCTCGGCGACCGTCATGGCCGCCGGCCTCGACGTCATCCTCGGCGACGAGCAGGTCAAGAGCGTCTTCGTCAACGTCTTCGGCGGCATCACGTCGTGCGTCGCCGTGGCCGAGGGTATCGTCAAGGCCCTCGAGATCCTGGGCGACACCGCGACCAAGCCGCTCGTCGTGCGCCTCGACGGCAACCAGGTCGAGGAGGGCCGCGAGATCCTCGCCGCCGCCAACCACCCGCTCGTCACCCTCGCCGCCGGTATGGACGAGGGCGCCGACAAGGCCGCCGAACTGGCCAACGCGTAAGGGATAGGGAAACACCAGACATGTCGATCTACCTCAACAAAGACTCCAAGGTCATCGTCCAGGGCATCACCGGCGGCGAGGGCACCAAGCACACCGCCCTCATGCTCAAGGCCGGCACCCAGGTCGTCGGCGGAGTGAACGCCCGCAAGGCCGGAACCACCGTCTCGCACAAGGACGCCGCAGGCAACGACGTCGAGCTGCCCGTCTTCGCCTCGGTCGAAGAGGCCATCCGCGAGACCGGCGCCGACGTGTCGATCGCGTTCGTGCCCCCGGCCTTCACGAAGGACGCGATGGTCGAGGCCATCGACGCCGAGATCCCGCTGCTCGTCGTGATCACCGAGGGCGTGCCCGTCGGCGACACCGCCGAGGCGTGGGCCTACGCGAAGAGCAAGGGCGAGAAGACCCGCATCATCGGGCCGAACTGCCCCGGCATCATCACGCCCGGCGAGGCGCTCGTGGGCATCACCCCCGCGAACATCACCGGCAAGGGACCCATCGGCCTCGTGTCGAAGTCGGGCACCCTGACGTACCAGATGATGTTCGAGCTGCGCGACCTCGGCTTCTCGACCGCCATCGGCATCGGCGGCGACCCGGTCATCGGCACCACGCACATCGACGCCCTCGCGGCGTTCGAGGCCGACCCCGAGACCCAGGCCATCGTCATGATCGGTGAGATCGGTGGAGACGCCGAAGAGCGCGCCGCCGCCTACATCGCCGAGAACGTCACCAAGCCCGTCGTCGGTTACGTCGCGGGCTTCACCGCCCCCGAGGGCAAGACCATGGGCCACGCCGGCGCCATCGTCTCGGGCTCGGCCGGCACGGCACAGGCGAAGAAGGAGGCCCTCGAGGCCGCCGGCGTCAAGGTCGGCAAGACGCCGTCCGAGACCGCTTCGCTGATGCGCGAGATCATCGAGAGCCTGTAAGCAGCACTCTCTCGAGGGCCCGGATGCCATGGCATCCGGGCCCTTTCGCGTGTCCGGCGGGGCCTGCCGCGGAACACGCACCTCGCGAGACCGCACGCGATTGCCGAGACCGCATCGGATGGGCGCCGAACGGGTGCGTCCTCGGCAAACGCATGCGGTTTGGATGCCGCGGATACGTCCGACGGCGCAGCGGCGACGAAAGAGGGGCCCGGATGCCGTGGCATCCGGGCCCCTCACGAGCGCGGGGCTCAGCCCAGAAGCGCTTCGACCGGGCCGCGGGCGAAGAAGACGACGAAGCCGGCGGCGACGATCCACAGCAGTGGGCTCACCCGGCGGGCACGGCCCGACAGGGCCTGGATGAGCACCCAGCTGACGAAGCCCGCGCCGATGCCGTTCGCGATCGAGTACGTCAGGGGCATGACGGTCACGGTGAGGAAGACCGGGATGAGCACCGACATGTCGCTGAGGTCGACGTGGCGGATCTGCCCCATCATGAGCGCGCCGACGATGACCAGGGCCGCGGCCGCGATCTCGGTGGGCACGATGCTCGTCAGCGGCGTGAAGAACATCGCGAGCAGGAACAGGCCGCCGGTGACGACGTTGGCCAGGCCCGTGCGCGCGCCCTCGCCGATGCCCGAGCCCGACTCGATGAACACGGTGTTCGACGACGACGAGGTCGCTCCGCCGGCGACGGCACCGATGCCCTCGATGACCAGCGCCGAACGCAGGCGCGGGAACGTGCCGTCGGGGGCCGCGAGGCCCGCCTCGCGCGACAGGCCGGTCATCGTGCCCATGGCGTCGAAGAAGTTCGTGAACACGAGGGTGAAGACCAGCATGAGGGCGGCGAGCACGCCGATGCGGCCGAAGGATCCGACCAGGTCGACTTGGCCGACGAGCGCGAGGTCGGGAAGGCTCACCCACTGCGCGGGGAGCGTCGGAACGCTCAGACCCCAGCCGCCGGGGTTGCCGTCGGCGCGCGCGCCGAGACCGAAGACGGCTTCGACGATCACCGCGATGACCGTGCCCGAGAGCAGGCCGATCAGCAGCGCGGCTTTGACCTTGCGCACGAGCAGCACGGCGGTGATGACGAGGGTCAGCACGAACAGCGCGGTGGGGACCGTGGTGATCGAGCCGCCGACACCCAGGCCCACAGGCGGCGAGCTCAGGCCGGTCGAGGTGACCAGCCCGCTGTCGACGAAGCCGATGAACGCGATGAACAGGCCGATGCCGACGGTGATCGCGGTCTTGAGCGCGAGGGGAACCGCCTCGAAGATCATGCGGCGGAGTCCGGTGACGGCCAGCAGCACGATGATCAGGCCGTTGATGACGACGAGGCCCATGGCCTCGGGCCAGGTGACCTGACCGACGATGCCGACGGCCAGGAACGAGTTGATGCCGAGCCCCGCCGCGAACGCGAACGGCAGGCGCGTGACGAGGCCGAACAGCATCGTCATGACACCGGCCGTGAGGGCGGTGACCGCGGCGACCTGCGGGAAACCGAGGGCGTTGCCGGCGACGTCGGGCGTTCCCGACAGGATGATCGGGTTCAGGATGACGATGTACGCCATCGTGACGAAGGTGACCACGCCTCCGCGGATCTCGGTGCCGACGGTCGAGCCGCGGGCGGTGATCTCGAAGAACCGGTCGAGACGGTTCTTCGGTGCGGTGGCAGCAGTGGTCTCGGGAGCGGAATCGCTCATGAAGGCTCCAGGAAAAAGGGGGAGGGACTGGACCGGAGGGGAAGACGCCGACGTATCGTGTGAGCTATGTCACTCTCAGGAGAGTATCTACCCAGCACCAGCGAATGGGCCCGCCAGCAGGCCGAGACGTTCGAGGCCTCGGGAGGCCAGGAGTCCGCCGACATGCGGGGCGTACCCATCATCGTCCTCACCACCGTCGGCGCCAAAACCGGGGGTCTGCGCAAGACCGCCCTCATGCGCGTCGAGCACGACGGCAAGTACGCGGTCGTGGCATCCAAGGGTGGGGCCCCGGAACACCCCGCGTGGTTCTACAACCTCGTGAAGAACCCCCGCGTCGCCCTGCAGGACGGCGACGTGAAGAAGGAGTACGACGCGCACCAGGCCGAGGGGACCGAGCGCGACGAGTGGTGGGGCTACGCGACCGAGGTCTGGCCCGACTACGACGAGTACCAGAAGAAGACCGAGCGGCGCATCGAGCTGTTCGTGCTGACGCCGGTCGACTGACGCCCGCTCGGGTGGCCCCCGCCGCCCCGGAACGTTCCGCCCGCGCCGCCGCCCCGGAACGGTGCGCCCGCGCCGCCGCGCCGGGACGGTGCGCCCGGCGCCGCCGCCCCGGAACGTTGAGTGTCCAAGACACGCCGCTGCGCCCCGAGGGGATGCGGCGTGTCTTGGACACTCAACGGGGGGAGGAGAGGGGGAGGGGCGACGGATGCCGGGGAGCCAAACCTCACACGAACACCGCCGCCGCGTGAGAGAAACGTTCGCCGGGGGTAACGCCCGTGCGACGGCGGGGGAAACGTCCGCTGCTTAGCGTCGGGGCATGGCCCGCTCACACACCGCAACCGGCGCGAAACACGCCGCTGACCGCCGCGCAAAGTCCGCCGCGTACGGTGACGACATGCTCCACCCCGCGACATCCGGTTCGGTCGTCGTCGTGGGGGCGGGCATGGTGGCGCACCGCTTCGTCGAGAGTCTCACCCGGCGCGACACCGACGGACGCTGGTCGGTCACCGTCCTCGGCGACGAGGCCCGCGGGCCCTACGATCGCGTGGGGTTGACCGGGTACTTCACCGGCAAGAGCCCCGAGCAGCTCTCGCTCGATCCGGCCGTGCTCGACCACGAGCGGGTCCGGGTCGACACCGACGCACGTGTCACCGCCATCGACCGTGCGAAGCGCACCGTCACCACCGCGGGCGGGTCGACCTACGACTACGACCGTCTCGTGCTCGCCACCGGCTCGTACGCCGCCCGCCTCGCGCTCGACGGCTTCGACCACCGTGGCTGCTTCGTCTACCGCACGCTCGACGACGTCGTCGCGATGCGCGACTGGGTCGCGCGGCGTTCGGCGCAGCTCGGCCGTCCCCTGCGCGGCGCCGTCGTCGGCGGCGGCCTTCTCGGCCTCGAGGCCGCCGGTGCCCTGCAGGCCGAGGGAGTGTCGCCGTTCGTGCTGCAGTCGAACGAGCGGCTCATGTCGGCGCAGCTCGACCTGGGTGGCGCGAAGGCGCTGCAGAGACTGATCGAGGCGCGCGGCATCGAGGTGCGCACGAGCTCGGTGACGACCCGGGTGGATGCCGATGCCTCCGGCGCCGTGTGCGGCGTGGAGCTGCGCGACGGATCGTGGGAGGCCGTCGACATCGTCGTGTTCACGGTCGGCGTGCGCCCGCGTGACGAACTCGCCCGCGTCGCGGAACTGCGGGTCGATGCCCGGGGCGGCGTCGTGATCGATGCGGGCTGCGACACCTCCGACCCCTCGATCCTGGCGATCGGCGAGGTCGCCAGCTTCGACGGCCAGTGCATCGGCCTCGTCGCCCCGGGTTACGCCATGGCCGAGGTCGCCGCGACCCGCCTGCTCGGTGGCGAGGCCCAGTTCGACGGCTTCGACACGTCGGCCAAGCTCAAGCTCTCGGGTGTCGAGGTCGCCAGCTTCGGCGACGCGTTCGCCGAGACGCCGAACGCCCTCGACGTCACCTACGCCGACCCGGTGTCGGGCGTGTACAAGAAGCTCGTGCTGAGCGACGACGCGCAGACGCTGCTCGGCGGCATCCTGGTCGGCGACGCCTCGGCGTACACGTCGCTGCGTCCGCTGGTCGGTCGCGCTCTGGGCGGCGATCCGGCCGCGTACCTCATGCCGTCGGATCTCGCGCCCGCCCCGCAGGGCGACCTGCCCGCCGACGCCATCGTCTGCTCGTGCAACGGCGTCACCGCCGGCACCGTGCGCGACGCCGTCACCGAGCACGACTGCGCGGATGCCGCCGAGGTCAAGGCCTGCACGAGGGCGGGGGCGGCGTGCGGCTCGTGCTTCACGCTCGTGAAGAAGCTCGTGGCGACCGAGCTGGCGGCATCCGGAAAAGAAGTGTCGACCGGCCTGTGCGAGCACTTCTCGTTCACCCGCGCGCAGCTCTTCGACGCCGTGCGGGTGTCGGAGCTGCGCACCTTCACGTCGATCGTCGAGCGCTTCGGCACCGGCCGCGGCTGCGACATCTGCAAGCCGGCGCTCGCGAGCATCCTGGCGAGTCTGTACTCCGGACACGTGCTCGACGGCGAGCTCGCGACCATGCAGGACACCAACGACCACGTGATGGCGAACATCCAGCGCGACGGCAGCTACAGCGTCGTCCCGCGGATCGCGGGGGGCGAGATCACGCCCGAGGGGCTCGTGGTGATCGGCGAGGTCGCGCGCGACTTCGGCCTGTACACGAAGATCACCGGTGGCCAGCGCATCGACATGTTCGGCGCCCGCCTCGATCAGCTGCCCGACATCTGGCGACGCCTGGTCGACGCGGGTTTCGAGTCGGGGCAGGCCTACGGCAAGTCGCTGCGCACGGTGAAGTCGTGCGTCGGACAGACGTGGTGCCGCTACGGCGTGCAGGACTCGGTCGGCATGGCCGTGCAGCTCGAGTTGCGCTACCGCGGCCTGCGCTCGCCGCACAAGATCAAGTTCGGCGTCTCGGGCTGCGCGCGCGAGTGCGCCGAGGCCCGCGGCAAGGACGTCGGGATCATCGCCACCGAGGCCGGCTGGAACATGTACGTCGGCGGCAACGGAGGCTTCACCCCGCGGCACGCGGTGCTGTTCGCCGAGGGACTCGACGACGACGCTCTGCTGCAGGCCATCGACCGGTTCCTCATGTTCTACATCCGCACGGCCGACCGGCTGCAGCGCACCGCGCCGTGGATGGAGGATTACGAGGGGGGCCTCGACGCGCTGAAGGGCGTCGTGTTCGACGACACGCTCGGCATCGGTGAAGACCTCGACCGCGCCATGGCCGCGCACATCGACAACTACGAGGACGAGTGGGCGGCGACCCTCGCCGACCCCGAGAGGCTCAAGCGGTTCCAGAGCTTCGTCAACGCCCCCGAGGTCGCCGACCCCTCGCTCGCGTACGTCGCGGAGCGCGGACAGCCCCGCCCCGCCACCGACGAGGAGCGCTCGTCGGGGGCGGTCTTCATCGGCGGGACGACGCTGGCGGTGCGCGCATGACGATCGTCGAGACCGCGGAAACGGATGCCATGACCCCGGATGCCGAGACCCCCGCCGCTGCGCTGCCCACCACTGCGCTGTCCACCACTCCGGCGCCCGCGCCCGGCTGGACGCGCATCTGCCGCGTCGATGATCTGCTCGTCGAGCGCGGTGTCGCCGCCCTCGTCGACGGCCACCAGATCGCGCTGTTCCGCACCTTCGACGGCCGCATCTACGCCACCGACCAGATCGATCCGTTCAGCGGTGCGGCCGTGTTGGCGCGCGGCATCGTCGGCGACCGCGCGGGGGTTCCCACCGTGGCATCGCCGATGTACAAGCAGGTGTTCGACCTGCGCACCGGCGCCTGCCTCGACACGCAGGGCAAAGCCCCGCTGACCGTGCGCGTGCACCCCGTCGCCGTCAGCGACGGCGACGTACTCGTCAGAATCGTCCCCGCCGTCCCCGCCGTCCCCGCCGCAGAAGGAGATTCCCGATGATCGCTCTCGCAGGACTTGACCTCACCGACCGTCTCGTGGTGTGCGTGGGGGCGGGGAGCGTCGCGGAACGGCGCATCGCCCGGCTCCGCGCCGCCGGAGCGCGGGTGCGGCTCGTCGCCCCGGTCGCCACCGAGCGGTTGAGCGCCCTCGCGGCGTCGGGTGCGATCGAGTGGCACGCGCGCCCCTTCGCGGCCTCCGACCTCGACGACGCCTGGTTCTGCCACACCGCCACCGGCGACGCGGCCATCGACGCCGTCGTCGTCGACGCCGCCGAAGAGCGACGCGTGTGGTGCGTCAACGCCGGGCACGGGGGCCGGGGCACCGCGCGCCTGGCGGCCGAGACCACCAGCGGCGACGTGATGGTCGGCGTGGTCTCGACCGCCGGCGCCGACCCGCGTCGCACCGTCGCCGTCCGCGACGCGATCGCCCAGCGCCTCGCCGAGGGCGCCCTCCCGCTCCGCCGTCGACGTCGCCCGCTCGTGGGGAGCGTGGCGCTCGTCGGCGGCGGCCCCGGCCCCATCGACCTGATGACGGTGCGCGCCCGTGCGCTGCTGGCCGAAGCCGACGTCGTCGTGCACGACCGGCTCGGGCCCACCGGCGTGCTCGCCGAGCTCGGCGACGACGTCGAGCTGGTCGACGTGGGCAAGCGCCCGCAGCATCACCCCGTGCCGCAGGACGAGATCAACGCGATCATCGTCGACCGCGCGGCGAAGGGCCTGCGGGTCGTGCGGCTCAAGGGCGGCGACCCGTTCGTCTACGGTCGCGGCGGTGAAGAGGTCATCGCGTGCCGGGCCGCCGGCATTCCGGTCGAGGTCATTCCGGGCATCTCCAGTGCCATCGCTGTTCCCGCGGCGGCGGGGGTCCCCGTGACGCACCGCGGTGTGGCCGGTACGCTTCACGTCGTGAACGGTCAGGATGCCCCGAGCGAGGCCACCCTCGCCGCGCTCCGTGACGACACCGCGACGGTCGTCGCCCTCATGGGTGTGAGCGCGCTGGCGCGCTTCGTGTCGGCGGCCCGCGCCGCCGGTGCTCCCGACACCCGCCCCGTCGCCTTCGTCGAGAACGGCCACACGCCCCAGCAGCGCACCATCCGCACGACCCTCGGCACCGCGATCCAGGATGCCGAGACCCACCGCCTCGCCAACCCCGCGGTGCTCGTGTTCGGCGAGGTCGCCCGCGCCGACCTGCTGCTGCCGGCGGCGGTGCCCGTCGCCGCGGCGCACGGCGAGGGCATCGGGTGACCACACCCGCGCGGACGATCAGCACGGTGCTCCAGGGGTGCACGGTGCTGCTTCCCGTCGACCGGCGGTCGGGGGAGCTGTCGGCCGCGCTCGAACGGCACGGGGCCCGCGTGCGCGTGGCCCCGGCGCTCACGATCGTGCCGCACGTCGACGACGACGAGCTCATCGCCCAGACGCGACAGCTGGTCGCCGACCCGCCCGACGTGGTCGTCGCCACCACGGGCGTGGGCTTCCGCGCCTGGATGGAGACCGCCGACGAGGCGGGCGTGCACGACGAGCTGGCCACGGTGCTGCACCGCGCCCGCATCGTGGCGCGCGGACCCAAGGCCCGCGGCGCCATCCAGCAGGCCGGATTCGAGGCCGACTGGGTCGCCGAGAGCGAGACGGCGGCCGAACTGCGCGACTTCCTCGTCGCCGAAGGCCTCGACGGGCTGCACATCGCCGTGCAGCACCACGGCTCCGGCGCCGACGGCCTCGACGAAGCCTTCGAGGCGGCCGGTGCCCGCGTCACGAGCCTCACCATCTACCGCTGGGGCCCACCCCCCGACCCCGAGGTCGTCGCGGCATCGACCCGCCAGGTCGCGCGCGGCGAGATCGACGCCGTGCTCTTCACCTCGGCTCCCGCGGCACGCGAGTGGCTGCTCGCCGCCGAGCGTGCCGAGGCGCTCGAGGGAGTGGCATCCCGGGCCCGCAACGGCCACGTGCTGGTGGCGGCCGTCGGACCCATCACCGCCGCCCCGCTGATCGAGGCGGGGATCGACCCCCTCGTGCCCGACCGCGGACGCCTGGGCGCCCTCGTGCGCGCCGTCGTCACGCATTACGGCGGCGCCGACGCGCGGGTCATCCCCACGACGTCGGGGCAGCTCGGCATCCGCTCGTCGGGGATCGTGGTCGACGGGGTCCTGACCCCGCTTCCGCGCACCGGCGTCGAGATCTTCCGGGCCCTGGCCCGCGTGCCGGGCGCCGTGGTGTCGCGGGCCGACCTCGTCGCCGCGCTCTCGAGCGCCGAATCCAGCGGGCACGCGGTCGAAGTCGCCGTCGCTCGCACGCGCGACGCGCTCGGCGACCTCGACCTGATCCGCACCGTCTACAAGCGCGGCTACCGCATCGACGTGATCGACGAGGAGGATCGATGACCGCCGTTCTCATCGCCTGCGCCCACGGCACCCGCTTCGACGAGGGCCGCGTCGTCGTGCGCGCCCTGCTCGACGTGCTGCGCGAGACCGCTCCCGAGGGCGTCGAGGTGCACGAGGCCTACGTCGACGTGCACGCGCCCTACGTCACCGACGTCGTCGCCGCCGCGCGCGAGCGCACCTCTGACATCGTCATCGTGCCGCTGCTGCTGTCGACGGGGTACCACACCGAGGTCGACCTCGTCGACGCCGCCGACGGCCTGCCCATCGCCCCCGCGCTCGGTCCGCACCCGGTGCTGGCCGAGATCCTCGTCGACCGCGTGCGCGCCACCGGAGCGGGCGTCGACGACACCGTCGTGCTGGCCGCGGCCGGCTCCACGCGCCCCGGGGCGGTCGTCGACGTGGAGCGCATGGCCGAGCTGATGACGCAGGCCGGTATCGCCGGGCCCGTCGTGACCGCGTACGCCGCGGCATCCGAACCCCGCATCCCGGATGCCGTGCACACGGCGCGCGCCGCCGGACGGCCGACGGTGGCGGCGAGCTACGTGCTCGCGCCGGGACACTTTTCGCGCGTGATAGAGAACGCCGGCGCCGACCTGACGAGCGCACCCATCGGAGCGGATCCGCGGCTGGCGCGGGTCGTGTGGGAGCGGTGGGCCTCGGCGCGTGCGGCGCGCGCGGGGGAGACGCTCGCCCGCGGGTGACGGCGCAGCAGGCACGCCGGTCGTGCCGTCGGTGAGCGTGCACGGGACGCCGCCGCGCCGCGGTTCCGGAATGCGTGCGGACGGTCGCCCGCGGAGGCGTCGACGCGCGACGACGCCGCGCGGAGTGCGCCCTCGCCGCCGCGCCTGAAAGGTGCGCCGAGCCGACGCGGGTACGCTCACAGTCGCCCATGCATCGCCTTCTCGTCGCCCTCCTGGCCGCTCTCGACGCCATCCTGGCCGCCGCGGGCGGTATCGCCGTGGTCCTCGCCCCCCTCGCGCTGCTGTGGGTGGTCGGCGTGGGAAGCCCCGGCTGGGGAGCCCTGTGGCCCACGACCGCAGCGGTCTGGCACCTGGGCCATCTCGTGCCGATCACGGTGACCCTGCCCGACACCTACCTCGCCGCCACCGGCATCGATCCCTCGTTCGCGAGCTTCACCCTGTCGCTCGCGCCCCTGGCGTTCGCCACGTTCACGGCCCTGTTCGCCGCCCGCTCGGGCGCCCGCGCGGGCGAGGCCGGCGCCGCGCTCAGCGGCTGGCTGTCGGGCTCCGTCGTCTTCGCCGGCATCGCGACCCTCGTCGCCCTGACCGGAAACGCCGCGCTCGTGGCATCCGAGACCTGGCTGGCCATCCTGCTGCCGTCGCTGCTGTTCCTGGTGCCGTCGTTCGTGGGTGCGATCGTCGGCGCGTGGCGGGTCGGCGACGACGGACCCATCGACGCCCTGCGGGAACGGGTCGAGCGCCTCCCCGGCGCCTGGGCTACGGTGCCCGCGCTGGCGCTGCGCGGTCTCGCGCTCACGACTCTCGGCCTCGTGGGAGTCGGCGGGATCGTCGTGGTGGCGGGACTCATCGCCCGCTCGACGCAGGTGATCGGCATCTACCAGGCCAGCAACGCGGATGCCATCGGCGCCACCGTCATCGCCCTCGGCCAGCTCATGTACCTGCCGACCCTGGTGCTGTGGGCGGTGTCGTTCGTCGCCGGCCCCGGGTTCGCGCTGGGCACCGACACCGCCATCACCCCGGCCGCCACGCAGGTCGGTGCCCTCCCCGGCATCCCCGTGCTCGGCGCGGTGCCGGACTCGACCTCGTCGTGGCTGCTGCTGCTCGTGCTACTGCCGATCGGCGTCGGAGCCCTCACCGGCTGGATCCTGCGCTCCCGGATGCCGGTGACCACCGACCCCGAACCGATCGGCCCCCGGCTGACGCTCACGGTCGTCGTCGCCGCGCTCACCGGTGGTGCGGGCGCGCTCGCCGCGATCGTCTCGGCCGGTTCGCTCGGACCCGGTCGCCTCGCCGACACGGGCCCGCAGCCCGGCCCCCTCGCCCTCGCCCTCGGTCTCGAGGTGCTGCTGGGGCTCGCCATCCTGCTGCTGAGTCCCCGCTTCGGTGCCGCCGCCGACGACCTTCCCCCGCGCGTCCGAGACGAGCGCGACGAGACCCCGGAATCGTCGTTCTCGCCCCGCGCCCACGTTCCCTTCGACCGTGACGAGCACGCGACCGGACCCGCGCCCCTCGTGTCGGCGCCCGGAACCGGCATCGCCTCCGACGTCTGGCCCAGCGCGTACCGCGGCCCCGAAGACGCCGATCACGCACCGTCGACCGCGCTCGACGACGACGAGGTACGCGCGCGCATCCGCGCCGCCTGGGCGAATCCCGACGACGGCGACAAGGGTCCCGCGGGTCGACGCTGACGGGAGCGTCCGATGCCGGTCGCCCCGCGTCGCCCGCCCCGCGGCTCCACGGGCTCCGACGCACCTGCGTAGACTGAGCGCGTGCTCACGGTCGCCGTCCTCATCTCCGGCACCGGCTCCAACCTCCGCGCCCTGCTCGAGGCGGCTGCCGCCCCCGACTTCCCGGCGCGCGTGGTCGCGGTCGGCGCTGATCGCGAGGCCGACGGCTTCGCGCACGCCGAGCACTTCGGCATCCCCACCTTCCTGGTTCCCTACAGCGCCTTCGCCTCGCGCGAGCAATGGGGCGCCGAACTCGGAGCCCAGCTCGCCGTCTGGCAGCCCGACGTCGTCGTGCTGAGCGGCATGATGCGGCTCCTGCCGGCCGACCTCGTCGCCGAGTGGGAACCCCGCATCATCAACACGCACCCCGCGTACCTGCCCGAGTTCCCCGGCGCGCACGGCGTGCGCGACGCGCTGGCCGCCGGGGTGACGCAGACCGGAGCCAGTGTCATCGTCGTCGACTCCGGCGTCGACACGGGGCCGATCCTCGCCCAGGAGCGCATCCCCGTGCTGGCCGGCGACGACGAAGACGCCCTGCACGAACGCATCAAGCCCGTCGAACGACGTCTGCTCATCGACGTCGTCCGTCGCATCGCCGAGGGCGACCTCGACCTCGCCGCCCCGGCATCCCGAACCGCCTGACCCGCCCGCCGGGCCCCGGCCCGTCGTGCACCCGAATCCGACTCGAGACACAGGAGCCGAAAGCCATGGCCGGACCCCGCCACGACCCCGCCGACTACCGTCCCCGCGACGTCGTCCCCATTCGCCGGGCGCTGGTCTCGGTGAGCGACAAGACCCACCTGCTGGTGCTGGCCGAAGCCCTCGCCGCCGCCGGCGTCGAGATCGTCTCGACCGGGTCGACCGCCTCGACCATCCGCGACGCCGGCTACGACGTCGTCGACGTCGCCGCCGTCACCGGGTTCCCCGAATCGCTCGACGGCCGCGTGAAGACGCTGCACCCCAAGGTGCACGCCGGACTGCTCGCCGACCTGCGTCTGGCCTCGCACGAGGCGCAGTTGGAAGAGCTCGACATCCGCCCGTTCGAGCTGGTCGTGGTCAACCTGTACCCGTTCGTCGAGACCGTGGCATCCGGTGCCGAGGGCGACGACGTCGTGGAGCAGATCGACATCGGCGGTCCCGCCATGGTGCGCGCCGCGGCCAAGAACCACGCCAACGTCGCCATCGTCGTCTCGCCCGAGTCGTACCCCGCGATCATCGACGCCCTGCAGTCCCAGGGCGGCACCAACCTCGTGCAGCGCCGCGAGCTCGCCGCCCGCGCGTTCTCGCACACCGCCGCGTACGACACCGCCGTGTCGACCTGGTTCGCCGAGGGCACCCTCGCCGACGACATCGACCTGCCCGCGCACCTGACCATTCAGGCCGAGCGCCTGTCGACGCTGCGCTACGGCGAGAACTCGCACCAGCGCGCCGCGATCTACTCGCGCGTCGGTGGCCACGGCATCGCCCAGGCCACGCAGCTGCAGGGCAAGGAGATGTCGTACAACAACTACGTCGACGCCGACGCGGCCCTTCGTGCCGCCTTCGACATGGTGAAGCCGGCCGTCGCGATCATCAAGCACGCCAACCCGTGCGGGATCGCCGTCGCCGCGCCCAACGCCCTCGACCCCATCGCCTCGGCGCACCTGCGCGCCCACGAGTGCGACCCGGTCTCGGCCTTCGGCGGCGTCATCGCCGCGAACCGCACGGTCACGCTGAAGATGGCCGAGAACCTGCGCGACATCTTCACCGAGGTCATCATCGCCCCCGACTTCGAACCCGAAGCGCTCGAGGTGTTCAAGCTCAAGAAGAACCTGCGCGTGCTGAGCCTGCCCGCCGACTGGCAGCAGGAGCGCATGGACGTGCGGCTCGTGTCGGGCGGCCTGCTGCTGCAGGATGCCGACCGCTTCCCCGACGACATCGAATCGGTCGCGAAGAACTGGGAGCTCGTCTCGGGCGAGCGTCCCGCCGAGGCCGACATGGAGAGCCTGATCTTCGCGTGGAAGTCGTGCCGCGCCGTCAAGTCGAACGCGATCGTGCTCGCCCAGGGGTCGGCCACCGTCGGGATCGGCATGGGCCAGGTCAACCGCGTCGACTCGTGCCGCCTCGCCGTCGAGCGCGCCGGTGACCGGGCAGCCGGTTCCATCGCGGCATCCGACGCCTTCTTCCCCTTCGCCGACGGCCCCCAGGTGCTGATCGACGCCGGCATCTCGGCGATCATCCAGCCCGGCGGCTCGGTGCGCGACGCGGAGGTCGTCGACGCCGCCCGCGCGGCCGGCGTGACGATGTTCTTCACGGGGGAGCGTCACTTCTTCCACTGAGCCCTCGCCTCACGGTCGACGCCGTCGCAGCTTCGGTTGCGGCGGCGTTGTGGTGTGTGTGGGCGGTGGCGGTGGGGCGGCGGCGCGGCTTGGGCGGGGTGGCGTGGCGTGGCGTGGGCGTGGGCGGGGTGGCGTGGGCGGCGCGGCGTGGGCGCGGCGTGGGTGTGGAGCGGCGGGTAGGCGCCCCCGACGCATAAACGCTATTCGTGCGCATAAACGCGCTGTCGCCGCGTTTATCCGCGGGAACAGCGTTTATGCGCGGGGCCGGTGTGGTGCGGGACGCGTGCCGGGCGCGCCGCGGTCGCGCACTCGGGCCGCGGTGTGAGCGTGTGCTGAGGCATAAACGCTGATTCTGCGCATAAACGCGCTGTCGCGGCGTTTATGCGGAGGAATAGCGTTTATGTGCGCGGCCGGGGTGGCGCGGATGCGCGCGGCAGACACGGGGCGGCGGACGCGCGTCAGGCGCTCATCGCGATGAGCTTCGCGACGGTGTTGGCGTTGCGCGCGGTGCCGGTGACGCCGAGGCGTTTCTCGAACCAGCCCGCCTGCAGCTTCGACCCGCCGATGCCCTCGGGGTAGCGCACGAAGACCTCGCGGCCGTCGAGCACCGCCTCCTCGGGCACGCCGTCTGGCAGCTCGAGCCGGGCGGCGGGTCTCGCGTCGAGGAACACCGTCTGCACCCAGCGGCCCTCCGGTGCATCGGCGTAGGGGTTGCGGGCGCGGCTGCCGGCCAGCTCGGCGTGCGTGCGCACGATGACCGGTAGATCGAATCCGAACGCCCCGCGCACCGCCTCGCGGACCACCGACGCGATGTCGGCGGGGGAGCGTCCGGCGTTATCGAGCACGACGTTGCCCGCGACCTGCAGCGTCTCGACCCCACCGAGACCCGCGGATGCCAACACCTCGCGCAGCGCGGCCATCTTCAGCGCCGTGGGACCGCCGACACCGCGGATGAGGGCGACGCTGCGGGACATGCAGCGACCCTAGCGCGACGCGCGTGAGCTCATCAGTGCGCGTGGAGCCCGGTGCACGCGAAGCCCGGCTCGCGGGAAGCCCGGCGCACGCGAGGCCCAGTGCACGCGAAGCCCCACCCGCGCGGGTCGGCGTCAGGCCGAGTCGCGCCCGAGCGTCTCGAGCAGCCGCAGCCAGACCTCGCTGACCGTCGGGTACGACGGCACCGCGTGCCAGAGGCGCTTCACCGGCACTTCGCCGACGATCGCGATCGTGGCGGAGTGCAGCAGCTCGGCGATGTCGGGCCCGACGAACGTGGCGCCCACGAGCACGCCCCGGTCGAGATCGACGATCGCGCGGGCCTGGCCCACGTAGGAGTCGGACTGCTCGCTCGACCCGGCGATGCTCGCGAGGTCGTAGTCGAGCACCTTCACGTTCAGGCCCTTCTGCTCGGCCTTCTTGGCGGTGAGACCGACCGAGGCGACCTCGGGGTCGGTGAAGGTCACCTGGGGGACGGCGTCGTGATCGGCCGTGGCGACGTGGGCACCCCATGGGGCGTCGTCGACCTCGCCGCCCTGCGCCCGCGCCGCGATCACGTCGCCCGCCGCCCGCGCCTGGTACTTGCCCTGGTGGGTGAGGAGAGCGCGGTGGTTGACGTCGCCCACGGCGTAGAGCCAATCGAACCCGCGTACGAGCAGGGTGTCGTCGACGTCGAGCCAGGTGTCGGCCTCGAGGCCCACGGCATCCAGTCCGAGGTCGCCGGTGCGCGGAGTGCGACCGACCGCGACGAGGACCTCGTCGGCCGTGACGGTGGTGCCGTCGGAGAGATCGAGCACCGCGCGTCCGTCGCCGTCGCGGCGGGCTGCCGTGGCATCCGCTCCGTTCTTGACGGTCACGCCGCGGTCGCGGAGCGACGATGCGACCAGCTCTCCGGCGAACGGCTCGTTGGTGCCGAGCAGGCCGGAGCGGGCGATGATCGTGACGTCGGTGCCGAGGCTCTGGAACGCGGTCGCCATCTCGGCGCCGACCACGCCTCCGCCGATGATCGCGAGCGAGCCGGGCACCTGCTGCACGGCGGTGGCTTCGCGGCTGGTCCAGGGCGAGATGTCGGCGAGGCCCGGGATGTCGGGCAGGAGTGCGGCGGTACCGGTGCAGACGGCGACGGCGTGACGCGCGACGAGATCGGTCGTGGAGCCGTCTTCGGCGGTGACGCGAACGGTCTTCTCACCCGAGAGGCGGCCGTGTCCGCGCACGAGGTCGATCCCCGCGCCCTGCAACCATTCGACCTGACCGGAGTCGTCGTATCCGCTGGTCATGGTGTCGCGGCGGCGCAGCACGGCGGCGACGTCGAGGTCGCCGGTGACGGCCTGCCGGGCTCCGTCGACGTCGCGGGCCGCGCGCAGGGCAGCGGCGCTACGGAGCAGGGCCTTCGAGGGCATGCACGCCCAGTACGAGCACTCGCCGCCGACGAGTTCGGACTCGACGATCGCGGCGGTGAGACCGGCCTGCACGGCACGGTCGGCCACGTTCTCGCCGACGGGGCCGGCACCAATGACGATGAGGTCGTATTCGCGTTCGCTCATGATCCTCACGCTATCGACGGCCACCGACATCGCGCAGGGGTTGCGCGCGGAGCGGCAGGCCTCCGCTTGCCATCGACAGGCCTCGCGCAGTGCCTCGCCAGCTCGGGCGTTCGTGCTCGTGCGGGTGCGGGGCCGGGGCAGTCGTCCTGCGCGAGACGGCGTCTCGCGACGGGGGCGCGTGTGGGGGCGGCGGGCGCGCCTCACGGCCGTGTCCGATTTCCGCCAGCCGATGTCGGAGGTCGGTGGCAGGGTGGATGCCATGACCCCCACCGTGGCCGACGCTCCGGGCTTCGCCGAGCGCTATCGCGTCATCCAGTCGCGCGACCGACGCTTCGACGGGCAGTTCGTCACGGCCGTGCGGTCCACCCGCATCTACTGCCGCCCGAGCTGCCCCGCACGCACGCCGAACGAAGAGAACGTCACCTTCTACGCCACGTCGGCCGCAGCCCACGAGGCGGGCTACCGCGCGTGCAAGAGATGTCTGCCCGAGGCCGCTCCCGGCTCGCCCCAGTGGGACGTGCGCGGAGACGTCGTGGCGCGCGCGATGCGTCTCATCGCCGACGGCGTCGTCGATCGCGAGGGTGTCCCCGGTCTGGCCCGGCGCCTCGGCTATTCGTCGCGTCATCTCACGCGCCTGCTCGCCGCGGAGCTCGGCGCCGGCCCCCTGGCCCTCGCTCGCGCGCACCGGGCACATACGGCTCGCACCCTGCTCGTGGGCACCGACCTGTCGTCGGCCGATGTCGCGTTCTCGGCGGGGTTCACGAGCATCCGGCAGTTCACCGAGACGATCGGCGAGGTGTTCGGCATGCCTCCGCGCGATCTGCGCGCTCGACGCTCGCACGCGTCCGGCATCGAGGCGTCGGCGGGTGAGATCGACCTCGCCTTGCCCGTGCGAGTACCGATCGACACGACCGGTCTCTTCGGGTGGATGAGGGCGCACGCCATCCCCGGTGTCGAGCAGGGCGACGACCGTTCGTTCGCGCGGGTCGTGCGGCTGCCCGGCGGTCCGGCCTGGTTCGAGGTGCGCCTCGCCGAAGACGGGCGGCTGCGTCTGCGAGCGCGGCTGTCGGCCCTGGCCGACCTCGGCACCCTCATCTCGCGCATTCGGCGATTGTTCGACCTTGACGCCGATCCGCTCGCGATCGATGAGGCCCTGGCCCGGCATCCCGAGCTCGCCCCCGCCGTGGCCGCCATCCCCGGTGTCCGGGTGCCCGGGGCCGTCGACGCCGACGAGATGCTGCTGCGCGCCATGATCGGGCAGCAGATCAGCGTCGCCGCCGCCCGCACGATGCAGGGCCGTCTGTCAGCCGAACTCGGCGAGCGGGTCGCCGTCGGCCCCGAGGCGATGACCCTCTTCCCGACGCCGGCGGCGATCGCGGAACGGGGTCTCGAGGTGCTGCGCGGACCCGCTGCGCGCATGCGCGCCATCGTCGAGGCCGCCGCGGCACTCAGCGACGGCACCCTCGAACTCGGTGCCGGCGATGACGCCACGGAGCAGCGCGCCAGGCTCCTCGCCCGGCGCGGGATCGGGCCGTGGACCGCCGACTACGTGCGCATGCGCGTGCTCGGCGACCCCGACGTGCTGCTCCCCGGCGACGTGGCCGCCCGGGCCGGCGCGGCGGCGCTGGGGCTGCCGTCCGACCCCGCGGGCTTCACCGCGTGGTCGGAGCGCCTGGCGCCCTGGCGCAGCTACGCGATGGCGCACTACTGGTACGCCGCCCCGGTGACCCAGGCATGGCGCTCCCCGGCCGAGACGGCCGCGGCGGCCGCCGTGACGCGCCCGCGCCGGCGGACGACGAGCACCCGCGTCGACCTCGGGGCGGTCGATGTGGTCCTTCCTTCTTCCCCTCCCGCGCCTGAAAGCGAGCGATCCGAATGAGCACCGCCACCCTCCAGTTCCTGGACACCCCCGACGGGCCGTTCGCGGTCCTCGCCGACGACGCCGATCGGGTGATCGTCTCGGGCTGGACCGCCGAGACCGACGCCGTGCTCGCGCGGCTCCGCCCCGAACGTCGTCCAGTCGACATCGTCGCCGGTGAGACCGCGGCGGCCGAGGCGGTGCGCGCGTACTACGACGGAGCCATCGCCGCCATCGACTCCGTCGCCGTCGCTCAGTGGGGCACCCCGCTGCAGCGGACCGGATGGGAGGCCCTTCGGCGCATTCCGGCCGGGACCCCGCTGACCTACACCGGCTTCGCCGCCGCCCTGGGGGCGCCGTCGGCGGTGCGCGCCGCGGCATCGATCTGCGCGCGCAACGCCGTCGCGCTCTTCGTGCCCTGTCACCGGGTGCTCCGCGGAGACGGAACGATGGGCGGCTTCGCGTGGGGCACGCCGGTGAAAGAGAGCCTGCTGGCGCGCGAGTCGGCGGCCTGACGATCGAGGCCCGGAAGACACTCTTGCCCCCGAGCTTCGCTCAGGGATACTCTGGAGGGCTGCCGTCCCCCCGCGGTGGCTCACGCCGATCTAGGAGGATGCCATGTACCGAATCGACGCCCCCGTCGCCCCGGTTGCCGCGCCCTTCGTCGTCGCGCGCCCCGGCCGACCCGCCTAGGGCCCCGCGTTCCGCGCTTCGGCGCGTCCGTTCCGCCCTGCCCGACGATCTTCGTCGCGCCGCTTCACGGCTTCCCCCTCCGCGCCCGATCCCGGCGCCCGCTTCGACTCCTCGAGGATCATGACCACCTCCACGCCCCGCCCGCACCTCTCCACGCCGCGCGCCCTCGCGCGCCTTCTTCCCATCGCTCGCCCGGTGCTGCCGCGCCTCATCGCCGGTGCCGGCACCGCGCTCGTCGCGAGCCTGCTGGCCCTGGCGATCCCCCTCGTTCTCGAACAGATCGTCGCCGGTCCCATCGCCTCGCTCGACCCGACCGCGCTCGTGTGGGGCTCGCTGGCCGTGCTCGGCCTCGGCCTCGCCGAAGCCGCGATGGTGTGGCTGCGTCGCTGGTTCGTGCTCGGGCCGGCCACCAAGGTCGAGTACGACCTGCGCCAATCGTTCTACTCGCGGCTGCAGCGTCTTCCGGTGGCGTTCCACGACCGGTGGCAGTCGGGCCAGCTGCTCTCGCGCATGATGCAGGACATCAGCATGCTGCGCCGCTGGCTCGCCTTCGGCGTCATCCTGCTCGTGGTCAACATGCTGACCATCGTCATCGGCGCCGTCCTGCTGTTCCGGTGGCACTGGCTGCTCGGCGCGCTGTTCCTCGTCACCTCCGCGCCCGTCATCTACGTCGGGTTCCGATTCGAGAAGCGGTACGGCGCGCTGACCCGTCAGAGCCAGGATCAGGCCGGCGACCTCGCCACCGCCGTGGAAGAGAGCGTCCACGGGATCCGGGTCCTCAAGGCCTTCGGCCGGGGCCGGCACGCCCTGCAGAAGTTCACCCGCCAGGCCGAGTCGCTGCGCGAGACCGAGATCGACAAGGCGCGCGCCGTCGGCTGGATCTGGTTCTTCCTGGTGCTGCTGCCCGACATCGCCTTCGCCGTGTGCCTGGGCGCCGGCATCGTACTGACGCAGCTCGGGCAGCTGCAGGTCGCCGAGCTCGTTGCGTTCTTCGCGATGGCGACCGTGCTGCGGTGGCCGATGGAGTCCATCGGCTTCCTCTTCTCGTTCCTGCTCGATGCCCGCACGGCGACCGACCGCATCTTCGAGGTGTTCGACGAGCAGAACACCATCGTCGATCCCGAGAACCCGCGCACCCTGACCGCACCCCGCGGAGAACTCACGTTCGAGGACGTGCACTTCCGTTACCAGGATGCGGCGGCCACCGAACCCG
This sequence comes from Microbacterium sp. BH-3-3-3, assembly GCF_001792815.1. Classification (NCBI taxonomy): domain Bacteria; kingdom Bacillati; phylum Actinomycetota; class Actinomycetes; order Micrococcales; family Microbacteriaceae; genus Microbacterium; species Microbacterium sp. BH-3-3-3. The sequence goes on along the minus strand of NZ_CP017674.1, from coordinate 1,144,700 downwards.
ATCTTCTCGACGGCATCGACCTGGTGCTGCGGCCCGGCGAGACCATGGCCCTGGTCGGACTCACCGGTTCGGGCAAGACCACGCTGACCACCCTGCCGGGGCGCCTGTACGACGTCACCGGCGGCCGCGTGCTGATCGACGGCGTCGACGTGCGCGACCTGACGCTCGCCGAGCTGCGCCGTCACGTGGGCATGGCCTTCGAAGACGCGACGCTGTTCTCGCAGACCGTGCGCGACAACATCCTGCTCGGCCGAGAAGACCTCACTCCGGGGTCCGACGAGGCCGAGGAGGTCCTGCGCGAAGCCCTGCAGGTCGCCCAGGCGCACTTCGTCTACGAGCTGCCCGACGGCCTCGACACCGTGATCGGCGAAGAGGGCCTCAGCCTGTCGGGCGGCCAGCGGCAGCGTCTGGCCCTCGCCCGCGCGGTCGCGGCGCGGCCCGCCGTGCTCGTGCTCGACGACCCGCTGTCGGCGCTCGACGTCGACACCGAGGCGCTCGTCGAAGACGCGCTCCGCGAGGTGCTCAGCTCCACGACCGCCCTGGTGGTGGCTCACCGCCCGTCGACCGTGACGCTCGCCGATCGCGTGGCATTGCTCGAAGACGGCCGCGTCACCGCCGTCGGAGTGCACTCCGATCTGCTGCGCGAGAGCGACCACTACCGGTACGTCATCTCGAGCCTCGAAGAGGCCGAACGCGAAGCCCGCACCGGCGCCATTCCCGTCATCACCACCTCCGACGACGATGCCCTCACCGAGAAGGAGGCGACCCGATGAGCACCGCTACCGTCTCCGGCACCAGCGGCGAAGACCGCTCCGACTACACGAGCGCCGAGAGCCGCTCGATCCGGCAGCGCTCGCTCCGCCTGCTGGGCTCTCTCGTGTCGCCCCTGCGCGGGCAGCTGATCCTCGCCGCGGCGGTGCTCGTCGTGTCGACGGCGCTGCGCGTCGCCGGCCCCGCGCTCATCGCCTACGGCATCGACAACGCTCTGCCCGCCGTCATCGAGCAGAGCGATTGGATGCCGACCATCGGCGTCGTCGGGGTGTACCTGCTCGCCGGTATCGGCGGGGCCGTGCTGATCGGGTGGTACGTCGTCGTCGCCGCACGCCTCACCCAGGCGGTGATGCTGGATCTGCGCAAACGCATCTTCCTGCACACGCAGAAGCTGAGCCTCGAGTTCCACGAGTCGTACACGTCGGGCCGCATCATCTCGCGTCAGACGAGCGATCTCGACACGATCCGCGAGCTGCTCGACGGCGGTCTGAACGAGCTGGTGTCGGGGGTGCTGTACGGGTTGTTCACGCTCGCGGCGCTCTTCCTCATCGATTGGCAGTCGGGCGTGATCCTGACCGTCATGGGCATTCCGATGTACCTGCTCATGCGGTGGTTCTACCGGCGGTCGCAGGTGATCTACCGCGAGTCGCGCGTCATCAGCGCCCAGGTCATCGTGAAGTTCGTCGAGACCATGACCGGCATCCGCGCCGTGAAGGCCTTCCGGAAGGAACCCCGCAACGACGAGGACTTCGGCGCCCTGTCCGGCGCGTACCGCGACGTCAACATGCGCTCGATCCGCCTCTTCGGCACCTTCGAGCCCGGCATCATGGCCGTGGCCGCGGTGTCGGTCGCCCTGGTGCTGCTCTGGGGCGGCGGCCGTGTCATCGCGGGTCCGCTCGAGATCGGCGCGCTGACGGCGGCGGTGCTGTACGTGCGCAACTTCTTCTCGCCGCTGCAAGAGGTCGCGTTCTTCTTGAACTCCTACCAGTCGGCCACGGCCGCCCTCGAGAAGGTGTCGGGCGTGCTCGAGGAGGAGCCGACGGTTCCCGACCCCAGCGACCCGGTCGACCTGTGGAACGCCCGGGGGCACGTGCGCTTCGACGAGGTCACCTTCGGCTACGCCGAAGGTCGCGTCATCCTGCCGAACTTCTCGCTCGACATCCCCGCGGGGCAGACGATCGCCCTGGTCGGCACCACGGGCGCCGGCAAGACGACGCTCGCGAAGCTCATCTCGCGTTTCTACGACCCCTCGCAGGGGGCGGTCACCCTCGACGACGTCGACCTGCGTCGGTTGCACCCGAAGGACCTCCGCCGCGCGATCGTCATGGTCACGCAAGAGGCCTATCTGTTCAGCGGGACCGTGGCCGACAACATCGCACTGGGTAAGCCCGACGCCACGATGGACGAGATCCGCGCGGCGGCGCGCGCCGTGGGCGCCGACGGCTTCATCGAGAAGCTGCCCGACGGCTACGAGACCGACGTGAACAAGCGCGGTGGGCGTGTCTCGGCGGGTCAGCGTCAGCTGATCTCGTTCGCGCGCGCGTTCCTCGCCGATCCCGCGGTGCTGATCCTCGACGAGGCGACGGCGTCGCTCGACATTCCGAGCGAACGTCAGATCCAGGACGCGCTGCAGACCCTGCTCGCCGACCGCACCGCGATCATCATCGCCCACCGCCTCTCGACGGTCGCGATCGCCGATCGCGTGCTGGTCATGGAGCACGGCCGCATCATCGAAGACGACGCCCCCGCGGCCCTCATCGCGGGCACGGGCAAGTTCGCCCAGCTGCACGCCGCCTGGCGCCAGTCGCTGGTGTGAGGCAGAGCCCTCGGGGCACGTTGAAATGACGGATGCCACGCCTCCCGCGTCGCGGGGAGCGTGGCATCCGTGGTTCGAGGTGCAGGCGGTGCCGCGGGCGTCAGACGCTGGTGCGTGCGATGACCTCGCCGTACTCGGTCTCGCCGACCGCCTCGAAGCCGACGCGCTCGAAGAAGGCCTCGGGGCCGCCGACGCCGGGTTCGTAGATGACGTCGACGTGATCCATCCCGCGACCGCGTGCCTCTTCGAGGACGGCGGCGATCGCGTAGCTGCCGACGCCGCGGCCCTGCTCATCGGCGTCGACGTTGATGCGCCACAGCACGGAGCGGAAGTGCTCCTCGTGGGCCTCGGGGTCGAAGTTGGCGCTGACGAAGCCGACGACCTCGTCGCCGTCGAGCACCACGCGCTGCCACGACGTCTGGGGATTGCTCACCGTCGCGGCGATGCCGTAGCTGACGGGAGCGAGGAACTGCTCCTGCCCGGGCTTGAGCGACAGGGTGTTCACGGCCACGATCGTGGCGGCGGACAGTTCGACGAGACGCAGGTCAGCCATGCGCCCAGGCTAGCGGCCCGATCCCTCAGCCCCAAGGCCGGGGTGAACCAACGAGCACGCAGGGGGCTTGCGAAGTGCGCGCAGGCCCCGATTAGGCTTGTCGAATGCGTGTGGATTACGGACAGTTGGCCCTGTGCTCGCAGACGCTTCGCCGCCAAGGTGAGCAGCACCTCCCCGCGATGTCGCGGTACGTGCAGGACCGTGGCATTCTGACCCCCGCCGATACGGGGATGATCATGATGCCGTTCACGGCGCTCTCGCTCGCGATCGCCGTGGTGGGTGTGCAGATCGCCGATGGACTGGCGCAGGTGATGAACTCCGCGGCCGACAAGGTCGACGGTGCCGCGGCCGCCTATGCGGAGCAGGAGAAGGCTCTGCACGACCGGATGAACCAGATCCTCGCGCCGCTGGGCGGGGGGACGCCGTTCGTCGATCCGCGTTCGAACCCGCCGACCCTCCCGGCCGCGCATGGCGGGGCGCCGGCAGGGCACGGCGATCCGGAGCCGTGGCTGTTCGAGCAGGCCTACGACGCCGGTCAGTCTCTCGTCAGCGGCGGCCGCGGCATGGTCGACGACATCTCGGGCGCCGTGAACTCCTGGTCGGTCGGGGCCACGGGCGTCGTGGAGCGGCAGGATCCCTCGAGCTTCCTGGTCGCGCCGAACGCGACGAAGAGCGAGGTCGAATCGATGCGCTGGGGCGCGGGTCCGCTCCTCGGAGGCGTCGACTGGGTCTTCGAGAAGATCGCCGGGTTCAGCCTTCTCGAAGACGTCATCATGAAGCCGTTCGCCGGCGACTGGACGGGGATCGAAGAGGTCTCGATCGCCTGGCAGTACCTGGGGGAGGCGAGCCGTGCCGTCGCCGACAACACGGCGGGCCTCGTTCAGCAGGGCGAGTTCTGGGACGGCGAGGCCGGCCTGGCGTTCCGCGGGGGGATGACGGCGATCGGCGGAACGATGTTCGGCGTCGGCGCGGCGTGCGACATCGTCTCGGCGAAGGTCGGCACGTTGGTGCTGGTGTCGAAGTCGGCGGCCGCGGGGATCGGCCTCATCCTCAACCAGATCTCGCAGAAGCTGCTGCGCATGGCGGCCGAGGCGACGGTTCCCGTGGCGGGCTGGATCGTGGCAGCGGCCGAGGGTGCGCACCTGGCGACCAAGATCTTCTCGCTCGTCCGCCTCATCTACACGATCGTCGACACCATCTTCGATGCGATCGAGGGTGCCGTGGAGGCGAAGGCGCAACTGGTCGAGACGGCCCTGCTGGTCGACGACCTGCTGAGATTCCTCGTCGACACCGGAAGGCGGGCGGCAGCATGAACGACGATCTCTTCGACCTCACCCGGCAGCGCATCGCCCGCATCGAAGCCCTCGTCGCGGAGGCACGCGCCCTCGACGACGACGAAGAACTCGACGCCGAAGAGGAGTTCGCCCGCCGCGCACGCGCCGGGGAGCTCGGCATCGATTGGCAGGTGCTGCAGGGGCGCATCGACCTGGGCGAGACCAGCCGCACCGCCATCTTCGACGGCACCGACGACAGCGTCGCCGCTCTCAGCGTCCGAGAGGCGGCGAACGAGGGTGTCGGTCTCTTCGGCGAGGAGGCGCGGGCGATCGCCGACGCCGAGGGAGAGCCCGACCCCGTCGCCGAGCTCGAGCTCGAGAGGGAGCGGCTCCTCGCCCGCGGGGCGGCGCTCCGTGCCCGTCTGTCCGATCTGATCGGCCCGAACGAAGGGATGTCGCGATGAGCGGGATGCGACTCGAGTTCAGCGCCGCGCACGAGGCGGCCGCCCGGATCGCGGCGGCGCAGTCGGGCATCGCCGAGCGTCTGAGCGCGCTCGAATCCGCGGCCGCCACGCTGTCGGGCGGGTGGTCGGGCGACGCACAGGCCGCCTACGCGTCGGCTCAGGCCGAGTGGTCCGCCGGAATGGTCCGCATGAACACCCTGCTCGACGGGACGCGACAGGCGCTCGACGACTGGGTGGGCGAGGTGGAGCAGCTCGAGGCCGACCTGGCCACCGGGTGGCCCGGATGAGCGCCGCCGCGCGCGCGGTCCCGCTCTGGCGCGAGTCGCTCGTCGGGGGCCACAAGATCCGCGCCGCGTGCCGTTTCACGGTCCCGCCCTCCGAGTCGACGGCCGGCATCGTCGCGGTGGGCGAGCTTCTCGGCCGGGCGGGTTTCACCCGCGCCGACGCGCCCGACGGCGTCATCGTCCTCCGCCGGGGGAGCGCCGTGGGCGACACGATCCTCAACGGCACGGGACTGTCGCTCCTCACCTCCCGTCTCGGCCCGCTGTCGCTGGAAGCCGTCGTCGTCGTCGAGGCGACGCCGCGCGACGATCTCACCGAGATCGTGGTGTCGATGGTCCTCGGCGACGAGTTGGCTCCGACCGTGGCCGAGGCCGTCGACGCGGTCATCGACGGCCTGGTCGCCCGCGGCGTCGCCGTCGGCGGCGCCGGCTGGGGCAGGGCGGTGGATCTGCCCGCCGAGAGTCTGGGCAATCCGAAGACCGCTCGCGAGCACGGCCTGCGCCGCTGACCGGCGCAGCGCGGGTCGGGGCAGGGCGCGGATGCCGAGAACTATCTCGACATCAAGAGACTTTGCCGCGGTGCGATAGGCTGAAACACAACCCTGGCCGCCTCTACGGAGAGATCTGACGTGCCCGATTCCACCATCATTTACACGTACACCGACGAGGCGCCGGCTCTTGCCACGGCGTCGTTCCTGCCCATCGTGCAGGCCGTCACGAAGCAGGCGGGCGTCGACGTCGAGACCCGCGACATCTCGCTCGCCGGCCGCATCCTCGCCGCCTTCCCGCAGCGCCTGACCCCCGAGCAGCAGGTGGGCGACGCCCTCGCCGAGCTCGGCGGACTCGCCACGCTGCCCGAGGCGAACATCATCAAGCTGCCGAACATCTCGGCATCCATCCCGCAGTTGAAGGCGGCCATCGCCGAGCTGCAGGCGCAGGGATACGACATTCCCGACTACCCCGACGAGGCGTCGAGCGTCGAAGACAAAGACGTGCGCGCCCGCTACGACCGCATCAAGGGTTCCGCCGTGAACCCCGTGCTGCGCGAAGGCAACAGCGACCGCCGTGCCCCGCTCGCCGTGAAGAACTACGCCAAGAAGCACCCGCACCGCAACAAGGCGTTCGGCGCGGGCTCGAAGACGCGCGTCGCCACCCTCGGGCACGACGACTTCCGCTCGAACGAGAAGTCGGTCGTGCTGGCCGACGACGACGTGCTGACGATCCAGCACGTCGCGGCCGACGGCACCACCACGACGCTCAAGGAGGGCCTCAAGGTCCTCCAGGGCGAGATCGTGGATTCCACGTTCCTCTCGGCCGCGGCGCTCGACGCGTTCCTCGCCGACACGTTGGCCGAGGCGAAGGCCGACGACGTGCTCTACTCGGTGCACCTCAAGGCCACGATGATGAAGGTCAGCGACCCGATCATCTTCGGTCACGTCGTGAAGGCCTTCTTCGCCGACGTGTTCGACCGCCACGGCGACGCCCTCGCGGCCGCCGGTCTCACCCCGAACGACGGCCTGGGCTCGATCCTCGCCGGTCTGTCGAACGTCGACGGCGGCGACGCCATCGCGGCCGAGATCCGCGACGCGCTCGCGAACGGCCCGCGCCTGTCGTACGTCAACAGCGACAAGGGCACCACCAACCTGCACGTGCCCTCCGACGTCATCGTGGATGCCTCGATGCCGGCGCTCGTGCGCAACGGCGGCAAGCTGTGGGGCGTCGACGGGGGAGAAGACGACACCCTCGCCGTCATCCCCGACTCGTCCTACGCCGGTGTGTACCAGGCGACCATCGAAGACGTCATCGCGAACGGCCCGCTGGATCCCGCCACCATCGGCTCGGTGCCCAACGTGGGTCTCATGGCCCAGGCCGCAGAAGAGTACGGCAGCCACGACAAGACGTTCGAGATCGCGGCCCCCGGCCGCGTGCAGGTCGTCGCCTCGAACGGCGACGTGCTGCTCGAGCACGAGGTCGAGACGGGCGACATCTGGCGCGCGACCCAGACCAAAGACGTCGCCGTGCGCGACTGGGTGAAGCTCGCCGTCACCCGTGCCCGCGCCGCGGGCGTTCCGGCCGTGTTCTGGCTCGACGAGAGCCGCGCGCACGACAAGAACCTCATCGCCAAGGTGCACGAGTACCTCGCCGACCACGACACCGAGGGCCTCACCATCGAGATCCTCGAGCCGGCCGAGGCCACGCGCTACTCGCTCGAGCGCATCCGCCGCGGCGAGGACACCATCTCGGTGACCGGCAACGTGCTGCGCGACTACCTCACCGACCTGTTCCCGATCCTCGAGGTCGGAACCAGCGCCAAGATGCTCTCGATCGTGCCGCTGCTCGCCGGCGGCGGACTGTTCGAGACGGGCGCCGGCGGTTCGGCCCCGAAGCACGTGCAGCAGCTGCTCGAAGAGGACTACCTGCGCTGGGACTCGCTGGGCGAGTTCTTCGCACTGGCCGCCTCGCTGGAGCACCTCGCCGACACGACGGGCAACGAGAAGGCCCGCGTGCTCGCGCAGACGCTCGACGCCGCGACCGGCACGTTCCTCGAGAACGACAAGTCGCCCGGCCGTGCCCTCGGCACCATCGACAACCGCGGCAGCCACTTCTACCTCGCCCTGTACTGGGCGCAGGAGCTGGCACAGCAGTCGACCGACGCCGAACTGGCCGGGGTCTTCGCCCCGGTGGCCGAGAAGCTGGCCGCCGACGAAGAGACCATCGTCGCGGAGCTCAACGCGGTGCAGGGTCACACGGCCGAGATCGGCGGCTATTACCGCCCCGACACCGCCCTCGTCGAGAAGATCATGCGTCCCTCGGCCACGCTGAACGCGGTGGTCGACGCTCTGCGCTGAGTCGCTGACACGCTGACGGAAGAGGGGTGGATGCCACGGGCATCCACCCCTCTTCCGTTTCTCGGCGCGGGCCCGGGGCCTGACCGGCCGCGTCGCGCGTGCCTCATGCACGACTCCGGCACGTCGCCGTGACCCGCGGGCTGTGTCGCGGTTCGGCGCTGTTCTGCGGGAGTCGTGAGCGGACACGTGCGCTCGTGCCGCGGCGGTGACGCGGGGCTAGGAACGACGAAGGGGCGGATGCCATCGGCATCCGCCCCTTCTCCGTTGCGGGCTCAGTAGTGGACCGAGACCTCGGTGCCCTTGTACGCCCAGTCGTAGAGTTCCTTGGCGTTGTTCACCGTGAGGTTGACGCAGCCGTGGCTCATGGGGGTGCCGAAGTTGTTGTGCCAGTACGTGCCGTGGAACGCCTCGTCGCCGTTGAAGTACGCGACCCAGGGGACGTCCTTCGTGCACCAGTCGTATCCGGGAGCGCAGCCCATGTCCTGCATGGAGGTCTTCCAGCCGATGCGGTAGGTGCCGGTGTGGGTCTCCCACCCGGTCTTGCCCGACGACATCGACCAGTTGCGGTAGACCTGACCGTTCTCGTACAGGGTGACCGTCTGCGCGCTGAGGTTGACGTCGATGCGACGCTCGGTCTTCGCGGTCTCGAACGGCGTCTCGGAGACGGCGAGGGAGTACTTGGCGTTGCCGTCGGCGAGCTGAGCGGCGAAAGCTGCGGCCACGCCGGCGGTGTCGCCCAGGGCACGACCGGTCTGACCCTCGGTGAGCGTCTTGATGACCTCTCCACCGCTGTCGACGATCACGTCGGCGTTCACGGCTCCGCGGTCGACGGCGCCGGGAAGACCGGCGACGGCCTGCTCGATGGCGGAGGTGTCGGCCGAGATGGCGAAGTCGCCCTTGCCGTCGGGGGTGACGGTGAGCCACGAGGCGGCGGTGGCGCGATCGACGGTGACGGTGCGCTCGTCGCCGACGTAGAAGCCGGCGGTGTCGAGCACGCCGTTGAGCGTGGCGACGGCCGCGTCGGCCTCTTCGGTGCTGACGGGGGCTTCGACCGGCACGAGCGCCGCGTCGACCGTGGTCGCGGGGGTGCCGGAGTCGAAGGCCGACTGCAGGGCGGCGGTGACGGCGGCGACGTCGATGCCCTCGCCCGCCTCGGCGGGGGAGGTGACGTACGTCTGCGAGCCGGCGTCGTAGGCGACGGTGGCGTCGACGGGCGCGCGGTAGGTGCCGGGGGCACGGTCGCGCAGAGCCACGGCGGCAGCCGACTGGTCGACGGCGACGGTGACTCCGGTGCCCTGCGGGAACCACGACGAGGGCTTCCACATCGGGTTCTCGGAGAACGCCTTGTCGGCCAGGGCGGCCGCGTCGACCGAGGCGCCCAGATCGGCGCCGGTGACGGTGACTTCTCCGGCGGGGCTCTCGACCGTGATGGCCGTCTGCGCCAGTCGCGTCGAGATGGCCTGCGCGGCGGCGCCGGCGGTCAGACCGCCGATCTGCACGCCGGCGACCGAGGCCCCGGGAGCGATGAGCACGAGCGAGGCCGCGATGAGGGCCACGGCCGTCGCGCCGGCGGGGATGCCGATCCACAGGCCGGAGCGGTTCTTGCGCTTCGTGGGCTCGGGCGGAGCCCAGGCGTAGGTCGCGCCGTCGGTGCCGTTTGCGCCGTCGGTCATGTGTCAAACCCCCCAGTAGTCAGTCTTCCCATGGTAAGTGGGTCTGCTGCGCAATCGCCGGGAGCATTATCACGGTCTGGTCACGCCGCAGAAATGCAGGGGGCGATCACGGCGCGAAGACCTTGCCCGGGTTCAGGATGCCGAGCGGGTCGAACACCCGGGCGATGTCGCGCTGCAGACGCCACTGGTCGTCGCCGAGCTCGTCGGCCAGCCAGCGGCGCTTGAGCACGCCGATGCCGTGCTCGCCGGTGAGCGTTCCGCCCAGGCGCAGGGCCGCGTGGAACAGCTCTTCGGCGGCCTGCCACACCACGGGCGGCACCTCGGGCCCCTCGAACACGAAGTTGGGGTGGAGGTTGCCGTCGCCCGCGTGCGCGACGGTCGGGATGACCAGGTCGAACCGGCGCTCGATCCGGGCGATCTCGTCGAACATGTCGGGCAGGGCGCTGCGCGGCACCGAGACGTCTTCGATGAGGGCGGTGCCGAGGGTCTCCATCGCGGGGTGCATCGCGCGCCGGACGGCCAGCAGCTCCTCGCCCTCCGCGTCGTCGGCGGCGACGGACACGCGCCCACCCGCGGCCGTCAGCACGTCGGCGATCGCGCGGGCCTCGTCGGCCGCGACCGGTCCGTCGGTCTGGATCGTCAGCTGTGCCGCGCCCACCGGCGGGGCCGGCAGCGACAGCAGGCGGTGCACGGCGGCGAGGCTCGTGGCATCCATCAGCTCCATGATCGCGGGCTGGAGTGCGGATGCCGTGACCGCGGCCGAGGCGACCGCGGCGGCGCGCACGCCGTCGAAGAGGGCGGTGAGGGTGACGCGCTCGCCCGCGATGAGGCGGCGGAGCTTGAGCGTGGCGCCCACCACGATGCCGAGCGTGCCCTCGGACCCGATCACGAGCGAGGTGAGGTCGAGCCCGGTGACGCCCTTCACGCTGCGGTGCCCCAGGTGCATCAGTCGCCCGTCGGCGAGCACGAGGTCGACTCCCAGGACGGCGTCGCGCACGACCCCGTACTTGGCGCACAGCAAACCGCCCGCGCCCGTGGCGATGTTGCCGCCGACGGTCGAGATCGCCCGACTGGCCGGGTCGGGCGCCCACCACACGCCGTGCGGTTCGAGCAGCGCATTGAGTTCGGCGTTGAGGATGCCGGGTTCGACGACGGCGAGAAGGTCGTCGGGGCGCACCTCGATCAGTCGGTCCATGGCACGCAGCGACAGCGAGATCTCGCCGCCCCCGGTGTTGGCGCCGCCGGCGAGACCCGTACCGGCGCCCCGCGGGACGACCGGGGTGCCGGTGGCCGAGGCGATGCGCATCACCGCTTGCACGTCGGCGACGGAGGCCGCGTGCACGACGGCGAGGGGGACGCCCTCGGCCGCGTGGCCGGACTTGTCGGCCCGGGCGGCGTCGAGGGCGGCGGGCGAGGTGTCGACGCGCGCGCCGAGCTCGGCACGGAGCTGCGCGACGACGTCGGCGGTCATGCCAGGCGCCGGCGACCGTTCAGCGCGCCCACCACGACGGCGACGATGGCGAAGACGAGGCCGATCGCGGCCTGGCCCATGCTCCACCACGCCACGGTCGCCGCGGCGTAGACGAACAGTTCGACCAGCGCGCGGATGAACGGGTGCACGGCGAGCACGGCGCGCGGCGAGACGAAGAGGGCCCACACGAGCACGGCGAGGGCGGGTGCACCGATGCCGACGACGATGTTCCACGGGAACGGCCACGCGAGGAAACCCCAGACGGCCAAGGTCACGAAGGCGAACAGCCCGCACAGCACTCCGACGATCTCGAGCGCCGACGGCCGCGGACGCATGCCGGGAGCGAGAGGCGCCTGGGCGCGGGCGTTCGATGAGTCGGTCACCCCGTCATTTTACGTGGGCGCCGGGCCGCGGCATCCGGGGTCTCTCGGCATCGAGCGGAGAACGACCCTGTGGAGGACCGGTGGATGCCGGGACACGCGGGGGAGCGGACGCATTACCCGCTAAAGTGGCACCGTCGCGACTGGCGTTGAGGTGGGCCACCACCGGGGAGCGACCGCTTGGCGGTATTCGACCGTACGCCTGGGTCGATGCGGTATTCACGCGGACTCGACCGAGCCCGCGGCATCCGGAAGCCATCGTCAAGGAGATCGCATGACCGATCAGTACTTCAACGCCCCCCTCTCCGAGGTCGACCCCGAGATCGCCCAGGTGCTCGAGCGTGAGCTCGACCGCCAGCGCAGCTTCCTCGAGATGATCGCCTCCGAGAACTTCGTGCCCGTGTCGGTGCTGCAGTCGCAGGGCTCGGTGCTCACGAACAAGTACGCCGAGGGCTACCCGGGTCGCCGGTACTACGGCGGCTGCGAAGAAGTCGACGTCGCCGAATCGCTCGCCATCGAGCGCGCCAAGGCCCTCTTCGGCTCCGAGTTCGCCAACGTGCAGCCCCACTCCGGCGCCACCGCGAACGCCGCCGTGCTGCACGCGATCGCCCGCCCCGGCGACACGCTGCTCGGCCTCTCGCTCGACCAGGGCGGCCACCTGACCCACGGCATGAAGATCAACTTCTCGGGCCGTCTGTACGACATCGTCGCCTACGGCGTCGACCCCGAGACCTCGCTCATCGACATGGACGAGGTGCGCCGCCTCGCCGTCGAGCACAAGCCCAAGGTCATCATCGCCGGCTGGTCGGCCTACCCCCGTCAGCTCGACTTCGAGGCGTTCCGCGCGATCGCCGACGAGGTGGGCGCGTACCTGTGGGTCGACATGGCGCACTTCGCCGGTCTCGTCGCCGCGGGCGTGCACCCGAACCCCGTGCCGCACGCGCACGTCGTGTCGACCACGGTGCACAAGACGATCGGCGGCCCCCGCTCGGGCCTCATCCTCACCAACGACGCCGATCTCGCCAAGAAGATCAACACCGCGGTCTTCCCCGGCCAGCAGGGTGGTCCGCTCATGCACGTGATCGCCGCCAAGGCGACCGCGTTCAAGCTCGCGATGACCCCCGAGTTCAAGGAGCGCCAGGAGCGCACCCTGCGCGGCGCGTCGATCATCGCCGACCGCCTCACGCAGGACGACGTCACGAACGCCGGCATCGCCGTGCGCTCGGGCGGCACCGACGTGCACCTCGTGCTCGTCGACCTGCGCGACGCCGAGATCGACGGCAAGCAGGCCGAAGACCTGCTGCACGAGATCCACATCACGGTCAACCGCAACGCGGTTCCGAACGACCCGCGTCCGCCGATGGTGACCTCGGGCCTGCGCATCGGCACCCCCGCGCTCGCGACCCGCGGCTTCGGCGACGCCGAGTTCACCGAGGTGGCCGACATCATCGCCCTGGCCCTGCAGCCCGGCGCCGAGCTCGAGGCCCTGCGCGCGCGCGTGGCCGTGCTGGCCGACGCCTTCCCGCTGTACCCCGACCTGAAGCAGTGAGCCGCGGCCGGGACGGCCGCCGCATCGCGCGGCGGTTCGTCCCGGCACCCGCCCCGCGACGCACGGCGGCGGGGTCGCGGCATCCGCTGCCGCGTTCCTGCGCCGGGTGTGTCGCGACGTCGCGGGTCCGGCATCCGGATGCCTCGACGACCGACCCCCACGCATAAACGCCGTCCGTGCGCATAAACGCGCAGAGAGAGTGTTTCTGCGCAGCACTGCCGTTTATGCGTCCTCGAACACCCCCGCATGACGATGACCGACACCAGGAAGAGGGATGCCATGACGGCGACGATTCTCGACGGCAAGGCCGCTTCGGCGGCGATCAAAGACGAACTCACCGAGCGGATCGCGGCCCTGCGCGAGCGCGGGGTCGTGCCGGGCATCGCGACGGTGCTCGTCGGCGCCGACCCGGCCTCGCAGCTGTACGTGGGGATGAAGCACCGGCAGTCCGAGGCGATCGGCATGAACTCGATCCAGGTGGAGCTGCCCGCCGAGGCCACGCAGGCCGAGGTCGAGGCCGTCATCGACCAGCTCAACGCCGACCCCGCCTGCCACGGGTACATCGTGCAGCTGCCCCTGCCGAAGCACATCGACACCGACGCGATCCTCGAGCGCATCGACCCGGCCAAAGATGCCGACGGCCTGCACCCCACCAACCTCGGTCGCCTGGTGCTGAACGTCAACGCGCCGATCACCACTCCGCTGCCGTGCACGCCGCGCGGGGTCATCGAGCTGCTGCTGCGAGGCGGCTACGACCTGAAGGGCAAAGAGGTCGTCGTCGTCGGCCGCGGCGTCACCATCGGTCGCTCGATCGGGCTGCTGCTGACCCGCCGCGAGATCAACGCGACCGTTACCCTCACCCACACGGGAACGGCCGACCTGGCCAAGCACCTGCGTCAGGCCGACGTGATCGTGGCCGCCGCCGGCGTGAAGCACATCGTGCGCGCCGAAGACGTCAAGCCGGGCGCCGCGGTGCTCGACGTGGGCGTCACCCGCGAGACCGACCCCGAGACGGGCAAGTCGCGCGTTCACGGCGATGTGCACCCCGACGTGGCCGAGGTCGCCGGGTTCGTCTCGCCGAACCCCGGAGGCGTCGGTCCGATGACGGTGGCGCTGCTCATGACGAACGTCGTCGAGGCCGCGGAGCGTGCCACGGCCCTCTGACGGTGAACCGCTCGGTGCCGCCGGTTGAACACACGGCGCGGCGTGCGCAAGAGGCGGGCGCGAAACCCGGCGACGTGGGATCGTAGAGACATGACTGAGTCTGTGCTGAACGACCTCCTCCGCCGCGTCACCGAGAGCGGTCTGCTCGACGACGCCCAGATCGACGAAGACAGCGTCATCGGCGTGGGGCACCTGGATGCCGCCGGCGTCGAGGTGGAGGTCGACCTCGACCCCGAGTTCGACGACGAGAGCGACTCCGACCTCGACGCGATCATGGTCGCGCTCAAGGACGTGCTGTCGGTGAGCGAGGACCGCTGGCGCGCGATCGTCGAAGAGGTCGCGAGCGACATCGAGGACGCCCTCGACGATGACGAGCTCAGCGCCGACATCGACCTGCGCACCGACCTCGAAGCGATCGGGGTGGGTGTGTTCGCCGACGCCATCATCGTCGTGTTCGCCGGCCAGACGTCGTTCCCCGACGCGCTCGTGCACGTGCAGCTGACCCCCGAGCTCGAGGTCGAAGACATCGAGATCATCGGCGACGACGAAGAAGACGACGAAGAGACCACCGAGGGCTGATCCTCGACACGATAAGAGGGACCGAGCCGTGCGGCTCGGTCCCTCTTTCGTTCTGCTCGGGCTGCGGTCAGACGATCGCGGCGCGGAGCGCGGCCGCGGCGGCGCCCACGTCGGGAGAGCTGTAGATGGCGCTGCCGGCGACGGCGACCTGCGCGCCCGACTTCTGCACATCGGCGATGCTCGCGACGGTGACGCCGCCCGCGACCGAGAACGGCACCCCGGCCGCTTCGCCGTCGCGCAGCAGCGTGCCGAAGGTGAAGCCCTCTTCGGCCTGCTCGTCGAGGCCGGCGTGCATCTCGACGAACTCGGCGCCGAGGGCGATGACCTCCCGGGCGCGGGCGGGCTTGTCGGCCACCCCGATCAGGTCGACGACGACGCCCTTGCCGTGCTTCTTGGCCGCGGTGACCGCGCCGACGATCGTGCTGTCGCCGGCCGAGCCGAGCACGGTGACGAGGTCGGCACCGGCGCCGAAGGCGATGTCGGCTTCGAGCTCACCGGCATCCATCGTCTTCAGGTCGGCGAAGACGATCTTGTCGGGATGCGCCTTCTTGATCGCGGTGATGGCCGAGAGGCCTTCGCTCTTGATGAGCGGCGTGCCCAACTCGAGGATGTCGACGTGGGGCGCCGCGGCGGCGGCGAGATCGAGGGCGGCCTCGGTCGTGAGGGTGTCCATGGCGAACTGCAGCTTCATGCGGGTGTCCTTACTTTCTGCGGTGGGGAGGGAGGAATCATTCGAGGTTCGCGTGGCGCGGCCAGAGGTCGTCGGCCGAGAGCCCCGAGCGCTGCCACAGCGCGTCGAAGATCGCGTCGCCGACGAGCACGACGGCCTGCTCGAAGAGACCGCCCGCGTACTGCGTCGAGGCGGCTCCCGAGCGGTCGAGCTTCGCCGCGGCGGGCACCACGACGAGCGCGTCGGCGGCGCGTCCGAGCGGCGAATCGGCGGCCGTGGTGATCGCGACGATGCGCGCGCCGACCTCGGTCGCGGTGTCGGCCGCGCGGACGATCCCCGCCGTCGTGCCCGAGCCGCTCGCGGTCAGGAGCGCGTCGCCGGGGCCGATGGCCGGGGTGGTGGTCTCGCCGACGACGTGCACGTCGAGGCCGAGGTGCATGAGGCGCATCGCGGTCATGCGCAGCGCCAGGCCCGAGCGACCGGCGCCGAAGACGAAGACGCGGTCGGCGTCGGTCAGCACGTCGAGGACGCCGTCGAGACCGGCGGGCTCAGTGACGAGACGGTCGACGACCGCGGTCAGCTCGCCCGAGATCCGGGCGAGGGAGTCCGCGATGCGGGCGTCGGAAGAGGTCATGCCTCCATGCTCCGCCTCGCCGGGCGTGACCGTCGCCGGTCGATGGCACGGGTCTACCTACCCGAACGGGTAGGTGCCTGTCGGTGGGCTAGGTTAGGCGCGTGAGTGAGTCACCCGAACTGTCGTCGACCGCGTCGCGCGCGCTCGTCATCGAACACGAACGCATCGTCGCCGAACAGGCCGACCGTCACGCGGTGACCCTCGAGTCGATCCTGGCGATCCTGCGGTCGGCGCGGCTCGACGATCGCGCCGCCCGTGCCCTGGCCGTCGAGACCGCGGCCGCCGCCCTCGTCGTTCTGCGCACCTCGACCGACCAGCAGCGCAGCGCCCTGCTCGAACCCGTGACCGGCGCGTTCGCGCGGCTGCGCACCGACCTGCGCCCGCTCGTGCGACACGGCGACCTCGACGTGCAGTTCGTCGAGCCGCCCGCAACCGGACGCGCCCTGCCCGGCGAGGTCGCCCACGAGGCGCGGGCCATCGTGCGCAGCGCCGTGCTGGCCCTGCTCGACCGGGGGACGCCCCACCGCGTGCGCATCCAGTGGGACTGCGACGGACTCAACCTGCTGATCGGCATCCGCGACGACGGCGCGGGCACGCTCACCGCCCACGACGATTCGCTCGGACCGATCGTCGAGCGGGTGAGCGCCCTCAACGGGGCGTTCGACGTCGCGTCGACGCCCGGATGGGGCTCCGAGCTGTCGGTCGTGCTGCCGCTCGATCCGCCGCCGCGGCCCGACTTCCTCGACGAGGCCGTCGACCTCAGCCCCCGCGAGAGCGAGGTGCTCAGCCTGGTCGTCGCGGGGTCGCGCAACCGCGCGATCGCCGAACGTCTGGGGATCAGCGAGAACACGGCGAAGTTCCACGTGTCGAACCTGCTGCGAAAGGCCGGCGTCTCCACGCGCGCGGAGCTGGCGGCGCTGGGGACGGCGCGCGCTCAGTAGCTCTCGCGCAGACCCCCGCGCGCGCTGACGAAGCGCGCGGCCAGGGCTTCCGACGCCCGCGCCAGCAGCGCCACATCGGCCCCCACCGCGACGAAGTCGGCGCCCGCGTCGAGGTAGGCCTCGGCCACCGCCGGGTCGAAGGCGTTCACGCCGACCGGGGTTCCGGCATCCCGTGCCGCGGCGAACACCGCGTGCACCGCCGCCACGACGTCGGGGTGCGACTGCTGCCCCAGGAGCCCCAGGGACGCCGACAGGTCGGAGGGACCGACGAAGACGGCATCCACCCCCTCGACGGCGGCGATCTCGGCCGCGGCGGCGACACCCGCGGTGGTCTCGATCTGCACCGTCAGCGACACGTGCTCGGCGGCCTCGGCGAGGTAGCCGTCGATGCGGTTCCAGCGGGCGCTGCGGGCCAGGGCGCTGCCCACTCCGCGCACGCCCTGCGGCGGATACCGGGTCGCCGCGACGGCGGCCCGGGCCTCGTCGGCCGACGAGACCATGGGCACGATGAGGTTCTGCGCGCCCACGTCGAGGACGCGCTTGATGGTGACGACGTCGTTCGCGGGCACGCGCACCACGGGGGTGATGGGGTAGGCGGCGACGACCTGCAGCTGCACGAGCACCTGCTCGATCGACGTCGCCGAGTGCTCCATGTCGATGAGCAGCCAGTCGAGGCCGGAGCCGGCGGCCACCTCGGCGACGACGGGATTGCCCGTGCAGAGCCACATGCCGGCGAGCGGACGATCGGATGCCGTCAACGCGGCCCGGAAGGTGGGGGTCAGACGAAGCGGCACGAGATCGTTCCCATCGGTCCGTAATCGCACAGCACGTCGTCGCCGCGCGACACCCACATCGGGCGCGTGAACGATCCTGCCAGGATGATCTCGCCCGCCTCCAGGCGCGCGCCGTGCTGGTGGAACTTGTTGGCGAGCCACGCGACGCCGGTCGCCGGGTGACCGAGGACGCCGGCGGCGACCCCCGTCTCTTCGATCTCGCCGTTGCGGCTCAGCACGCCGGGGACCCAGCGCAGGTCGATCTCGTCGGGGCGTCTGTGCACGTCGCCGAGCACCATCGCGCCGTACGCGGCGTTGTCGCTGATCGTGTCGACGATCGTGCGGCCCTCGAGCTCGATGTGCGAATTGAGCACCTCGAGCGCGGGCACGGCGTAGTCGATCGCGGCGAGGGCGTCGTCGAGCGTGCAGTCGGGGCCTTCGAGCGGCGCCTTCAGCACGAAGGCGAGCTCCACCTCGATGCGCACGTTCGAGAAGTGGTCGACGGGGATCTGCGCGCCGGAGCGGTAGACGGTGTCGTCGAACATCACGCCGTAGTCGGGCTCGGTGATGCCCGTCGCCTGCTGCATCGCTTTGGAGGTCAGGCCGATCTTGCGCCCCACGAGCGTGCGCCCCGCGGCGATCTGCGTATCGCGCCAGCGGCCCTGGATCCGATACGAGTCGTCGACCGTGGCATCCGGGTACCTCGCCGTGATGCGCGGGATGACCGCGTGGGCGCGATCGGCCTCGGCGAGCTCGGCCGCGATGGCGTCGATCTGTGCGTCGGTGAGCATGCTGTCTCCTGTCGATGGGGCACGGTCGGACGGTGCGTGTCCCATTTCGTGCGAGCTTCTGCCGCGATTTCCGCACGAAGTGGGACATGCCTGGCGGGGAGGCGTGCGGCGGGCGGTGCGTGTCCCACTTGGTGCGACGTTCGGCGGTGATTTCTGCACGAAGTGGGACATGCCCGGCGGGCTACAGCTGGTTGCCGAGCTTGAACTCGGCGGAGGGGGCTGCGGATGCCGTGTCCTCGGGCGCGCGGGTGTAGCTGAAGCCGTCGGCGCCGATCGTCACGGCCATCTCGGACGAGTCCTCGCGGGCGCGGACCGGCTGCGGGCGGCCGTCGAGGTCGAGCACGAGCGAGCCCTCGGTGTACCACGACGGCACGACGGGGTTCCCCCACCAGTCGCGGCGCTGGTTGTCGTGCACGTCCCACGTGATGACGGGGTTGTCGGGGTCGCCGGTGTAGTAGTCCTGCGTGTAGATCTCGACGCGGTGACCGTCGGGGTCGCGCAGGTACAGGTAGAACGCGTTCGAGACGCCGTGGCGGCCGGGGCCGCGCTCGATGGCATCCGATCGGCGGAGGGCCCCGAGCTTGTCGCAGATGGCGAGGATGTTGTGCTTCTCGTGCGTCGCGAAGCACACGTGGTGCATACGAGGGCCGTCGCCGCCGGTCATGGCGGTGTCGTGCACGGTGGGCTTGCGGCGCATCCAGGCCGCGTAGACGACGCCCTCTTCGTCTTGGATGTCCTCGGTCACGCGGAAGCCGAGCGACTGCATGAAGTTCACCGCGCGGGGCACGTCGGGGGTGATCTGGTTGAAGTGGTCGAGGCGCACGAGCTCGCCGGGGGAGTGCAGGTCGTAGCGCCACGAGAGGCGTTCCTGGTGCTCGGTGTCGAAGAAGAACTCGTAGGGGAAGCCGAGCGGGTCGACGACCCGCACCGAGTCGCCGATGCCCTTCGTGAAGCCGCCGGGCTCCCGGCGTACGTCGCAGCCGAGCTCCTCGTAGAAGGCGACGGCCGCGTCGAGGTCGTCGGACGAGCGCACGCGGTACGAGAACGCGGCGACCGCGGCGACCTCGCCCCGCCGCAGCACCAGGTTGTGGTGGATGAACTCCTCGGTCGAGCGCAGGTAGATCGCCTCGTCGTCTTCTTCGGTGACGTGCAGGCCCAGCACGTCGACGTAGAAGACCCGGGATGCCGCGAGGTCGGTGACCACGAGCTCCATGTAGGCGCACCGCAGGATGTCGGGCGCGGGGGAGGAGGGCGTGGGGATGGGGTTCTCGGAGACGATGGGGGCTTCCTGGGTCACCCAGAACCCCGAGGAGGTCTTCTGTTCTTCGGTGTGCTTTGCCATGGTGCGCGTCCTTGCGTATGACGAGTGGGGGATGGGGCGGGGCGGGGTCAGTGCGCCTTGCCGAAGGTGGGGTTGTGGGCACCGCCGAGCGTGATGTGAACGGCCTGCTGGTCGGTGTAGAAGTCGATCGAGCGGTAGCCGCCCTCGTGCCCGAGTCCCGAGGCCTTCACCCCGCCGAAGGGGGTGCGGAGGTCGCGCACGTTGTTGCTGTTGAGCCACACCATGCCCGCCTCGACGTTCTGCGCGAACAGGTGCGCGCGCTTGAGGTCGTTCGTCCACACGTAGGCGGCCAGTCCGTAGCGGGTGTCGTTCGCGAGCGCGAGAGCCTCGGCATCGGTGTCGAAGGGCGTGATCGCCACGACCGGGCCGAAGATCTCCTCCTGGAAGACGCGCGCATCGGGGGCCACGTCGGCGAACACCGTGGGGCGCACGAAGTTGCCCTCGTCGAAGCCCTCGGGGCGGCCGCCGCCGGCGACCAGACGCCCCTCGGTCTTGCCGAGCTCGACGTACGACATGACCTTGGCGTAGTGCTCGGGGTGCACCAGCGCCCCGACCTCGGTCGCGGGATCGTCGGGGTAGCCGACGGTCACCCGGTCGGCCTGCGCGGCGTACCGCTCGACGAACTCGTCGTACACGGAGCGCTCGACGAGGATGCGGCTGCCCGCGGTGCAGCGCTCGCCGTTGAGCGAGAAGACGCCGAAGATCGTGGCGTCGATGGCGGCGTCGAGGTCGGCGTCGGCGAAGACGATCGCGGGGCTCTTGCCGCCGAGCTCCATCGACAGGCCCTTGAGGAAGGGGGCGGCGTTGGCGAAGATCAGCTGCCCGGTGCTGCTCTCGCCGGTGAACGAGATGAGCGGCACGTCGGGGTGCTTCACGAGCGCATCGCCGGCGTCTTCGCCGAGTCCGTTGACGAGGTTGAACACGCCCTCGGGAAGGCCCGCCTCCTCGAAGATCCCAGCCCACAGCGACGCTGACAGGGGCGTGAACTCCGCGGGCTTGAGCACCACGGTGTTGCCGGTCGCGAGGGCGGGGCCCAGCTTCCAGGACTCGAGCATGAACGGGGTGTTCCACGGGGTGATGAGCCCCGCGACGCCGATCGGCTTGCGGTTGACGTAGTTGAGCTGGCGACCGGGCACCTTGAACGCGTCGTCGGTCTGCGCCACGATCAGGTCGGCGAAGAAGCGGAAGTTCTCGGCCGCCCGCCGCGCCTGGCCGAGGGCCTGGGTGATGGGCAGGCCCGAGTCGAAGCTCTCGAGCTCGGCGAGGCGCTCGTCGCGCGACTCGACGAGGTCGGCGATGCGGTGCAGCACGCGCGAACGCTCGCGGGGCAGCATGCGCGGCCACGGTCCCTCGGTGAAGGCCGTGCGGGCGGCGGCGACGGCGAGGTCGATGTCGGCCTTCTTGCCGGCGGCGGCCGAGACGTAGGCCTGGTTCGTCACCGGGTCGAGCACGTCGAAGGTGTCGCCGTCGACCGAGTCGACGAAGGCGCCCCCGATGTAGTGCTGGATGCGCTCGGGCAGGTCGGCCGGGATGCGGCGGGTCATGGATGCTCCTTCGTTGGAGGGGCGGATGCCGGTGGCATCCGGAATCAGAAAGCGGGAAGGCCGAGCACCTGGTCGGGGTGCTCGTGGATCATGTACGCGTCGAGGGTGGCCGAGCGATGGCGCCGCGACGCCTTCTCGATCTCGGCGAGCGGGGCGCCGGTCTCGATGAGAACGAGGATGTTCTCGTGCTCCCGCACCGATTCGGCGGCGCGTCCGGGCACGAAACTGAACGTCGAGTCGCGCAGGTGCCCGAGCCGCGCCCACTCGGCCTGCACCAGCTCGAGCATGCGCGGGTTGGCGCATTTCTCGAACAGGATGGCGTGGAACTCCTGGTTCAACGCGGTGAAGGCGCGGGGATCGAAGTGCTCGAGGGTCTCGACCATGAGCTCGTTCACCTGCCGCGCGCGACGCACGTCGTCGGTGGTGAGCGCCCGGGCCGACAGGGCGGTCGCCGCCCCCTCGAGCAGGCTCAGCGCCTGCATGCTGAAGCGGTACGCGGTGTCGTCGACCATCGAGACGCGGGCGCCGACGTTGCGCTCGAACATCACCAGGCCCTCGGCCTCGAGCTGACGGATGGCCTCGCGCACCGGCACGACGCTCATGTCGAGCTCGCCGGCGATCGAGCCGAGGACCAGGCGGTAGCCGGGGGTGAACTCCTGAGACGCGATGCGCTGCTTGATCCACTGGTAGGCCTGCTGCGACTTGCTCTTCGTCGCCGGGGTCGTGACGTCTCTCATGAGCGTCCCTCGCTCTCGTAGCGCGCGCGCCATTCGGCGTTCATCGGGAAGAGCCCGTTTACGGGATGACCGGATGCCACCTGCTGGGCGACCCACGCATCTTCGGCCTCTTGCGCGAGGGCGGCGTCGACCACTTCTTCGGCGAGGGCGGGAGGGACGACGATGACGCCGTCGCCGTCGCCGACGAGGATGTCGCCGGGCTCGACGGTGGTGCCGCCGCAGCCGACGGCGACGTCGGTCTCCCACGGCACGTGCCGGCGGCCGAGGACCGCGGGGTGAGGGCCGGCGGTGAACACGGGGATGCCGACCGCGGCCACGGCCTCGGCGTCGCGGACGCCGCCGTCGGTGACGATCGCGGCGGCCTTGCGGGCGTGCGCGCGGATCGCGAGGATGTCGCCGAGAGTGCCGGATCCGGTCTCTCCGCGCGCTTCGATGACGATGACCTCGCCCTCTTCCACCGCGTCGAACGCGCGCTTCTGGGCGTTCTGGCCGCCGCCGTGCGAGGCGAAGAGGTCTTCGCGGTGGGGGACGAAGCGCAGGGTGCGGGCCGTGCCGACGAACCGGCTGCCCGGGGTCAGCGCGTGGACGCCGTCGATCGTGACGTCGTTGAGGCCGCGCTTGCGCAGCTGTCCGCTGAGGGCCGCGACGGGAACGCGCGAGAGCTTGTCGCGGAGGGCGGCGGTGAGGACGGGGGCGGCGGGGACGAGCCCGGCGGCCTCGGCCGACCCCCACGCCTCGGTGCGCTGGGTGTCGTCCACCGCGGGCAGGGAGCCGAGGGCGGCGTCGAAGGCGCGGTCGCCCTGGACCACCGCGGTGCGGAGCCGGCCGGTGGAGAGGGGGCCGGCATCCACCTGCACCTCCACGACCTGGCCCGGCGTGACCACCGACGACCCCGCGGGGGTGCCGGTGAGGATGACGTCGCCCGTTTCGAGGGTGAAGTGCTGCGACAGGTCGGCGACGATCTGGGCGAGGGGGAACAGCAGGCCCGCGGTCGAGTCGTCTTGCACGAGCTCGCCATCGACCCAGGTGCGCAGGCGTAGGGCGGCGGGATCGACGTCGCGGGCGTCGATCAGCGCGGGACCGAGCGGGGTGTAGCCGTCGCCGCCCTTGGAGCGGACGTTCGATCCCTTGTCGTTCGCGCGCAGGTCGTACAGACCGAAGTCGTTCGCGGCGGTGACGGATGCCACGTGCGCCCATGCGGCATCCGGAGTCACCCATCGGGCGGGCTCGCCGATCACGAGCGCGATCTCGCCCTCGAAGGCGAGCAGTTCGGTGCCGGCGGGGCGCACGATCTCGGATCCGGAGGCCGCGAGCGAGCTCGACGGCTTGAAGAAGTACGACGGGGCGGCCGGGCGGCGGCCGCGCTGGTCAGCGCGGGAGGCGTACGAGAGGTGGACGGCCACGATCTTTCCCGGGCGGCCGCCGAGGGCGGTGAACCGGGGGTCAGCGGTGTCGTTCATGGAGCTCCCTTGCGTCGTATCCGAAATCGTATACGATGACGAACGCCCCAGCAACACCACGCCTCGTCACCGACGACGACGTCCCGGGGCCCGACGATGACGTCTCGAAGGAGTCCCCATGTCCCGCTCTCAGCCGCCGGGCTTCACGCCCACCGGCACGATCTCCACCACGAAGGACCGCCGCCGCGTGGTCTTCGCCACCGTTGTCGGCACCACCGTCGAGTGGTACGACTTCTTCCTCTACGCCTCGGCCGCGGGCCTGGTCTTCGGCCAGCTGTTCTTCGCACCCGCCGGCCCCGGCATCGCGCAGATCCTGGCGTTCCTCACCGTGGGTCTGAGCTTCCTGTTCCGGCCCCTCGGCGCCTTCCTCGCCGGCCACCTCGGCGACAAGTACGGTCGCCGAGTCGTGCTGATGCTGACCCTGATCATGATGGGCGCCTCGACCACGCTCATCGGCGTGCTGCCCACCTACGAGGTGATCGGCGTCGCCGCCCCCGTGCTGCTGATCCTGCTGCGCGTGCTGCAGGGCATCTCGGCCGGTGGCGAGTGGGGTGGCGCGGTGCTCATGGCCGTCGAGCACGCCCCCAAGACCAAGCGCAGCCTGTTCGGCGCCTCGCCGCAGCTCGGCGTGCCCCTCGGCCTGCTGCTCGCGAGCGGCATGCTCGGGCTGATGGCCCTGATCGCCCCCGGCGACGCCTTCTTCGCGTGGGGATGGCGCGTGCCGTTCCTGCTGTCGTTCGTGCTGATCCTCGTCGGCTACTACGTGCGCCGGAAGGTCGAGGAGAGCCCGGTGTTCGTCGAACTCGCCGAGCGCAAGGAGCAGACCCGCATGCCGATCGTGCAGCTGTTCCGCAAGCACTCGCTGCTCGTGGTCATCGCCGCGTTCGTCTTCGCCGGCAACAACGCCGTGGGCTACATGACCACCGGTGGGTACATCCAGCGCTACGCGACCAACCCCGACGGCCCCCTCGGTCTCGCGACCGCCGACGTGCTCGGCGCCGTGACCCTGTCGGCGGTGACCTGGCTCATCTTCACGTGGCTCGGTGGGTGGCTGGGCGACAAGATCGGCCGCCGCAACACGTACATCATCGGATGGGTCTCGATGCTCGTGGCGATCGTGGCGCTGTTCCCGCTCGTCAACTCCGGCAGCATCGTGCTGCTGACGGTCGGCCTCATGCTGCTGACGGTCGGCCTCGGCCTGACCTACGGCCCCCAGGCCGCGCTGTACGCCGAGCTGTTCCCGGCATCCATCCGCTTCTCGGGTGTCTCGATCGCCTACGCCCTCGGCGCCATCCTCGGCGGAGCGTTCGCCCCGACCATCGCGACCGCGCTGGTGGATGCCACGGGCACGACCGTGTCGGTGACGGTGTACCTCGCGATCATGGCGGTGCTGGGCCTCGTCGCGACGCTGCTGCTGCGCGACCGCAGCGGCATCCCCCTCGGCCCCGACCACGAGGCCGAGCAGGAGGTCAGCCCGATCCGCGGGCTCTCGCGCGTCTGACCCGGGAATCGAACGGCCTCGTCGCGGACAGCCGCGGCGGGGCCGTTCGTCGTGCGGGTGCGGGGGAACGGTCGCCGGATCGCGCAGGGTGCGGCTCACAGCAGCACCGCCAGGGCCATCAGCGCGGTCGATCCACCCATCGCGGCATGGTGCGCGCGATCCGCGCGGGACGCGCTCAGCGCCCGGTGCGCTGAGGCGGCGACGTGCACGACCGCGAGTGCCACGCAGAGCCACGTCAGGGTCGCGGAGCCGACCGCCATCCCGCCGTGGGCGTGGGCGGCGGTGGGGGCGGCGCCCGGGTCGCCGTGCGTGGTCGACGCGATCAGGGCGGCCATGACGACGAGACCCGCGGGGGTGTGGATGCCGTGACCGCCGCGCCCCGAGTGCAGCCGGCGCCCCGCGCTCACGACGAGGGCGACGCCGAGGAGGACGGCCGCCCAGACGATCGGCGGGACCACGCGCAGGACGGCGGAATCGATCATCGCGGCGGTCATGAGCGCCGACGTGGCGACCCGCTCTCGACGCTCCGCCGGGGGACCCGACCTCGCGCAGCACGCAGCGATCCCCGAGCAGAAGAGGGCGGCCCCGTGCGTCAGGAGCTCGATCGTCATCGCGCGCCCTCGACCCGTGCGACTTCGACCCGTACGACTTCGGCCCGTGCGACCTCGACCCGCGCGCCCGACGGCAGGACCGGGGTCTCGTGCCGTCGGATTCTGCGCATGACGCGAGCGTAGGAAGAGGGGCGCCCCCGCGACAGGGATGAGGATCGATCGTGCGCGCACAGCACATTCGCGTGCACGGGTGGGCGAGGGGTCGCGACGTCAGCGACCGCCGACGCGTCGAGAGCGCATCTGCCTCATCCGTAAAAGGTCGAGGGAACCATGTACACCGAGTCGGATGGCATCCGTGAGACCAGGAGGCTCGGACACGCGCGCTCGTCGGCTCCGGCGACGGAGGGTGGGGAGGAACCCGTGAACGTCACGGTCACTCCGTAACAGGTGAAGTACGCCGAGGACTCCCACGGCAGCCGGGCTCGCTGGCCGGGGGGACCGGGGCGCTCTCCCGACGAGAGGAAGACCCGGAAGGCGAGCGCGTTCGTGTGCTCCTCGATGTCGTGGATGACCAGAGTGGGTCGGGAGAAGTCGAGGGCGTCCGCCCCCTCCGGGCTGCCATCCCATCGGTCGCCGTCGAGCGCGTCGAGAAGGGCCGTGACTGAGCCGGCCGTCGGTGAGTACAGCGTCCTGTCGAAGGGGTCCTCGACCGATGCCACCTGGCGCCAGAGGACGCCGTCCACGTCGGGGCCGTTCTCGTACTGGTGCCGAGCCCAGAGGTATGAGCCGGCCAAGACGACGGGGCCCATGATCAGGACACCGCACACCACCGTGATCCACCAGACGCGAGGCAACCTTCCCCTCGTCTCGAGGGTGCGCGGTTCGGTCACGTGGGCACCCGGCGCATCAGCAGGCCCGCCGCGAGAACGACGATCCCCACGACGAAGACCATCGCCGCCACACCCATCGCGGCGGCGTCGTTCGGGAGCATCGAGCAGCCCGCGGAGGTGTCTTCGTACTCGCAGCTCCGCCACGGCTGGAAGAAGTACAGCACCACCACGGCGCCGCTGATCATCGCGATCGCGGTGCCCGAGGCGATCAGGCGCGTTCTCGTCCCCATGCGTCACCACCGTACCGGCGGCCCGCGACTCCGGCGGGCCGGTCCGCCACGGGCGGTCGGCTCCGGGGCGTCCGGTCGCTAGATCGCCCGCCCCGGTGTCAGGATGCCGCGGGGATCCAGTGCGGCCTTGACCGCGCGCTGCACGTCGAGGGCCACGGCATCCTGCTGCCAGGGGAGCTCGTGACGCTTGACCGAGCCGATGCCGTGCTCGCCCGAGATGGTGCCGCCGAGCGAGAGCGCCAGGTGCGTGATGTCGTCGATCACCAGCTCCGCCGCGGCATACTCGGCGGGGGTGTCTCCCGCCTCGACCGTCGGATGCAGGTTGCCGTCGCCCGCGTGCGCGACGATCGCGATGCGCCGACCGTGGCGCTGTGCCAGTTCGCCGATGCCGCGGAACACCGTCGCCAGCTGCGAGACCGGGACGCCGACGTCGCACGACACCCGCAGTCCCTGCGCGGTGAGCGCCGGGTTGGCGAGACGCCGGGCCTCGAGCAGGCTGTCGGAGTCGGAGACCTCGGTCTCGACGGCGCCGTGCGCGCGACAGATCGCGGTGATCGCCTCGGCGGCGTCGAGGGCGGTGAGCCCGACGGTCTGACCGACCAGCATGGCCGCGCCGGGGGAGGGGAGGCCGCTCGGGTGGAACGCCTCGATGATCTCGACGCTGCGCGCGTCGATCAGCTCGAGCACCTCGGGGGCCGCGGGGCCCGACACGATCGCCGTGACCGCGCGGCCGGCGTCTTCGATGTCGTCGAAGCTCGCGCGGAAGGTGCGGGGCTGCCCCGGCGGCACGGGCTTGAGGCGCACGGTCGCCGCTGTGATCACGCCGAGGGTGCCCTCCGAGCCGCAGAACAGGCTCGTGAGGTCGTAGCCGGTGGTGTTCTTGCGGGTGCGGGCGCCGGTGCGCAGGATCCGCCCGTCGGCGAGCACCACCTCGAGGGCGGCGACGACGTCGGTGGTCACGCCGTGGGCGACGCAGCGCAGGCCCCCGGCGTTGGTTGCGATGTTGCCGCCGATCGTCGACCACTGCGCGCTCGCCGGATCGGGCGGGAAGAACAGGCCGTGCGCGTGGGCGGCGGCATCCAGGTCGGCCGTGACGACGCCCGCCTCGACGTCGGCGAGACGGTTGTCGGCGTCGATCGAGACGATCCGATCCATCGCCTCCAGCGACACCACGAGCCCGCCCGCGTAGGCCACGGCCCCGCCGGAGAGTCCGGTGCCCGCGCCGCGGACGGAGACCCGGATGCCGCGGGCGTGCGCCCACGCCAGGGCGGTCGAGACGTCGCCGGTCGAGGTCGCCCGGACCACGGCGATCGGCAGGCCCTCGGGCTGCGCACGCGAGCTGTCGACGGCGTAGGCGGCGAGACTCGCGGGGTCGTCGAGCAGGCGTTCGCCGAGGGCGGCGCGCAGCTCGTCGAGAGCGCCACGCGACTCACTCGTGCCGCCGCTCGGCGCGTCGAAGCCGTCGCCGGGGTCGCCGGAGCCTCCCGGAGCGGCGAGCCCGACGATGCTCACGAGTTCACCCGGATGATCTCGCGCTGGTACGGCGCGATCACGGTGCCGCTGATGCGCAGGTCGAGCAGCAGAAACGGCCGCTCGGCGGGGTCGCGCCGGGTCCACTCGGCCAGCGCCTCGAGGTCGGCGACCTCGCGCACCACCACTCCCTCGGCGCCGAAGCCGCGCGCGACGGCTGCGAAGTCGACCTCGGGGATGAGCATCGGCTCGCGGGTGAGGCCCTTGAGGCCGTACAGGTTGATCTCGGCGCCGTAGGCGGCGTCGTTCCACACGACGGCGATGCCGTGGCCGGCGGCCGTGCGCACCGCGCTCTCGAGGTCGGCGATGGCCATGAGTCCGCCGCCGTCGCCGGTCGTCAGCACGACGGTGGTGTCGGGGCGCGCCGCGATCGCCCCGGCGACCGAGGGGAAGCCGAGACCGATGGACTGGTATGCGGTGCCGATCATCATGACGCGGTCGGGTGAGGAGACGGGCCAGTACATGTTCGACCAGCCCAGGAAGTGCCCACCGTCCGACACCACGACGCGGTCCTCGGGGAGCAGCTCGCCGATCCGCGCGGCGGCGGAGCGCGGGTCGAGGCGGCCATCCGGGGCGAGCCCCTCGCCGGCTTCCTGTTCCCGCAGCGGGGCCACATCGACGCGGTCGCGCCACCCCGACGACACCGCGCCGCGGGAGCGCAGGCGGTTCCCGATCTCGTCGGCCGCCAGCGCGGCATCCGCCCGCACGAACCCGCCCACCTGCGCGTGCGTCGCCGTCGGCGCCACGTCGACCTGGAAGACCCGCGTGCCGGGGGCGAAGAGCTCGCCGAAGCGCATCGTGAACTGGTTCAGCCCCGCGCCGAAGACCACGGCGACGTCGGCCTCGCGCACGAGCTCCATCGCGCCCTCGGCGCCGAAGCCCCCCGTGACGCCGAGGTCGTGGGCGGTGTCGGGGAAGATGCCGCGGCCGAGGGCGGTGGATGCCGTGATCGCCCCGGTCAGCTCGGCGAGCCGACCGAGCGCGGGGCCGGCGTCGGCGAGCCAGGCTCCCCGTCCGGCCAGCAGGAAGGGGCGCGCGGCGCCGGCGAGGGCATCGGCGATCCGGTCGAGTGCGGCGGAGGCCGCGGGTCCCTGCGGGGGCAGGGGGGCGGGGATCGTCACGGTGCCGGCATCCGTCAGCGGCCCCGCTTCGCGCATGACCACGTCATAGGGGATCGCCAGCACGACGGGGACGCGGTACGTCAGGGCGTGCTCGAGGGCGATGAGCACGGTGGCCGAGGCGTCGCGATCGCCGACGGTGTACGTGCGGACCCCGACCGCCGACGCGAGCGCGACCTGGTCGACCCCCCACGGGCGCGGGCCCGACGTGGGCTCGTCGCCGACGACGAGGAGCAAGGGGATACGCGCCTGGGCCGACTCGGCCAGAGCGGTGAGGGTGTTGGTGAAGCCGGCGCCGTAGGTGGCGGTGGCGGCGGCGATGCGCCCCGAGGCGCGATAGTGCGCGTCGGCGGCGACCACTCCGCCGGCCTCGTGCCGCATCGCGGTGAAGGCCGCGTCGGTGTGGCGGTGCAGGGCGTCGAGGAAATACGCGTTGCCGTTGCCCATCACGCCGAAGACGTGGTCGAGGTGGCGGCCGAGGGTGTGGGCGACGTGCGCGGAGACGATGGGCATGACGAGCCTTTCGCGAAACAGGAACGGGAATGAGCCGTATGTGTCTCGCGCGGTTCTCGCGCTACGTGCCCTTTTTTCGAGCAGCGACGCACGACCTCGTGCGCCTGACGGGAGTGATCATATACGATCCGCGGGCGCGGGGCGACGGGGGCGTGCATGCGCCTCGCGCGGACGCGTCCCGTGACCCTCCCGCGATGGTCGTGTCCGGTCGCCGCACGTTGCGGGGCGACGGAAGAACGGGCAAGCGGGCGCGCCCGGTCATGGCCCGCGCACGCGCGGACAAGCGCGGTGCGGGCCCGCGGCGGAGGCTGACGGAAGACGGGCCCCTCGCACCACGGCCCGGGACACGAACCGAAGGAGCCGAGATGTCCGACCCCACCCCCGCCCTGGCCGATCCCGAGATCGACGCGGCCGTGCCCGCCTCGGACCCGACGGCCGACGACACCGCCCTGCTCGCGCGCGTGCAGGCTCCCGAGGGCCAGGGGCGGGATATCCCGGATGCCGCCACGCGCGAGGTGATCGGACGAGCCCCGGTGCACACGGTGGCCGATGTCGACGACGCCGTGGCCCGCGCCCGCGCCGCCCAGCCCGGGTGGGACGCCCTCGGACACGAGGAGCGCAGCGGCCTGCTGATGGCCGCAGCCGAGCGCATCGAGGCCCACGCCGAAGAGCTCGCGCGCCTGCTCTCGCGTGAGCAGGGCAAACCGCTCGACGGCCCCAACGCCCGGTTCGAGGTCGGCGCGTGCGCGGCGTGGCTGCGCACCGCCGCGAGCACCGCGCTCGATCCCGAGGTCGTCGTCGACGACGGGCAGCTGTACGCCGAACTCCACTACCGCGCGCTCGGTGTGGTCGCCGCGGTCGGCCCGTGGAACTGGCCCATGATGATCACCGTCTGGCAGATCGCCCCCGCCCTGCGGATGGGCAACTCCGTGGTGGTCAAGCCCAGCGAGTACACGCCGCTGAGCGTGTTGGCGCTGGTCGACGTGATCAACGAGGTGCTGCCCGACGACGTGCTCATCGCCGTCGCGGGCGACCGCGATGCCGGTGCCCGGCTCGTCGCCCACCCCGAGGTGGACAAGGTGATGTTCACGGGCTCGACCGCCACGGGGCGCAAGATCATCGAGAGCTCGGCCGGCAACCTCGCCCGCCTCACGCTCGAGCTCGGCGGCAACGACGCCGGCATCGTGCTGCCCGACGTCGACCCCGCGGCCATCGCCGAGGGGCTGTTCTGGGGAGCCTTCATCAACACCGGTCAGACCTGTGCGGCGCTGAAGCGCCTGTACGTGCACGACGAGGTCTACGACGACGTCGTCGAGGCGCTCGCCGGCTACGCCGCGAACGTGCCGATGGGACGGGGGCTCGACGAGGGGACGGTCCTCGGGCCGCTGCAGAACACGCAGCAGTTCGACATCGTCGCCCGTCTCGTCGACGACGCCCGGGCCGCCGGCGGTCGCATCGTGCTGGGCGGCGAGCCCGCCACCGACCTCGGCGAGCTGTTCTACCGCACGACGATCGTGGCCGACGTGGCCGACGGTGTGGCCCTCGTCGACGAGGAGCAGTTCGGACCCGTCCTGCCCGTCATCCGGTACACCGACGTGGAAGACGCCATCGCCAGCGCGAACGGCCTCGACGTCGGCCTCGGCGCCTCGGTGTGGTCGAGCGACCGCGATGCCGCGCGACGCGTGGCCGCGCGCCTGCAGGCGGGCACCGTGTGGATCAACTCGCACGGCGGGGTGCACCCGCTCATCCCCTTCGGCGGGGTGAAGGGCTCGGGCTACGGTCTCGAGTTCGGCGTCGAAGGGCTCAAGGCCCTGGGCGTGCCGCAAGTCATCAACGGCTGAGCCCCACCCGGGCGGAGTCGGTCCCCGCCCGGTCCCCGGGTTGTGCGTCCTGCGTCAACCCGGGGGCATCCGCGGTCAAGCACAGCGGGCCCGGGGCGCGCAGGATGTACTCACTCGCTCCACCCCGGCACCGTGGCATCCGCCCGCCGGACCCGTTCCACCCTCACCGTCGTCGCCCTCGACGCCGCCGAACACCGGGAGCCTCATGACCGTCGCCGACCTCATCCTGCACGGCGCCGTGGTGCGCACGGCCGATCGCTCCCGCCCGCTCGCCACCGCGCTCGCCGTCGCCCAGGGGCGTCTCATCGCCGTCGGCAGCGACGACGAGGTGCTCGCCACGGCCGGCCCCGACTCCGAGGTGCGCGACCTCGCCGGGGCAACGATCGTGCCGGGACTGGTCGACGTGCACAACCACCACCTCATGGCCGGCGAGGCCGACCTCTTCCAGCTCGCGTTCCCGCCCACCGCGAGCCTCGACGAGGTGCTCGAGGCCGTGCGCACCTGCGCCGCCGGGCTCGGCCCCGACGAGTGGGTCGTGGGCGAGGCGTTCGGCAGCGTCCTGCTCGACGAGTTCTCGCACGCCGAGACCCGCGCGCGCTTCGACGAGGCCGCGGGCGGACGCCCCGTCGTCCTCACCGACGACAGTCACCACAACCGGTTCGCGAACTCCGCGGCGCTCGAGGCCGCCGGCATCCATATCGACACCCCGGATCCCGCGCAGGGGCGCATCGTGCGCGACGCCGAGACGGGCGAGCCGACCGGCCTGCTCATGGAGGCGGCGACTCTCGCCGTCACCGAGGCGCTCGATCGCAACCTCGCACGGACCCCGGAGCGCTACCGCCGGGCGAGCGCCCGGGCGATCGAGATCCTGCACTCCTTCGGCATCACGGCATTCCAGGATGCCGCCGCCACCGTCGAGATCATGGGCGCGCTGCGCGATCTCGACGTCGACGGCGACCTGCACGCCTGGGTGGTGTCGTCGCTGCTGTCGAGCGAGTTCCTCTTCGCGAACACCCCCGTGGGCGACGAACTCGTCGCGCGGCGCGAGGAGTTCCGCACCCCGCATCACCGCCCCGACTTCGTCAAGGTCGCGCTCGACGGCGTTCCGCCCACCTACACGGGCGCGTTCCTCACCCCCTACCTGCCGAGCCCCGATCACGGGCACGCGCACTGCGGCGTGACCACCATGGACCCCGCGCACCTGACCGACTGGCTCACCCGCACCGCGGCGCAGGGACTGGGCGCCAAGATCCACTGCACGGGCGACGCCGCGGTGCGCATCGCGCTCGACGCGATCGCGGCCGTCCGCGCCGGCGGCGACACGACCAGCCGTTACCAGATCGCCCACGGGCAGTTCGTGCACCCCGACGACCGGCAGCGTTTCGTCGACCTCGACGTGTCGGCCGACATCTCGCCCTTCCTCTGGTTCCCGGGGGTCATCCCGGATGCCATCGCGCAGGTGCGTCCTCAGCCCGAGGCCGCTCACCTGCAGCCCAATCGCGACCTCGTCGATCGGGGAGTGCTGGTGGCGGGCGGGTCGGACTGGCCCGTCAGCGTCTCGCCGAACCCGTGGGAGGGGATCCAGGGCCTCGTCACCCGAGCCGACCCGCTCGGGCGCGCGCCCGGCACGCTCTGGCCCGAGCAGGCGCTCACCCTCGCCGAGGCGTTCGAGGTCTTCACCGTCAACGCCGCCACGGCGATGGGCCTCGGGGACGTGACCGGCTCGCTCGTCGTCGGCAAGTCGGCCGACTTCGTCGTCCTCGACCAGGATCCCTTCGCCGTCGAGATCGACCGCGTCGTGCACACGCGCGCGATCGAGACGTGGTTCGCGGGACGCCGGGTGTTCACCGCCTGACCGCGCGCCGCCGCACTCCGCCCCCGGATCCCCGGGGGCGGCATCCAGCAACCCCCGCACCACCCGCACCACAGCAACCGCACACACCCCTGACCCGCAAGGAGCATCATGAAGCGCCGCCTCCGCCTGACCGCGATGGCCTCGGTCGTCATCGCCGGCCTCGCCCTCTCCGCCTGCAGCACCACCGCCGCCGACGACGCCGGATCGGGGCCCAGCGCGGCCCCGTCCGACCGCGGACCGGTCACGAAGATCCTGTTCGACTACCCCTTCACCGCCCTGCCTGTCTACGGCGCCATCGTCAACATCGTCGAGCAGCGCGCGGCCGAGAAGGGCGTGGAGGTCACCTTCACCAACGACGAGATGGACCTGCAGAAGCAGGTCAGCCAGCTCACCTCGAACCTCACCAGCGACGTCGATGCCGTCGTGTCGTTCCCCGTCGACCCCGCGAGCCTGGAGTCGGTCGCGCAGCAGTACCGCGACGGCGGGAAGTACTGGGTGACCTACGGCGGCGACATGACCAATCAGGACGCGACGCTGCAGTTCAGCTTCTACCAGTCGGGGTACGACCTCGGGAAGGATGCCGCGGAGTGGGCCCTGAAGAACGTCGGCCCCGACGCGAAGGTGATCGTGCTCAGCGAGACCGAGCGGCAGATCGGTCAGGAGCGCACGCAGGGCCTGCTCGACGGTCTGAAGGAAGCCGGTCCCGACCTGCAGATCGTCGGCCAGCAGCAGGCCGTCACCCCCGACGACGGTCTGTCGGTCACCACCACGCTGCTCGCGCAGAACCCGGACGTCAACGTCGTCGTCTCGGCGGTCGGTGACGCCGCTCAAGGTGCGTACCAGGCGCTCGTCGCCTCGGGCCGCGCCGAGAACGACGCGAAGACGTACGTCGGCGGGCTCGACCCCAACCTGTTCCTCCTGCAGAAGATGAAGGACGGCAACTTCTTCCGCGCCGCCACCTACTTCTCGCTGAAGGACCTCGTCGACAACGTCATCGACATCCCGATCGCGCTCGGCGAGGGCAAGACGGATGCCAGCGTCGACCTGCCCGTGACCGTCGTCACGGTCGACGATCCCGACCTCTCGAGCTACATCACCGAGCTCGGCGGCTGATCGCCCGGCGGGAGCGGGGTGACCCGCTCCCGCCTCCATCCGACGAGAACGGAGAAGACATGACTGTCACCGTGCGCGGTCTGACGAAGCGGTACGGGGCCACCCTCGCGCTCGACGACGTCACCCTCGACATCCCCGGCGGGCGCATCCACGCGCTGCTCGGACACAACGGCGCGGGCAAGTCCACGCTCATCGCCTGCCTCGGCGGCGGGGTGGCGCCCACCGCCGGCACGATCGAGATCGACGGCACCACCCACGACTCCCTCACCCCGCGCACCTCGATCGCCGCCGGCGTCGCCGTGATCTACCAGCACCTCAGCCTGCTCGAGAACATGACCGTCGCCGAAAACCTCTTCATCGGGCAGGAGCGCACCACCGCGGGGCTCATCCGCCGCGGGGAACAGCGTCGCCTCGCCCGCGAGGCGCTCGACGCCGTGGGCGCCGGGGGCATCGACCCCGACGTGCGGGTGGCGACCCTGCCCATCGGACAGCGCCAGCTGGTCGAGATCGCCAAGGTGGTGCGCCGCGATGCGAAGCTCATCGTCTTCGACGAGCCCACGGCCGCGCTCTCGCGCGCCGAGGCCACCCGTCTGGGTGCGCTCGTGCGCGACCTCGCCGGTCGGGGTATCGCGATCCTGTACGTCACCCACCTGTTGGGCGAGGTGCTCGCGCTCGCCGATGCCGCCACCGTCATGCGCAACGGACGGGCCGTCTGGTCGGCCGAGGGCGCCGGGATCACGCGCGAGACGCTGGTCGCCGCCATCAGCGACGGCCACGGCGCCACGAACGACCGCCCCGCGGCTCCCCGCCAGGGCGAGACGCCGGTGCTCGAGGTGCGCGGACTCACCGCGCCCGGCCTCGGACCGATCGACCTCTCCGTCGCTCCGGGTGAGATCGTCGCCTGCTACGGGCTCGTCGGCTCGGGGCGGACGCGCTTCCTCGGCACCGTGTTCGGGCGCATCCCGCGCACCGGCGGCACGCTCCTGATCGACGGCGTCCCGCGCGAGACCCGCTCCCCGGCGCAGGGTCTTCGTGCCGGCATCGCCCTCGTTCCCGCCGACCGCGCGCGCGAGGGACTGTTCGCCGCCCTCCCCGCCCAGGACAACATCGTGATCGACGCGATGCGCCGGCTCGGATCGTGGGGAATGCGCTCGCTCCCCGCTGAACGCGGGGTGTTCGATCGCATCGCCGACGGGCTCGCCCTGCGCCCCCGCGCGGCGGATCTGCCCGCCGGACGCTTCAGCGGCGGCAATCAGCAGAAGATCCTGCTCGGTCGCTGGGTCAACGACGCCGCCCGCACGCGGGTGATCCTGCTCGACGACCCCACCCAAGGTGTGGATGTCGGCGCCCGCAAAGACATCTACGACGCCGTGAAGGCCCTCGCCGCCGAGAAGGGCGTGGGCGTGATCGTCGCCACCAACGAACCCGAAGAGGTCATCGACCTCGCGCACCGCTGCCTCGTCTTCTCGCGGGGAGCGTGGTCGACGAGCTCGACGTCGCCGAGACCACGGCCGACGGCCTGCTCTCGGCCGTGCACACCGCCCCCACCGCCCTGACCGCCCCCACCGAAGGAATCCGCCCGTGACCGAGAACCGCTTCCTCCGCGCCATCGTCGAGGGCGTCGTGCGCACCCCGCTGCTCGTCGTGCTGATCGTGATGGTCATCGGCGTGCACCTGGCCACCGACTCGTTCTTCGGGTGGCAGAACATCCGCGGCATCCTGCAGGACAGCGCGGTGATCGCCATCGTCGCGATCCCCGTGGCGATGCTGCTCATCGCGGGGTACATCGACCTCTCGGTGGGCTCGAGCCTCGCGCTCGGCGGGGTCGTGGCATCCCTCGTCATGGACAAGGGCGCCGGTCAACCCGCCGTCGCGATCGTGCTCGCGATCCTCGCCGGGGCGGCGGTCGGGCTGGTCAACGCGGTGATCGTCACGGTGCTCGGGCTCAACTCCTTCATCACCACGCTCGGCACGCTCACCGCGGTGCGCGGGGTCGCGCAGCTGATCAGCCCGACCCCGCGCAACAACTTCGGCCCGGAGTTCGGCCTGCTGGGCGTGGGCACCGTCGCGGGTGTGCCGCTGTCGGTGTGGATCGCCGCGGTGCTGCTCATCGTGGCGGGCGTCTTCCTCGCGTTCACCCCGACCGGCCGGCACGTGTATGCGGTCGGCGTGAACCGTCAGGCCGCGTACCTCTCGGGCGTCCCCGTGCGGCGCCTGCCGTTCTCGCTCTTCGTGCTCTCGGGCGCGATGTCGGGCTTCGCCGGAACCATCGTCGTCGCGCGGCTCAACAGCGCCCCCGCCGGGCAGATCGGCGCGGGCTTCGAACTCGTCGTGCTCACCGCGGTGCTGCTCGGGGGCGTGGCCCTGACCGGCGGCGAGGGAACGATCTTCGGCGTCGTGGTGGGCGTGCTCTTCTACGGGGCGCTGAACAACTCGCTCGTGCTGCTGGGCGTCACCACCTTCTGGCAGGCGGTCGCCAGCGGCCTGGCCCTGGTGGCCGCGATCGGGCTCAGCGCCCTCACGCACGTGCTGCGCGTCCGCCTCGCGACCGCTCGGGCGCGCAGGTTGGTGGCGCTGGCCGCCTGACGCTTCCGCTCGCTCGCGAAGGCCGCGCTCCCGAGGGGGCGCGGCTTTCGCGCGTGTGCGGGGTGCCGACGCCGGTTGCCGGGTGACGGGCGGAGGGCGTGGGGAGGGTCCTCGCGGGGGTGGGGTCCTCCGCTGGTCCCTGGCCCTCCGCTCGCCGCGCTGGGGCCGCCGGGGCGTGGCGGGCGGAGGGCGTGGGGTGAAGGGAGGACCCTCGCGGCGGTGGCATCCTCCGCTCGCCCCCGGCCCTCCGCTCGCCACACCGCCCCTCACGCAAACGCCCCCCGCCCGCACGCCGAAGAGCCGCGCCCCCGAAGGGACGCGGCTCTCGAGAGGGACCGGCCTCAGCGCTCCAGTGGACGCGCCGGGTCGTACTCGAGCGGGTGCACGGTGTTCGACAGCAGGCGGCCGTGCGCGCCGAACGTGAAGTGCGTGGCGCCGCTGTTCGACTCGTCGGCGCCGAAGAGCACGCCGTGGGCGCGCAGGGCCTTCTGGTCGCGGTGGTCGGCGATCGTCACCGAGCCGCACGGGATGACCTTCTCGCGCCACGTGAAGACGTAGATGCCCGGACGCACGCGCCACACCGTGTTCTCGTCGGTGTCGGCGAGGCCCTGCTCGGGGCCGGCGAGGCAGTGCCACGAGTACCAGTGCGGCGAGAGGTACACGTGCTCGTACGCGTGCACGGTCGAGTACACCCACAGCACGCGGCGACCGATGAGCTCGTCGGTGGGCGCGGGTGCCTCCCCGTGCGCCTCGAGCTCGGCGATGCGCGCGGGCGTGAAGCTCATCTGCACCGCGGTGCGTCCGGGCTCGGCGCTGCCCAGCGCGCTCACGACCGTCAGCGCGTATCCGCTGCGCAGGTCGAGGATGAGCGTCACGGCGGTGTCGGGGTGCGCGGCGGGCGTGTACTGCGCGTAGTACAGCGCCTCGTCGACCTCGATGACCTCGACGTCGTCGCGGCCGCTCTCGGCCCCCGACTCCCACACCACGGCATCCGCGTCGAACCGGTACGCGGTCTGCGCGCCCCGCTCGTCGACGGTGGTGAACGTGCGGCCCGCGAGGTCGTCGGTGAGCTCGGCCTTGGCGGCGTCGAAGCCGGGAGCGAGCCCGTCGAGGGGCAGCCAGGTGCGGGTGTCGGACAGGTTGAGGGTGTCGGTCATGCGATCTCCTTGCTGGGTGGAAACGGAAGGGGGCGGATGCCGGACCCCGGGCCCGTGCGGGGGTGAGGCCGGGGAGTGCGGCTGGGGCGGGCGAGCGGGGGCGGGGCCCGGCGAGCGGGGGCGGGGCCTGGCGAGCGGGGGTGAGGCCGGCGAGCGGGGCCGGGGTCCCGGCATCCGGGATCGTCGTTCAGAGTCCGGGAACCGGGTCTTTCCCCTGCTCGGCCGGGGCGACGTTGAACGCCTCGAGGTCGTCGGACAAGCCGGAGTAGATCGCGGGCTTGCGGCGGCGCAGGTAGGCGCCGTACCCGATGCCGCCGATGACGGCCGCCACGAGCAGCAGCGGCATCAGGCGGATGGCGGGTTCGCTGGATCCGGCGACGATGTCGAAGTTGACGACGGCCAGGACCACGATGATCGACAGTGCGAGGAAGCCGATGCCCGGCGCGATCAGCGTGCTCCACCAGCGGCGGTCACCGCGACGGCGGAAGAACACGACGATCGACAGCGCGGCCAGCGCCTGCAGCACGATCACGGCGAGCGTGCCGAAGCCGAGCATGGCGGGGACGAGGTTCAGGATCGGGTCGAGGCCCGCGAGGGCGAACAGGCCCGCGACGACGGCGGCGAACGCGGCCTGCACGATCCCGGCGAGCTGCGGAGCACCCGAGGAGCGGGTGCGGGCGAGCGCGAAGGGCAGCACGCGGGCGCGCCCGAGCGCGTAGAGGTAGCGGGTCGCCGAGTTGTGGAAGGCGAGCATGGCGGCGAACAGGCTCACCAGCAGCAGCACCTGCATCACGACCGTCAGCTGCGGGCCGAGGTAGGTGGCCGAGATGCTGAAGATGAGGTCGCCGGTGGCCAGGTGCTCCTGCGCGGTCGCCTGCGCCCGCGCGACCCCCGTGGCGCTGACCATGGCCCAGGTGGTGACTCCGAGGATGACGCCGATCGCGACGATGGCGGTGTAGGTCGCCCGCGGGATGGTCTTGAGCGGGTTGCGCGCCTCTTCGCCGAACAGGGCGGTGGCTTCGAACCCGAGGAACCCGGTCGCCGCGAGCAGCAGGCCGATGGGCAGCGATCCCGAGAACACGGCCTCGGGTGAGAAGGCTCCCAGGTCGTACCCGGTCTGCACGAGCACCGACACGTCGAACACGACGAGCATCAGCACCTCGAGCACCAGGGCGACGCCGAGCACTTTCGACGAGAAGTCGACGCCCGTGCGGGCCAGGACGAAGCACACGACGATCGAGAGCAGGCCCCACACGTACCAGTGCACGTCGAAGCCGGTGAGTCCGGCGATGATCGACTGCATGAAGAAGCCGCTGGTGCCGATCGTGCCCACGACGAAGAAGTTGTAGCCGAGGGTGGCGATGAGCCCCGCGATCAGTCCGCCCGTGCGTCCGAGGCCCTTGACCACGAACGCGTAGAACCCGCCGGCGTTGACGAGCTGCTTCGACATCTGCGCGTACCCCACGGCGAACAGCAGCAGGATGACGGCGATGATCAGGAACGACGCGGGCGTGCCTCCGCCGTTGCCGAGCGCGATCGCGAGAGAGGCGACCACGACGATGCCGGTCAGAGGGGCGACGGCGGCGAGCACGAGGAAGACGATGCCCGCGACCCCCAGGGCGCCGCGCTGCAGCGCCGTGGACGAGCCGGGGGAGGTCGAGTCGGTCATGGCGAATCCTTCGGGTCGGGTTCCGAGCGCACGTCGGCGCCCGTTGCAGCGATCTTGCTCCGCGCTCGCCCGCCCGACTTGACCGCGGGCGAGAGGGCCTGTTGCGTCCGTGCAGGGACGACCTCCGCCTCCCGCCGCCGCGTCCAGGATGGGCCGCATGGACCTGCACTTGACCTCGCGCCGCGCCCTCGTCACGGGAGCCGCCGGCGGAATCGGCCGCGCGGCGGTGCGCGCGCTCGCCGCGGAAGGCGTGCGGGTGGGAGCGGTCGACCTCGACCCGCGCGTGCGCGAGCTCGGGGGTCCGGCCTTCGTCGTCGATCTCGCGGATGCCGACGCGGCCGCCGCCGCGGTCGACGCGTGCGCGCGGGAGCTCGGCGGGATCGACGTGCTCGTGCTGGCCGCCGGGATCTCGGGGCCGGTGGGCACGCCGCTGGGGGAGACGTCGATCGGGGCGTGGGAGCGGGTGTTCGCCGTCAACGTCACGGGCGCCTTCGTGACGCTGCGCGCGGCGCTGCCGTGGCTGCGCGCGTCCGACGCCCCCGCGGTGGTCGTGGTCGCGAGCGACTCGGCCCTCGTCGCGAGCCCCGGCATGGCGCCGTACGGCGCGTCGAAGGCCGCGGTGCTGCAACTGGCCCGTGCCGCCGCCGTCGAGCTGGCGCCCGAGGGGATCCGCGTCAACGCCGTGTGCCCCTCGATCGTCGACACCCCGATGAGCCGGGGCGACCTCGGGATGCCGGACGGCTTCGCCGGCGCGGAGTACCCGGTGCAGACGGCGGCCGAGGTGGCCGACCAGGTCGTGCTTCTGGCATCCCCGCGCCTGCGACCGGTGTCGGCGGCCACCTGGGTGTCGGATTTCGGCGTCAGCGCCCGGTCCGGTTTTCCCGCCTGAGCGGATGAACGAGAGCCCCGTGCGTGCGCACGGGCGGAAAGAGGGACGAATGGATGCGGAATTGCACGGTCAGGTGGCCCTGGTCACCGGGGGAGGCACCGGCATCGGCGAGGCGGTCGCCCGGCGCCTCGCGCGCGCGGGCGCGCACGTCGTCGTGACGGGGCGCCGCCGCGAGCCTCTCGAACGCGTCGCCGCCGAGATCGGCGGTACCGCTGTCGCCGCGGACGCGGCGGACTCCGCGGCCGCCGCCGCCCTCGTCGGCGGCGTCGTGGAGGCGCACGGGCGACTCGACATCGTCGTCGCCAATGCCGGCGGACACGGCTTCGCGACCGTCGCCGACACCGACGACGTGGCGTGGGAGACGGCGCTGCGCGCCAACGTCACCACGGCGTTCGTGATCGTCCGGGCGGCGCTTCCCGCCCTGATCGCGGCGCGGGGGCGGGTGGTGGTGATGTCGTCGATCGCGGGATTGGCGGCGGGCCCCTCGGTGGCCGGCTACACCGTCGGCAAGCACGCGCTGATCGGGCTCACCCGCTCGCTCGCGCGCGACTACGGACGCCACGGCGTACGGGTCAACACCGTCTGCCCCGGGTGGGTGGCCACCCCCATGGCCGATGACGAGATGGACGCCTTCGCCGCGGCGGCGGGCCTCGACGACCGCGCCGCGGCGTACGCCGCCGTCACCGCCGACGTGCCGCTCCGGCGCCCCGCGCAGCCCGACGAGATCGCCGCGGTCGTGCGCTTCCTCGCCTCGCCGGAGTCGTCGTACATCACGGGGGCGACGATCGTGGCGGACGGCGGGGCGCACGTGGTCGACGTGCCCACGATCGCGTTCGATCACGCGGGCATGTGAGGGCTGCTCCGCGCGAGCGTGCGGCTCGCCGGAGCGGGCGACGAGAAGAGGCGGCGACCCGCGCCGATCAGTGCGCGGCGCGGCACTCGCTCGGTGAGAAGCCGAACGCCGACTTGAACGTGCGGCTGAAGTGCGCGGCATCCGGGAACCCCCAGCGCGCGCCGATCGCCGACACCGACTGGTCGGCGAGCAGCGGGTCGGTCAGGTCGCGGCGGCAGCGCTCCAGGCGCCGCGTGCGGATGAGCGCGGCCACCGTCGTCCCCCCGCCCTGGAACAGCGTGTGCAGGTGCCGGGTCGAGATGTAGTGCGCGGCGGCGATCGCCCCGGGCGACAGCTCGGCCGAGGCCAGGTGCGTGTCGATGTGCTCCTCGACGCGGCGCCGGAGGGCGGCGTGCGGATCGCCCGCCGACACGTCGCTGCCCAGCTCGTGGGCGTAGACGGTGGCCAGCAGGTCGAGCGCGGTGTGCACCAGGCGCGATCCCGACGGGCTCGCCACCTGGTCGAGATGCGTGCCCAACTGGGCGAGGAAGGGTGCCACGACCCCGCCGAGGCCCCCGTCGCCGGGCACGCGCACGGCGGTGAGCTGCGCGAGTGCCGACGGCGGCAGGGGCAGCGCGCTGGGCGCGAACATCGTCACGATGGTGCGGAACTCGCCGCTGAAGCACAGCGAGTACGGCCGGGAGGTGTCGTAGACGGCGAAGTCGCCCGGACGCAGGAGCGCCTCGCGGCCGTCCTGGATCAGCAGGCCCGTGCCCGCGAGCATCAGGCTCATCTTCACGGCCGGGCCGTCGGCGCGAGCGATCAGGTCGGGGGTGCGTTCGACCACGTGGGCGGAGGCGGCGACGGTACTGACGTGGATGCCGTCGGCGCAGGCCGCCCGAATTGTGCCGCGGAAGCGGTCGGGGTCGGCGGCGGTGACGTGCAGAGGAACGAAGCTGTCGTCGACGGCCGCGCGGAACGCGGTGAGATCGGCGGCGTGGATGGCGGTGACGCCCGGTTGCGGGCGGGTGGTGGTGATCGACATGGGAGACCTCCTCGTTTCCCTCGACTCCTGAGCTCCCACGTCATTTTTATCCGACGCTTGTAGAGCCAAAGTTTCCCGAATGTTACACCTGGCGACCAATTGTCGCGAGAGAGTCGTCAGCGGAGCATGTCGACGAGGGCATCGACGGTGGCGAGCATGCGCTCTTCGCGCGCCGTCTCGGGGAACAGCACGCCATTGGCCTGCATCCCGTTCACCGCGTGCAGGATCGCATCGCTCACGGCCTGCACGTCGAGCCCCGCGCGGACCTCGCCGCGGTCCTGCGCCTCGGCCACCATCGCGACGAAGGCTTCCTGCCACTGCCGCATGAGGCCGCGGAACATCTCGGCGAGCGCCGGGTCTGCGGCGGCGTACTCGAGGAAGGCGATGACGATGCGCGCCTCGAGGGAGCGCTCCTCGTCGATCGGAGCCGCCTCCAAGAGGAAGGCGCGCAGGGCCGCGAGTCCCACGACGCCGGTGCGGGCGCGCTCCTGCGCGAAGCGCGCCGTGGTCGCGGCGAACACGTGCGCGAACGCGGCGGTGAGGATCGCGCTCTTGTCGGGGAAGTAGTGCGTGACGCTGCCGTTGGCCAGTCCCAGCTCGCGGGCGAGGCCGCGCATGGTCGTGGCCTCGATCCCGCGCTCCGCGATGAGGCGCCAGGTGGCCTGCACGATCTCACGTCGGCGGGCTTCGTGGTCGACGAGTCGGGGCACGGACGTCCTTCTTCTCGGGTCGCCGGGGATCGGCCCATTTTATCCGGCGGGCCCGCGTCGCCTGGCCGCCGCCGCCTCGCGCGGGCATAACCTCCGCGATGCGCGCAATCTCCGTGGCATCCGGGGCCCTGGGGCTGAGGTCGTGC
This sequence comes from Microbacterium sp. BH-3-3-3, assembly GCF_001792815.1. Taxonomy (NCBI): domain Bacteria; kingdom Bacillati; phylum Actinomycetota; class Actinomycetes; order Micrococcales; family Microbacteriaceae; genus Microbacterium; species Microbacterium sp. BH-3-3-3. The sequence continues at coordinate 1,100,808 of NZ_CP017674.1, read as the reverse complement.
ACATCGCGGAGGTCATGCCGGCGCCATCGCGCTCCCCGACGCCGGAACCGCTCTCCGTCAGTGCCCGCAGTGGCAGGCGTCACCCCCGCCGCAGCACCCGTCGCCGCCCGGCGCGTGCGCCTGCGTCGCCTCGGGCAGGTCGAGCGCGGGGTTGCGGTCGAGGAAGCCGTAGGGCTTCAACCAGAACCCGGCGTAGTCGACCGGCATGATCGGCCAGTCCTCGGGCCTCGGCACGTGCGTGAGGCCGAAGGTGTGCCAGAGCACGAGGTCTGCGCCGTCGATCGAGCGGTCGTCGGCGGTGTACGCCGGAAGCCCCGCGCCTCCGGCGTGGGCGTTGGGGTAGCGACCGGCGGGCCAGCGCTCCTCGGGGTCGTACGCGGTGCCCCAGAGATGCTTGGTGGCGAAGGCGGCGCGGGCGGCGACGGTCGAGGCCGGATCCGCCATGAGCAGCGCCGTCGGCTCGGGGATGAGGTGATAGGCGGTCGGCTTTCCGACGTGATTGGCGCGGCTGGTCGACTGCACCTCCCAGACCCGGGCGACCGAGGTGTCGGCCTCGCGCTGCGCCTCGTGCTCGGTGCGAAGCGGCGTGTGCGACCAGGTGAAGGCGTTGCCGAAGGGGTTGTCGTCGCCCATCGGAATGCGCACGGCATCCACTTCGAACAGCCGGTTCTCGTCGCCGTCGATCGCCATGTCGAGGCGCGCCGAGAACAGGTGCTGGTGCACGGGGGCGAAGACGCCGGGGGCGATCTCGGGGGCGTGGCGGTTGGTCGAGCCGGGCTCCCCGCCGCCGACGAACACGATGCCGGTGGCCTTGGCCTCGACCTGGATCGAGCCGTCGAGGTAGAAGTACCAGAAGAAGCCGTAGTCGTAGTTGCCGATGGTGGCGAAGTACGACACCACCAGGCGGCGCGAGCGGCGCACGTGCGAGCCGACCGGGCCGGGCTCGGTGTGCTTCCACAGCACGCCATAGTCCTCCTCGTGCATGCACACCGCGTTCGGGATGCGCATCGCGTGCCCGTGGTCGTCGGCGACGTGCCCGTCGAAGTAGTGGATGACGCCGAGGCAGTCGCATCCGAGCTCGAGGTGGTTCGCGTTCTTGCCGAGCAGGTACTCGCCGGCGTCGAAGTAGCTGATCCAGAAGCGCGTGTTGCTGGTGTCGCCGTAGGGGACGACCATCTCGGGCACGCTCGCGCGCGAGAGCACCGGGCGGTCGTCGAAGCGCACGTCGTGCAGCACGAGACCCTCGCGGGCGTTGAAGTCGACGCGCAGCGACCAGTTCTCCCACTGCACGTGCGAGCCCGACACGTGGAAGCTGGGCCCCTCGGGCTGTGTGATCTCGATCGGTTTCAGCGTCTCGCGGGCGGGGCCGGTGGCCTGCGGGTCGTAGCGGCCGCTGCCCGCGGGAACGGGCACGTCGCCCTCGTCCTCGATCCCGATCACGCGGTTCGCGGTGAGGTCGATGTGCACGATGAGACCCTCGACGGGGTGCGCCCAGGCGATGTCGTCGTCGCTGTCGCGCAGGAAGGTCAGTGACCGGATGACGCGGCGTCCGACCTCGTTCTCGCGCCCGACGAAGCCGGGAGCGAGCGGTGTGCAGAACGCCAGGTCGATGCGGTCGGCCAGGCCCCGTCGCTGCATCGCGGCCCGCCACTCGGGCGAGGCCTTGACGAGCTCGGCGGCCCGCTCGTACTCCTCGAACAGGTACTGCGGCTGACCGTAGGGAGGGGCGTCGGCGGCGTACCGGCGGCTGCTCACCACCTCGCCCGCGGTGATCGCCACTATCGCCTCGGTCACCTCTCCGGTCGCGGTGTCGAGCAGGGTCACGTCGGCGCGACGGTCGAGGGGGTCTCCCGGATGCCAGGTCGCCACGGCCTTCTTGTCGGGTTCGGCCGGCAGCAGCATCGGCACGCGCACGCTCTCGCCGAGCAGCCCCGCCGCGACGAGGACGTCGCGGGCGCGCTCGATCTCTTCGGCGCTCAGCGGATCGAGGGGATGCGTCGCCGGCGGGGTGTCGCCCGCGGTCTCGAGGTCGGGGTTCTCCATCGCCTGGTCGGGGACGGCGTGGGCGTGTTCGTGCATGGTGTGGCCTCCGGCATCCACTCTCACCCGGCGCGCGCGGTGGGGCGTTGTCTGCCCGTGCACACCGGATGCCTGAGCGTGCGCTTCCGTGCCGGGGTCGCCGGCCCTGGGGAGGGAACAACGACGCCGACCCGTGACATCGCGTGCGATCCCGCTCGGCCCGCTCGCCCGGCCGCGCGCGGCCTCGGGTGTCGGGCTGAACTAAAGCGCCGAGCGGATCGCGTCGGCCGCGGCCGTCAGCCGCGCCGCGATCGCCGCGTCGTCGAGGTCGGTCGCCACGTGCACGGCGGCGACGGCGGCGGGCTCGCGCCCCTGCACGGCGAGGGGCACCGCGACGGCGCGGAACGTGGGGATCACCTCGTCGTGACTCGTCGCCCAGCCGCGCTCCGCGGCGTCGGCCACCTCCGACGCGAGCCGCGCGTCGACGTCGTCGGGCCACCGGCGCGGGGGGAGCTGCGCGAGGATCGCGCGGCCGGGGGCGCCCCGGGTGACCGGATGCCGCGACCCGGGCCGCTGCGCCACGGCGGTGACCGTGTGCCGCGGCTCGACGCTGACGAGGGTCACGCATTCGTCGTGGTCGAGCACGACGAGGAAGCACGTCATGCCCAGGTCGTTCGCCGCGGCGGTGAGTTCGGGCAGGGCCTCGGCCTGCAGGTCGGCGGCGACGCCCGCGGCGAGGGCGGCCAGGCCCGTTCCCAGGCGCACCGCGCCCGCGGCATCCCGAGAGACGAGCCCGTGGTCTTCGAGCGTGCGCAGCAGCCGGTACGTCACCGAGCGGTGCAGATCGACGCGCTCCGCGAGCTCGTCGATGGTGAGGGGGCTCCGAGCATCGGCGAGCTCTTCGAGCAGGCGGATGCCGCGACTCAGAGTCTGCGAGGCGGGGGAGGAGTCTTGCCGTGGGGGCATGGAGCGGCTAACCTCTCGTTCGATAGCAGAACGCTGCGTTCGAATATAGAACACAGATGGATCTGCCCGCAAGCATCGCGAGGTCGCGGTGCCCCCGACACCGACGTCAGGAGTCTCATGCAGTTCCACCACCACGGTTACGTCTCGGGCGACCCGCGCGTGCAGAACGCCACCGGCACGGGCCTCGACCGCCCGGCGGAGCTCCCCGACGAGGTCGACGTGCTCATCGTCGGCTCGGGTCCCGCCGGCATGCTGCTCGCGGCCCAGATGTCGCAGTTCCCCCAGGTCACGACGCGCCTCATCGAGAAGCGCGAGGGGCGCCTGCCGCTCGGCCAGGCCGACGGCATCCAACCCCGCAGCGTCGAGACGTTCCAGGCGTTCGGCTTCGCCGACCGCATCACCGCCGAGGCGTACAACATCGGCTGGATGAACTTCTGGGCGCCCGACCCCGAGGACCCCGACCGGATCGTGCGCACGACCCGCACCGAGGACTACGGGCTCAAGATCAGCGAGTTCCCCCACCTCATCGTCAACCAGGCGCGCGTGCTCGACTACTTCGCCGAGGCCGCCGCCCAGGGCCCCGCGCGCATCGCGCCCGACTACGGCGTGGAGTTCGTCGGCCTCACGGTCGGCGAGGGCGCGTACCCGGTCGAGGTCACGGTGCGAGACGCCACGGGGGAGCGCACCATCCACGCCAAGTACGTCGCCGGGTGCGACGGTGCCCGCAGCGGCGTGCGCCAGGCCATCGGCCGTCCGCACGTGGGCGCGGCGGCGAAGCACGCCTGGGGCGTCATGGACGTGCTGGTCGAGACCGACTTCCCCGACTGGCGCATCAAGTGCGCGATCAACGCCGCCGCGGGCAACATCCTGCACATCCCGCGCGAGGGCGGATACCTCAGCCGCATGTACATCGACCTCGGCGAGGTCGCCGCCGACGACGACCACCGGGTGCGCCAGACGCCGATCGACGAGGTGATCGCGCGGGCGAACGCCATCCTGCACCCGTACACGATCGACGTGAAACAGGTCGCGTGGAGCAGCGTCTACGAGGTGGGGCACCGGGTGACCGACCGCTTCGTCGACGATGCCGAGAGCCCCCGCGTCTTCCTCACCGGCGACGCCTGTCACACGCACAGCGCCAAGGCGGGACAGGGGATGAACGTCTCGATGCAGGACGGCTTCAACCTCGGCTGGAAGCTCGGGCACGTGCTCACCGGCCTCGCTCCCGCGGAACTGCTGCGCACGTACAACGACGAGCGGCACCCCGTCGCCCAGCAGCTCATCGACTTCGACCGCGAGTGGTCCTCGCTCATGGCGCGCAAGCCCGGCGAGATCACCGACCCCGACGAGCTCGCGACCTACTACCTGGCGACGGCGGAGTTCCCCTCCGGTTTCGGCACGCGCTACGCCCCCTCGCGGATCGTCGCGTCCGAGGCGGCCGAGCAGCTGGCATCCGGATTCCCCGTCGGCAGGCGCTTCCACAGCGTCGAGGTCGTGCGGGTGTGCGACGGCAACGCCGTGCACCTCGGGCACCACGCGCGCGCCGACGGGCGGTGGCGCATCTACGCCTTCGCGGATGCCGACGGCTCGGCGCTGCGCGACTGGGCCGAGGCCGCGCGCCCGATCGTGGAGCGCTTCACCCCCGACGGCGCCGACCTCGACGCGGTGTTCGACGTGAAGGTCGTCTACCCCGGCCGCTGGGAGGACGTGACCGAGGTGCCCTCGCTGTTCCGCCCGCAGTCCGGGCCGCTGGGCCTGACCGACCTCGAGAAGGTGTTCGCCGCCGCGCCGTCGGCGTGGACGAGCGCCGACATCTTCGCCGAGCGGGGAATCGGGGCCGAGGGAGCCGTGGTGCTCGTGCGCCCCGACCAGTACGTGGCGCACGTGCTGCCGCTGTCGGCGCCCGAGAGCCTGGAGCGGTTCCTCGAGCGGGCGCTCCTGTCGTCGGGCCCCGCGTCTGCACCCCCTCTCGCATAAACGCCGTTCCTGCGCGTAAACGCGTCGGCTGAGCGTTTCTGCGCACGAATGGCGTTTATGCGTGGCGGCCGGCGTCGCGGCCCGTGCCGCTCACGGCGCCGAACGCGGGAGCCGGTGCCCGTGCCCGCGCCGCTCCCGGCGCGAAACGCCGGGGCCGGCGCCGCGGCCCGCTCCCGGCGCCGAACGCACCGGAGCCGCACCTCCCCGGCGGTGGTCGGCGGCCCACCGCCCGACGGCACCGAGCCTCCACCGCGGCCATGGCAACACCCCGTTTGTACACGACGTATATCGGCCCCGACCCGCGGGCTGAGCAGAATGGCGGGGAACCCCGCCCCGATCCAGGAGGACCCATGACCGATTCACGCGAGAGCGAGCTGCTGGCATCCGTACCCACCGGTCTGCTGATCGGCGGCGAATGGCGCGCGGCCACCGGCGGCGAGACCGTCGCCGTGAACGACCCCGCCACGGGCGAGGTTATCCGCGAGATCGCCGACGCCACCGTCGACGACGGGATCGCGGCGATGGATGCCGCGGCCGACGCCTTCCCGTCCTGGGCGGCGACCCCCGCGCGCGAGCGGGCCGAGATCCTGCGCCGCGCCTTCGACCTGCTGCAGGAGCGCAAGGAGGACATCGCGCTGCTGATGACGCTCGAGATGGGCAAGCCCCTCGCCGAGGCGCGCGGCGAGGTTGCCTACGGCGGGGAGTTCCTGCGCTGGTTCAGCGAGGTCACCGCGCACACGCAGGGCCGCTACGGCGCCAACCCCGAGGGCACCGGCCGCATGATCGTGTCGCAGCACCCCGTGGGCCCCTGCTACCTGATCACCCCCTGGAACTTCCCCCTCGCGATGGCGACCCGCAAGATCGCGCCCGCGCTCGCCGCCGGCTGCACGGTCGTCATCAAGCCGGCGACCCTCACGCCGCTCACGACGCTCTTCTTCGCGCAGATCCTGCAGGATGCCGGACTGCCGGCGGGCGTGGTCAACGTGATCACCACGACGAACACCGGCCCGGTCTCGGAGCGCATCATCTCGGACCCGCGCCTGCGCAAGCTCTCGTTCACCGGCTCCACGCCCGTCGGAGTGAAGCTGCTGCAGCAGGCTGCTCCCGGTGTGCTCCGCACCTCGATGGAGCTCGGCGGCAACGCGCCCTTCGTCGTCTTCGACGACGCCGACCTCGACAAGGCGGTCGAGGGGGCGATGCTCGCGAAGTTCCGCAACATCGGTCAGGCGTGCACGGCCGCCAACCGCTTCATCGTGCAGCGCAGCGTGGTCGAGGAGTTCTCGCGCCGCGTGACCGAGCGCGTGCAGGGCCTCACGATCGGCCGCGGCACCGACGAGGGAGTGCAGATCGGACCCCTGATCGACGACCGCGCCGTCGACAAGGCGCGCACCCTGGTGGGCGATGCCGTCGAGCGCGGCGCCACGGTCACCACGGGCGGGTCGCCCATCGACGGCCCCGGCACGTTCTTCGAGCCCACCGTGGTCACCGACGTGCAGCCGGGCAGCGACATCCTGCGCGAGGAGATCTTCGGCCCCGTGCTCGCGATCGTCCCCTTCGACGACGAGGACGACGCGGTGCGCATCGCCAACGACACCGAGTACGGCCTCGTCTCGTACGTCTTCACCGAGTCGCTCGCGCGCGGCCAGCGCATGATCGACCGCCTCGAGACCGGGATGATGGGCCTCAACGTCGGCGTCGTCTCCAACGCCGCCGCCCCCTTCGGCGGGTGGAAGCAGTCGGGCCTCGGCCGCGAGGGCGGCGACGAGGGCATCCACGAGTACCTGCAGACGAAGTACACGCTGACGGCGAACCCCTACGCCTGATCGGCCGAGCCGAGAACCCCGGATGCCACGACCCGGCGCCCCGTGAGGGCCGGGGTCGTGGCATCCGTCGTCCTGCCCATCTCCGACGCGGGCCGAACTCCTGAGTTTCTGTCGGCGCCGGCCGGGCGGGCCAGTCGTGGGCGCGTTGTGCGGCGGGCGGGCGTCGATTTCTCAGGAGTCCGGCCCGGGCCGTCGCCGACGGACTGTGGCCGCCCGACGCGCCCGACCGGTCCGGTGCGCCCGCCGCGGTCAGCGCGAGCGACGGCGCGTCGACTCGCCCGGCACGAGCTCGACGGGGATCACCGCGCGGTCGCCCTCGCCACCCGACATGAGGGTGTCCAAGATGTCCATCGCGCGCGCGGCGATCTTGCCCCAGTCCTGGCGGACCGTCGTGATGGTGGGCGAGATCTGCTGGGTCCAGCCCACGCCGTCGAAGCCGCAGAGCAGCAGATCGTCGGGCACCGATCGCCCCTCCTGCAGGGCGCGGAAGAAGGCGCCCACGGCGTGCAGGTCGCTGACGGCGAAGACGGCATCGACGTCGGCGTCGGTCTCGAGCAGCTCGGCCATCGCGCTCTGCCCCCCGTCCATGCCGTAGCTTTCGCCGATGATCAGCACGTCGTCGGCGGCGAAGCCGCGGTCGGCCAGCCCGGCGAGGAAGCCTTCGCGGCGCTCCTTGGTCGAGGGGAGATAGCCCTCGCCGCCGAGCATCGCGAAGCGCGTGCCGCCAGCATCCACGAGGTGGTGGGCGGCGGCCCGGCCTCCGCCGAAGTTGTCGGAGCGCACCCACCCGCCGATGAGTGCGGAGTCGGCCGGTTCGTCGCACGCCACGATCGGCACGGGACTCGCCTGCAACCGGTGTACTCCCGAGCGCGGCGGCCTCGAGGGCGACAGCAGCACGCCGTCGGTGCTGCGCACGAGGTTCTCGAGGGCGTCGAGCTCGATGTCGGGCTGGTAGTCCGACCCCGCCAGCACGAGCGCCCAGTCGCGTCGGGCCCCTTCGCGCTCGAACGCGTGGGCGAGTTCGGCATAGGCCGGATGCCGCACGTCGGGCAGCACGATGCCCACGGTCGTGCGGTCGGTGCGGCGGCGTGTCGATGCCCGGGGGTATCCGACCCGCTGTGCCGCTTCGAGCACGCGATCGCGCAGTTTCGGGCTCACGCCGCGATTGCCGGTGAGGGCGTTGCTCGCGGTCGCGAGGCTGACCTTCGCCGCCGTGGCCACTTCTTGGAGGGTCGGCGTCCGGCCTGGACCGTCGGTCATTCGGCATCCCCCCGCCGAGAGTGTATCCACTCCGGCGGGAGGGGATGCTCAGCGACGGCCCGCACGATCTCGGCCAGTGCCGTCGTCTGCGCGGCGAAGGCGCGCTCGCCCCACGCGGCGCTTGCGGTGGTGGGATCCCCGATCACACCCGAGGGGGAGAGGTCGTCGACGTGCCACGGCACGCTGACCGTCCCGAAGGGGCGGGTGAGCGAGGTTGCCACGGCCTTCACCTCAGCGACACCTCCGGCGCGGGCCGCGGTCATCTCCACCGCGGCGGGATCGAGCGCGAGCATCACACTGGTCTCGTAGTGCCCCGCGTGGGCGTCGAGGGCACCCGTGGTCACGCCCTCGGCCAGCTCCGGAGGCAGCGCCAGGCCGGGCACGTGCACCGCGAACGCCGCGAGCCCCTGCTGCTCGCGCAGCTGCCGGCACGCGACGTGCAGCAGTTCGGGATTGCCCCCGTGTCCGTTGACGAACAGCAGACGACGGATGCCGCTGGCGGCGACGCCCCGACCGATGTCGGCGGTCAGGGCGAGCAGTGTCGAGGCGCTGAGGCCGACGGTACCGGGCCGTCCCGCGTGCTCGGGGGAGAAGCCGTAGGCCAGCGCCGGCAGGACCCAGGTGGCGACGTCCCGCGAGACGCGCGCGGACGCCGCCGCGGCGAAGGCCGCCGCGATCGTGGTGTCGGTGGTCACCGGCAGGTGCGGCCCGTGCTGCTCGGTCGCCCCGACGGGTACGAGGGCCACGCCGTCGCGTGCCGCCGTGCGGGAGACCTCCGTCGAACTCGTCATGTCAGCGCAGTCCGAGCAGCGTCCGTGCTTCGGCGCGGGCGGCGGCATCGGTTTCGTACACGCCCCGGCCGGCCAGCGAGAACGCCGTCGCCCCGACCGTGCGCTCCCCGCGTGCCCACATGCAGGCGTGCTGCGCGGTCAGACGCACCAGCACGCCCTTCGCGTCGAGCGTGTCGGAGACGACCTGGGCGATCTGATCGGCCAGGCGCTCCTGCATCTGGGGGCGCGCGGCGAGGACGCGCAGCATGGCGTCGAAGTCGCCGATGCCCGCCAGCGACCGGTCGGGCAGGTAGACCACCGACACGACCCCCTGGAACGGCAGCAGGTGGTGCTCGCACATCGAGGAGTAGGGGATGTCGTGCACGGCGACGGCGCCCGGGTAGACACCCTCGATGGGTTCCCCGCCGCCGAGGGCGCGGTGCGGATCGCCGTCCATTCCCGAGAACAGGTCGAGGCCGGCGTGCGCGACCCGGCGGGGCGTGTCGACGAGCGTCGGGTGCTCGGTGTCGAGACCGATCGCGCGCATGTACATGCGGATGCCTTCTTCGGCGGCCTCCAGGTCGGGGGCGAGGTGGGTGGTGGCGACGGCGGTGAGATCGGTCATGGGAGTGGCCTTTCGGGGGGATCAGTGGAACAGGAGCTCGGTGGCACGGTCGACGTGGGCGTGGAACTCGGGGGAGCTCGTCATCTCGAGCGTGCGGGGCCTCGGCAGGTCGATGTCGATGACCTCTTTGATGCGACCGGGGCGCGGGCTCATCACGGCGACCTTGTCGCTGAGGAACACCGCCTCCTGCACGCCGTGGGTCACCATCACCGTCGTCGCCTGCTGCTCGCTCCACAGGCGCTGCAGTTCGATGTTGAGGCGTTGGCGGGTGACGTCGTCGAGCGCGCCGAACGGTTCGTCGAGGAAGAGCACGCTGGGGCGCAGCGCCAGGGCGCGTGCGATCGCGACGCGTTGGCGCATTCCGCCCGACAGCTGCCACGGTCGCGCTTTGGCGAACTGCTCCAGGCGCACGAGATGCAGAAGCTCGCGCACCCACTCCTTGTCGACAGGGCGCCCCGCGATCTCGAACGGGAACGCGATGTTGCGCTCGACCGTGCGCCAGGGGAGGAGCGCGTGGTCCTGGAATGCGATGCCGTAGGCGTTGGTGCGCCGGAGCGCCGAGGGGCTGAGGCCGTTGACGGTCGCCTCGCCCGAGGTGGGGGTGTCGAGGCCCGCGAGGATCCGCAGCACCGTCGACTTCCCGCATCCCGACGGGCCCAGCAGCGACAGGAACGACCCGCGAGGGGTGTCGAGGTCGACGCCGTCGACGGCGACGACCGGACCCCCGCGTGCGGCGAAGTGGCGCGAGAGATCGCGGATGTGCACACCGGACTCGGTCATGCGTGTCCTTTCGGGGCGGAGGTCGATTCGCGCGGAGGGAAGCGCCCGGTCAGCAGGAGCGTCTCGGCGGCGACGACGAGGCCGTAGGCGGCGAGCGAGAGGAGCACCGTGATCACCACCAGCGTCCACAGCAGGCCGTAGTCGGAGTACGACTTGCTGGTGAGCAGGTTTGCGCCCAGCCCCTCGAACGAGAAGAGGAACTCGTACAGCGTCGCCGCCGACACGGTGGCCGGGGCGGCGAGCTTGAGACCGGCGAAGAGCGAGGGGAGTGACGCCGGCAGCTGCACGAAGCGCAGGAGCGTCCACCGTCCTCCGCCGTACGCACGCACGAGGTCGATCGTCTCGGGGGTCGAGGAGGTGAGTCCCGCGCCGATGTTCATCAGCAGGGGGAAGAAGGTCACGACCGCGGCGACCACGGCGGCGGTCAGGATGCCGGATCCGAACACCGCGTAGATGACGGGCGCCATGGCGATGAGGGGGACTGTCTGCAGCAGCAGTGCCAGCGGCAGGAAGATCGATCGGAGCGCCCGCGACACGGTGAGCAGCACCGCTCCCACGAACCCCGCGCTGACCCCGAGCAGCAGACCGACGGTGCTGTGCAGCAGGGTCACCCCGATCATGGGCACGAGGGCGTCGCGCCGCTCGGCGGCGGTGTCTCCGGTGCCGTCGACGAACAGGTAGCGCCAGACGTCGACGGGCGTCTTCGCGAGGTAGGGCGACAGGTGCGAGAGGCCGATGGCGACCTGCCATCCGATCAGCAGCAGGGCCGCGGCGGCGAGGGTGCACAACGTCGTCGTCACCCAGGCGGGCGGGCGCAGCGGGCGGGCGGTCATCGGAGGCTCCCGGTGTGCGAGGTCCAGGGGGCGAGAAGGCGGCCGAGGCCGGCGACCGCGCCGTAGCCGAGGGCCGAGACGACCGTGGCGAGCAGGGCGATCGCCCACATGCCGGTGTAGTCGCCGACGTACTGCTGCGAGATGAGGAGCCGGCCCGCGCCCTCGTCCACCCCGACGGTGAAGAACTCGCCGGTCATCGCGCCGAGGAAGGCTGCGGGGGCGGCCAGTTTGAGGGCGGCCAACAGCGCGGGGATCGCCGAGATCACGCGCACCTTGCGAATCGCCGTCCACGCGCCGCCGCCGTAGGCGTGCACCAGGTCGAGCTGGGCGGGCGCGGCCGAGCGCAGCCCGAGCAGCACGCCGATGATCAGCGGGAACTCCACCGCGAGCAGCGCGAGCACGACGCTCACGGCGCGGCTGCCCGAGGGGCTCAGCAGGACCACGATCGGGGCGATGGCGGCGGCCGGCGCACACGCGGCCACGACGCCCAGTTGCGAGGCGAAGGGCCCGAGCGGGGGTGAGATCATGACCAGGATGCCGAGACCCAGGGCGATCACGACCGCCACCGCGTAGCCGGTGAGCGCCGCCCCGGCGGTCGCGGCGAGCCCTTCGGCGTATGAGCCGCCGATCAGGCCGCTCACCGCTCGGGCGACGACCGGGAGGGGCGGGGGAACCGGCCCGGCGCTGCCGTTGGCGCGTTGGTACACCGTCACGGCGACGATGTGCCAGGCCGCCACGAGCACGGCCAGGCCGGCGGTGCCGAAGAGGACGCCGCGCAGGGGAGTCGGGATCATGACGTGGCGTCCTCTCGGCTCGGTGGGTGGGCGACGATCAGGATGCCGGAACGGTGTAGCCGGGGATCAGGTCGGGGTTCTCGGCATACACCTCTTCGAGCAGCGACGTGTCGAACATGCTCGGGTCAGCCGTGATCCCGGCCGCGGCGAGCGAGGCCACGGCTTGGTCGATGAGCGCGGGTGTCAGGGTGAAGATGCCGTTCTTCACGGTGTCGGGCGTGAGCATGAACGACGGCAGCACGGCGGCGGAGTCGACCTGCAGCTGGCGGTCGAGTCCGTTGTCGGTGCCGCCGTGCTTCATGGCGATGTCGGCGATGGCATCCGTGCCCTGGTCGAGGGCGGAGTTCCAGCCCTGGATGCTGGCCTTCATGATGGCCTTCAGCTCGTCGCGGTTCTCGGCGAGTTCGGTGTCGCTGACCACGACGGCGTCGCCGAACTGGGCGTAGTTGGCGTCGGCGAACGACATGGTCACGACATCTCCGCCAGCGTTCTTCACCGCGATCGGGTAGTTGGTGAGGAACCCGATGAGGGCATCGACCTCACCGTTCATGAGGGGGTCGACCCCGTTGGGCACCGAGACGAATTCGACGGTGTCGGCGGGGAGGTCGTTGGCCTTGAGGACGGCTTCGACGGCGAGCTTGCCGCCGGCGTCGACGCCGATGCGCTTGCCCTTCAGATCGGCGACCGTGCGGATGGGGTTCTTCGCCAGCGAGACGAAGCCCACGGGGTTCTTCACGAACTGCGCGCCGATGACCTTGAGTCCGGCACCGTCGTTGATCGCCCCGGTGATGCCGGTCAGGTCGGATGCCAGGCCGATCTGCGCCTGTCCCGAGAGCACGAGGTCCCAGGGGTTCGTGTTGCCGCCCCCCGCGATCAGGTCGACCGTGTCGAAGCCGGCGTCGCTGTAGTCGTTTTCGTCTTCGGCGAAGTAGTAGCCGGCGAATTCGTAGTTCTTGATCCAACTGAGGGCGACGCTGGCGGTGCCGAAGGAGCCGGCGGAGGTGGGGGCGGAGGATGCCGCGGGCGAGGCGCAGCCTGAGACGGCGAGGGCCAGGGCGATGACGCCGGTGGCGGCGAGGGCGGCGCGGCGACGGCGGCGGGTCGGCGTGGTTTCGCGGACGGTCGGGGCGGCGGACGGAACGAGGACGGTGCGAAGGTGGGGCATGGTGGGAGCCTCCGTATGGGTGGGTGTCCCGCAAATGTAAATCTTTTACTTTTCGTGAACTGTCCATCCGTGTGACGTTTGGATTTCGTCTCCGAGGCCCCCTCTGCCTCTCCGGCCGACCCGCGGTGCGCGCGGCGGCCACCCGCGGTCGAGTCCACGCTCCCGCACGTGCGGCGGAAGCGGCTCAGCTCCGCCGGACCGCCCACGGCCCGCAGTGCACGCCGTGCCGAACTCCTGAGCTTCTTCACCGTTCGGGTGACGCGAGGCATCTGAGGGCCAAACCGAACCGAAACTCAGGAGTTCGGCACGCACGCCCCGGCACCGGGCTCGTGCCGCCGGCTCTCGCGAAGCGACCCGGCGCCCCACGAAGAGCCCGGGTCGCGCCGCCGTCGGCCGGCGCCGATGCACGACTCCGGCAGAACCGACGACCCGGTCCTCACGCGTACCGCTCGCTCGCCGTTGCCGGAGTCGTGCCGACGGCCCGCGCGAAGACCCGCCTCAGCCGTCGGCGTGACGATCGAGGAACGCGAAGACCTCGGCATCGTCGACGCCCGGGAACATGCCGCGGGGGAGCGGCGAGAACATGTACTGGTGCACTCGGGCGCTCGGCCAGGCCTTGCCCTGCCACCGCTCGGCGGCCTCGGCGTCGGGGCGGCGGCAGCACGATTCGTCGGGGCAGCGTGAGATGCCGCGCGTGCTGGTCTCGCGTCCGCGGAACCACCGGGCGTCGTCGAACGGCACGCCCACGGTGATCGAGAAGTCGCCGGCCGAGGTGCTGCCGGTCTGGGTCGAGCACCAGAAGGTTCCGGCCGGGGTGTCGGTGTACTGGTAGTGCTCGGTGGTGCGGTTGTGCTCGTCGAAGGCCGAGCGCGCCGAGAACTTCTTGCACACGATCTGTCCCTCGACCGACCCGGTGACGTCGGTGGGCAGGGGGAGGCCGTCGTTCTCGTACACGCGCGAGATCGCCCCGTCGCCGTCGACGCGCATGAAGTGCAGCCGAATGCCGAGGTGCGCCGTCGTGAGGTTCGTCATGCGCATGGCCGCCGCCTCGTGGGTCACCCCGAACGCGTCGCGGAAGTCCTCGACGGCGAGGTTGCGGTCGCGCTTCGCCTGCGAGAGGAAGGCGACCGCGCTCGTCTCGGGCATGAGGCAGCACGCGGCGTAGTAGTTGATCTCGAGACGCTGCTGCAGGAAGTCGGCGTAATCGGTGGGTGGGCGGTGCCCCAGCAGGCGGTGCGCCATCGCCTGCAGAGCCATCGAGCGCAGGCCGTGGCCGCCGGGGATCGAGGCCGGCGGCAGGTACACGCGGCCGTTCTCGAGGTCGGTGACCGAACGGGCCGAGTGCGGCAGGTCGCTGACGTAGATGAGCTCGAAGCCCAGCTGCTCGGCCATGATGCTGACCGTGCGGTGCGTGAGGGCCCCCGTGGTGTGTCCGGCGGCCTTGAGCTGCTTCTCGGCGAGGCGCTCGATCTCCGGCAGGTGGTTGTCGGTGGAGCGCATGCGCAGGCGCAGCTCGGTGTTGGCGCGCCGGGCCTCTTCGGGGCTCGCGATCGTCTCGCGCTCGCGGCGCTGGAGTTCCCGGTGCAGGCCCAGCACGGCCTCGATCGTGTCGTCGCTGGTGCCCTTGGTGACCTTCATCGGGGGGATGCCGAGCTGCCGGAAGAACGGACTGGTCTGCGCCCGGTCGAGCTCGATCTCGAGGGCGGCCCGCCGGTTCGGCGGCTCGTTCGACAGCAGCTCGGCGACGTCGGTCTCGGTCGCGCCCGCGATCTGCTGCAGCAGAGAGAGCTTGGGTTCGCGTTTGCCGTTCTCGATGAGACTCAGCTGGCTGCCGGCGACTCCGACCATCGCGCCGAGCTCGTCGAGCGTGTATCCCCGGGCGAGGCGGTGGTGCCGGATGCGATGCCCCAGGGTGGTGAGTTCGAACGACGATGCCATTCCTTGACCATATCGAAAGAATGCCGATTCTTGCTGCTGATTTCGCCGGAAAGAACCCGCACGCACCCGCACCATGGAGGAAGACCACCGATTTCGCTCTCAACCGAGGAGAACGACATGGCACTCGCCGACATCTTCAGCTCCACCCCGCGCAACGCCGCGTCCCCCACCCGCGCCCCTCGTGCCGGTCACGGCGTGCGTCCGGCCGTCGAGGGCCCGGGTCTCGCCGCGCTGACCGCGTGGGTCGACCAGGTCGCCGCCCTCACGCAGCCCGACCGCATCCACTGGGTCGACGGCTCGGCCGCCGAGAACGACGCCCTGCTGCGCGAGATGGTCGACGAGGGCAAGCTCATCAAGCTCAACCCCGAGTGGCGTCCGGGTTCGTACCTGGCCCGCTCGCACCCCGGCGACGTCGCCCGTCTCGAGTCGCGCACCTACATCGCCTCCGAGAGCGAAGAGGATGCCGGGCCCACCAACAACTGGATCGCCCCGGCCGAGATCCGCGAGACGTTGAACGGCGTCTTCGAGGGTTCGATGCGCGGGCGCACGATGTACGTCGTGCCCTTCTCGATGGGCGCGGTCGGCGGCCCCCTCAGCCACATCGGCGTGCAGATCACCGACAGCGCCTACGCCGTGGCATCCATCGGTGTGATGACGCGCGTCGGCACGGCCGTCACCGAGCAGATCGCCGCCGGGGCACCGTGGGTCAAGACCGTGCACTCGGTCGGAGCGCCGCTCACCGCCGGTCAGGACGACGTCGCGTGGCCCTGCAACGACGAGAAGTACATCGTGCACTTCCCCGACACCCTCGAGGTGTGGTCGTTCGGCTCGGGCTACGGCGGGAACGCGATCCTGGCGAAGAAGTGCTTCGCCCTGCGCATCGCGTCGGTCATCGGCCGCGACGAGGGCTGGCTCGCGGAGCACATGCTGCTCATCCGCGTGATCGACCCGAAGGGCAAGGCGTACCACGTGGCCGCCGCTTTCCCCTCGGCCTGCGGCAAGACCAACCTCGCCATGCTCCGCCCCACCATCCCCGGCTGGCGCGTCGAGACCCTCGGTGACGACATCACCTGGATCCGTCCGGGAGAAGACGGGCGCCTCTGGGCCATCAACCCCGAGGCCGGCTTCTTCGGTGTCGCACCGGGCACGGGCGAGTCGACCAACGTCACCGCCATCGAGACGCTCTGGGGCAACACGATCTTCACCAACGTCGCGCTCCGCCCCGACGGAGACGTCTGGTGGGAGGGACTGACCGACGAGGCGCCCCCGCACCTCACCGACTGGGAGGGCAACCCCTGGACGCCCGCCTCGGGCCGACCCGCCGCGCATCCCAACTCCCGCTTCACGGTCGGCGCCGCGCAGTGCCCGCAGATCGCCGAGGACTGGGAGGCTCCCCAGGGCGTGCCGCTCGACGTCATCCTGTTCGGCGGCCGACGCGCCACGAACGTGCCGCTCGTGGTCGAGGCCACCGACTGGTCGCACGGCGTCTTCATCGGCTCGACGGTGTCGTCCGAGAAGACGGCCGCGCAGGAGGGCACGGTCGGCGAGCTGCGTCGCGACCCCTTCGCCATGCTCCCGTTCTGCGGCTACAACATGGGCGACTACTTCGGCCACTGGCTCTCCGTCGGCCAGAAGCTGCGTTTCGACCGCGCACCGCGCATCTTCCAGGTCAACTGGTTCCGCAAGGGCGACGACGGACGCTTCCTCTGGCCCGGCTTCGGAGACAACGCCCGCGTGATCGACTGGATCATCCGCCGCGTCGACGGTCAGGTCGATGCCGTCGAGAGCCCCATCGGTCGCCTTCCGCGCATCGAGGATCTGCAGCTGTCGGGTCTGGACCTGCCGGCCGCCGACCTCGACGAGCTGTTCTCGATCGACCGCGCTTCGTGGCTCGCCGAGGCCGACCTCACCGAGGAGTTCTACGACACGTTCGGCAGCCACCTTCCGGCCGCCCTGCGCGCCGAGCTCGCCGCGCTCCGCTACCGCTTGCAGCGCGCCTGAGCCCCCGCTCGTCCCGCGCCGCGAGACGAGCCCCGACTCCGATGCCCCTCCCGCTCTTGGCGCGCGCGAGGGGCATCGGCATGTGCGCGTGCCGGGGACGCGAGCGGAGGCTCAGGTCTCGGCGCCGGCGGAGCGCTCGCGCACCGCGCCACCGCGCGGAGGGCGACTCCGCTTCCGGCCGAGCCGCCGCCCTCACACCAGCAGCTGGTGCTTCGCCAGATCGCGGTAGAGCGGGGTGGATGCCACCAGCTCGCTGTGCGTGCCCTGTCCGACGACGCGGCCGTTCTCGAGCACCACGATCACGTCGCTGTCGACGACCGTCGACAGGCGGTGCGCGATGACCAGCAGCGTGCGGTCGGTGGCGACGGCGTCGATGGCTTCGCGCATGCGCTGCTCGTTGACGCCGTCGAGCGACGAGGTCGATTCGTCGAGCAGCAGCACCGGGGGAGCGGCCAGCAATGCTCGCGCGATCGCGAGGCGCTGACGCTCGCCGCCCGAGAGCATGACGCCGTCCTCGCCGACGGGCGCGTCGACGCCCAGCGGATTGCGCTCGAGCACGTCGCCGAGGTTCACGGCGTGCAGCACGCGCTCGCAGTCGGCGTCGGAGGCCGACGGCGAGGCGAGGCGCAGGTTGTCGGCGATGGTGCCGGCGAGCGTCGGGGCGTCCTGCTCGACGTAGCCGAAGCGGGCGCGCAGGGCGTCGCGTCCGAGGTCGCGGGCGTCCACGCCGTCGACGAGGATCGCTCCGCCGGTGGGGTCGTAGAAGCGCTCGACGAGCGAGAGGATCGTGCTCTTGCCGGCGCCCGACGGGCCCACCAGGGCGACGCGCGCCCCGCGGGGCACGGTGAACGACACGCCTCGCAGCACCTCGCGGTCGGTGTCGTCGACCTCGGTGCCGGCGTCGGCGGAGGCGGAGTCGAGGTGCACCTCGGCGAGCACCGAGCGTGCTTCTCTCGCCGCGGCCTCGCGGGCCTCGACGACGTGGTCGGGGTAGCGGAACCGCACGTCGCGGAACTCGATCGCCGCGGCATCCGCCACCGGCGACGCCCCGGCGGCGCGGTCGCCGTCGTCCTCGAGAGGCAGGTCGAGCACCTCTTGGATGCGTCCGAGCGCCCCGAGCGCCTGATTGACCGACGTGATGGCCCCGATCGCCGAGGCAAGGGGCTGCACGAGCAGGAACAGGAAGATGACGAACGTCACGAGGGCTGCCACGTCGATGGCTCCGGATGCCACGCGGAACCCGCCGACGCCGAGCACGACGAGCAGTGACACCTGCAGGGCGATCCCCGCGACGGGCACGATGAGGGCCGATACCTTGGCGATGCGCACGCCCGCGGCGTAGGCCTCGGTGGCGGTCTCGGTGACGGTGGCGGTCTCGCGCTCGGTGGCGCCCGCCGCGCGGATGGTGCGGATCGACCCGACCGCGCGCTCGACGCCCGACGACAGCTCGCCGACCTTCTCTTGCTGCACCGCCGATGCCGCGCGGATGCGCGTGCTCAGCCCGACGACCACCGCGATCGAGGCGCCGATCACGACGACGATGAGTCCGAGCAGCAGCGGGTCGATGAAGGCCATCGCGATGACGGCGCCGACCAGGATGAGGGCGTTGCCCACGGCATCCGCGAGTCCCTGCGTGAGTACCGCGTACAGCAGCGTGGTGTCGGTGCCCACGCGCGAGACGAGGTCACCCGTGCGGCGCGCGTCGAACTCGCTGATCGGAAGGCGCAGGATGCGGGCGATCAGGCGCCGACGGCTCGAGTAGACCACGGCGGTGCCGGTGCGCTGCAGCAGGTAGTGCTGGTAGCCCGAGATGAGCGACGACAGCACCACGAAGCCGATGAGCAGCCAGACCAGCGCCCCGAGGGGCACGGTGTTCTGCACGCGTTGGATGACCTCGCCCACCAGCAGCGGCTGCACCAGGGTGGTGGCGGCGCCGAGCACGCTCAAGATAGCGACGACGACGAGGGTGCGCTTGTGCTCGAGAAGGAAGGGCAGCAGCTGCCGGAACGACGCGCGCGGGCCCTGGGGCACGCGGCGGCCGCGCCGACCGCGCGCGGGAGCGGGAACGGACATGCTCACCTCGGGAAGAAGAAAGGGATGCTTCGACCGTACCTCGCGCCACCGACACCGCTCGGCACCTGGTCTCGCCCGTGTACCAAACTCCTGAGAAATCGGCCGCTCCCCCCGCGCACGGGTGCTTCCAGGTCCCGAGGAGCCGGAAACTCAGGAGTACGGCCCGCCCGGCCCGCTCGCCGGCCCGCCGCCCCGCCGCCCGCCCCGCGCAGCGACGACGGATGCCACGAGGCCCAGGCCCCGTGGCATCCGCTCTCCGAATAACCGGCGGTTACGGCGCGGTCGCTCCGGCGGCGATGTTGTCGTCGTAGTCGACGTCCTTGGTCTCGGGCGAGAGCACGAGCGCGATGAGCGTCAGCACACCCATGGCCGAGAGGTAGACGCCGACGAGCCACGGGTTTCCGTCGCCGGCCGCCCACAGGGCGACGGCCACGATCGGTGCC
Organism: Microbacterium sp. BH-3-3-3; assembly: GCF_001792815.1. Lineage (NCBI taxonomy): Bacteria > Bacillati > Actinomycetota > Actinomycetes > Micrococcales > Microbacteriaceae > Microbacterium > Microbacterium sp. BH-3-3-3. The sequence goes on along the minus strand of NZ_CP017674.1, from coordinate 1,081,341 downwards.
AGAGCCGCGCCGAGGATCGACGAGACGTTGTACGAGATCGCCGAGCCCGTGTACCGCACGTTCGTCGGGAACAGCTCGGGGAGCACGGCGCCCATCGGACCGAAGGTCGCGCCCATGAGCAGGAATCCGACGATGAGGAACGACTGCACGAGCACGCGGGTGAACGCGGGGTCGGCGTGCGGCACGAGGAAGAACGAGAACGTCAGGCCGAACACGATGATCGCGAGTGTCACGCCGATCAGCAGGCGCTTGCGTCCGATGCGGTCGGCGATCGGGCCCGAGAGCATCGTGAAGATGCCGAAGAACACCACGCCGATGATCTGCATGATCACGAAGTCGGTGTAGCCGAAGCCCAAGCCGGGAACGTAGGCGGCGGCGTCGAACGGCGTGCCGGCCTTCTCGGCCGCGGCCTGCGCGCCCTCGAGGGTCGCCTTGGTCCCGTACGACAGCGTGAAGCTCGTCATCAGATAGAACAGCACGTACGTCGCCAGCATGATGAACGTGCCGAGGATGAGCTGCTTCCAGTTGCGGCGCAGCGCTTCGCCGAGCGGGAACTTCTTGATCGCGCCGGTCTTCTCGGCCTTGGCGAACGACTCGCTCTCGACGAGGCGCAGGCGCACCCACAGGCCCACGATCACCATGACGGCCGAGAAGAGGAACGGCACGCGCCAGCCCCACGCGAGGAACTCGGCCGAGCGCTGCGCGGTGCCGTCGGGGTGCGGCAGAGCGAAGTTGATGAAGAGGAACACGCCGTTGGCGATGATGAAGCCGATCGGGGCACCCAGCTGCGGGAAGGTGCCGAACAGCGCGCGCTTGCCCTTCGGGGCGTTCTCGGTCGCGACCAGCGCCGCACCCGACCACTCGCCGCCGAGGGCGAAGCCCTGGGCGAGGCGCATCACCAGCAGCAGGATGGCCGCCCACACACCGATGTCGTTGAACGTGGGGAGCAGGCCGATGAGGAAGGTCGCGACACCCATCGTCAGCAGGGATGCCACGAGGGTGGCCTTGCGGCCGAACCGGTCGCCGAAGTGGCCGAACACCACCGCGCCGAGGGGACGCGCGACCATGGCCGCGCCGAAGACGCTGAACGACAGCAGGAGCGACGTGGTCTCGTTGCCGGTGGGGAAGAAGAGGATCGGGAAGACGAGCACCGCCGCGGTGGCATACGCGTAGAAATCGTAGAACTCGATCGTCGTTCCGATGAGGCTCGCGGTGATGACGCGCGAGCGCGGGTTCGCCGGAGTCGAGGAGGAACGGGTGGAGGGGGAAGAGGTGGTCATGACAGCCTGACGGGAGGGTCGATCGTTCGCGTCCGAGATGGGGCGCAGCGGTGGCGCGGAACGATCGCGGGGGTGTGCGAGATCGAGCGCGCGGCGGGGGCACCGGGAACGTCCCCGTGTGAGGGGCGTGAGGCGAACCAGTCTATGCGTGCGCTGAGCGTTCCTCGGGTTTCGCCTGGCAATGCGTCCCGCCCGTCGCGCGCTCAGCGCCAGATGACACCGTCACCGGCTCACACCGGGGCGGAGAATGTGCACCGGGGCGTCCGTTGACCGCCCCGGTGCACGTTCCGCGCCCCGAACCCGCCGCCCGCCGCGCCGCGAACCAACCGCCCGCCCGCCGCGCCGCGCCCGCCGCGCCCCGCCGCACCGCGCGTCAGCCGCGCAGCTCCCGCAGAACCAGGGCGGTGCGGATCGCCGCGTCGGCGGCCTCTTCGCCCTTGTCCTCCTTCGAACCCTCGAGCCCGGCCCGATCCAGACCCTGCTGCTCGTCGTCGAGGGTCAGCACGCCGAATCCGACGGGCTTGCCCGCGTCGAGGGCGACGCGGGTGAGGCCGTCGGTCGCCGCCGACGACACGAACTCGAAGTGCGGCGTGCCGCCCCGGATGATCACGCCGAGGGCGACGACGGCGTCCGCGCCCCCCTCGAAGGCGGCCCGGGCGGCGACCGGCAGCTCGAAGGAGCCCGGAACCCGCACGACGCGGTACGTCGCACCGGTGGCATCCAGAACGCGCTTCGCGCCCGCGATCAGGCCGTTCGTTATGACCTCGTGCCAGGTGCCGGCGATGACGACGACGTTCAGGTCCGACGCGTCGATGCCGCCGGTCTCGGGTGCTCCACTGCCGGCCATCAGGCGCTCTCTTCCTTCATGTGCGCGAGGGCGTCGCGCAGGTCGTCCTCGGCGATGATGTGACCCATGCGATCGCGCTTGGTCTCGAGGTACTGGTGGTTGTTGGGACCGACGCCCACGAGCAGGGGGACCTGCTCGACGACGTCGAGGCCGAGGGCGCGCAACTGCGACACCTTGTCGGTGTTGTTCGTCAGCAGGCGCACCTTGTCGACACCGAGGTCGGTGAGGATGCCGGCGGCGGCGGCGTAATCGCGGGCGTCGGCGGGCAGGCCGAGCGCGAGGTTGGCGTCGACGGTGTCGAGGCCGCGCTCCTGCAGGTTGTACGCGCGCAGCTTGTTGATGAGGCCGATCCCGCGCCCCTCGTGGCCGCGCATGTAGATGACGATGCCGCCGTCGCGGTCGATCGTGTCGAGGGCGGCGTCGAGCTGCGGGCCGCACTCGCACTTCAGCGAGCCGAAGGCCTCACCGGTCAGGCACTCGGAGTGCACGCGCACGAGCGGGGCCGCCTCGGTCAGATCGCCTGAGACGACCGCGAGGTGGTCGGTCCCGGTCACGCGGTCCTTGTAGGCGAGGAAGCGGAACGTGCCGTGCGAGGTGGGCACGTTGGACTCGGCCCGCAGGCTCACCCGGCGCCGCGCGGGAGCCGTGACCGGCAGCGGGTCGGTCTCGTTCAGGTAGCCGATGAGCTGCTCGATGGTGATGACCGGGATGCCGTCGCGCTCGCCGAGCTCGAAGAGTCCGGGCAGGCGCATCATGCTGCCGTCCTCGGCGACGACCTCGGCGATCGCGCCGACCGGCTCGAGGCCCGCGAGACGCATGAGGTCGACGGCGGCCTCGGTGTGACCGGCGCGCTCGCGCACACCGCCGTCGACGGCCCGCAGCGGCAGCACGTGCCCCGGACGGATGACGCTGGTCGGCACCGACGCGGGGTCGGCGAGCACGTTGAGCGTGCGCGCGCGGTCCGAGGCGCTGATGCCGGTGGTCACGCCGGAGGCGGCGTCGACGCTCACGGTGTAGGCGGTACCCCGGGCGTCTTCGTTCACCGCCACCATGGGCGGCAGATCCAGGCGGTCGGCCCACTCGCCCGGCATGGGGGCGCAGACGTAGCCGCTCGACCAGCGGACGGTCCAGGCGAGGGCCTCGGGGGTCGCGAGCTGGGCCGACAGGATCACGTCGCCCTCGTTCTCGCGGTCCTCATCGTCGGCGACCAGGATCGGTCGGCCCTGACGCAGGGCCTCCAGGGCCTCGGGGATGGTGGACAGGCTCATGCGGAGCCCCTCTCGGTCGATGCGGCCGCAGCCGCGGGATTCTCGGTCGTACGGAAGGCGAGCATGCGCTGCACGTGGCGCGCGAGGATGTCGGTCTCGAGGTTGACGGGGGTGCCGGCCTCAGCGCGGCCCAGGGTCGTCGCCTCGAGCGTCTCGGGGATGAGCGAGACCTCGAGCCACGGGTCGGACTCCGCGGCGTCGCTGACCGCGCTGACGGTGAGCGAGACGCCGTCGATCGCGATGGAGCCCTTGTCGACGACCAGGGGGGCGAGGTGAGCCGGGATGCCGACCCGCACGACGCTCCACTGCGCACCCGGACGCACCTCGCGCACCACCCCGGTGCCGTCGATGTGGCCCTGCACGATGTGACCGCCCAGGCGCCCGTGCGCGGCGGTGGCGCGCTCGAGGTTGACGGCGAGACCGGGGGCGACGCCGGCCAGCGTCGACATGTCGAGCGTCTGCTTCATGACGTCGGCGGTGAACCAGTCGTCGCCCTGGTCGACGACGGTGAGGCACACGCCGCTGACCGAGATCGAGTCGCCGTGGCCGGCATCCGATACCGACAGCGGCGCGCGCAGCGTCAGCCGCACCCCGTCGCCCGAGGGCTCGACGGCGGTGACGGCGCCGATCTCTTCCACGATTCCGGTGAACATCAGGATTGTCCCTCTCGATCAGAGCTGGGGTGGGCGACGATCAGCAGGTCGTCGCCGAGGTTCTGGATGGATGCCACGCTCAACCGACGGGCGTCGGCGATGGTCGGTACGCCCACGTCGCCGAGCGCGAGGCGCGATCCGCCGAGCAGCACGGGGGCGACGTAGACGAGCAGCTCGTCGGCGAGGCCCGCGCCGACGACCGCGCTCGCGAGCGTCGGACCGCCCTCGACGAACACCCGCTGAACGCCTCGCGCTCCGAGGTCGGCCATCACGGCGGTCACATCGTGGGTGGCGTAGAACAGGGGCTCCCGCGGGTGGCGGCGCACCGCGGCATCCGGGGCCGTGTCGCGTCGTCCGACGATCACGGGCGTGGGCTGCGCGTCGAGCAGCGAGCCGTCGTCGGCGCGGGCGGTGAGGGCGGGATCGTCGGCGTGCACGGTGCCGGTTCCGGCGACGATCGCGTCGGCGGCCGCGCGTCGCGCGTGCACGTCTCGCCGGGCGGCGGGGCCGGTGATCCACTGGCTCGTGCCGTCGTCGGCGGCGGCACGACCGTCGAGGCTCTGCGCCCACTTGACCGTGACGTGCGGGCGACCGGTGCGCGTGAGCGAGATCCAGTCGTGCACGACGGATTCGGCGGCATCGCGCTCGATCCCGGACTCGACGTCGACGCCCGCCCGGCGCAGGCGATCGGCTCCGCCCGATGCGGCGTCGGTGGGGTCGTCGAGGGCGTAGACGACGCGGGTCACACCGGCGTCGATGAGGGCGAGCGCGCACGGACCGGTACGGCCGGTGTGATTGCACGGCTCGAGGGTCACCACGGCGGTCGCGCCGCGGGCCGCGCCCGGGGCGAGCTGCGAGAGCGCGTCGACCTCGGCGTGCGCGGTTCCCGCGCCACGGTGGAAGCCCTCCGCCAGCACCTCGCCGGCGGGGGAGAGGATCACGGCGCCCACCTGGGGGTTCAGCCCGCGCGGGCCGCGCCGGGCGAGCTGCAGCGCTCGCCTCATGGCGTCGATCTCGACGGCGGATGCCATTCCCTTGTCCTTCCCGCGAAGTCGGGGCAGGGCCAGCGGGAAGGCGTGTCACGCCGTCCGTGCCGCCTCCTATCCGGACTAGCGACGGATACCCGTCGCATCACCGTCGGTCCCGGAATTCCACCGGATCGGCCCCACCACCGAGGTGGAGGGGTTCGCGGACTGTCACCGCCGGTTCGGATTCTCACCGACCCCGGAGCACGTTGTTGCTCTTCGAAGTCTAGTCAACGCAGCGTTTCGAGGTTCATTCCCGAAACGCAGGGACACGCGACGGGGGCTCCTCCGTGCCTCTACTTGAGCAGTCGCGACAGGCGCCGGTCGGCGAGGAGCTTGCCGCCGGTCTGGCACGTGGGGCAGTACTCGAGCGAGTTGTCGGCGAAGAACACACTGCGCACCTCGTCGCCGCAGACCGGGCATTCTTCGCCGCGCCGGCCGTGCACGCGCATGCCGCGGCGCTTCGCATCCTTCAGCTGGGCGGGCGGTTTGCCCCGAGCTTCGTGGATCGCCTCGGCCAGGGTCTCGGTCATCGCGGTGAAGAGGCGGTCGACCTCGTCGTCGGTGAGGGTCGCCGCCAGAGCATAGGGAGACATTCTCGCGGCGTGGAGGATCTCGTCGGAGTACGCGTTGCCGACGCCGGCGATGATCGACTGGTCGCGCAGCACGCCCTTGATCTGCGTGCGTCGCCCGGCGATCAGCGCGCCGAAGGCGGCGCGGTCGAAGCCCTCGCCGAGGGGGTCGGGGCCGAGCCGTGCGATGCCCGGCACCTCGTCGGGCGTGCGCACCGCGTACACAGCCAGCGACTTCTTGGTGCCGGCCTCGGTGAGATCGAACCCCGAGCCGTCGTCGAAGCCCACGCGCAGCGCGATCGGCGTCTTGCCGGGCTTGATGATCGTCGTCGGCAGGGCGTCGTACCACCGCAGCCACCCGGCCTTGGCGAGATGGAACACGAGATGGAGCCCGGCATCGGTCGTGACGTCGAGGAACTTGCCGTGACGATCGACGGCGGTGACCGTGGACCCCACCAGCGCGGTGAGCGGCGGGTCGTAGGTCTTCAGCGCGTTGATCGCCGACACGGTGGCTTTGTCGACGCGCAGCCCCGTGATGCGTCCGCGCAGGAACTCGACGAGTCCTTCGACCTCTGGCATCTCCGGCATGGGGCCATCGTGTCACGCAGCCCCGACATCGCGGGCGGGTCTTGCGCGCGGGCAGGATGCCGTGCGGCCGCTCCCCGCGGTCACCGGCGTCCGGTGACCGCCGCGTCGCTGCCGTTTCGCCGACGCCTGCGGGCGCGCACGACGACGAGTCCCGCGATCAGGCTCAGCACGCCGGCGCCGAGGGCGACGCCGTCGATCGACGTCCCGCTCTCGGCGAGCCGGCCCGGGGGAGGCGCCGCGGCCGGCGCGGCGGTCGGGTCGGGCGCGGGCACGGCGGTCGGTGTGGGAACGGACGTCGGCGTGGGCACGGACGTCGGCACGGGCGTGGGCGTCGGCGTCGGCGCGGGCGGCAGGACGGCGGCGACCGTCGCGACCGCGTCGGTCAAGCCGGCCCCCGAGAAGCGCGACGCCTCGAGCGTCGACGGCCACGGCGAGGCGAACGCGTCGGCGCGGGCACCGTCGACGAGCGCGGCACGCAAGGCAGCCGGCGTCGTGCCGGGTGCCGCCTGCACAGCGAGAGCGGCGACGGCGGCGACCGTGGGAGCGGCGGCAGACGTGCCGAAGAAGAGGTTCTGCTCACCGTCCATCGGCAGACTCACGGGCAGGCCGTCTACTCCCGCGAGCGCGGGACCGGGCACCGTCGTCGCCGTCGGCACGCCGAACAGGGTGGTGGCCGGGCCGGCCGACGAATAGGTGCCGAGCGTGAGGTCGGAGGCGTTGACCGCGGCCACGGCCAATGTCGCGGGGTCGGCCTCGTGGCCGATCAGGCTCGCCCCGATGTCGTCGGTCTCGGTGGAGTGGAAATACTCCAGAGCGGCGACCGCGAGGAACCTCACGACGTTCGGCATCACGATGCTGACCGCCGGCGTCGACGCCTCGGGTGTCACCCGACGCACGATCGACACCTCCCATTCGGTCGGATCCGCCGATCCGAGGCCCGACAACGCCGAGGGAACGAGCGGCCGCTCCGGATCGGAGGCCCAGACGACCTTCAGCTCTCCGGTCGAGAGGTTCTTGACGCCCAACCCCAGGTGCGTCGTGACGGAACCCGCTTTCTGCGCCCAGTGCAGGTTGGACAGGGTGGCGAAGCCCGGCAAGAGCGTCACCCCCAGACCCGGATCGCTCCCGGGGCCGGGGTCGACATCCATGCAGTCCACCGCGGTGATCTCCGGGGCCGAAGCGAGGGCGGACTGCTCGACATCGGCGGCGCAGGGCATCGGGCGGTACCGGGTCGAGGACCATCCCGAGACCGGGTAGCCCGCGCTGGGGTATCCCTCCGCGCCGGGACGGCCGAAGTTCCCCGCGGCGGAGACGTACAGGACGCCGGCGTCCACGGCTCGCTGGACGGCGTATCCCGCCGCGAGACGCTCGTACGCGAGATCGTCGTCGGCGGCGAGGTCGTCGACGATGATGTCGGCGCCCGCGTCGCGGAGGGCGTCGATGGCCACGGCGAGGCCCGCGTTGTCGCTCGTGGGGGGAGCGGCGAACATCAGCTCGGCCCCCGGCGCGATGCCGTGGACGAGCTGGGCCATCGCCCGGCCCTCGTCGCTCGCGCTCGTGGAATTATCGAGCACCACCCGCGTGGGCGTGGTCCATCCGCAGGGGTTGCCCGGCCCGGGAAGCCATCCCGCTGCGACGTCGGCGGCGACCACGTCCTCGCCGGCCGTGCCGAACGAGTCCGAGATGACGCCCACTCGCACACCGCTGCCGTCGACCCCGAACGTGCTCCAGGCATCACTGGCACGCAGGATGTCGGCCGCGGGCGTCGGCACGGGGCGACAGTCGGTGCGGGCGGCCGCCTGAGCGGTGGTCGGGACGCTCAGGCCGACCAGCGCGATCAGTGCGATGAGAGCGGCGCGGCGCGAGGACGTCGGCGAGGGCACGGGGACTCCTGTCGGGACGGCGTCCTGCCGTCGCGCCATCGTACCGTCGGCGTGGCGGCACGAACGCCCCGGCTCAGACGCGCCGCAGCAGCCCGATCTTGTCGTACACGTCGGTGAGGGTCTTCTCGGCGACGGATGCCGCCCGCTCGGCGTTCGTGGCGAGTACGCGGTCGAGCTCGGCGGGGTCGGACAGCAGCTCGAGGGCGCGCTCGCGCACCGGCTCGAACTCGTTCACCACGACCTCGGCGAGCCCCTTCTTGAAGTCGCCGTAGCCGCGACCGGAGTACTCGTCTTCGATCGAGGTGATCTCGCGACCGGTGAGGGCCGAGTAGATCACGAGGAGGTTCGAGACGCCGGGCTTCTCGTCGCGGTCGAAGCGCACGGCTCCCTCGGAGTCGGTGACCGCGCGCATGATCTTCTTGGCGCTCACCTTGGGCTCGTCGAGCATCCACAGCACGCCCGCGTCGGACTCGGCCGACTTCGACATCTTCGAGGTCGGGTTCTGCAGGTCGAAGATGCGGGCGGTCTCGCGCTGGATCATCGGCTTCGGCATGGTGAACGTCTGGCCGAAGCGCTGGTTGAAGCGCTCAGCCAGGTCGCGGGTGAGCTCGATGTGCTGCTTCTGGTCGTCGCCGACGGGCACGACATCGGTCTGGTACAGCAGGATGTCGGCGGCCATGAGCACCGGGTAGGTGAAGAGGCCGACGTTCGTGGCATCCGTGCCGTAGCGGGCCGACTTGTCCTTGAACTGCGTCATGCGCCCGGCCTCGCCGAAGCCGGTGAGGGTCGAGAGCACCCACTGCAGTTCGGCGTGCGCGGGGACGTGCGACTGCACGTACAGGGTGGAGCGCGAGGGCTCGATGCCGGCGGCGATGTACTGGGCCGCGGTGCGGCGGGTCTTCTCGCGGCGCTCGGCGGGGTCGCCGGGCTGCGTGAGCGCGTGCAGGTCGACGACCGAGAAGAACGCGTCGTATTCGTCCTGCAGCTCGCGCCACTGCAGCAGCGCACCGATGTAGTTGCCGATCTGGAGGCTGTCGGCGGAGGGCTGCATTCCGGAGTAGAGGCGCTGCTGAGTCACCCCTCGATCCTAGGCGTCGGTGCGGGGAGCACCGTTCGCGGGACGGTGTCGGCGGCGGGTGATGCCCCGAGCGCCACGCGGCGACGACGCGACGGCATCCGGATGCCGGTGAGACCGGCGCCGCTCAGGCGCCGGGCCTCAGGCGCCGAGCGTGTAGTCGACGATCACCGGAGCGTGGTCGCTCCAGCGGGTGTCGTACGAGGCGGCGCGCTCCACGTGATAGCTCGTGACGCGCTCCGCGAGGGCCGGAGTGGCGACGTGGTAGTCGATGCGCCAGCCGCTGTCGGTGTCGAACGCCTTTCCGCGCATCGACCAGAACGTGTACGGGCCGTCGACCTCGCCGACGGCGCGACGACCCACGTCGACCCAGCCGAGGCCCGCACCGGTGGAACCGTCGACGCCCTCGACCTGCTCGCCGGCCGGTCCGAAGAACCGGTCGAAGTACGCGCGCTCACGCGGGAGGAAGCCGGCGTTCTTGCGGTTGCCGCGCCAGTTCTTGATGTCGAGCTCGCGATGGCCGACGTTGAGGTCACCCGTGACGAGAGCCAGCTCGCGCTCCGAAGCCAGATCGGCCAACCGCTGCTCCATGGCATCGAGGAACACCCACTTCGCGTCTTGCTTGGGAGTGTCGACCTCGCCGCTGTGCACGTACGCGCTGACGATGGTGACGGTTTCGCCGTCGATGTCGAAGTCGGTCTCGATCCAGCGGCCCGAGGCGTCGAGCGGCTCGGGCCCGAGGTGGGTGCGCGTCGCGATACCGGGCAGCCGACTGATGATCGCGACACCGGCGCGGCCCTTCTGCAGGGCCTCGTCGTTGACGATCTGCCAGCCGGGCAGCGCCTCGGCCAGCTGTTCGGCGGTCGCCCGCACCTCTTGAAGGGTGACGATGTCGGCGCCGGAGGCGTCGAGCCATTCGGTCATGCCCTTGCGGACGGCGGCACGGATGCCATTGACGTTGACGGAGACGATACGTACGGAACGAGCCACCCGTCGAGCCTAGCCGCGGGGTCCGACATCGCCGCAGGTCTCGACGGGGCGCCCACCTCGCCGCTCTGCGTCAGTCGGGGATCAGCGACATGCGGCGGGGCGCGGGAACGTCCGCCTCGGCCCGGGCGAGGGTCTTCTCGGCCGCGGACAGCGCCCGCTTCGCGCGCCAGCGCCACGGCCACCGGGTGAGTGCCAGGGTCTTCTCGGCCTCGCGCACGCCCACCTGCGCCGCGATCACGAGGGCCGCCTGCTCCATGGCGCGACGGTCCTCGGGCGAGCGCAACGGAACGTCGCGGTCGCCCGCCGCCACCGCGATCCACGCCGCCGAGACCAGGATGACGATCCCGATGAGGCGGAACCACAGAAGGAAGCCGATCAGGACCGCGAACGTGCCGAGCAGCGGGTTCGTGGGGGAGTACACGACGAGGAATCCCGCGCCGACCTGCAGCAGCACCATGCCGGTCGCCCCGACCAGGGCTCCGGGCCAGGCGCGGCGCCACGTGAGGGTCGTGCCGGTGAGGAACCGGAACAGCGCGGCGAGGGCGACGGTGTTCACGGCGAACGCGACGAGCAGCGAGACGACCCGCGCGCCGACGGACCATCCGAGTGTCTCCCGGTCCCACCCGATGAACCCGAACACCAGGTCGACGGCACCGGTCGTGACCGAGCCGAGCAGGGCGCCCACGAGCAGCGCGAGCCCGAAGAGGATCGAGGCGACGAAGTCGCGGGCCTTGAGCAGCACGTAGTTGCGCATGTCGAAGGGAAGGCCGAAGGTGTCGCGCACCGCGCGACGTGTGAAGGTGACGAAGCCGATGGCCGTCCAGACGACGACGATCACGGCGACGATGCCGGTGATGGTGAGAAGCCGTCCGCTTTCCTGGGCGACGGATTCGACCTGCTCGCGATCGACGAGGCCGTTCTTGCTGATGATGCCGGGGATGTAGCTGTTGATGATCCCGATGAGCCCGTCGATGGCGCTCTTGCTGCCGCCGAGCCAGATGCCCACCCCGGCGAAGGCGAGGTACAGCGCCGAGAAGACGGCGAAGATCCCCTGGTAGCTCATACCCGCGGCGAGCAGGAAGCCGTTGTGCTGCAGGAAGTGCCGCCACACCCGGATCGGGAACCAGCGCGCGATTCGGGCGGCGCGGGCGATGGGCTGATCGAGGCGGCTGCGCACGGCGCTCTGCGCGGCCTCGAGCCGATCGCGCAGCGACGTGTCGTCCTCACGGACCGCGGGCAGCGGCCGCGGATCGGAGTGGGTCTCGGTCACCCGTCGAGCCTAATGAATGGATGCCGTGGCGTCGCCGCGCGCGGGGACGCACGCCCGTGACGGCCACCTCCGTCGACGCTGGGCGCCGGGGACGAACGCCGAACGGCGGGGCGCCGAAGCGCACCCGCCGTTCGAGGGGGAGGGGTCAGCGACCGCCGCGGAGGACGGCCTGCTTGACCTCGGCGATGGCCTTGGTGACCTCGATGCCGCGGGGGCACGCCTCGGTGCAGTTGAAGGTGGTGCGGCAACGCCACACGCCCTCTTTGTCGTTCAGGATGTCGAGACGCACGTCGCCGGCGTCGTCGCGCGAGTCGAAGATGAAGCGGTGCGCGTTGACGATCGCGGCGGGGCCGAAGTACTGCCCGTCGGTCCAGAACACGGGGCACGACGAGGTGCACGCGGCGCACAGGATGCACTTGGTGGTGTCGTCGAAGACCTCGCGGTCGACGATCGACTGCACGCGCTCTTTGCCGGCCTCGGGCTTCGAGCTCGAGATCAGGAAGGGCTGCACCTCGCGGTAGGAGGCGAAGAACGGCTCCATGTCGACGATGAGGTCCTTCTCGAGGGGCAGGCCCTTGATCGCCTCGACGTAGATGGGCTGCGAGATGTCAAGATCCTTGATCAGCGTCTTGCAGGCCAGGCGGTTGCGGCCGTTGATGCGCATGGCATCCGATCCGCAGATGCCGTGCGCGCAGGAGCGGCGGAACGACAGCGAGCCGTCGGTCTCCCACTTGATCTTGTGCAGCGCGTCGAGCACGCGGTCGGTGGAGTAGAGCTCCACGTCGTAGTCGACCCAACGCGGCTCGTCGTCGACCTCGGGGTCGAAGCGACGGATGTTGAAGGTGACGAGGAACGACTGGATCCCGGTGTCCTCCGGGGTCTGCTCGACCTTGTCGGAGGTGTCGACGCTCTCGATGACGGTGGATGCCATCTCAGTACTTCCTCTCAAGCGGCGGGTAACGCAACTCGCCCGCCTCGTTCTTGGTGAACACCACGGGCTTCCAGCCCAGCTCGATGTGATCGGCCGGGTGCGACGAGTGGGGGTCGCCCGACAGGTACGCCATGGTGTGCTGCATGTACTTCTCGTCGTCGCGCGTGGGGAAGTCGTCGCGCATGTGACCGCCACGGCTCTCTTCGCGGTTCTGCGCCGAGTAGACGACGACCTCGGCGAGGTCGAGCAGGAAGCCCAGCTCAACCGCTTCGAGCAGGTCGGTGTTGAAGCGCTTGCCCTTGTCGTCGACGTGGATGTTCTTGTAGCGCTCGCGCAGGTCGGCGATCACGTCGAGCACCTTCGAGAGCGAGTCGTGGGTGCGGAACACCTGCGCGCCCTTATCCATCTCGTCCTGCAGCGTCTTGCGCAGGACGGCGATGCGCTCGGTCCCGCTGTTGTTGCGGAGCCCCTCGATGAGTCCGCGCACCTCGGCGGCGGGGTCTTCGGGCAGGGGCACGAAGTCGGCCGTTTTGACGTACTCGACCGCGTTGCGTCCGGCGCGCTTGCCGAACACGTTGATGTCGAGCAGCGAGTTGGTGCCGAGGCGGTTCGAGCCGTGCACCGAGACGCAGGCGCACTCGCCGGCGGCGTAGAGGCCGGGCACGACGGTGTCGTTGTCGGCGAGCACCTCGGCCTTGATGTTGGTCGGGATGCCGCCCATCGCGTAGTGCGCGGTCGGCATGACGGGGACCGGCTCGACGACCGGGTCGACGCCCAGGTACGTGCGGGCGAACTCGGTGATGTCGGGGAGCTTGGTCTCGAGCACCTCGGCACCCAGGTGGGTGCAGTCCAGCAGCACGTAGTCGCGGTGGGGACCGGCGCCGCGGCCCTCCGAGACCTCCTGCACCATGCAGCGCGCGACGATGTCACGGGGCGCGAGGTCCTTGATGGTCGGGGCGTAGCGCTCCATGAAGCGCTCACCGCTGGCGTTGCGCAGGATCGCTCCCTCGCCACGGGCGCCCTCGGTGAGCAGGATGCCGAGACCGGCGAGGCCGGTCGGGTGGAACTGGAAGAACTCCATGTCCTCGAGCGGCAGGCCCTTGCGCCACACGATGCCGACGCCGTCACCGGTGAGGGTGTGCGCGTTGGACGTGGTCTTGAAGATCTTGCCGAAACCGCCGGTGGCGAAGACGACGGCCTTGGACTGGAAGACGTGCAGCTCGCCGGTGGCCAGGTCGTACGCGACGACGCCGGCGACCTGGGTCGCGCCCGCCGCGTCCTTGACCGTGATCAGGTCGAGCACGTAGAACTCGTTGAAGAAGTTGATGCCGAGCTTGACGCAGTTCTGGAACAGCGTCTGAAGGATCATGTGGCCGGTGCGGTCGGCGGCGTAGCAGGCGCGGCGCACGGGCGTCTTGCCGTGGTCGGCGGTGTGACCGCCAAAGCGCCGCTGGTCGATCTTGCCCTCGGGCGTGCGGTTGAACGGCAGGCCCATGTTCTCGAGGTCGATGACGGCGTCGATGGCCTCTTTGGCGAGGATCTCCGCGGCATCCTGGTCGACCAGGTAGTCGCCGCCCTTGATGGTGTCGAAGGTGTGCCACTCCCAGGAGTCCTCTTCGACGTTCGCCAGCGCTGCGGCCATGCCGCCCTGCGCTGCGCCCGTGTGGGAGCGGGTGGGGTAGAGCTTCGAGATGACCGCGGTCTTCGCACCGGGGCCGGCCTCGATCGCCGCGCGCATGCCTGCGCCGCCGGCGCCGACGATGATGACGTCGAACTGGTGGTAGTGGACACCGTCTTTGACGGTGGAGTCCGCGGTGGTCTGAGTGCTCACGTGTGCAATACCTCTGCTGTCGGTCGAAAGAAGGGATGCCGTCGGCTCACGCCGCCTGGCACACGTCCCACAGGGAGCTGCTCTCGGTCACGCCGAGGCAGGGGTCGAAGGTGAAGACCACGAGCGTGCCGAGCACGATCAGGAAGCCCGCCGACAGCCACAGCGACCACACGAGGATCTTGCGGACCGTGGCGTGCGTGACGTAGTCGTTGACGATCGTGCGCATGCCGTTGGCGCCGTGGATGAGGGCCAGCCACAGCATGAGGACGTCCCACCACTGCCAGAACGGCGAGGCGAGCTTGCCCGCGACGAACGCGAAGTCGATCTGGTGGATGCCGTCGCCCGTCATGAGGTTGACGAACAGGTGGCCGAAGATCAGGACGATCAACAGCACGCCCGAGGCGCGCATGTAGAGCCAGCCCCACTTCTCGAGGTTGGCGCCCTTCTTGCGCACACTGGGCGTGCGCGGAGCGGGGATCGTGGCGGCTTCTTGGGCGACGGACATCAGTGGCTCCCGGTGACGGCGCTGAAGACGTTGATCAGGTGGCGCGGCGTGAAGCCGAGCATCGTGACGACCCAGAGGCCGAGCACGCCCCACCACAGCTGGCGCTGGTGGCGCGTGGCCCACGGCCAGAAGTCGACCAGGATGATGCGCAGGCCGTTGAAGGCGTGGTAGGCGATCGCACCGACGAGGGCGACCTCGCCGAGACCCATGATGGGGTTCTTGTACGTGCCGATCACCGCGTCGTACGCCTCGGGGGACACGCGGATGAGCGCCGTGTCGAGGATGTGCACGAGCAGGAAAAAGAAGATCGCCACACCGGTGATGCGGTGCAGAACCCACGACCACATGCCTTCGCGGCCGCGGTACAGCGTTCCGCGCGGCCTCTTCGAGGTGGTCGCTTTCACTGACGGCGTGGCACGTGCTGGTGCTGACACGGTCGTCCTCCCTGATCGAACACGAGGTGAGGCCGACACAGGCCTCGAGCGTCACACGGGCGCTATTGAATACTACGTCCGGGCTATGAACGGCGGGGATTAGGGGCGCCTAACACTCTCTCGATGTCGAGATATCTCCGGTGCTGCGCCGCGCGCCCGGACGAGACCTGCGCCCACCTCACCCGGGTGGCGCTGCGCACCGCTTCTCGGGGGTGCGGGCCCTCGACCGCTAGGGTCGGGGCCATGGCTGACCCCGCTATCGAAGACTTCTACGCCGTGATCCCCGCCGGAGGCATCGGCAGTCGCCTCTGGCCGCTCTCGCGCGCCGACGCACCCAAGTTCCTGCACGACCTCACCGGGTCGGGGCAGACGCTGTTGCGCGACACGTGGGACCGGCTCGCGCCGCTCGCCGGCGAGGACCGCATCGCCGTCGTGACGGGCCGCGCCCACCGCGCCGCCGTCGAGCGGGAGCTCCCGGGCGTGCCCGACCACAACGTGTTCCTCGAGTCGGAGCCCCGCGACTCGTCGGCCGCCATCGGCCTCGCCGCCGCGATCCTCGTGCGCCGCGAACCCGACGTCATCATCGGATCGTTCGCCGCCGACCACGTCATCCGCCAGACCCGGCAGTTCGAGTTCGCCGTGCGCCAGGCCGTCGCCGTCGCGCGCGAGGGGTACATCTGCACCATCGGCATCCAGCCCAGCGAGGCCTCGGTGGGCTTCGGCTACATCAAGCAGGCCGGCGAGCTCATCGTCGACGGCGCCCCCGAGGCCTACATGGTGGAGCGCTTCGTCGAGAAGCCCGACCTCGACACGGCGAAGCAGTACTTCGAAGACCGCGCGTACCTCTGGAACGCCGGCATGTTCATCACCCGCGCCGACGTGCTGCTGGCGGAGCTCGCCGTCAACGAGCCCGAACTGCACGCGTCGTTGATCGAACTCGCCGACGCCTGGGACGACCGCGACCGCCGCGGTCCCGCGGTCGACCGCCTGTGGCCGAGCCTGAAGAAGATCGCCATCGACTACTCGGTCGCCGAGCCGGCCGCCGAGAAGGGGCGCCTCGCCGTGATCCCCGGCCACTTCGACTGGGACGACGTGGGCGACTTCGCCAGCCTGTCCAAGCTGAACTCGCACGGTGGCCGCAACGAGCTCGCCATCCTCGGAGAAGACGCCCGCGTGCTCTCCGACGCTTCGAGCGGCATCGTCGTCTCGCAGACCAAGCGCGTGATCAGCCTCATCGGCGTGCGCGACATCGTCGTCGTCGACACCCCCGACG
Organism: Microbacterium sp. BH-3-3-3; assembly: GCF_001792815.1. NCBI lineage: Bacteria > Bacillati > Actinomycetota > Actinomycetes > Micrococcales > Microbacteriaceae > Microbacterium > Microbacterium sp. BH-3-3-3. The sequence goes on along the minus strand of NZ_CP017674.1, from coordinate 1,064,916 downwards.
CCCTCCTGGTCACCACCAGCGAGAACGCGCAGCGGGTCAAGGGCGTCGTCGACGCCCTCAAGCTCACGGGCCGCGGTGACGTGCTCTGAAACCGGATGCCACTGCTCGTGGCATCCGGTTCCGGTCCCCGTTGCTCGTGTGGCGGTCGCGTGACGCGAGATTGCGTCTTTGTAACCATTGGCGCGCACGGCGGCTCCCGGTGCGTGGGCACGACGACACAGTAGGTAACGTGACGGGATCGTCCCCCGAACCCGTTGGGGGCATCCGTCTTGGAGGACCATTCGTGAAGACCACGAAGAAGGCCGTCGTCAGCGGTCTCGCCATGATCGGCGCTGCCGTGCTGCTCGCCGGTTGCGGCGCAGCGCCCGAGAGCAACGGCGCGTCGGGCGGTGCCGGTTCCGGCGCCAGCGACTACCTGCCCTGCATGGTGTCGGACGCCGGCGGCTTCGACGACAAGTCGTTCAACCAGCTCGGTAAAGAGGGCGTCGACGCGGCCGCCACCGAGCTCGGCTCGAAGACCCCCATCGAGGTCGAGTCGCAGGCCGAGACCGACTACGCGTCCAACCTGCAGAACCTGGTCGACCAGGGCTGCAACACGATCGTCACGGTCGGCTTCCTCCTCGCCCCCGCGGCGCTCGAGTCGGCGAAGGCCAACCCCGACCTGCAGTACGTCTCGATCGACGACACCGTCGACAGCGACTTCGACGGCCAGACCGACGCGCCCAACATCAAGCCCATCATCTTCGACACCGCGCAGGCGGCCTACCTCGCCGGTTACCTCGCGGCGGGCACCTCGAAGACCGGCGTCGTCGGCACCTTCGGTGGCCTCAACATCCCGACCGTGAGCATCTTCATGGACGGCTTCGCCCAGGGCGTCGACAAGTACAACACCGACAACGGCACCAGCGTCCGCGTCGTCGGCTGGGACCGCGCCGCCCAGGACGGCTCGTTCACCGGTGGCTTCGAGGCGAACGACACCGCTCGCCAGACCGCGCAGGCGATCATCGACCAGAACGTCGACGTGCTCCTGCCCGTCGGCGGCCCGATCTACCAGTCGGCTGCCGTCGCCATCCGCGACGCCGGTCGCGAGATCGCCCTGGTCGGCGTCGACGCCGACGTGTACGAGACCGACCCCACCGTCGGCGACCTGCTGCTGACCTCGATCCTCAAGGGCATCGACGTCGGTACGAAGGACGCCATCGTCGCCGCCGGCAACGGCTCGTTCGACGCGGCTCCGTTCGTCGGCACGCTCGAGAACGAGGGCGTGGGCATCGCGGACTACCACGACTGGTCCGACCGGGTCCCCGCCGACCTCACGACCAAGATCGACGACCTCAAGGCCCAGATCGTCGACGGTTCGATCACCGTCGAGTCGTACCTCGCCGGCTGAGAGCACGTACTGTCTCGGGGAGGCCGGCGCATGCCGGCCTCCCCTCCCTTTATGGCCGCAGTGACGGCCGCCCCCTGCTCGGGTCGCGCGCGACGCGGCCCTCCTGTCGAACGCCTGCGTCGCGCGGCGTCGAGAACTTAGGATCGGGAACATGAAGCTCGAACTCCGCGGGATCACGAAAACCTTCGGGTCCCTCGTGGCGAACGACCACATCGACCTCACTGTCGAGGCCGGAGAGATCCACTGCCTGCTCGGTGAGAACGGTGCCGGCAAGTCCACCCTGATGAACGTCCTCTACGGCCTCTACCAGGCCGACGGCGGAGAGATCCTGCTCGACGACGCCGTCCAGCACTTCTCCGGCCCCGGCGACGCGATGCGCGCCGGCATCGGCATGGTGCACCAGCACTTCATGCTCGTCCCCGTCTTCACCGTGGCCGAGAACGTCATGCTCGGGCACGAGCCGACGAAAGCCGGCGGTCGCCTCGACATCGCGGCCGCGCGCGCCAAGGTGAAGGAGATCTCCGACCGCTTCGGGTTCGACGTCGATCCCGATGCTCTCGTCGACGACCTGCCGGTCGGCGTGCAGCAGCGCGTCGAGATCGTCAAGGCGCTCTCGCGCGACGCGAAGGTGCTCGTGTTCGATGAGCCCACCGCCGTGCTCACGCCGCAGGAGACCGACGAACTCATGTCGATCATGCGGCAGCTCAAGGCCGCGGGCACCTCGATCGTCTTCATCACCCACAAGCTGCGTGAGGTCCGCGAGGTCGCGGATCGCATCACCGTCATCCGCCTGGGCAAGGTGGTCGGCGAGGCCGAACCCACCGCCTCCAACGCCGAACTCGCCTCGCTCATGGTCGGCCGCGCGGTCGAGCTCACCGTGCAGAAGGACGCGCCCACCCTCGGCGAGGTCGGGCTGTCGGTGAAGGGCCTGACCGTGGTCGACGCGATCGGACAGGTCGTCGTCAACGACGTGAGCTTCGAGGTGCGCCGCGGCGAGGTCCTCGCCATCGCGGGCGTGCAGGGCAACGGCCAGACCGAGCTCACCGAGGCACTCGTCGGGCTGCAGGATCGGGTCGAAGGCTCCATCACGCTCGACGGCAAAGACCTCGCCGGTTCGACCGTCCGCGCGGTGCTCGATGCCGGTGTCGGCTTCGTCCCCGAGGACCGCAAAGAAGACGGCCTCGTGGGCGAGTTCTCGATCGCCGAGAACCTCATGCTCGATCGTGCCGACGGAGCCCCCTTCGTCAAGGGGGGAGCGCTGCAGCTGTCGACGCTGGCGGGCTTCGCCCGCGAGAAGGTGGCGGAGTTCGATGTGCGCACGCCCTCGATCGAGACGCCCGTCGGAAAGCTGTCCGGCGGAAACCAGCAGAAGGTCGTCCTCGCCCGCGAGCTCAGCCGCGAGCTGCGACTGTTCGTGGCGGCACAGCCCACCCGCGGTGTCGACGTGGGCTCGATCGAGTTCATCCACAAGCGCATCATCGAGACGCGCGACACGGGCGTGCCGGTGATCGTCGTCTCCACCGAGCTCGACGAGGTGACCGCGCTCGCTGATCGGATCATGGTCATGTACCGCGGCCGCGTGGTCGGCATCGTACCCGGCGACACCACCCGCGACGTGCTGGGCCTGATGATGGCCGGCGAAACACCCCAGAACGAAGGAGTCGCGGCGTGAGCGATCCGCATAGCCCGCACGACCCGAGTGCCACGCGCGCGGACCGCGCCGCCGAGGTCGCCGATCAGACCTCCGCCGGTGCTGCCCTCGAGGGCGCCGCCGAGGTCGACCCGGCCGCCGGCGCACGCGTCGTCGCCCCCGAGCCCGCCACCGAGGAGAACCGTTGGCGCCGCGCGTTGCGCGAGGTCGCCACCGGCAACGCCATCATCTCGGTCCTCGCCGTCATCCTCGCCCTCCTCGTGGGAGCGGTGATGATCGCGGCGACCGACGAGAACGTCCAGGCATCCGCGGTCTACTTCTTCGCGCGACCGGGCGACACCCTCGTCGCGATCTGGCAGTCCGTGTCGGGTGCCTACGCGTCGTTCTTCCAGGGCGCGATCTACAACTTCCGTCGCCCCGAGTTCGCGACCGGGATCCGTCCTCTGACCGAGACCCTGACCTTCGCGACGCCGCTCATCGCCGCGGGCCTCGGCGTCGCGCTCGCGTTCCGCGTCGGCATGTTCAACATCGGTGGTCGGGGACAGATGCTCGTCGCCGCGGCGGCCGGCGGCTATGTCGCGTTCGCCTTCGACCTCCCCTGGGGCCTGCACGCGCTCGTCGCGCTCGTCGCGGGCGTCGTGGCGGGTGCCCTGTGGGCGGGAATCGCGGGGCTCCTGAAAGCCCGCACCGGAGCGCACGAGGTGATCGTCACGATCATGCTCAACTACGTCGCGTTCTACCTCGTCTACTACCTGCTGCGCACCCCCGGCCTGCTGCAGGCCCCGGGATCCAGTAACCCCACCACGCCGGCGATGAAAGAGACCGCGGTCTTCCCCGACCTCTTCGGCCCCGCGTACAACCTGCACTTCGGGTTCCTCCTCTCCCTCGCCGCCGTCGTCCTGGTGTGGTGGATCCTCGAGCGCTCGTCGCTGGGCTTCCGTTTCCGCGCGGTCGGGCTCAACCCGAACGCCGCGCGCGTGGCCGGCATCAACGTCAAGTCGATGTACGTGGTCGCGATGCTGATCTCCGGCGGCCTCATCGGCCTCGCCGGCGTGGACCAGGTGCTCGGCACCGTGACGACGGGCTTCTCCAGCGGCATCGACGCCGGCATCGGGTTCGACGCCATCACGGTGGCCCTGCTGGGCCGATCCACTCCGGTCGGCGTGCTCGTCGCCGGCATCCTGTTCGGCGCGTTCAAGGCCGGCGGCTTCGCCATGCAGGCCGCGAACGGTGTGCCGATCGACATCGTGCTCGTCGTGCAGTCCCTCATCGTGCTGTTCATCGCCGCACCCCCGCTCGTGCGCGCCATCTTCCGTCTGCCCGCGCCCGGTGCGCGCGCGTCGAAGACCCGCGCCGCCAAGAAGAAGGAGGCGGTCAAGTGAGCACCACCGCACAGCACCACGGGGTGTCACCGCAGCCGGAGGCGCTCGACACGGCCGTCGTCATCAGCTGGAAGGCGCCGATCGTCTACGGCGTCATCACCGTGCTCGCCGCGGTGCTCTTCGTCGTCGCCCGCCAGGACGGCGACGCGGTGTTCCGCATCTCGAGCCCGGGGGAGTTCCTGCAACTGCCCGAGGTGGTGCTCGGAGGGGTCGTCACCGGCGCCGTCTGCACCGTCCTGCTCGCGCTCGTCACCGTCGCCAGCGTCCTGCTGGTGCGCGCGCACCGCCGGCCGCCGCTGTGGCTGGCCGTCATCTTCGCGCTGGTCTTCATGGTCGGCTTCCTCACCTGGGCCGCCGCCGGAGCCACCACCTCGGTGATCCCGTTGACGGGCCTGCTCGCCGGTGGCCTCAGCCTGTCGGTCCCGCTGATCTTCGGGGCGATGGCCGGTGTCCTGAGCGAGCGCGTGGGCGTGGTGAACATCGCGATCGAGGGCCAGCTCCTCGCGGGCGCGTTCACCTCGGCGATCGTCGCCACCGCGACCGGAAACCCGTTCATCGGGCTGCTCGCGGCCGGCGTCTCGGGCGTGCTCGTGTCGTTCGTGCTCGCGGCGTTCGCGATCAAGTACTTCGTCGACCAGGTGATCGTCGGTGTCGTCTTGAACGTGCTCGTGGTGGGGCTCACGAGCTTCCTCTTCTCTCAGCTGCTCGCCCCGAACGCGGCGACGTTGAACGCGCCGCCGCGCTTCCCGCGCCTGCCGATCCCGTTCCTCGCCGACATCCCCCTCCTCGGGCCCATGCTGTTCAACCAGACGATCATCGTGTATCTGATGTACGTCACGGTGGCGCTGGTGTACGTGGGCCTGTTCCACACGCGCTGGGGTCTGCGTCTGCGCGCGGTCGGCGAGCACCCGCAAGCCGCCGACACGGTGGGCATCAACATCGCCAAGACCCGCTTCTGGAACGTGGCGCTGGGCGGCGCGATCGCGGGCGTCGGTGGCGCGTTCTTCACGCTCGGTTCGGTCGGAGCCTTCAACAAAGAGATGACGGCCGGTGCCGGTTACATCGCTCTGGCGGCGGTCATCTTCGGCCAGTGGGACCCGATCCGAGCGACGCTGGCGGCCCTGCTGTTCGGCTTCGCCTCGAACCTGCAGAACACCCTCGGCGTCATCGGGTCGCCCGTGCCGAGCGAGTTCATGCTGATGCTGCCGTACGTCGTGACCATCTTCGCGGTCGCCGGTCTCGTCGGCAAGGTCCGCGGCCCCGCGGCCGCCGGCAAACCATATATCAAGGGCTGAACCCGCCCACTTCGCCTTCACGAGAGGACCCTGCACTCCACGATGACCGACATCGACTGGGATGAGTTGCGCTCCGCCGCGACCGACGCCATGCACCGCGCCTACGCGCCCTACTCCCGCTTCAAGGTGGGCGCCGCGGCGCTCGTCGCCGACGGCCGCATCGTCTCGGGATGCAACGTCGAGAACGCCTCGTACGGGGTGACGCTGTGCGCCGAGTGCGGGCTCGTCTCCGAACTGCACATGAGCGGTGGCGGCCAGCTCGTCGCATTCGTGTGCGTCGACGGCGAGGGCCGCACGCTCATGCCGTGCGGTCGCTGCCGCCAGCTGCTGTTCGAGCACGCCATCCCCGGGATGCTGCTCGAGACCGTCAGCGGCATCCGCACGATCGACGAAGTGCTGCCCGACGCCTTCGGACCCCGCGAGCTCGAGGAGGCGGCACGATGACCACCGTTCACCCGCACGACGCGGTCGAAGTCATCCGCACCAAGCGCGACGGCGGCGCGATCTCGGAGTCCGCGTTGCGCTGGCTCATTGAGCACTACACCAAGGGCTACGTCTCCGACGCGCAGATGGCCTCGTTCGCCATGGCCGTGCTGCTGCGGGGGATGGAACGCGACGAGATCCGCGTGATGACCGATGCCATGATCGCCTCGGGCGAGCGCATGGACTTCTCATCGCTCGGCAAGCCGACGGTCGACAAGCACTCCACGGGCGGGGTCGGCGACAAGATCACGCTTCCGCTGGCGCCCCTCGTGGCCGCGTTCGGCGTCGCCGTGCCGCAGCTCTCGGGTCGCGGCCTCGGACACACCGGCGGCACGCTCGACAAGCTCGAGTCGATCCCCGGCTGGCGCGCAGCGCTGTCGAACGACGAGATCATGGCGCAGCTCGCCGACGTCGGCGCGGTCATCTGCGCCGCGGGCACCGGGCTCGCCCCGGCCGACAAGAAGCTCTACGCCCTCCGCGACGTCACCGGAACGGTTGAGGCGATCCCGCTGATCGCGTCGAGCATCATGTCGAAGAAGATCGCCGAGGGCACCGACTCGCTCGTGCTCGACGTGAAGTTCGGCTCCGGCGCCTTCATGCAGGACATCGACCGCGCACGCGAGCTGGCCCGCACCATGGTGGCCCTGGGCACCGATTCCGGCGTCAACACCACCGCGCTCCTCACCGACATGAACACCCCGCTCGGCCTCGCCATCGGCAACGCCAACGAAGTGCGCGAATCGGTCGAGGTGCTCGCCGGCGGCGGCCCCGCCGACGTCGTGGAGCTCACGGTCTCGCTCGCCCGCGAGATGCTGACGCTCGCCGGTCAGCCCGACGCCGACGTCGAGGCGGCGTTGAACGACGGCCGCGCGATGGACGTCTGGAAGCGCATGATCCGCGCGCAGGACGGCGATCCGGATGCCGCCCTGCCCACGCCGCGCGAGACCCACACGGTCGTCGCCGACCGCTCGGGCATCGTCACGCGCATCGAGGCGTTGCCGTTCGGAATCGGCGCCTGGCGCCTGGGCGCCGGTCGCGCCCGTGCCGAAGACGCGGTCGTGCACGCCGCGGGCATCGACCTGCACGTCGCCGTCGGCCAGCCGATCACCGCCGGTCAGCCCCTGTTCACCCTTTCGGCCGACGACGGGGCCCGTTTCGAGCGGGCACTCGCCTCGGTCGATGGAGCGTGGGAGATCGGCGACACGGCGCCTGCAGCATCCCCGCTCGTGCGCGAGCGCATCACCGCGTGATGGCATCCGACCGAAGGAGCAGCACCATGGCCACCGACGACGTCCGCATCGAGGGTGTGAAGGTGCAGAGCCTGCCCAAGGTGTCGCTGCACGATCACCTCGACGGGGGACTGCGCCCGCAGACCGTCCTCGAGCTGGCCGATGAGATCGACCTCGACCTCCCCGCCGACGACGCGAAGGGCCTCGAGGCCTGGTTCTCGGACCACATCGACGGCGGATCGCTCGAGGACTACCTCGAGAAGTTCTCGGCGACGGTCGGGGTGATGCAGACCCGCGAGGGTCTCGTGCGCACCGCGAAGGAGTTCGTCGAGGATCTCGCCGCCGACGGCGTCGTCTACGGCGAGGTGCGGTGGGCGCCGGAACAGCACCTCACCCGCGGTCTCAGCCTCGACGACGTCGTGGATGCGGTGCAGGAGGGCATCGAAGCGGGGGAAGACGCCGCCGACGCCCGCGGACAGGACATCCGCGTGGGTCAGCTGCTCACGGCGCTGCGCCACAACGACAACTCCCGAGACATCGCCGAACTCGCCGTCTCGTGGCGCGGTCGTGGTGTCGTCGGCTTCGACATCGCCGGTCCCGAAGACGGGTTCCTGCCGTCGCGTCACCGCGAGGCGTTCGACTATCTGGCTGAGCAGTTCTTCCCCACCACGGTGCACGCCGGTGAGGGGGCGGGTCTGGCATCCATTCGTTCCGCACTCATCGACGGACGCGCCCTGCGCCTCGGCCACGGTGTGCGCATCGCCAACGACCTCGACGTCGTCTCGCGCGAGGGCGAAGAGGTGCAGGTCACCTTCGGCGACCTGGCGCGCTGGGTGCGCGACCGCGAGATCACGCTCGAACTGTCGCCGACCTCGAACCTGCAGAGCGGCGCCGTGACGGCCTGGGGCGACACGATGGACGCCCACCCGTTCGACCTGCTGTACCAGCTCGACTTCTCGGTGACGGTGAATGTCGACAACCGCCTCATGAGCGCGACGACGCTCACCCGTGAGCTGGGGCTGCTGGCCCAGGCGTTCGACTACGACCTGGGTGACCTCGAGGCGTTCCAGCTCAACGCCGCCGCCGGCGCATTCCTGCCGGTGGAGGAGCGCGAAGAGCTCATCGAGATCATCTCGGAGGGCTTCCAGGCCTGACGCGACCTCGGGCGCGCGTCGATGCCGGCGTGCGCCCGTCGTCGTTCCCGGGCCCGTTCCGAGGCGCCCGCGGGGGACGACCGGCCCCCCACACGTACGCGGTGGCGGCGAGCACGGACCCCGCGAGCACGAGGATCCACCACGGGAACGTGGGGATCTCGGGGCGGGTTCCTACGCCGTCGAGAGCGCCCTGCGGGGTCGGGATGACACGTTCGCCCGTGACGAGGATGCGGTGGCTGTTCACGCCCAGCGGGGTGCACGTCACGAGGGTGACGAGATCGCGCCCCACCACGGGGACCAGCGACTCGGTGTCTTCGGGTTCGACCACGAGGGTCTGCACGACGCGGTACACCAGCACCTCGCCGAACACCTCGATCGTGACGGTGTCGTCGACGGCTACCCGATCCAAGTGCGTGAACAGTTCCGCGGTGGCGAGCCCGCGATGCGCGGTGAGCACCGAATGGGTGGTCTCGCCGCCCACCGGCAGAGCGGTGCCCTCGAGGTGCCCCACGCCCTCGTAGAGGACCTGCTCGCTGGTGCCGTGGTACACGGGGAGGTCGACGTCGATCGAGGGGATCTTCACCCGTGCCATGAGCCCCGATTGATCGGAGCGAAGTTGCTCGGCGTAATCGGTCTGCTGATCGGCGGAGTTCGCCAGCGGGAGCCGCTCGTTCGCTGCGATCTCGGCGCCGCCGTCGACGAGCCGCGTGTTGTACTCCCGTGCCGCGTCGAGTCGGTCGGCGAGCGTATCGGCGCCGAGGTCGCGGATCTGATCCGAGTAGCCGTCGATGATCTGCGATTGGGCGTACTGGGCGAACCAGCCGGCGACGGTGGGGTACATCAGCAGGCAGACGCCCGCCAGCGCCCCCACCGCCAGAAGCAGCGAGACGATCGAGAGCCGCCAGCGCGGGCGTCGGCGGTCACGTCGTGCGGGTGGAGGGGAGTCCCGCGCATCGGGGCTCCCCTCCGGCGAGGGAGACGAGGCCGCGGCGCCCGGCCGCTGCGTCGTCCCCCCGCTCACCGATCGACCGTCCTCAGGCCGGAGCCTGGGCCGCGCGGGCACGCAGGCGAGCGACGACCAACGCCGAGCCCACCATGACCGTCAGCAGGGCCGCCCCGCCGACGCCGAACCAGAGGCCGCCGTCGCCACCCGTGATGGGCAGGGCGAACGCGGGCACCTGGTTGTGGGCGAACTCGAGGTAGTTGCGCACGGGAGCGGTGGTCGAGGTCGGGCCGGGCACCACGGCGGTCAGGATGCGGTCGGGCGACGGCAGCTGGTAGCCGGTGGGCGCCGTGATCTCGCGCACCCAGTAGTTGCCCGGTGTGATGATCGGGATGAGCACGTTGCCGTTGGCCAGGGTCAGCCAGTTCGTCTCGCCGTTGATCACGATCGGATTGGCACCGTTGATGGCATCCTGCTCCGTGAGGAACACCTGGTACGTCGCGCCGGCGAGCGGGACGCGCGCGCCGTTCGAGGTCGTGTATGCCGACACCGTGAGCTGGCCGATCGGCGTGCTGCCGGTGACCGACTCGGTGCTGCCGTTGATGTTCGCCGTCGCGGTGTTGACGATGACGCCGCTGGCCGGGATGGAGGTGGCCCTGGTCAGCACGTTGAACGTCACGGTGCCGCCGGGGAGTCCGGCGAGGCGGGTGCGTCCGGCCGGCGTGAAGGTCATCGTGAGAGCCCCGGCGGTGTTGGCGACGGTGTAGTCGGTGGTCTCGGTGAAGGTCTGCGCGACACCGGCGGCGTTGGTGACCACGACGTTCGACGGGGTGACCCCGGCCGGGACGGTGGCCGCCGTCAGGTAGGTCAGCTCGGACGGCAGGTTGTCGGTGAGAGTGAACACGTCGATGGCGTCACCGGCGGCGAGCGTCGGGATCGACGAGGCGACGGCCCAGCGGATCAGGTCGGGGTTGCGCTGCTCGACCGACCCGGCGGGTGCCGGAACGCGCGTCTTCGTCAGCTGCGTGACGGCGTTCTTGGGGTAGACGTGGACGTCGTAGATCCACTGGTTGGCCGGGGATCCGGCCGCGCCGGTCGGCGTGGGCAGCGTCACCAGGAAGGGGGCGGCCGGGTTGGTGGCGGTGGCCGGCAGTTGCGTCTCGGTGATGAGGTAGACGCCGATCGGCAGTCCGTTCGGATACAGCGCAGGGTCGGGGGCGAACGTCGCGAGACCGGCGGTGTTCGACAACGACGAGACGAAGCTGACCGTGTTGGGGCGCTGAGCGGCCTGCGCCGGCGTCAGCGTGGCGGCCTGGGACCACCCCGCGGAGGTGGTCAGGTCGACGCCCGACACGAGGGTGGCGGTGAACTGCGCGCCGGAGAGGGGGTCGGCGGGCGGGTTCGCCAGCTCCTGACCCGTCGACGTCGGGTTCAGCGGCGTCGACGGCCCCAGCGCGTGCTTGTGCAGCGTCAGGGTGCGGGTGACGGTGGAGTCGATGTTGCCCGGGAGTGTCACGGCCGATGCCGGTGCGACGGCACCGACGACGGTGAGGGCTCCGAGCGCGAGGACGCTCAGAACGGCGCCTGCTCTCTTTCGGATGGACATGTGCGTGCCTTTCGGAAGGTGGTGAAGGGTGGGAATCGAGAAGTCGTGCAGTCGGCGGTGTCGCGCGACGGGAGAGGTCATAGCGGAAGGCTTCCTCCCTTGCGTCTGCGGTGGATCACGGCGCCCCCGACGGTCAGGGCGAGCAGGAGACCTCCGGAGAGGAGGAAGGTGTCGGCGCCGAGACCGCCCGTCATCGGCAGGGCGGGGCCGGTCACGGGCGCGTTGACGAACCGGTACACGGCGCTCTGTCCCGCGGCGGGCGCGGTGATGCTCCGGCTCGCCACCGTGGTCCAGGTCGCTCCGTCTAGGCGCTCGAGGCGCAGCGTCTGGTACGCCAGGCGGGTTCCCGCGACCGTCGGCGCCTCCGACAGCGTGTAGCCGTGGCCCGGGCGCACCTCGAAGGTGCTCGCGGCGTTCCCGCCGACGGCGTCGTACGCCGCACCCACGCGACTCTGCGTCGGCAGGGACGCCCCGGCCAGCACCGCGGGGGTCGCTGTCACCGTCCACGTGGCCGGGACGAAGCCGGTGCTGGGGGTGAGCACGTCCTTCAGTACCGTCAGGGTCGCCGTCGCGTTGGTGACCGTGCAGGTGACCGCGGCTCCCGTTCGCAGAGTGACGTCGCCGGCCGTCGACACCGCGACGACGGTTCCCGTCGATTCGATGCAACGCCAGGCCCCCACCTGCAGATAGGTGGCGGTGGTCCCGGCTTCCGAGAGGCGGTACGCGCGGCCGGGGCTGACGGGCACGTTCGTCGTGGCGGCCGTTCCGGTGCGTCCGGTGGGGCCGGGCAGGGAACCGGTCGATGCGGCGGCGGTGAGCGTCCAGTCGGTCGCCGCGGCCGCGCCGAACGACACGGACTTCACCAGGGTGAGAGAGGTGACCGGCTGCGTGATGAGCGTGCACGCGACGATCGCGGACGGAGCGACGTTGGGCAGGGTGCCGCTGACCACGCCGCCCGCGGTGGTGAACGTGACGGCGACCGCCGTGCCGTTGACGGTGCACGCTCCGCTGACGAAAGTGAACCGGGTCTGCAACACCTCGGAGATCGTCAGCGTGGCGCGGGACGCCGCCGAGCCGAAGAGGACACTCCACACGGCGTTGCCGGAGGGATCCGAGTTCTGGCGCGGTGCTTCGCTGGGGAGCGCGGTGGCGGTTCCTGCGGTGGCCGCGGCCGCGGTGCCCAGGCTCCACCCGGCGACCGGGGTGGTCTGCCCCGTGGCCGGATCGAGCACGCGTGCGGTGAGAGTCACCGTCGCGACGGGGCTGGGGGAGTTGAAGAACGTGCACACGACGCTCGCGCCGAAGCGCTCGGGCATGGTGACGTCGGCGCTCGCGGAGCTCGCGCTCGTGATCCGGATGCCGTCGCTCCAGCACTCCACGCGGATGGTGTACGCCCCGATCGTCGAGGTCGAGCCCGCCGCCATGGTCTCGGAGACCGTCAGGGTCGTGCCCACCTGCACGGGGAACGGGCCGACCTGGGCCGATTGACGCCCGGTGGCGGCGCCCGTGGTGACGGCGGTGCCCACCGCGCCGCTGGCGTCGGACAGCGAGAGCTGGAACTGGTCGGCGGCCGCGGCGCGTCCCACGACGTTCTTCTGCACGGTGACGCTTCCGGGACCGGTGCAGCTGGCCAGGTCGCTGGCGGCGATGTCGAGGCGCGGCGACCCGGCGATGCGCGTCCACGACGTGGGGTCGAACTCGTAGGCGCTGGTGCTGCTGGCGAGGTAGACGGTGCCGCGCGGCGAGAAGGCGAGTCCTGTGACGCTGCCGAAGGCCGGTGCCGGGGTGGGGTCGATGCCGACGAGCGCGCGGGTGTTGGAGGTGTTCACGGCGAGCGTGCCGCCGCTGGCCGCGGCCAGGGTCTCGGTCGTGACGGTGAAGATGGCGGCGCTGCTGGCGTTGTTGACGGTCGCCGCGCCCAGCACGTAGAGGTTGCCGCGGGAGTCGAAGGCCATGTCGCCGTTGCCGTTGGGGGCGGTGCCCGCCGAGAAGGAGCCGAGGTAGGCGAACCGCGACGCGGTCGGCGCCGACTCGGTGAAGCTCCACAGGTGGAACGCGCCGTTGGTGAACTTGCCGAAGAGGTACCGGCCGGTGGAGAGGTCGACGGCGCCGGTGACGATGCTGCCGGCGACGGCGGTGCCCCCGGGTCCCGCGGTCGTGTACGCGGTGCCCGCGAGGGTTTCGAAGCCTCCGCTCGGCGTCCATTTGAGGATCGACAGCACGTTCGCGCCGTCGGTGGAGCGGTTCAGGGCGTACGCGGTGGTTCCGCCCGCGGAGATGCCGAGCGAGTTCGCGGCCGCGACGTTCGGCCAGGTGCCGACGGTCGTCTGGCCTCCGCCGACGATGTCGCCCTGCACGAGTGCGCCCGTGACGGTCAGGCCGTAGAACAACCCGCTGTCGCAGGCCAGGCGCGTCTGCTGCAGGGTGTTCGTGAAGGTGCAGACGATCTCGGCGCCCGCGTCATCCGGCATCCTGATCGTCCCCGAGCGCGACGTGCCGGTGGCCACGACCGTGCCGTCGCGGGTGCAGTCGTACGAGGCGGCGTAGCCGAGTCCCGTTCCCGAGGTGGGCGATTCACTGATCGTGTAGGTGCCGCCGGGGTTCACGATCAGGCGCGAGATCTGCGCCGACTGCACGCCGGAGCTGTTGCCGGTCGTCGTCGTCGTGGCCAGTGTGGCCGCGGAGGTGCGGATCGAGAGGGTGAACTGATCGGTCGAGGCGCCGCGCGCGGGCAGGTTCTTGCGCAGGGTGAGGCGAGTGGCGGGGGTGACGGCGAGCGTCGTCGCCTCGGTGGCGATGAGCGGGGTGACGACGTTGCCGGGGCCGTTCGTGTACGTGCCCTCGACGGATGCCACGACGTTCACCGTGATCGTGCACGAGGCGTTCGCGCTTCCCGCGGGGAGGTCGCCGCCGACGGCGGCGATGCTCGAGCCCCCTGCGAGGGCGGTGACGACGAAGGCCGTACCGGTGACCTGCGTGCACGTGCCGCCGATCGCCGGTGTCGGGGCGACGGTGAGTCCGGCGGGAAGGGTGTTGGTGAACGACCAGTCGTTCTTCGCCGCGCCCTCGGAGGTGTTGGTGACGGTGTAGGTGAGCGTCGAGGTCGAGCCGACGGCGACGCTGGCGGGCGAGAACGACAGGTCGAGACGGGGGGTGGCGTCGAGCACGCGCAGGTTGTCGATGCCGAAGGCGCTGCCGGCGCCGGTCGTCGTGTTCGTCAGGCGCACCTGGGCGGCGGAGATCTGCGCGGGCGTGAGCAGCGCCGCCGCCGTGCCCGTGTAGGTCGTGGCGCGGGCGGAGGTGCTGATGGTGGGATCGAGGATGCCGCCGATCGAGCCGCCCGGGGCGAGCACGGGCGTCGAGGTGTAGAACACGGGGCCGGTCGCCGCGCACGGGTTCACGGCGGTGGGGAAGGCGCTGAGCAGCGTCGTCGTTCCCGAGAAGAGTCCCGCCGACAGCGCGGGCGTGTTCGCCGAGCACGCGGCGGCGGCGGCGTCGAACCGCACGGTGTAGTAGCGGGATGCGGTCGCGCTCACGCCGATTCCGGCGGTGCTCTGGGCGAGCGTCGTGCCCCCGGTGACGGTGGTGTAGGGGAGGGCCACCACGGCGTGGTTGCCGCGGGTCGCGTCGGTGGAGCCGCTGGCCGGGGTGCCGGCGGCGGTCGATCCGGCGACGCCCGCGCCGAGCTGGCCGAGGACGTCGGCCAAGCGACGGACTTCGCGGGCGGAGAGCGACGAGTTCGAGACGATGCCCTGGTTGGGGCAGACCTGTGCGTTCGGGTAGGGGGCGGCGTACGCCAGCACCACGCCGGTGCAGGTGGAGCCACTCGCCCAGCCGGTCGAGGCGGTGAAGCGCCCGGTGGCGTAGCCGGTGATGGAGGTGAGCGTGGTCGGAGTCAGGCCCTGTTCGAAGCTCTCGGTCCACACCGTGGCGGGTGCCTCGGGAACCCCCGCCGCGAGGGCGTCGATGCGTGCGCTCGGCGGAGCGCGCTCCAGGGGCATGCCGGTGTCGGCGCCGTCGCGTGCCTCGGGGCCGGGGGTCGAGTCGGCGTCGCCGGGCGGGTCGGCCTCGTCGCCGGGTGAGGATTCGGCGGGCGGGTCGGGAGTCTCGCCGCCGTCCGGGGAGGGCGTCGACGGGACGTCGACGGCGTCGTCGTCGTCGGGGGCCGGTGAGGGAAGGGGGCGGTCGACGCCGGGGGTGGGGGCTGCGATCGTCGCCGACGCGCTCGGGCTCGCCGCGGGCGACGGCGTGCGGGGGGCGTCGCTCGGGCTCGGCATCGGTGATGGGGCGACGGTCGACTCACTCGGGTTCCCCGTGGGGGACGGCGGAAGGGGGAGCGCGCTCGCCGGAGCGACACCCGACCCCACCAGCACCGCCATGATCGCCAGCGTCGCCGCCGCGGAAGCGACGAGCGCGCGCGGGCGGCGCGCGCCGGGGGGACGCGAGTGATGCATGGGCCTCTTGCGCGACGCTCAGCGCCGCGGGGTCGCGAATCACCGACCGGGGGGTCGCGGCGATCCGGGGGGACGGGACGATCGGGGTCTCGTCCGCCTCATCTGCCTCGCGAGGACCCGTACGACCGATGCTACGAATCCGCTGAGCGGTCGGGAACAGACCGACTACGGGGTTACTACCGAGGCGACTACGGGGGTCGGTGAGGGGACGCGTCACCCGGCTGAGCCCGTGCGCGAGACGTCTTGCGCACGGCTCAGCTCACGACAGGGTGAGGGCGGGCCGGGGCACCGGACCGCCGCCCCGCGGGCCGCGCCCGTCATGCGCCGGGCTCGCCCCGCGGGCCGCGCCCGTCATGCGCCGGGCAGCGCGAGGTCAGCTCAGGGCCGAGGAAGGAAGCCGGCCAGCTGCTCGGCGATCACCCGGTCGACGTCGTCGGGATCGGCCGTGGGTGTGCCGTCGCCGGGCTGCGGGCCGTACGCGCCGAACGAGGCGTGCGATGCGCCGGGGATCTCGACGAACGTGGCGTTCGCGGGGAGCTCCTTCTTGGCATCCGCGATCTTCTGCGGGGTGCTCAGACCGTCTTCCGATCCCGAGAGGCTGAGGACGGGGAGTCCGGATGCCGTGAGGTCGTTCGCGCAGTACGAGGCGAAGAGCACGAGGGCGTCGGCGTCGGGTGCCAGCTGACAGGCGCGGACACCGCCGAGGGAATGGCCGCCGACCGCCCAGGTCGACACCCCCGGGGCGAGGTCGGTGAAGGTCGACAGCGGCCGCGGGTCGAAGAACGCGAGGTTCAGCCACGGCCGGGTGATGACGACGGTGATGCCGTCGTCGACGACGGTGTCGGCGAACGTGGCGATGTATCCCTCGGCCTCGACCTTGGCGCCCGGGATGAAGACCAGCCCCTGGCCCGTGGCGCCGGCGGTGGGCGAGAGCACGATCCCCGCGCCGTCGTCGGTGATCGTCAGCGCGGGGTCCGCCTCGGCCTCGGCGAGGGGGCCGGGCTCGGCGCCCATGACGCCGACCTGGGTGTAGATCAGGATCCCGGCGATCAGCAGCACCACGAGAGCGCCGATGCCGCCGAGGATCCAGCGCAGAACACGACGACGCCGGCGGGGCGCTCGGGGCGCTCCGCCGGCGTCGGACGGGGTGGTGTCGGTCACCTCACGAGCGTAACGCTGCGTGTCGTGAGGAGATCGGGGTTGTCACGCGGCCAGGGCTGCCTGCCGTGCGGCGACGATCTCGACGATCCGGGCGTGCAGCGGGTGCTCGGGAGTGAGCCCCGTCACCTCTGCCGTGAAGGCCTCGGCGTCGAGCTCGCGCAGCAGACGCTGCAGGTCGACGGCCTGGGTGTCCTCGGTATCCGAGAAGTCGAGGGCGGCGGCCATGGCCGCGACCAGCGCGTCGACCGGGAGACCCCGCTCGATCGCCTCGGCGGCGGGCCCGACGAAGCGCTCGTGCCGCGAGAGCTTGCGCAGCGGCTGGCGACCCACCCGCCAGACGGTGTCGGGAAGCGCCGCGTTGCGGAAGCGGCGCAGGATCGTCGCGCGGTACTCGCCCTGCACGTCGGGGTCGAGCTCGTGCTTCTGGACCAGCAGGGCGCTGGTTTCTTCCAGCGCGGCCTCGACCCGTGCCGAGATCGCAGGGTCTGCCAGCGCGTCGGAGATGCGGTCGATGCCGGCGCGCGCGCCGAAGTACGCCGTCGTGGCGTGGCCCGTGTTCACCGTGAAGAGCTTGCGCTCGATGTAGGGCTCGAGGTCGTCGACGAAGTGCGCACCGGGGATGTGCGGAGGGGTGTCGCCGAAGGGCCCGCGCTCGATCGCCCACTCGTAGAACGGCTCGACGGTGACGTCGACACCGCCCTGCGCCTGGGCGGGAACGATGCGGTCGACCGCCGTGTTGGCGAACACCGCGCGGGCGGCCAGGGCGTCCCACGACTCGCCGGCCAGCTCGACGATGTGCTCGCGCAGCTGGTCGGTCGCGCCGATCGCGTTCTCGCACGCCATGATCTGCAACGGGGCGAGCGAGGGGTCGCGCAGCGCGAGCCCCGCGACGATGTGCGGAGCCACGAACTTCAGGATGGTGGGACCGACGGCGGTGGTGACCACGTCGGCCGTGGCGATCTCGTCGACGAGGGACTCGGCATCCACCGAGCTGTCGATGGCACGGAAACCGGTGACCGTCTTGTCGACGCCGCCGTCTCCCACCTCGTGGACGGTGTACGACGAGGCGTCGTTGATGGCCGCGACCAGAGCCGCCGAGACGTCGGAGAAGACGAGCTCGTAGCCGCCCTCGTGCAGCAGCAGTCCGACGAAGCCGCGACCGATGTTGCCCGCGCCGAAGTGGACGGCCTTCATGCGTTGACGGACCCGGACAGGGCCTGGAAGAGCTCCTCGGGCGAGGAGGCCGCCTTCAGACGCGCGACGTCATCGTCCTCGGAGAAGAGGATGGCGATCTGCGACAGGATCTCGAGGTGCTCGTCGCCCTTGCCGGCGATGCCGATGACGAAGCTGACGGGCTCTCCGCCCCAGTCGACGCCGCCGTCGTAGCGCACGACCGACAGGCCGGACTCGAGGATGGCCTGCTTGGTCTCGTTGGTGCCGTGGGGGATGGCGAGCTCGTTGCCCATGTAGGTCGAGACGGTCTCTTCGCGCTGCTGCATGGCGGCGAAGTACTCGCCCGTGACCGAGCCCGTGGCCTGCAGCAGGTCGGCCGCCTCTTTCATCGCCTCCTCGCGGGTGGCGCTCCCGGGGTGGATGCGGACGGATTCGATGCGGAGGACGTCGTGTGACATGGTTCTCGCCTTTCTCGTCGTGCTGTCCAGCCTCGCAAAGATCGGGCCGGACGGGAAGGC
Source organism: Microbacterium sp. BH-3-3-3 (assembly GCF_001792815.1). Taxonomy (NCBI): domain Bacteria; kingdom Bacillati; phylum Actinomycetota; class Actinomycetes; order Micrococcales; family Microbacteriaceae; genus Microbacterium; species Microbacterium sp. BH-3-3-3. Next base: position 1,046,477 of record NZ_CP017674.1, on the reverse strand, counting down.
GGAGGGGCCGGCGCATGTGCTCCGGCCCCTCCGTGATAGTGGATTACTTCGCGTCGTGCTGGGCGCGCACCATCTCCACGACCTCGTCGTACTTCGGCGAGTTCATGAAGTTGTCGACCGAGACGTGGATCGAGTCGGGCGACTGCGACTTGGCGCGGTCGGTGAGCTGGTTCTGCGTGATGACCAGGTCGGCCGAGCCGTCGAGGTTCGCGATCGCCTGGTTGGTGACCGTGATGCCGTCGATGCCCGCCTTCTTGATCTTGTTGCGCAGGACGCTCGCGCCCATCGCCGACGAGCCCATGCCCGCGTCGCACGCGAACACGATGTTGTTCAGCTGCTTGGTCGCGACAGCGCCGCCCTCGAGGCCGCCCAGGGCGCCCTCGACGTCGCGGTCCGCCGAGGCGTTGACGTCGTTCGAGGTGCGGGTGCGCAGGGCCCCGAGCGTCGAGGACTCCTTGCCCTTGTTGGCCTGGGTCTGGTCGATGGCGGCGGCGAACTTGTCGTCGCCCCCCTCGGCGGCCAGGTCGCGCTTGCGCGAGGCCCGCAGGATGACGCCCGCGACAAGGAAGGTCACGGCGGCGGCGATGATCACCGAGAGGTAGACCACGAGCACGTTCGCGATGCCGCCACCGGCGGCCGCGGCCGTCACGGCGATGATGCTGCCGGGAGCGGCCGGGAAGAGCAGGCCACCGCCGAAGATCATGTTCGTGGCGACACCGGCAGCGCCACCGGCGATCAGGGCGAGGATCGTCATCGGCTTCGCGAGGGCGTACGGGAAGTAGATCTCGTGGATGCCGCCGAAGAACTGGATGATGATCGCACCGGGAGCCGAAGCCTTCGCCGCGCCGACACCGAAGAAGGTGAACGCGAGCAGCAGGCCGAGGCCGGGGCCGGGGTTCGCCTCGATGAGGAACAGGATCGACTTGCCCGACTCCGCCGCCTGCTCGATGCCGAGCGGGGTGAAGACGCCGTGGTTGATGGCGTTGTTGAGGAACAGCACCTTCGCGGGCTCGACGATGATCGACAGCACCGGCAGCAGGTTGAACTGCACGAGGAAGGCGACGATGCCGCCGAGGAAGGCGCTGATGCCGAGGAACACCGGACCGAAGGCGAAGAAGCCGACGATCGCGAGGATCATGCCGAGGATGCCGGCCGAGAAGTTGTTCACGAGCATCTCGAAGCCGGGGCGGATCTTGCCGTCCCACAGCTTGTCCATCTGCTTGGTGACGTAGGCCGCGAGCGGGCCCATGATCATCGCGCCGAGGAACATCGGGATGTTGGTGCCGGCGATGACGCCCATGACCGCGATCGTGGCGACCACGCCACCGCGCGCACCGTAGACGATGCGTCCACCGGTGTTGGCGATGAGCAGGGGCAGCAGGTAGGTGATCATGACGCTGACCAGGCCGACGTAGCCCTGGTAGGTGCCGGCGTCGCCCTCGGTGAGGGCGGTCATGGCGCCGGGCCAGCCGATCGTGGCGGCGTCACCGCCGCCGCCGAGGATCTCGGCGACCGGCTCCCAGTGCCAGCCGAACGGGCTGCGCGCCCCGAAGAAGCCGTCGGGGATGAAGAGCATGGTGATGAAGCCCCATGCGATGAAGGCCGCGATGTTCGGCATGATCATGCCGGAGAGGAACGTGCCGAATCGCTGTACCGCGACCCGTGCCCCTCCCGGCTTCTTGGTGGGTGACGTCGTCGTCATTGCTGTGTCTCCTTGGTGTGGTGCGCAGCGGGGGCCACGCAGTGGGGAAGCGGCTGGTGCCGCCGGTGTTCGAGGAAGCGACCGGGGTCGTTTCACGTGGTCAGGACAAGGCGGGAGCCGCTTCCCGGGCTGCCGAGACGGCCTGGGCCGCCTCTCGGGCGGAGGCCGCGTCATCGGCGGCCAGGGCGGCCTCGGCGATGCGGAGCGCATCGTCGAGAGTGTGGGTGAGCAGGGTGGCGCGCACGTCGGCGAGGGCGGTGGGGGCCATCGACAGCGTGGTGGCGCCGAGACCGACGAGCACGACGGCGAGCAGCGGGTCGGCCGCGGCCTCACCGCAGATGCCCACGGGCTTGTCGTAGGTGCGTCCGGCGGCGCCGACCTCGCGGATGAGGCGCAGGACGGCCGGATGCCACGGGTCCTGGAACGACGCGACCGAGCCCAGCAGCCGGTCGGCGGCGAGGGTGTACTGCGTCAGGTCGTTGGTGCCGATCGAGGCGAAGTCGGCGATCTGCAGGATGCGGTCGGCCAGCAGCGCCGAGGAGGGGACCTCGACCATGACGCCGGTGGTCTTCAGGCCGTAGTCCTTGGCGAGCGCCGTGAAGTACCGGGTCTCTTCGACCGTCGAAACCATCGGGGCCATGACCCACAGGTCGGCGGGGCCCGCCTCGGTCTTGCGGGTCGCGGCATCCGCTTCGGCCAGGGCCGTGAGCTGCTCGCGCAGGATGTCCTCGCTCGCGCGCAGGGCGCGCAGGCCCCGAAGGCCCAGCGCCGGGTTCTCCTCGTGGGCGTCGTTGAGGAAGGGCAGGGGCTTGTCGGCGCCGGCGTCGAGCACGCGCACGACGACCTTCTTGCCGGGGAACGCCCCGAGCAGCTCGGTGTACGCGGCGCGCTGCTCCTCGACGGTGGGGGCGGAGCTGGAGCTCAGGAAGAGGAACTCGGTGCGGAACAGGCCCACGCCCTCGGCGCCCAGCTCGACGGCTTCGGCGGCTCCGCCGGGCTTTCCGAGGTTGGCCAGCAGGGGCACCTTGGTGCCGTCGGCGAGCGCGCCGTCGGTGATGGGGGCGGATGCCGCGGCGGCACGGGAGGCTGCGCGGGTGAGCGCGCGCGCCTTCTCGTCGTCGGTCGGGTCGAGGGTCACGACACCGGCGGCGGCGTCGACGATCACGGACTGGCCGTCGACGAGGTCTTTGGCGCCGGCCGCGCCGACGACGGCGACGATCGACTTCTCACGGGCGAGGATCGCCGTGTGCGAGGTGGGCCCGCCCTCGGTGGTGACCAGGGCCAGCACCTTGTCGAGGTCGAGCAGCGCGGTGTCGGCGGGGGCGAGGTCCTTGGCGACGAGCACGAACGGGTGGCCGGGGTCGGGGATGCCGGGGGCGGCGACGCCGCGGAGGCGGGCGATGACCCGCTGGGCGACGTCGTCGAGGTCGGCGGCGCGCTCGCCGAGGTAGCCGCCGAGGGCGACGAGCTGCTCACGGAACGAGGCGAAGGCGTCGTGCACGGCGAACTCGCCGGTCTTGCCGGTCGCGAGACGGCTGTCGACCTCGGCCTCGAGGGTGGGGTCTTCGGCGATCATCGCCTGGGCTTCGAGCACGTCACGGGCGGCGCCGCCGGCCTGTGCTCCTCGGGCTTCGAGCTCGCGGGCGACGGCTGCGATGGCCTCGCGCACGCGGGTGGTCTCGGCCTCGACCGACTGCGCGCTCTTCTCGTCCTTCGGGGCGGGCAGGGGCTCGGCCATGCGCGCCACGGGTCCCTGGGCGACGCCCAGTCCGATTCCGACTCCACGGAGTTCCGTCATGGTGCTGTTTCCTTTACTCGGTGTCGTGGTCGGTGGTCAGCAGTTCGCTGAGGCGGTCGATGACGGCCTCGGCGCTGTCGCCGTCGGCGGTGAGGGTGACGTAGTCGCCGTACTCGAGACCCAGCGCGATGATGCCGAGGATGCTGGCGGCGTTGACCGCGGCGCCCGCGTCCTTGGCGATCGTCACGGGGATGCCGGAGTCCTTGGCGGCCTGGGCGAAGAGCTTCGCGGGGCGCGCGTGCAGCCCGTGCGTCGATCCGATGCGGACGGTGCGGGTGAGGTGGGGCATGGGGATCCTTTCCGTCGGTCTCAGATCGTGTCCGCGCCCGGGCGGGCGCGCAGGGCCTCTTCGACGAGCGCGAGCGTGCGGATGCCGCTGCGGTCGGTGAAGACGTCATCGGGGAGCAGGGCGACCAGGACGTCCCGTGCGGCGGCGTCCTGCCGGATGCGCTCCAGGTCTGCGGCCAGGTGAGGTCCGACGAGCACGATGTCGGCCTGGTCGAGGTCGATCGGCAACGAGCGGACGGTTCCCGCCGAGGCGGAATAGGCGAGGCCCTTGTCTTGCGCAGCATGACGAACGCGTTGCGCGACGAACGTGCTCGACGCACCCGCTCCGCACACCACGAGGATCCTCATCGACCGGCCTTTCTCCCTCTCGATTGTCCGCACCGCGCTCCCAGCAGACAACCAGGTTCGTTTCCCACCCCCCGGAACATGGATGCCGCCCACCCGCGCCGGGGGAGGGGGTGCGTGGTTGGATGGAGGGAGCGCTGCCACACTCGGTGCGGCGCGGAGGACGGATCGTGACGACGAAAGCTCGCCAAGACCGCCTGCTGGCCCTGTTGCTGCGGGACGGGGAATGGTCGACCGCCGCGTCCTTGGCCGATGCGTTGGGCGTCACCCCGCGCAGCGTCCGGTCGTACGTGACGGCCGTCAACGCGCGCGTGGCGGGAGGCGCCGCCATCGAATCGGGCCCGCTCGGGTACCGCGCGGGAGCCGACGCGGCCGCCGCGCTGCGGGCGATCTCGGGATCGGATGCCGGAACCCCCCGCGACCGCCTCCACACCCTCGTGCGGCGCCTGCTCGACTCCGCCGACGGCATCGACGTCTACTCGACCGCCGACGCGCTGCACGTGAGCGCCGCGACCCTCGAAGCCGATCTGTCGCGCGTGCGCGGCCTGCTCGGCGGCACCGAACTGACCCTGGAGCGCTCGGCATCCACCGCCCGCCTCCGTGGGACCGAAGTCGCCCAGCGCCGACTGCTCTCGAAGCTCGCGCACGACGAGATGGATGCCGGGCACTTCGACCTCGACGCCCTGCGGCGCACGCTCGGGGAGCGTTCGGTGGGCGCGCGCGCCTTCGGACCGTTCAAGGCCGAGCTGGTGTCGGAACTCGGATCCCTCGGGTACTACGTCAACGAGATCGGCATCGGCGACGTCGTCATGCACATCGCCATCGCCGCCGACCGCACCACCCGCGACCGCGCGCTGGGATCTCCCGGCGGCGATTCGTCGGACGCCGCCGCCGCCGTGGCGGCGCTGCTCGACCGGTTGACGCTCAAGCACATCGGCGTGCAACTGGGCTCCGGCGACCTGCGCCATCTCGCGACCCTCGTGCTCACGCGCATCGTCGCCCCCGGCTCGCCGGCCGTCGACGACGTGCGCTCGCGCCTCGACCCCGCGGTGGAGGTGGCCGTGCGGCGGGTCGTCGAGAACGCGGCATCCGAGTTCCTCGTCGACATCGCGCACGACGACTTCATCCTGCGCCTCGCGCTGCACGTGCAGAACCTGCTGCACCGCTCGCGCGAGCAGGCCTGGTCGCGCAACCCCCTGACCCGTTCGCTGAAGTCGACGTACCCGATGATCTTCGAGGTCGCCGTCTACATCGCCAAGGGACTGCAGGACGGCCTGGGCATTCCGATCCTCGACGACGAGATCGCCTACATCGCGATGCACGTGGGCGGGCGCCTCGAGCGCAGCCGTCGCGCCGACCAACTGCTGACGGCGACGATCGTGTGCCCCGGGTACTACGAGCTGCACGAGCTGCTGCGCTCCAGCGTCGACCGCTCGCTCGGGCAGGCCATCGAGGTCGTCGGTGTCGAGACGCGCATCGACCCGGCCTGGGACGCGATCGACACCGACCTGGTGCTCACCACGATCGACCCGCCGCGCCCCGGTGACCGCTTCGTGCGGATCCAGCCCTTCCTCACCGACGCCGACGTCGAGCGCGTGCAGGCCGCGGCCGGTCGCATCCGCCGCGGGCGTCGCCTGGCGCGGCTGCGGGCCGAACTCGAGCGGTACTTCGCGCCCGGGGCGTTCGTGCGGGGCCTGGATGCCACCGACGGCGAGGCCGGCGTCATCCGGCTCCTCGGCGGGCTGCTGGTGGAGCAGGGGGTGATCGACGACGCCTATGTCGTGCGCGCCGTGGAGCGCGAGGCGATCTCGTCGACCGCGTTCACCGACGCCCTCGCCGTGCCGCACGCGATGGGCATGACCGCGACGCAGACGCGCATCGCGATCGGCATCGCCGACCCCTCGATCACGTGGGGAGAGGGCCGCGTGCAGGTCGTGGCGCTGGTGGCGTTCAGCGAGACCGACCGCGAGGCGTTCCAGACGGTGTTCGAGCAGTTCGTCGAGGTCTTCAGCGAGCGCGACAGCGTGCAGCGGATCGTGCGCAAGGCGACGAGCTTCCCCGCGTTCCTCGACGAGCTGGTCGCGGTGATCGACGGCTGACACGTCGGCCCCTTCGGCCGTGCGGTGCCGTGCCGTGCCGTGCCGCCGTGCCGTGCGGTGCCGTGCCGCCGTGCCGTGCCGCGCGGCGTCGCCTGGTGTGGGGCGGGTTCGGTGCAACGGGGCGGTCATTGCGCGCCCCGGTGCACCGATCGCGCCCCGCCGCGCGGAGGAGTGATGCCGAAGGCCGCGAGGCGGAGGCCGAGCGTGGCCGCGTCGCCGAGATCCTCCCAGCCCCACCGGACGACGTGGCGCCGCGTGGTCCCGCGGATCCAGTCCTCTCGGCGCTTCTCCTCTTCGATGACGTGCTGAGGGGTCTTGCCTTCGGCCGCCGCGATACCCCGGTACTTCACGCGACCGTCGAACTCGCCCCACGCGTCGACATCGTCGAGGCCGAAGTCGACCCAGTAGGTCGTGCCGTTCGGTCCGGGAACCCCGACCTGGAGGGACGGCGGTGCGAAGCCGAGGTCGTGCAGCCGCAGACGGCTCACGCTTTCACCGGGCAGCTGGGCGCGCCCGTCGGCGAAGAGCAGGACCTTCTCGGCGGCGCGACGACCCCGGGGCGACGTGCGCGCCCAGCTCAACGCCTCTTCGCGGAGGCGCTCCGCGTCATCGACGTCGTAGCGGCCGGGTGAGGGGAACGCCCGAGCTCGGAGTGCCGCATCGGCGATGCTGACCGAGACCTCCCGCGTCTCCGCCCGCGCGACATCCGCCATCGTTCGCGCGAGAGGCGTGCAGCGCAGCCCCGCCACCTCCACCAGCTCCGTCCCCTCGGTGAGGGAGCGATGGCGCACCACCCCCGCGCCGGCGCTCGGGCGAGATTCGGCCGTGAGGACGTGCAGACCGCCGTCGTCTCGCAGGCAGGGCAGCCCCAGCAGAGCCGCGGCGGTGAGTCCGCAGAACACCGGCGGGGACCCGCTCGTGCGGGCCAGCGCTCGAGCCTTCACGACGATCTTCTCTTCGCGGCTGAGCCCATCCACGTCGGCCGCCCGGGCGTACATCCCCGGGCGGATGGCGCGCAGGAACCCGACGTCGAGCTCGCGTCGGACGCGGCGGGAGTGCCATCCACGCTCGACGAGATCGGCACGTCGAAGAAGCGGCACGGCGTGGGGGTCCATTGACCCACTGTGTCTTCTTCGCGGGGCGGCTCTCACACAGATCGGACCGTCTGGGGACGGGGCCGCGAACCTGCCCGCGGGGGAGGAACCGTGCGGAGCCCGGGATAGGGGCGCGATCAGTGCAATGGGGCGATCATCGACCGCCCCGTTGCACCGATCGCGCCCCGTTCGCGCCGCGCCGCGCCGCGCCGCCCGGCCCCGCGCCCCTCAGCGCATCGACACCAACAACGCCTCCGCCCCCGCGCGCAGCGCGGCGAGGCGACGGGTCGCCTTCTTGGCCGACGTGCCGCGCACGTCGAGGTAGAGCTTGAGCTTGGGCTCGGTGCCGCTGGGACGCACGATCAGGCGCGAGCCGTCGTCGAGCCACAGGCGCAGCACGTCGCCCGGCGGGAAGCCGTCGACGCCGTCGAGCAGGTCGTCGATGCGCGTCACCGCGGTCTCGCCGATCGCGGACGGCGGCTGGGCGCGGAGGGATGCCATGATCCCGCCGATCTCGCTCACGTCGCTGACGCGGATCGAGATCTGATCGCTCGCGAACGCGCCGAACGTGTCGCGGAACTCCTGCAGCAGGTCGGCGACGGTGCGGCCCTGGCCGCGGGCATCGGCCGCCATCTCGAGCAGCGCGACGGCGGCGGAGATGCCGTCCTTGTCGCGCACGGTGCCGGGGTTCACGAGGTACCCCAGGGCCTCTTCGAAGCCGAACACGATGCCCGGTGCCCGCGAGATCCACTTGAAGCCGGTGAGCGTGGAGTGGAAGTCGAGTCCGTAGTGCTCGGCGACCGCCTGCAGGCCCGGTGACGACACGAGCGAACAGGCGAGGGATGCCGGGGCCCCGGCGTCCGCGTCCCGGGCGTCGTGCGCCGCGCCGTCGTGCGCGGCAGCCGCGGCCCGCGCCGCGCGCCAGCCCAACAGCAGCCCGATCTCGTTGCCGGTCAGGCGGCGCCAGCCGGCCTCGGCGTCGGGGTCGGGGATCGCGACGGCGAGGCGGTCGGCATCGGGGTCGTTCGCGATGACGAGCTCGGCGTCCGCCTCGCGCGCGGTCTCGAACGCGAGGTCCATCGCGCCCGGCTCCTCGGGGTTGGGGAACGCCACCGTCGGGAACCGCCCGTCGGGGTGGATCTGCGCGTCGACGACCGTGGGCTGCGGGTACCCCGCCTCGGTGAGCACGCGTGAGACGGTCTCCCACCCGACGCCGTGCATCGCGGTGTAGACCCACCGCAGGCCCGCGGCTCCCGCGGGGGCGGGGGCGACGGCCGCGGTGGCCGCGACGTAGGCGTCGACGACCGACTCGGGGGCGTTGGCGTATCCCACCGACCGGGGGAGCACCGTGACGTTGCCCTCGTCGGCGATCCGCTGGATGTGGGCGGCGATCTCGGCGTCGGCGGGCGACACGATCTGCGCACCCTGGTCGACGCCGCCGAGGTACACCTTGTACCCGTTGTCGTCGGGCGGGTTGTGGCTCGCGGTCACCATGACGCCGGCGTCGGCGCCCAGGTGACGCACCGCGAACGCGAGCACGGGGGTGGGCAGCATGCGGGGGAGCAGGATCGCGTTCAGCCCCGCTCCCGTGAAGATCTCGACCGAGTCGCGCGCGAAGACGTCGGAATTGCGACGCCCGTCGTAGCCGACCACCACGGTCGGCGTTCCGGGGCGATGCTCGAGCAGGTACGCGGCGAATCCGGCCGCGGCCTGCGCGACGAGCACGCGGTTCATGCGGTTGGAGCCGGCGCCGAGGGTTCCGCGCAGGCCCGCCGTGCCGAACGCCAGGCGGGTCGAGAAGCGGTCGTCCAGATCGGCCTCGGCCTCGGCATCCCCCGTCTCCACCCGGGCGATGAGCTCCGACAGCTCGTCGCGGGTCACGGCATCCGGATCCTGCGCGAGCCAGGCGCGGGCCGCGTCGAGGTACGCGCTCACAGCGCGCCGATCACGCGCGCGAGCAGCGCCGAGATCACGGGCTCGGCCTCGCGGCCGGCCTCGAGCACCTCGGCGTGGCTCAGCGGCGTCTGCTGGATGCCGGCGGCCAGGTTCGTGATGAGCGAGAAGCCCAGGATCTCCATGCCGGCCTGGCGCGCGGCGATCGCCTCGAGGGCCGTCGACATGCCGACGATGTGTCCGCCGATGGTCTTCGCCATCTGCACCTCGGCCGGGGTCTCGTAGTGCGGACCGCGGAACTGCGTGTAGACGCCCTCGTCGAGCGTGGGGTCGATCTCGCGCGCGATGGCGCGCAGCCGCGCCGAGTACAGGTCGGTGAGGTCGATGAAGGTCGCGCCCTCGAGCGGGGAGTCGGCGGTGAGGTTGATGTGGTCGCTGATGAGCACGGGCTGCCCGGGGGTCCACGTCTCGCGGATGCCGCCCGCGCCGTTGGTGAGGATCATCGTGGTCGCCCCCGTGGCGGCGGCCGTGCGGACGCTGTGGACGACCCGGCGCACGCCGTGACCCTCGTAGTAGTGCGTCCGCGCGCCGATGACCAGCACGTTCTTGCCGCCGGGGGTGCGGACGCTGCGGAGCGTGCCGACGTGCCCCTCGAGGGCGGGCTTCGAGAAACCGACGACCTCGGTGGCGGGGAACGACGCCGTCTCCTCGCCGATGAGCTCGGCGGCGCGTCCCCACCCCGACCCGAGGGTCACGGCGATGTCGTGGTGCTCGACCCCGGAGAGGCGGGCGATGTCGGCCGCTGCGGCCGTGGCGACCTCGAACGGGTCGACCGCCGGGTCATCGAGCGGGTGAGAAGTGCTGTTGGACATGCCTCCACTCTAGAAAGCGCGGAGGCTCCGGGGCCAGACGCGGGCACAACGGGTCGTTCGCGTGTCGCCGACGCAGACGACGCTGACACAATGGATGTCATGGTGCAGAGCTTCGAGCGCAAGCAGTCCGTCGCGATCGTCGGGGGCGGCCCCGGCGGCTACGAGGCGGCCCTGTCCGCCGCGCAGCTGGGCGCCGACGTGACCCTGGTGGAGCGCGCGGGCGTGGGCGGTTCGGCCGTGATCACCGACGTCGTCCCCTCGAAGACCCTCATCGCCACCGCCGATGCGGCCGTCGCGATCCGCGGGGCGAGCGACCTCGGCGTGCAGCTGTTCGCCCGCGACGACCGCGGCAAGCCCCTCACCCCCGAGGTGGCCATCAACCTCGCCGCCGTCAACCAGCGCCTGCTTTCGCTGGCCCGTCAGCAGTCCGATGACATGCGCAGCTCGCTCCTCGAGGCGGGCGTGCGCATCATCTCGGGTCACGGCCGGCTCGACGGCGGTTCCGCGGTGGTGGTCTCGACCGAGGCCGGCGGCACCGACTTCGACCGCATCGAGGCCGAGACGCTCGTCGTCTCGGTGGGCGCCTCGCCGCGCGAGCTCCCCTCGGCGCAGCCCGACGGTGAGCGCATCCTGACGTGGACGCAGCTGTACAACATGAAGTCCGTGCCCGCGCACCTCATCGTGGTGGGCTCGGGCGTCACGGGCGCCGAGTTCGCGTCGGCGTACATGAACCTCGGTGCCAAGGTCACGCTCGTCTCGAGCCGCGATCAGGTGCTGCCCGGTGAGGACCAGGATGCCGCGGCCGTGCTGGAGCGCGTGTTCCAGCGCGGCGGCATGACGCTGTTGGCGAAGGCGCGGGCCGAGTCGGTCGTCAACACCGGCGACGGCGTGCTCGTCACCCTCGCCGACGGACGCACGATCGAGGGCAGCCACTGTCTGATGGCGGTCGGCTCGATCCCCAACACCGCCGGCATCGGTCTCGAGCAGGCCGGTGTGCAGATGACCCCCGGGGGCAACATCCGCGTCAACCGCGTCGCGCGCACCTCGGTGCCGAACATCTACGCGGCCGGTGACTGCACGAACTTCGTGCCCCTGGCATCCGTCGCGTCGATGCAGGGCCGTCAGGCGATCTTCCACGCGCTCGGCGACATCGTCATCCCGCTCGAGACCCGCCGCATCACGGCCAACATCTTCACCGCCCCCGAGATCGCCACCGTCGGCTTCAGCGAGCAGGACGTGACCGAGGGACGCTTCAAGGGCGTCGTGAAGAAGCTTCCCCTCTCGGCCAACCCGCGCGCGAAGATGCAGGGCATCACCGACGGCTTCGTCAAGATCATCGCCCGGCAGGGCAGTGGAACGGTCATGGGCGGCGTCATCGTCGGGCCCAAGGCGTCGGAGCTCATCTACCCGTTGGCGATCGCCGTGGAGCGCCGCCTCACCGTCGACCAGGTCGCCCGCGTCTTCGCGGTGTACCCGTCTCTGACCTCGAGCATCACCGACGCCGCGCGCGCGATGCACATCGTCGACCGCGACGATCCCGGCGAGGACTGAGCCTTCCGGATGCCGCGCTCCGCGGCATCCGTCCCCCGCTGCGCGCTGCGCGCCCCGCCCGAGCCCGCGCTCGTGCCGCGCGCAGACACGCATAAACGCCGTTCCTGCGCATAAACGGAGTGCGTGAGCGTTTCTCCGCAGGATCAGCGTTTATGCGGATGTGGGACCCTCGCGTCACTCGCTCGGCGTACGTCGCGGCGGGGCGCACCCCCGCGCACCAACCGACCCCGCGAGGAACGACGACGCCGCACCCCGAGAGGGATGCGGCGTCGAACGGATGCGGTGCGTCTCAGCTGATCAGCAGCAGCTGATGCCCGGCCGACACCGTGGTGCCGGCGGTGGCGTCGATGCCGGTGACGGTTCCGTCTTTGTGGGCCTGCAGGGGCTGCTCCATCTTCATCGCCTCGAGAACGACGACCAGGTCGCCCTTGACGACCTGCTGGCCCTCTTCGACGGCGACCTTGACGATCGTGGCCTGCATGGGCGACTTGACCGCGTCGCCCGTGGCGCCGGCGGCGGGCGAGGCGGCGTGCGAGCGTCGGGACGGCGGGGCCGCGGCCGGGCGGCCCACCTGCGGAGCGGCGGCCGAGATGCGGTCGGGCAGGCTCACCTCGAGGCGCTTGCCCGCGACCTCGACGACGACGGTGTGCCGGCCGGGGGCGGCGGCGGGAGCCTCGAGCTCGCCATCCCACGCGGGGATGTCATTGTCGAACTCGGTCTCGATCCACCGCGTGAAGACGCCGAACGTGCCGTCCTCGGCGGTGAAGGCGGGGTCGCGGACCACCTTGCGGTGGAAGGGGAGCACGGTGGGCATGCCGGCGACCTCGAACTCGTCGAGCGCGCGGCGCGAACGCTCGAGCGCCTCGGCGCGGTCGCGGCCAGTCACGATGATCTTCGCCAGCAGCGAGTCGAACGCGCCCGAGACGCTGTCGCCCGCGGTCACGCCCGAGTCGAGGCGGATGCCGGGGCCGCCGAACGTCTTGAAGACGTGGATCGGACCGGGCTGGGGCAGGAATCCGCGACCCGGGTCTTCTCCGTTGATGCGGAACTCGATCGAGTGTCCGACCGGGGCGGGGTCGTCGTAGCCGAGCTCCTCGCCCTCGGCGAGGCGGAACTGCTCGCGCACGAGGTCGAGGCCGGTGACCTCTTCTGAGACGGGGTGCTCGACCTGCAGGCGCGTGTTGACCTCGAGGAACGAGATGGTGCCGTCGGCGCCGATCAGGAACTCGCAGGTTCCGGCACCGACGTAGCCGACCTCGCGCAGGATCGCCTTGGATGCCGTGTAGAGGATCTCGTTCTGCGCGTCGGTGAGGAACGGCGCCGGCGCCTCTTCGACGAGCTTCTGGTGGCGACGCTGCAGCGAGCAGTCGCGCGTCGACACGACCACGACGTTGCCGCTCGCGTCGGCCAGGCACTGGGTCTCGACGTGGCGCGGCTTGTCGAGGTACTTCTCGACGAAGCACTCGCCGCGGCCGAAGGCGGCGACGGCCTCGCGCGTGGCCGACTCGAACATCTCGGCCACTTCGTCGAGTTCGCGCGCGACCTTGAGCCCGCGTCCGCCGCCGCCGTAGGCGGCCTTGATGGCGATGGGGAGCCCCACCTGCTCGGCGAAGGCGATGACCTCGTCGGCGCCCGAGACGGGACCGGGCGTGCCGGGGGCGAGCGGGGCGCCCACCTTCTCGGCGACGTGGCGGGCGGTGACCTTGTCGCCGAGGGCCTCGATGGCATCCGGGGACGGACCGATCCACACGAGCCCCGCCGCGATCACGGCGCGGGCGAAGTCGGCGTTCTCAGCGAGGAAGCCGTAGCCGGGGTGCACGGCGTCGGCGCCGGAGCGCCGGGCGATCGAGAGGATCTTGTCGATGGAGAGATAGGTGTCGGCGCTGGTGGCGCCGTCGAGGGCGTAAGCCTCATCGGCGAGGCGGGTGTGCAGGGCGTCGCGGTCCTGGTCGGCGTAGACGGCGACGGACGCCTTGCCCGAATCCCGGGCGGCACGGATGATTCGGACGGCGATCTCGCCGCGGTTGGCGACAAGGACCTTGGCGATCTTCGGCATCCTCCCAGCCTAGCGAGGGGTCCCCCCTCCCTTTTGACCCTCCTCGACAAGAAACGCCGAAAAACGTGTGCGGGAGTCTACGAACGGTTCCAGAGGTCCGTCCACGAGCCGCCGAGTTCGCGTACCAGTCGGCGCACGGTCGACAGTGACATCCCGACGACGGTCGACGGGTCGCCCTGCACCTCCCGGATGAACGCGCCCCCCAGGCTGTCGACGGTGAACGCCCCGGCCACCAACAGGGGTTCGCCGCTGGCGACGTAGGCCGCGATCTCGTCGTCGTCGACGTCGTCGGCGAAGGTGACCGAGGCCTCGGCGACGGCGGACGCCTCGGTGGGCGCGGCGCCGGGGGAGAGGCGGAACACGCTGTGCCCCGAGTGCAGCACCCCGGTGCGTCCGCGCATCGCGCGCCAGCGCACGGTCGCCGCCTCGGGCGTGTAGGGCTTGCCGAGGATCTCGTCGCCGAGCTCGAACATCGAATCGCCCCCGATGACGAAGCCCTCGAAGTCCGGGTCGTCGGCCCTCAGGCGCTGAGCGACGTCGGCGGCCTTGCGCCGCGCGAGCAGCAGCACGTGCTCGGCGGCGGGCAGGCGTCGCCCCTCGGCGGCTTCCACCTCGGCGATCACGGCCTCTTCGTCGACCTGCGGCGCGCGCGCCTCGGGTTCGATCCCCGCTTGGCGCAGCAGCATCAGTCGGGCGGGGGAAGTGGATGCCAGGCACACGCGCATGCGTCCACGCTATCCACGTGCGGGCACACCGCCGGGCGGCACCCGACCCGTCGGGGCCGTCGCAACCGCCCCGGCCGTTCGACAGGCTCCCGGTGCTCCGTCCGCGGCGCCGGTGCCGCGCGGTGTCCCGGCGGCATGTGACAGGCTCGGAGGATGCACGACGGCGACCTCATCGATCTCGACATCACCGGTATCGCGCACGGCGGCGTCTTCGTCGGGCGGCACGAGGGGCGCGTGGTGTTCGTCTCCGACACCCTGCCCGGCGAGCGCGTGCGCGCGCGTGTCACCGACACGCGCAAGAAGGCGTTCTGGCGCGCCGAGGCCGTCGAGGTGCTCGACGCCGCCGTCGAGCGGCGACCGCACGTGTGGGCGGCGGCCGACATCGACGTCGATCCGGCAGAGCGTCCCGGCGGTGCGGAGTTCGGGCACATCGCCCTCGAGCACCAGCGCGCGCTGAAGGAGCGGGTCATCCGCGAGTCCCTGGAGCGCGTGGGTCGCCTCGACCTGCCGGTCGAGGTGCGTTCCGCCGGCGATGACGCCGACCCCGAGTCCGCCGACGGCACGGGGTGGCGCACCCGCGTGAGCCTGCACGTCGACGAGAACGGCCGCGTCGGCGCGTACGCCGCCCGTTCGCACCGCGTGATCGAGACGCCCGACCTGCCCCTCGCCACCGCCGAGGTCGCCCGCGCCGCCGCCGCGCTGCGGGGGAGTGAGCCGGGCCGCATTGATCTCGTCCAGCCGGCCGACGGCCGCGTCCGCGTGCTCGTGCGTCCCGACGGCGTGAAATCGCGTCCCGCGCCCGAGGTCGTCGAGGAGCGCGTGGGGGATCGCGTGTTCCGCGTCGACGCCGGCGGCTTCTGGCAGGTGCATCGCCTGGCGGCGCGCACCCTCACCTCGCTGGTCTCCGAAGAGATCGCGGCCATCGGCGGGCTCGATCCCGAGGCACTGCACCTCGACCTGTACGGCGGGGTCGGTCTGTTCGCCGCCACCCTCGGCGATCTCGGTGGCCCCTCGACGCGTGTCGTCAGCGTGGAGTCCGACCCGCGCGCCACCGAGCACGCGGGCGAGAACCTGGCCGAGTGGATCGGTGCGCGCGCCGAGACGGCTCGCGCCGACCGCTTCGTCGCGAAGCTCGCCGCCGACGCCTCGGAGCGCGAACGCGAGCGCCTCGGGCGCGGGGTGGTGCTGCTCGACCCGCCGCGCGCGGGGGCGGGCCGCGAGGTCGTCGAGGGCATCGCCGCACTGGCCCCCTCGACGGTGGTCTACGTCGCGTGCGACCCGGTGGCGCTGGCCCGCGACCTGTCGACGTTCGCCGACCTGGGGTACCGCGCCGATCGCGGAATCCGCGGCGTCGACCTGTTCCCCCACTCGCATCACGTCGAAGCCGTGGCCGTTCTTCGCCGATGACCCGCCGATCGGCGGGTCTGCAAGCCCTCGCACGACGACTCCGCATGGATACGATGAACCAATGACGCGCGTCGCCCTCATCGATGATCACGAGTCGGTCCGGCTCGGACTCGAAGCCGCACTGACGCGCACCGAAGCCACCGATGTGGTCTTCTCCGGCGCGAACGTCTCGTCCTACCTCGCCTGGCGTCGCGCTTCGGCCACGTCGCCGGCCGATGTCGTCGTGCTCGACCTCACCCTCGGCGACGGCACCACGGTGTCCGAGAACGTCGACCGCGTCGTGCGCGACGGCTCCAGCGTCATCATCCACAGCGTCGCCGATCGTGCCGCCGCGGTGCGCGAGGCGCTCGCCGCGGGAGCGGCCGGCATCGTGAGCAAGTCGTCTCCGACGCACGAGGTCCTGGGCGCCATCGCCGTGGTCGCCCGCGGAGAACTGCTCGACAACGTCGAGTGGGCCAGCGCTGTCGAGGGCGACCGCGAGTTCGCCGATGCCCAGTTGTCGGCGCGCGAGCGCGAGGTCCTGCGGCTGTACGCGGCCGGATTGCCGCTCAAAGCCGTCGCGGAGCGGCTCGGAGTGGCGTACTCGACAGCGAAAGAGAACATCACGCGCGTGCGGGTGAAGTACGTCGAGGTCGGACGCCCGGCGCCGACCAAGGTCGACCTGCTGCGGCGCGCCATGGAAGACGGCATCCTGCACGACGCGCCCGACGCCCCCGCGGGCCATGGGTGAGAACGACCGGTCGGTCCTGGACGAAGCGTGGGGGCGCATCCCCCACACTCGTGAGGTCCAAGCCGACACGGGTTCCTTCACGCAGACCCGCATCGAGCGGGTGCTCACGATCATCGTGGGACCGGCGTCCCTCGTCTTGGGGGCGCAGGCGTTCGTCGCCGCGTTCGTCCCGGGCGACGAGGCCGCGGGATGGCATCTGCCCCTCGTCGTAGGCGTGTTCGTGCCGCTCGTCGCCATGATCGTGGCGTGCGCGGTGGGGCGTTTCGCCCGCATCTTCTCGGGGGTCTTCGCCGTTCTCTTCCTGGTCGCGCTGGCGCTCTGGCCGGTGGCCACGGCTGGCGGTCCGACCCCCGTGCCCACCGAGAACCCGTGGATCTTCTACCTCGTCAACGTCGCGACGGTCGCCGCGGTCGTGGCCTTCCCGCTGCCGTTCCAGATTGCGTGGACGATGGCCGCACCTCTGCTGTTCGGCGTCGTCCGGCTGGTGCAGGCCGGCGGGCGGCCCGAGTTCATCGTGCCGATCCTGCTCGACGTGTCGTTCGCGCTGATCCTCGGCAGCGTGCTGCTCACCCTGGCGTGGATGTACCGCTCGATCGCGGCCAACGTCGACCAGGCCCGCACGCTCGCGGTGTCGAGCTACGCGACCGCGGCGGCCACCGCCGCCGGCGAGCACGAGCGCATCGCGGTGGCGGCCCTGATGCACGACAGCGTGCTGGGGGCTCTGCTGGCCGCGGAGCGCGCCGGCACCCCGCGGGAGCGGACCCTCGCGGTCAGCATGGCGCGTGAGGCTCTCACGCGTCTGGCCAACGCCGAGAAGGACGCCCTCGAGGGCAGCGACGAGCCGGTCCCCGCCTCGAGGCTCGCCGACGACATCGAGATCGCCGCGCGCGACCTGGGCGTGGAGATCGAGGTGGCGCGCCGCGTCGAGGAGGGCACTCCCCGCGTGCCCGGACGCGTGGCCCGTGCGCTCGTGCTCGCGGCGATGCAGGCCGTCGCGAACGCCGTGCAGCACGCCGACGCGCAGGGGCTGACCGTCCAGCTCACCGGTGATGCCGCGCCCGGAGGCGTCGCCGTGCGCGTGCGCGACTCCGGAGGCGGATTCGCCCTCGACTCGATCCCGCCCGATCGTCTCGGCATCCGGGGCTCGATCATCGCCCGCTTGACGGCGGTCGGGGGACGCAGCGACATCGAGTCGGGTCCGACGGGCACCACCGTCACGCTCGAGTGGGAGAGCGGTGACCGCTGGTGACCGTCCGTTCCATCCTCTCGGGGATCGCCCTCGCCTTCACCGCCTATCTCGCGGCGCGCGGTCTGCTGTGGACCGAGCCCGACACCGTCGAACGCGGGTGGCTGATCGTGGCCGCGCTCGTGCTGTACCTGCCGGTGACGTGGCTGTGGGTCTTCGCGATCGGCACGGGCACCCCCGAGCAGTCCGCCGAACCCCGGGTGGCGCGGCGCGTGCCCAACTGGGGCGTGGCGCTGGCGCTGCTGGCGGCCGTCGTCGTCCCCAACGCGACCTTCTTCGCGGTGACCGAGGCGGGCCGGACGCAACCGTTCGTGACCTGGGTGATCGGCGCCATCGGCGCGTTGATGACCATCATCATGATCCGTCGGCGTCCGATCGTCGCGTGGGTCGGCATGGCGGTGCTCACCCTGTCGGCGTCGTTCTGGCTCGGACCCCTCGCCGCCTTCAGCCTGGGTCTCGTCGGCTCGCTGGTCTGGGTCGCCGCCGCCCAGCTCGTGATGATCGCTCTGGATCGCACGGCCCGCGACGCCGACCATCTCGCGGAGCTGCAGCAGGCCGCGTCGGCCTGGCAGGCTTCGCAGAGCGGCCGGCAGCGGGAACGTCGTATCCACGTGCAGCGGGCGTTGCAGGCGGCCGGCCCCGTGCTGGCCCGCACCATCGAGTCGGGGGGCAATCTCCGGCCGTCCGACAAGGCCGCCGCCCGCCGCGCCGAGGCCAGCCTCCGCGACGAGCTGCGCGGCACACGCCTGCTCGACGACGGCGTCCGCGCCGAGATCGACGCCGCGCGCCGGCGCGGGGCCGTGGTGAACCTCTTCGACGAAGGTGGGCTCGCGGGGCTCGGCGCGGCCGACCTCGACGACATCCGCACGGAACTGGCCTCCGTCCTCAGCGATGCCGTCTCGGAGCGCCTGATCATCCGCACGTCGCCGCACCACGAGGTGGCGGTGACGGTCGTCGGGCGCTCCCGCGGCGAGGGCGGCTCCGGCGACGACGATGAGGTCGACCTCTGGCGTGAGATCCGCCGACCCCGCTGACAGCCGGGGCCAGGGGCGGAGGGGGGAACCGCCGACGCACGTGCACCGAGAAGACCGAGGGGTGAGGGGCGGCGTGATCGCCGACCCCTCACCCGGGCGGACAGTTACCCGAAAACTGCCCGCAAAGCCGGAACCGGCTCTCAGAGCGGTCCGACCGAACGCATGATGCGTTCCAGCTCCTCCAGTATTCGACAGCTGCCCCACCGTCGTCTGTAGGCATTTCGGGGGACACTTCCGAGGTTCAGGCGGTGAATCCGTTCCAGCCGGCGATGCGGTCGAGCGGCCGGCGCAGCCCGCGCGCCGAGAGCTCCCACCGCGAGCGCGTCGCGGTCTCGGGCACCGTGGCGTCGGCTACCTCGCGCAGGTAGGCCTCGCTGACCACGACGACCGCCGCAGCCAGCTCCTCTTCGGTGGGGGTGCCGCGGACGACCTCGGCAACGGCGCGCGGTGCGCCGGGGTCGATCCCGGCGTCGGTGCTCGGCCGGCTCACAGCGGGATGTTCCCGTGCTTCTTGGCGGGCAGGCTCGCGCGCTTGTTGCGCAGGGCCCGCAGGGCCTTGGCGATCGACACGCGCGTCTGCGCCGGTTCGATGATCCCGTCGAGCTCGCCGCGCTCGGCGGCGAGGAACGGCGATGCCACGTTGTACGTGTATTCGTTGGCCAGGCGCGTGCGCACGGCGGCGACGTCTTCGCCGGCCTCTTCGGCGCGCTTGATCTCGCCGCGGTACAGGATGTTGACCGCGCCCTGACCGCCCATGACGGCGATCTCGGCGGTGGGCCAGGCGAGGTTGATGTCGGCGCCGAGCTGCTTCGAGCCCATGACGATGTAGGCCCCGCCGTAGGCCTTGCGCAGGATCACCGTCACCAGCGGCACGGTGGCCTCGGCGTAGGCGTACAGCAGCTTCGCACCGCGGCGGATGACGCCGGTCCACTCCTGGTCGGTGCCGGGGAGGTAGCCGGGGACGTCGACGAGGGTGACGATGGGGATCGAGAACGCGTCGCAGAAGCGCACGAACCGGCTGGCCTTCTCGCCGGCGTCGATGTTCAGGGTGCCCGCCATCTGCGACGGCTGGTTGGCGATGATGCCGACCGTGCGTCCCTCGATGCGGCCGAAGCCGATCACGATGTTCGGGGCGAACAGCGGCTGCACCTCGAGGAAGTCGGCGCCGTCGACGAGCCCGGAGATGACCGTGTGGATGTCGTACGGCTGGTTGGGGGAGTCGGGGATGACCGTGTTGAGCGAGCGATCGGCATCGGTCGTCTCGAACTCGAACGGGGTGTCGTACACCGGGATCTCGGCGAGGTTGTTGTCGGGGAGGTAGCCGATGAGGCTCCGCGCGTAGTCGATCGCGTCGTCCTCGTCGTCGGCGAGGTAGTGCGCGACGCCCGAGCGGGTGTTGTGCGTGTGCGCGCCGCCGAGCTCTTCCATCCCGACGTCCTCGCCGGTGACGGTCTTGATCACGTCGGGACCGGTGACGAACATCTGGCTGGTCTTGTCGACCATGATGACGAAGTCGGTGAGGGCGGGGGAGTACACGGCCCCTCCGGCGGCGGGGCCCATGATGAGCGAGATCTGCGGGATGACGCCCGAGGCCGCGGTGTTCAGGCGGAAGATCTCGCCGTACTTGCCGAGGGCCACGACGCCCTCCTGGATGCGCGCTCCGCCGGAGTCCAGGATGCCGATGATCGGGATGCCGCTGCGAAGCGCCAGCTCCATCACCTTGATGATCTTGTCGCCGGCGACCTCGCCGAGCGACCCGCCGAAGGTCGAGAAGTCCTGCGCGTACACCGCGACGGTGCGGCCGTGGATGGTGCCGGTGCCGGTGACGACCGAGTCGCCGTAGGGGCGGGACTTGTCCATGCCGAAGGCGGTGGTGCGGTGGCGGACGTACTCGTCGAGTTCGACGAACGAGCCGGGGTCGACCAGCATCTCGAGGCGCTCGCGCGCGGTGAGCTTGCCCTTCGCGTGCTGCTTGTCGCGGGCGGCGGCTTCGGCGTCGACGACCGCCTCCTGGAACCTGGTGCGCAGGTCCGCGATCTTGCCGGCGGTGGTGAAGAGATCGGGCTGGTCGGTCACGCTTTCCACCCTAGCGACCGCGACGGCACCGGCGTTGGAGGGTACCCACAAGCGAAACCGTGGGGTGCTGTGGCATCCGTCCACCGCCGT
Organism: Microbacterium sp. BH-3-3-3; assembly: GCF_001792815.1. Taxonomy (NCBI): domain Bacteria; kingdom Bacillati; phylum Actinomycetota; class Actinomycetes; order Micrococcales; family Microbacteriaceae; genus Microbacterium; species Microbacterium sp. BH-3-3-3. The sequence continues at coordinate 1,025,471 of NZ_CP017674.1, read as the reverse complement.
CCCTGCCCGGTGACGCGCCGACGCGCAAGACGGGTGCCCCGATCCGGCGGGATCCCTAGGGTGTGGTGCATGGCGATTCCCTCAGACGGTTACCCGCGCACCGCGGCCCGGAGCCCCCGTGTCCAGGTGGTCGAGACCACCGACTCCACGAACGCCGACGTCGTCGCCGCGGTCACGCACGATCCGGCCGGGTGGCCCCACCTGTCGCTGCTGGTGACCGACGACCAGCGCGCGGGGCGCGGGCGGCTCGACCGGTCGTGGACGGCGCCGGCGGGGACCGCGCTCGCCGTGTCGCTGGTGGTCGACGCCTCGACGATCCCCCTCGCGCTGCGCGGCTGGGTGCCGCTCGCGGCGGGCGCCGCGATGACGCGGGCGATTCGTACCCAGCTGACCGGTCACGGGGGCACCGCCGAGCTCAAGTGGCCGAACGACGTCCTCGTCGACGGCGGCAAGATCTGCGGCATCCTGGCCGAGGCCGTGCCGGAGACCTTCGACACGGTCGTGGTCGGCGCGGGGATCAACACGCGCATGAGCCGTGCCGATCTGCCGGTGACCACGGCCACCTCGTTCGCCGCGATCGGTGCCGAGTGCGACGACGACCGCCTGCTCGCCGACTACGTCGAGCACTTCGGCGAGCTTCTGTCGCACCTGTCGTCGGGAGGGGCCGAGCGCGTGCACCGCGACATCGAGAAGCTGTGCACGACGATCGGGCGCGAGGTCACGGTCTCGCTTCCCGACGGAACGAGCGTGCGGGGGCGCGCGTCGCGCCTCGACGCGGATGGTCGCCTGGTCGTCGAATCCGGAACGATCGAGACGATCGTCTCGGCCGGCGACGTCGTCCACGTGCGCTGACGGGCACGCGCTGACGGGCACGCGCGCCGACGGACGCGAGGGCGCACGGGCGATGACCCCGCCGCCGTTCCGCGTGTGCGACGGGTCTGACGCGGCTCACGCCGCACAATGAGAACGTGACCCAGCCGACCAGCTCGATCGGGCGCCCGCGCACGCCGGCGCCGGGCACCGCTGCGCCGGAACTGCGCATCGCGCGACTGCGGGCGCACGCGCGGCGTCTGACGTGGTCGGGCCTCGTCCTGATCGCGGTCGCGGGGGCGACGGCCTACTTCTACGACAACCTCCCGGCGCCGTACGAGAACTGGATGCTGCTGACGACGGCCGGGGCGCTCGTGCTGCTCTTCGTGGTCATCCCGTTCCTCGTCTGGCTCTCGCACACCTGGACCATCACGACGCGCCGGGTGATCGAACGCTCGGGGCCGTTCGGGGCGAACCACCGCGAGATCTCGCACGTGCGGGGCTATGCGATCCAGATGCGGCGCGGCATCCTGCAGCGTCTGTGGGGCGCGGGCACCCTGTCGCTGTCGAACGGCGTGGAGCCGGCGTTGCGCATGAAGAACATCCCGAACGCGGTGCTCGTGCACGAGACCCTCGTCGACCAGGTCGAGGTCAACCAGATCCTGGCGCACCGCGATTCGCAGACGTTCGGCTCGGGCTCGGTCGACGTCTGACCCGAGCGGCGCCTCCCGGAGTGGGCGGCACCCGGCTCGCGCCCCCGTGACGGGCCCGACAGAATGGATGCCGACGGAAGGAGCGGCATGGTGCTGCGAGTCGGAGTGGTCGGTGGCGGACAGCTGGCGCGGATGATGATCGCGCCCGCCGTGGAGCTGGGGCTCGAGATCCGCGTTCTCGCCGAAGACGAGGGGATGTCCGCGGCGCTGGCGGCGACCGCCGTGGGCGACTACCGCGACGTCGACACCGTGCTGGCGTTCGCTCGCGACGTCGACGTGATCACCTTCGACCACGAGCACGTGCCGCAGGACGTCCTGGCCGCCCTCGTCGATGCCGGTGTCGCCGTGCACCCGGGTCCCGCCCCGCTGGGGGTGGCGCAGGACAAGCTCGTCATGCGTCGGCGCATGGCCGAGCTCGGCCTCCCGCAGCCCGAATGGGCGGCCGTCTCCGACGCCGCCGACCTGCAGTCCTTCCTCGACGACCACGGCGGTCGCGCGGTGGTGAAGACCGCGCGCGGCGGGTACGACGGCAAGGGCGTACGCGTCGTGTCGGCCGCGACGGAGGCTGACGACTGGTTCGCCGCCCTGGCCGAGGACGGCAACGGGGGCTCGCTCCTGGTCGAGGAGCTCGTCGACTTCACCCGCGAGCTCGCGCAGCAGGTGGCGCGGCGTCCGTCGGGGGAGGTTCGGGCCTACCCGATCGTCGAGACCGTGCAGCGCGGCGGCGTCTGCGCCGAGGTGCTCGCCCCGGCCCCCCGCGCGGCCGACCGGGTGCAGCGCGTTGCGGCCGAGATCGGCGTCGCCGTGGCCGAGGGGCTGGGGGTCACGGGCATGCTCGCGGTCGAGCTGTTCGAGACCACCGACGAGCGCATCCTCATCAACGAGCTCGCGATGCGCCCGCACAACAGTGGGCACTGGACGCAGGACGGGGCGGTCACCAGCCAGTTCGAGCAGCACCTGCGCGCGGTTCTCGACCTGCCGCTGGGGTCGACGGATGCCATCGCCCCGTGGTCCGTCATGATCAACGTGCTCGGCGGTCCCGTCGACGGCACCCTCGAGGAGCGCTTCGCGCCGGCCATGGCCGCCCACCCGTCGGCGAAGATCCACACCTACGGCAAGGCCCCCCGGCCGGGTCGCAAGGTGGGGCACGTCACCGTCATCGGTGACGACCTCGACGATGTGGTCTACGAGGCGCGCGGCGCCGCGGCGTTCTTCGACTGAGCCTGCGCTCGCGCGCCGTTCCGGCTTCTTCCAGCGAGCCGCCCTACCCTGGACCGGTGACCCGGCCGCTGCATTCCTCCGAGACGCCCGTGGTCGGCGTCGTCATGGGCTCCGACTCCGACTGGCGCGTGATGAGCGACGCCTCTCAGATGCTCACCGAGTTCGGCATCCCCCACGAGGTGGAGGTCGTCTCAGCGCACCGCACGCCCGACAAGCTCATGCGCTACGGCCGCGAGGCCCGCGGCCGGGGGCTGCGCGCGATCATCGCGGGGGCCGGAGGCGCCGCGCACCTGCCGGGGATGCTGGCCTCGGTCACCGCCCTGCCGGTCATCGGCGTCCCGGTGCAACTGGCGACCCTCGACGGTCTCGACTCCCTGCTGAGCATCGTGCAGATGCCCGCCGGCATCCCGGTGGCGACCGTCTCGATCAACGGGGCGAAGAACGCGGGACTGCTCGCCGCGCGCATCCTGGGCACCTCCGACGACGCGGTGGCCGATCGGATCGAGTCGTACGCCCGCGACCTCGAGGCCCAGGTCGAAGAGAAGAACCGCCGCTTGAAGGACTCCCTGTGAGCGTGGCGGCCCCGCCGCGCCCCCGCCGGCAGGCGCCGCTCATCGAGTCGCGCCCGCTGCGCAACCCCGATGCCTCCGATCCCGCGGTGATGACCCGCCGCGGCTGGTGGCTCGTCGTGATGAACTTCCTCGTGCCGGGGTCGGCCCAAGTGCTCGCCGGCACCCGCCGGCTGGGGCGCATCGGCCTCGGCGCGACCCTCGCGATGTGGGCGATCCTCGTGCTCGCCGCCATCGGTGCGGCGCTCTGGCCGAGCGGATTCTTCGCCCTGGCGACGGGCTCGTTCATCCCCGAGTTCCTGTCGTGGTTCCGCCCGCTGCCGCTCACCCTCGTGCAGATCGCCCTGGTGGCCTACGTCGTGCTGTGGGTCGTGCTCACGATCGACACCCTGCGTCTGGTGCGCCTGGTCAAGGTCGGGCCCGTGGCGAGGATCGGCATGACGATCGTCTCGGTCGGCCTGCTCGTGCTCTCGGGCTCGGGGGCGGCGTGGGCCGCGCAGACCGCGGGCGCCACGCGCGACGCGTTCGCCGACATCTTCTCGCAGTCGGCGCCCGTCGTGCCGCCCTCCGACGGGTACTACAACATCCTCCTCCTCGGCGCCGACTCCGGCGAGGGTCGCGACTCCATGCGCTTCGACAGCATCTCGGTGGTCTCGGTCAACGCCACCACCGGCGCGACGACCATCACGGGCATCCCGCGCGACATGCCGGGCTTCCCCTTCGCTCCGGGCCCGATGCAGGACGAGTACCCCAACGGCCACGAGGGCAAGTTCGACCCGACCTGCGGGTGGGGGAGCGGCATCAATCAGCTGCGCACCGAGGTCGAGGTGTGCCAGGACGGCAACGCGCTGTACCCGAACGCCGTGTCGCAGGGCTCCGAGCCCGGCATCGAGGCCACGAAAGACGCGGCGGAGGGCATCCTCGGCATCCAGATCCCGTATTACGTGCTCATCGACATGAAGGGCTTCGCCGACGTGATCGACGCGCTCGGCGGAATCGACATCACCGTCAACGAGCGCCTGCCCAAGGGCGGCCCCGCCTACGACGGGCAGCCCGTCGACGACTGGGCTTTCGGCTGGGTCGAAGCGGGCGCGCAGCACATGGACGGCGACACCGCCCAGTGGTTCGCCCGTTCGCGCTACACGACCAGCGACTTCGACCGCATGGGTCGTCAACGGCAGCTGCAAGAGGCGATCCTCGCCCAGTTCACGCCGCAGAACGTGCTCTCGCACTTCCAGGAGGTCGCGAAGGCGGGAACGAACGTCGTCGAGACCGATCTGCCGCAGGGCCTCATCGCTCCCACGCTCGTCGACCTCGCGCTGAAGGCCAAGGGACAGCCGGTCGGCACGCTGGAGCTGACCCCCGAGGGCGGCGTCGACGAGTTCGACCCCGACTACGCCCAGGTGCAGCAGATGGTGCGCGACAGACTGCACCCGCCGACCGAGACGGAAAGCCCCACCCCATGACCGTCACGCTGCGCGTCGTCCTCGACCAACTCGTCTCACCGACCTCGCGCGACCTCGCCGAGGCCTCGGCGTCTCTCACCCAGGCGCTCGTCGACACCGCCCCGCGCGGCTGCGACGTGGCGGCGATCGTCCCCGCGCCCGGGCTGCCCGACGACGCCGGCGTGACCGGGCTCACCTCCGAGACGCGCCTGGCCGTGCGCCGTCGCGAGCTCGCGACCTCGTGGCAGCTCGGGGTCGCCCCCGGGATCGGCAAGGGCCTCATCCACTCGCCGACCGCCCTCGCCCCCCTCGTGCGCCACGACCGCGTCAACGAGACGCACCAGATCGTGGTGACCCTGTGGGATCTGCGCGCCTGGGAGACGCCCGACGAGCTGCCCAAGGCCGAGATCCTCGCGAGCCGCGCCCTGCTCTCGCGCGTCGCCAAGCACGCCGACGCCGTCGTGGTTCCCACCCACGCGATGGCCGAGCGTCTCGCCGAGGTCGCCAAATCCAAGCTCGTGCAGAAGGTGCGCGTCATCGGCGGCGCCCCCGCCGCGGGCCTGCGCGTTCCCTCGGATGCCGTGGGACGCCTGCGCGCGCTCGATCTGCCCCTGTCGTTCCTCGCCGCCGCCGGAGGTGCCGCCGCCTCGGACGGACTCGCCGAGGTGTTCTCCGCGGTCGTCGCCTCGGGCTGGGAGGGCGACGTCGTGGTGTTGGACGTCCCCGAGGGGGAGGAACCGGCGATCGCCGACATCGCGGCGGCGGCGGGTCTCGCCAAGGCCCGCGTGCACGCGCGCGGCTCCCTCGATCGCTGGGACCGCGCGGCGGTGCTCTCGCACGCCGCGGCCTTCGTCACCGCGTGCGGACGCACCGATTGGCCGTGGCGCACGGTCGACGCGCTCGCCGTGGGCGTGCCGATCGTCGCCCTCGACACCCCGGTGCACCGCGAGGTGCTCGCCGACGCCGCGGTCTTCGCGGCCGCCGACGAGCTGGGCGCGGCCGTGGCACGGGCCATCGCAGATGACGCCGACCGACTGCGGGTCCTCGCCGGCGACCGGGCGAAGGGCTTCGCCTGGGAGGCCTGCGCCGACCGGGTCTGGGCCCTGCACGCCGAGCTGTGACCGCTGCGGACCACAGCGCGACGGCCCCCTAAGCTCGGACGCATGCCTGCACCCGTCGGGATCGTCGTCCGCACCCGTCAGCGTCCCGGATTCCTCCGGCGGGCGTTGACCGACATCGCCGCCCAGACCGAGACCGAGTGGCGTCTCGTCGTCGTCAACGACGGGGGAGACCCCGCCGAGGTCGACGCGATCGTCGCCGCCGCGGAGCTCGGCGATCGCGTCGACGTCGTCCACATCGCCCCGGGAGAAGGAGGGCGGTGCGCGGCGGCGAACGCCGGCATCCGCTCCCTGCGCACCGACTACGTCGTGCTGCACGACGACGACGACCGGTGGCATCCGGAGTTCCTCGCCCGCACCGGTGCCTGGCTCGACGCGCACCCCGACCAGGCGGCCGTGTCGGCAGCCACCGAGATCGTCTACGAAGAGAACCGCGGCGGCGCGTGGGTCGAGGTCGGCCGGGCCCCCTTCTGGGCGGGCATGACGCGGATCTCACTCGGCGAGATGATGTCGGTCAACCGCGCGGTGCCCATCTCGTTCGTCTACCGCCGTGCGCTGCACGACGAGGTGGGTGGGTACGACGAGACCCTCGACGCCGTCGAGGACTGGGACTTCTACCTGCGCATCCTGCGCGGGCACGACATCGGCTTCCTCGGCGGGGAGGCCCTGGCCTTCTGGACGCAGCGCCCCGACTCCGTCGGGCTCGACGCCAACAGCATGTTCGGCCTGGCCGCCGAGCACGCCCGCGACGACGCCGTCGTGCGCGACCGCGCCCTCGCCGAGTGGGTGCAGCGGGAGGGGGCCGGTCTGCCGCTGTACATGTCGGCCCTGCAGGCTCAGCTGAGCGCCCAGCTCGACGGCGTCGCGGAGCGTCTGCGGGCCGAGATCCGCGACGATCTGCGGCGCGAGATCGACGCGCACCAGCCGGTTCTCTCGCGCCTGCGGGGGTGGCGCCGCCGCCTCGGGCGTCGATAACGGCCGCTTACCGATTCCACGCAATATTCCCATCCGTCACTCAAGCCACGCATAATGAACGCGTGAAGCACGCTTTCGACGTCGCCCGCCCGTCTCGCTCGAGGCGCGCGCGTGTCGCGCTGCCCGGCCTCCTGCTCGTGGCGGGTGTGCTGACGCTCTCGGCCTGCGCCACCCCGGTGGCGGGGGCCAGCCCGTCGCCGACCGCGTCGGCCACGGCGTCCGCCTCGCCGACGCCGACGCCGACGGCGTCGCCGACCGAGACGACGGCTCCCGAGCCGACTCCCACCGAGAGCGCCACCGCCGACGCCCCGTACAACGGCGAGGTGCTCGTCATCACGTCAGAGGTGCGCGACGGCAACCTCGAGGTCACCGCGATGGTCCCCGGGGTGTCGGAATCGGGGGGTACCTGCACGCTGACGCTCGACGACACGCAGGCGTCCGTCTCGGTCTCCGCCAACGAGGGCAAAGACGTCACCTACTGCGGCGTGATGTCGATCCCCGTCGACACGACTTCCGCCGACGTCGCATTCCACGTCGGCTACTCCTCGTCGAACCTGCGTGCGCAGTCCGAGACGGCCACGATCGAGCTCACCCCGTGAGGCAGCGGTCGCGCCGCCGCAGCGTTGCGGCGGTCATCGCCACGTGGGCCTGCGCCATCGCGCTGCTGGCCGCGGTGCCCGTCACCCTCCCGGCCACGATCGCCCCGGTCGCGTCGGCCGCCGCGGCCGACGCCCGCGACTTCACCCCGGGCAACATCATCGACGACGCGGTCTTCTACGACGGCTCGGCGATGGGCGCGGGCGAGATCCAGAGCTTCCTCAACGGCAAGGTCACCACCTGCCGGTCGGGCTACACCTGCCTCAAGGACTACCGGCAGAACACCGACGACCGCCCCGCCGACAAGTACTGCAACGGGTACGCCGGCGCGGCCAATGAGAGCGCCGCGACCATCATCGACAAGGTCGCGCGCTCGTGCGGGATCAGCCAGAAGGCGCTGCTCGTCCTGCTGCAGAAGGAGCAGGGCCTGGTCACCTCGACCGCCCCATCGGCCTGGAACTACTCCGCGGCCACCGGCCAGGGCTGCCCCGACACCGCGCCGTGCGACGCGTCGACCCAGGGCTTCTTCTACCAGGTCTACTACGGCGCCCGGCAGTTCGAGGTGTACCGCATGAACCCCAGCTGGTGGGGCTACCAGGCGGGCCGCTGGAACAACATCCTCTACAACCCCAGCGCGAGCTGCGGCACGCAGCGGGTCTTCATCGAGAACCAGGCCACGGCGGGGCTCTACATCTACACCCCGTACGTGCCCAACCAGGCGGCGCTGAACAATCTCTACGGCGAGGGCGACGGCTGCTCGGCCTACGGAAACCGCAACTTCTGGCGTACCTACTCCGACTGGTTCGGCTCGACGCAGGCCGGCGGCCGCCCCTTCGGCAACCTCGATGCCATCGAGGCGTACCCCGGCGGCATCCGTGTGCGGGGGTGGGCGATCGATCCCGACACCTCCGACCCGATCCAGGTGCACGCGTACCTCGCGGGCGACGCCACCGCGCTCACCGCCGACGGCGACCGACCCGATGTGGGCTCGGCCTATCCCGGCAGCGGCAGCAGGCACGGCTTCGATTCGCGCATTCCCGTGACCCAGGGGGGCAGTGGGCAGGTGTGCGTCTACGCCATCAACACCGCCCGCGGGTCCAACGTGACCCTCGGATGCCGCGACATGCCGTTCTACACCGGGTCACCGGTGGGCGCGGTCGACGCGGTGAAGGTCTCGTCGGGCTCGGTCACGGTCTCGGGATGGGCCATCGACCCCGACACGGCCTCGTCGATCGACGTGCACGCGTACGTCGACGGAGTCGGGACGGCTCTGCGCGCCTCCGGCTCGCGCACCGACCTCGCCACGCACTACCCCGTGCACGGCACGAAGCACGGCTACAGCGCGACGCTGAAGGTCCCGCTCGATGCGAAGCAGATCTGTCTGTACGGGATCAACACGGGTCGCGGCGACAACACGACCCTCGGCTGTCGCAGCATCATGACGCCGGCCTCGCGCGACATCGGTCGCGCGCCGATCGGCAGCCTCGACGCCGTCGACGTGGCGGGCACGTCGGCCCGCGTGTCGGGCTGGGCGATCGACCCCGACACGAAGAAGTCCATCCCGGTGCACATCTACGTCGCCGGAGCCGGTCGGGCCATCACCGCCGACGACTCCCGTCGCGACGTCGGTGGGGCCTACCCCGCGTACGGCAACGCCCACGGCTTCTCCGAGGTCGTCGACCTGGTGCCCGGCAAGAGCACTGTCTGCGTCTACGCCATCAACACCTCGGGCGCCAACACCACCCTCGGATGCCGCGACGTCACCGCGGCCGATCAGGGGCGCGCGCCCATCGGGAACTTCGAGTCGGTCTCGGTCTCGGGGCGCAGCGCCACCGTGACCGGCTGGGCACTCGACCCCGACACCGTGCGTCCCATCGCGGTGCGCATCTCGGTCGACGGCAAGGTGACCCGCCTCACCGCCCAGGCCAACCGCCCCGACGTGGCCGGCGCCTATCCCGTGTACGGAGCGGCCCACGGGTTCTCGCGCGCGGTGGACATCCCCATCGGCCCCTCGAAGATCTGCGTCACCGCCGTCAACACGAGTGGGCCCGACACCGATCTCGGATGCCGTTCGATCACCACGCGCGACGAGGGGCGCACCCCGATCGGCAGCGTCGACGAGGTGAGCGTCTCGGGCACGACCGCCACTGTGCGCGGGTGGGCGATCGATCCCGACACCGCGCGTCCCATCGCCGTCCACGTGTACGTCGGGGGTTCTGCCACGGCGCTCACCGCCGACCGGAGCCGGCCCGACGTGGGCGCGGCGTATCCGCCCTACGGTTCGGCGCACGGGTATCAGACGAACGTGCCGATCCCGGTCGGCACCTCGCGCGTGTGCATCTACGCGATCAACACCGCCGGCGCCAACCCCCTGCTGGGCTGCCGCAGCGTGACCGGCATGGCCGGTGCCCCGGTGGGCCGTCTCGATGCGGCCAGCGGCGGGACCGGCACGGTGTCGGTGCGGGGCTGGGCGTTCGACCCCGACGTGAAGGGTCCCGTGACCGTGCGGGTCGCCATCGACGGCACGACGCGCGAGGTCCGGGCAGACAAGAATCGGCCCGACGTGGGGGCGGCCTTCCCGGCCGCCGGCTCGGCGCACGGTTTCGAGCAGCGGCTGACGGCCTCGAAGGGCAATCGGCGGGTGTGCGCGAGCGTCGTCGACGACAAGGGCGGCTCCCCCGTGTCGCTGGGCTGCACCTCGGTCACGGTCCGCTGAGGCAGGGCGAGCCGAACCGCTGAATGGGCCCGTCGATCGTCGCTGCGATCGACGGGCCCGTTCAGCGTTTCGTCGGCTCGGTCGGCGTGTGTCCGGCGTCGCCTCGTCGGCGTATCGCCGACCTCGCGGGGTCGAGCGTCAGCCTCGAGTGCCGCTCACCGCGTCGGGGAGGGCGGACACGTGCTCGCTCTCGTCGGCGCCGCGGACGATGAGCGCGCGGGTGAGCACGGCCAGCCCGCCGAAGAAGGCGATGCCGAGCAGGGGCACGGCCAGCGGGGGCGACCACTGCCACGCGGCGAGGAAGTCCGCGGTCTCACCGGCGAGGTAGCGGTGGGCCGTGCGGACGGTCGTGATGGTCACCCCGAGGACGAGGAACGCGGGGAGCAGCCACCGCAGCATCGCCACGAGCCGGTTCACGCCCGCGTCGAACGGAACGCGGTTGGGCCCGGAATCGACGGCGAGGGCCGCGATGACCAGCAGGGCGGCGACCAGCGGCATCGTGTAACGCCCCTGCCAGCCGTATCCCGACCACTGCAGGCCCGACAGGACGCCCGGGATGAGGGTCGCCGAGGCGAAGGCGAGCAGGATCGCCCACCGCGCCCGCCGGGAGGCGAGACCGAAGCAGAGCACGACGACACCGCCGAGCAGCAGGATCCACGACGTGGACAGGATGTTCGGGCTGCGCAGATCGAGCCAGCCGAGGTTGCCGTACATCTGGGTGACCTGCTCGTGGTAGTTCGAGTAGAACACCGAGATCCCCGCGAGCCCGTCGCCGAGGGTCGCCGGCTTCTGCACGCCCACGTAGTTCGTTCCGTGCAGGACGACCCACGCGACGCTGAAGCCGGTGACCACGGCGATGCCGCCCGCCACGATCCAGGCCCGTCGATCGGTCAGCAGGCGGCGTGTGCGAGCCACCCCGGCCAGCAGCAGCAGAGCCACGGCGGTGACGGCGAGGAACAGCGGCGAGAGTCCGCGCGAGACCACGAGCACGCACGACGCGGCGAGCAGAAGGGTGTGCTCCTCGCGCCAGCGGGTGGTTCGCGGACCGCAGGCCACGGCGAAGCCGGCGACCGTGGCGGCGAAGAGCGTGGCGATCTCCCAGGCGCTGGGGTTCAGCACCATGCCGACGTAGAGCGTCATCGGGGTGAGCAGCAGCGAGGCCGCGAGCAACGGCAGAGGGGTGCGCGCGGTGCGTCCGAGCAGCGACAGCCCCCACGCGAGGAAGAGGGCCGTGACGAGCGCCGCCAGACCGCGGGCCAGGTACAGGCCGTATTCGGTGGGGACGAGCAGGGTGCCCAGGCCCGTCCAGAGGTAGAAGACCGGGTTGTAGAGCCCGGCGTTGGTCTGTGCCAGCACCTCGGCGGTCGAGGTGATGCGCAGCGGGCCCTGGCAGGCCGCGGTCACGTCGGGCTGGAAGGCGATGCAGCCGGCGAGCAGATCCATGTTCGCGAACCGCGCCGGCAGGGTGGGCTCGAGCATTCCCGCCTGTCCCCGCACGACGGCTGCGGCGTACACGTAGTGCGCCGCCTCATCGGCCCCCGAGGCGATCGGCAGGAAGACCGCGCCGGACAGCAGCATCGCCAGCAGGGCGACGAAGATGACCGCGATGTGGGGCACACGGTGCCGGGGGAGCGACAGACGGAGGGGGAACGAAGGCATCGGGTGGATCTCTCTGGGGCTGACGTTCACCGGCATGGTGAAGGCGGCGACGGCCGGTGCGATCTTACAAGCCGTCTCCTCCACACCCCCTCGGCGTCCGTCGGGCGAGGACGGACCCGCTGGTACGATGATGCCGATGTCTGCGGCACGATCGAGCACTCTGGTCATCGTTCCCGCCTGGAACGAGGGCGAGAGCGTCGGTCCCACCGTGCGGGAGATCCGCGCTCAGCCCGAGGGGTGGGACATCCTCGTCGTCGACGACGGGTCCCACGACGACACGGCGCAGCGAGCCCGCGAGGCGGGGGCGACGATCCTCTCGCTGCCCTTCAACCTCGGTGTGGGCGGAGCCATGCGTGCCGGCTTCCGTTACGCCCAGCGCCACGGGTACACGCGGGCCATCCAGGTCGACGCCGACGGCCAGCACAACCCGCGCGACATCGCCGCGGTGCTCGACGGTCTCGAGTCCGCCGACATCTCGATCGGGGCGCGGTTCGCCGACGTCGGCAACTACGCCGCCCGAGGACCGCGCTGGTGGGCCATGCGCATGCTCGCAACGGTGCTCTCGCGCATCGCCGGCACGCGCCTCACCGACGTCACGAGCGGCTTCCGCGCCGCCAACGTCCGCGCGATCGACCAGTACGTCGTCTACTACCCGGCCGAGTACCTCGGCGACACGGTGGACTCCCTCGTCAACGCGCTGCACGCCGGTCTCACCGTCGTGCAGGTGCCCGTGGCGATGCGTCCGCGTGCCGCGGGGCGACCGAGCCAGAACCCGTTCGGCGCCGCCGTGTACCTGCTGCGATCGGTGTTCGCCCTGTCGCTCGCGATGATGCGGGGTTCCGCCACCAAGACCGGAGTGAGCGCATGATCGTCATCGCGGGAATCGCGTTCGCCGTCGTGGTGCTGACGATCATCGTCGTCCTGCTGCTGCGTAGACAGCTCCGCGAGAAGTACGCCACGCTGTGGCTGCTGATCGGTTTGGCCCTGCTGGTGATCTCGATCTTCCCGGGACTCCTTGTTCAGCTCACCCACCTTCTGGGCGTCGAGGTTCCCGCCAACCTGATCTTCGCGATCTCGATCGTTCTGCTGGTGGGCGTGGCGCTGCACCTGTCGTGGGAGCTGTCGCAGGCCGAAGAAGAGATCCGTGTGCTCGCCGAAGATGCCGCGATCAACCGGGCCGACATCGAGGCCCTGACACGGCGCCTCGACGCGCTCGAGGGCGCCGGGTCCGTTCCGGGCCCCGCTCAGCCGTCCACCGAGGGTCCCGACCGCCCCTGACGCGGTGCGCGCGACACCGCGACTCACGGCGTGGGCGACTCCGACGGGCGCGCGGGAAAGATCCAGTACCGGTAGGCGAAGTAGTTCCAGACGGTGGTCGAGCCCACCGCCACGATCTTGCCGACCACCCAGGGCAAGCCCAGGGCCGCGATCCCCGCGACGATGCCGGTCGTGGCGACGGTGTTGAAGGCGACGAGCGAGGTGTATTTCAGGGCGCTGGATGCCATGCCGGCGTCGGACGAGAAGGTGAAGGTCCGCTGCAGCACGAAGGTGACGGCGAAGCTGAGCAGGAAGGCCGTGGGTGTCGCGATGACCAGGGCCACCCCGAACACGTCGTGCAGCAGCGCCAGCAGGCCCACGTCGATGAGGAACGCCCCTCCTCCCACGACCAGGTAGCGCACCGCGCTGTGCGACCAGACGCGGCGCACGGCGCGGGCGAGGGGACCGGAGTGGACCGGTCCCCGGCGCCCGCGGTCGCTCACGGGCGTTCGAGGTACTCGCGCAGTCGCACGCCGGCGTCGCCGAGCGGGACACCGGCGGCCTCGGTCGCTCGCGCGTCGAGCACGCTGTTCAGCGGACGGGGCGCCACCGGCCCCTGAGCGCCGGCGAAGTACTCGTCGGTGCTCACACCGCTGACGCGCGCGGGGTCGTGACCGGTCAGCTCGAACACCCGGCGGGCGATGTCGAACCAGGTGGTCGGTTCGCCCTGTCCCGTGACGTTGTAGACGCCGGCGGGGGCGCGCGTGTCGAGCAGGGCGCGGATCGCGGCGGCGATGTCGACGGTGAACGTCAGGCGTCCCACCTGGTCGTCGACCACGCGCGGATCGATACCGCGTTCGGCGAGGGAGGCCATGGTGCGCACGAAGTTGTTGCCCTCGCCGATCACCCAGCTGGTGCGCAGGATGTAGTGGCGGGGGACCGCCGACACGAGGGCGTCGCCCGCGGCCTTCGTCTGGCCGTAGACGCCGAGCGGTGAGACGACGTCGTCGGTCGCGTAGGCGCCGTCCTTCGTCCCGTCGAAGACGTAGTCGCTCGAGACGTGCACGAGGGTGATGCCGTTGGCGGTGGCGATCCGGGCGAGCGCTGCCACCGCGGTGACGTTCGCGGCCCACGCCTCGGTGCGCCCCTCCGGCGTCTCGGCCACGTCGACCTTGGTGTACGCGGCCGCGTTGATGATCGTGCCGTAGTCGCGCCAGCGGCGCGCGGTGTCGAGCTCGGGCGAGGTGAGGTCGAGCTCGGTGCGCGAGGCGTATTCGATCCACGGGTGGTCGCCGAACTCCGCGCGCAGCGCGAGGCCGAGCTGACCGTTCGCCCCGGTCACGAGGATCTTCTGCGGGGGCATGGGCACCACGTCGGCGAGGCGCGGGTGCTGGATGTCCTTGGCGCTGATCTCGACCTCGTCGAGGGGGATGGGCCACGCGATCGCCGCGGTCTCGTCGGCGAGGTTGAGGAAGGTGTACGTGGCGTCGGGAGACCAGTGGTCGTTGACGAGATACGTGTACGCGGTGTCGGGTTCGAGCGTCTGGTACGAGTTGCCCACGCCGCGCGGCACGAAGATCGCCGTCGACGGGTCGAGCTCGGTGGTGAACACGGCGCCGAAGCTGTCGCCCTCGCGCAGGTCGACCCAGGCGCCGAAGATCCGGCCGGTGGCGACCGAGACGTATTTGTCCCACGGCTCGGCGTGGATGCCACGGGTCGTGCCGACGGCATCGTTGAACGAGATGTTGTTCTGCACCGGGCCGAAGTCCGGCAGCTCGATCCCGGCGGCCGTCATCTTCTCGCGCTGCCAGTTCTCTTTGAACCAGCCGCGGGCGTCGCCGTGGACCGGCAGATCGAGCACGACGAGCCCCGGGATGGGGGTCTCACGCACCGACAGGGACTTGCCGAACTCGATGGACACCGTGGTCACTGTCCCTTGCTGGCGTAGAAGGCTTCGACGCCGTCCTTGGTGGGCGCCCACCAGGCTTCGTTGTCGCGGTACCAGTCGACCGTGGCGGCGAGCCCCGACTCGAAGTCGCCGTAGGTGGGCTTCCAGCCGAGCTCGGTGCGCAGCTTGGTCGAGTCGATCGCGTAGCGCAGGTCGTGTCCGGGCCGGTCGGTGACGAGGTCGTAGGCGTCGGTGGGCTGGCCCGCGAGCTGCAGGATCAGTTCGACGACGCTCTTGTTGTCCTTCTCGCCGTCGGCGCCGATGAGGTACGTCTCGCCGATCTCGCCCTTGTCGAGGATCGTCAGCACGGCGGACGAGTGGTCGTCGGCGTGGATCCAGTCGCGCACGTTCTCGCCCGTGCCGTACAGCTTCGGGCGAATTCCGCGGAGCACGTTGGTGATCTGGCGGGGGATGAACTTCTCGACGTGCTGGTACGGGCCGTAGTTGTTCGAGCAGTTGCTGATGGTCGCGCGCACGCCGAACGAGCGCACCCAGGCGCGCACGAGCAGGTCGGAACCGGCCTTCGTCGAGGAGTACGGCGACGAGGGGTTGTACGGCGTGTTCTCGGTGAAGCGCGCGGGGTCGTCGAGCTCGAGGTCGCCGTACACCTCGTCGGTCGAGATGTGGTGGAAGCGCACGTCGTGACGACGCGCCGCCTCGAGCAGCGTGTAGGTGCCGATGATGTTGGTGTCGAGGAAGGGGCGCGGGTCGTGCAGCGAGTTGTCGTTGTGCGACTCCGCGGCGTAGTGCACCACGGCGTCGGCCTCGGCGACGAGCGGGTCGACCACGGCGGCGTCGGCGATGTCGCCCACGACCAGGCGCACGCGATCGGCGGGAAGCCCCTCGAGCGAGGCGCGGTTGCCCGCGTAGGTGAGCTTGTCGAGCACGGTCACCGTGTGGTCGGTGTGCGCGATGACGTGGTGCACGAAGTTGGAACCGATGAAACCGGCGCCACCGGTCACGAGAAGACGACTCATACCGACAGGTTACCGGGGCGCCCGGGCCGATCGCGGGGCACCCGGATTGGCAGGCGCCTCCGGATGGGGGAAACTGGACCTCATGCGCGGAATCATTCTGGCGGGCGGCACGGGCTCCCGACTGCACCCCATCACTCAGGGCATCTCGAAGCAGCTCGTACCGGTCTACGACAAGCCGATGATCTACTACCCCCTGTCGACCCTCATCCTGGCCGGGATCCGCGACATCCTCATCATCACGACGCCGCAGGACTCCGAGCAGTTCCAGCGGCTGCTGGGCGACGGTTCGCGCTTCGGGATCTCGCTCACCTATCGGGTGCAGCCCTCGCCGGACGGTCTCGCGCAGGCCTTCATCCTGGGCGAGGAGCACATCGGCTCCGACTCGGTCGCCCTCGTGCTCGGCGACAACATCTTCTACGGCCAGGGCATGGGAACGCGCCTGCGCCAGTACAGCGACCTCGACGGCGGTGTCGTCTTCGGGTACCGCGTGGCCGACCCCACGGCCTACGGCGTCGTCGAGTTCGACGCCGAGGGGCGCGTCGTCTCGCTCGAAGAGAAGCCCGAGCACCCCAAGAGCAACTACGCGGTCCCGGGACTGTACTTCTACGACAACGACGTGATCGAGATCGCCCGTGCCCTCACGCCGTCGCCGCGCGGCGAGCTCGAGATCACCGACGTCAACCGCACCTACCTCGAGCAGGGGCGCTTGAGCGTCGAACTGCTCCCGCGCGGCACCGCGTGGCTCGACACCGGCACCTTCGACTCGTTGAGCGAGGCGACGGAGTTCATCCGCACGGTCGAGAAGCGTCAGGGGCTGTCGATCGGCTGCCCCGAAGAGGTGGCGTGGCGCATGGGCTTCCTGTCCGACGACGAGCTGCGCGAGCGCGCCGAGCCGCTGGTGAAGAGCGGCTACGGCCGTTATCTGCTCAGCGCTCTCGAACATGGCGCCGAGCGCTGAGCCGGAGCGGACGAAACCTCTGACCGAGGAGACGTCCGCTTCCGCGCGTCCGGGTTCCGCGGGGCGCGCCGTGATCTACGCCGTGCGCTCGGCAGGCCGGATCGAAGAGACCAGCGTGCTCGCCCTCGAGGCGTTGCGCCGCGTGTCGACCGCGATCGTCCTCGTGCACCCCGGGCCCCTGGCATCCGAGGTCCGCGCGCGCCTCGACGATCTGATCGACGACGTCATCGAGACCGACGGCGAGGAGTTCGACTCGGAGGCGTACGCCCCCGCGATGGAACGTCTGCGCCGCCGGTGGCCCGCGATCGACGAGATCGTGCTCACCGGAGACTCCTGGTTCGGCCCCGTCGCCGACCTGGCTCCGCTGTTCGAGCGCATGGCCGACAGCGCCGCCGATGTCTGGGACGTTCTGCCGGCGGCTCCGCCGCGCGAGGCCTTCCCGGGCGAGGGGTTCCCCGCCGTCGCCGATCGGCCCTGGTTCTTCACCGTGGTCCGCCGCGCGCTGTTCGAGAGCGCCGCGTGGCACCGGTGGTGGGGGCCGACGTCGGCCGCCGGTGAGCGGGAACGCTCGCTCGTCGCGGAGATGACCGCGGCGGGCTTCGCCCACGAGCGGGCCTTCGACACCACCCGCTTCCACGCGCACGACCCCGGGCTGTTCGCGCCCGAGGACCTGCTCGACGTCGACGTGCCCTTCGTCGACCGCGCGGTGTTCACCAGCTACCCGCCGTTCCTCGATCGCTTCGCGATCATCGGCAGCGAGATCGCCGCGATGATGGGCGAGCGCGGGTACCCGCTCGACGTGCTGCGCTCGAGCCTGGCGACGTGCGTGGCTCCGAAGGCGCTCAACACCACGCTGGGGCTGCTCTCGGTGCTGTCCGACGAAGCGGTCGAGCCCGAGGCGGGATCGTCGCTGTCGATCGCCGCGGTCGTGCACGTGAGCGACGTCGACGAGATCGACGAGGTCCTGCGCCGCCTGCAGTTCCTCCCGTCGGGCGCCTCCGTGTTCATCACGACGACCGAGGGCGTCACGGCGGCCCGCCTGGAGCGCCTGCTCGAAGCGTGGGCGACGACCAACGCGCACACCTACGAGCTGCGCGTGACCCCCCAGAGCCCCGGCCGCGACATGGCCGACTACTTCGTCGGATGCCGCGACGTCATCCAGTCCGACCAGTACGACCTGGTCGTGAAGCTGCACATGCGCCGCGCGCCCTGGAAGACGATGAATCGGCTGCGGTACTTCCGCCGGTACCAGTTCGACAACCTGCTCAGCAGCCCCGGCTACGTGCGCAACCTGTTGTCGCTGTTCGAGAAGGAAGAGCGACTGGGCGTCGTCTTCCCCCCGATGATCCATGTCGGCTACGCGACGATGGGGCGCGGGTGGGCTCTGCTCGAACCCCACGCCGAACGGCTGAGCAAGCGCCTCGGCATCCGCGTGCCGCTCGACGCCGTCTCGCCGCTGGCGCCCTACGGGGGCATGTGGGTCGGGCGTCCCGCGGCCTTCCGCGTGCTGACGCAGCGCCGGTGGACCTTCGCCGACTACGGCTGGAAGGGCGAGCGGCGCTTCGGTCACCTCGCCCACCTGCAGGAGCGCCTGGTGAGCGCCGCGGCCGGGCAGGCCGGCTACTACTGCCGCACCGTGCTGAACTACGCGCACGCCGAGATCGGCTACACCGCGCTCGAGTACAAGGTCGACCAGATGTTCTCGACCACCCGCGGGTGGCCCGTCGAGCAGATCGGGTTCCTGCATCGGGCCGGCTACACCGGCTACGGCGGGACCGTCGCCCTGGTGCGCATGTACGTGCGCACGAATCATCCGCGGGTGGCGGACGCCTTCCGTCCCGCGTACCGCGTGGCGCTGCGGGCCCACCGCGTGCTGTCGGCGGGTCGCCGTGTCGCCTCGCGTCTGCGCAGCGAACGGGGCGAGAAGGAGCGAGAGGTGTCGTCGTGAAGACCGCAGAGCTGATCGGAGACTGGACCCGTCCGGCCGACACGTTCCCTCCCGACGGCAAGCGGCTGCTCATCTACGTCGTCTTCGACCGTCGCGGCGAGGTGGGCGACTTCGTGCTGTACGCCCTCGAGCACATGCGCGCGTTCTGCGACGAGATCGTGGTGGTCTCGAACGGTCCGCTCACCGCCCAGGGTCGAACGCGGCTCGAGACGGTCGGCGACCTGGTCCTCGAGCGTCCCAACGAGGGCTACGACATCTGGGGCTACAAGCACGGTCTGGACGCCGTCGGGGAGCGCGTGTCGTCGTTCGACGAGCTGCTGCTCGTCAACGACACCTGGTTCGGTCCCATCCGGCCGTTCGGCCCGATCTTCGAGCGCATGAACGCGCACCCCCTGCACTTCTGGGGCATGACGGACCACCTGCGGGTGGAACCGCATCCGTTCACGCAGGACGAGGACTACCTGCCGTACCACCTGCAGTCGTACTGGGTGGCCGTGCGTCGGAACATGTTCACCTCTCCCGAATGGGACGCCTACTGGCGCGACCTCCCGGCGATGACGACGTACTCCGACGCGGTCACCAAGCACGAGGGAATCTTCACCCAGCACTTCACCCAGCAGGGTTTCTCGGGCGAGGTCGCGTTCCCGACGCTGACCGACAAGATCGAGAACCACGCGGTGCTCTACGCCGAACAGCTCATCGACGCCGGGTGCCCGACGCTGAAGCGACGGCCGTTCTTCCAGTGGCCGGTCTTCCTCGACCGCGTCGCGGTGATCGGCAAGTGGACCCTCGAGGCCGTGGAGCGCAACGGCTACCCGGTCGAGCTCATCTTCGACGACCTGGCACGCAACGTCGAGCCGCGCGTGCTGAACGCCGATGCCGCCCTGTTGCGCGTGCTCTCGCCCACCGACGACGGCTACGACCCGTCGAAGCCGATGCGCACGGCGGTGTTCGCGCACATCTTCTACGTCGAGATGACCGACGAGATCCTCGATCGCGCGGGTTACCTGCCCGGCGACGTCGACCTCATCGTGACGACCCCCGAGCGCGAGCGCGCCGACGAGATCGAGCGCATCATCGCCGCGCGGGGGTTCCCCGGGCGCGTCGAGGTGAGGGTGGTCGCGTCGAACAACGGCCGCGACCAGGCGGCGTTCCTCATCGGATGCCGCGACGTGCTGCTGTCGGACCGCTACGACCTGGTGGTCAAGATCCACTCGAAGAAGACGCCGCAGGACGGCGCGAACATGGGGCGTCACTTCCGTCGCCACCAGTTCGAGAACCTGCTCGGCGGCCCCCACGAGGCAGCGACCATCGTCTCGCTCTTCCAGCAGCAGCCGGGGCTCGGACTCGCGTTCCCGCCCACCGTGCACCTCGGTCACCCGACCATGGGGCACGGATGGTGGGCGAACCGGCCCGGAGTGGCCGAGTTGTGCGCCGAGCTCGGCATCCGGGTTCCGCTCGACGAGGTCTCGCCCCTCGCGCCCTTCGGGTCGATGTTCTTCGCCCGCCCGCAGGCGCTGCGCCTGCTCCTGGAGCGGGAGTGGACCTACGACGAGTTCGGCGGTGCCGAGGCGTACGTCGACGGGGGACTCGCGCACATCCTCGAGCGGATGCCGGTCTACGCGGCCGGCGAGCTCGGGTACCACTCGATGACCATCGCCACCCCCGAGTACCTCTCGAAGAGCTACACCGCCTTCGACTACAACCTCGACCACATGTCGGCCACGATGCCCGAGGACACGCAGCACCAGGTGCAGTTCCTCCGACGCGCGGGCTACATCGGGTGGGGACGATTCCGTGACTTCGTCGACATGTGGGTCCGGCTGCACCGTCCCTCGGCCGCCGACCGCATCGATCGGGCATTCACCTCCACCGAGCGTGTCCGCGGGGGCCTCTGGCGCGCGCGACAGCGACTGCGTCGTCGGTGAGTTCAGACCCCGTGCAGGAACCCACCAGTAGAATCGGTCCCCATGTCCAGTTCCTCATCCTCCGCGGATAACGCGCGCTTCGCACGCCTCGCGGAGATGCCGATGCGCTCCGTCGGCGTCACCCCCGGCTTGGGGTTCGCATCGCTCTGGACGACGCTGCGCGACATCTTCGCGCGCCGCGAGATGCTCGACCTCCTCGTCAAGCGCGACATCAAGGCGCGCTACAAGGATTCCGCGCTCGGATTCGTGTGGGCGCTCATCCGCCCCCTCATCCTGCTGGGCATCTACTTCGTCGTGCTGGGCCAGTTTCTGGGCGCGGCGCGCGGCATCCCGGACTTCGCCATCTTCATCTTCACCGGCCTGACGGCGATGAGCCTGTTCCAGGAGATCGCCGTGGGTGGCACCGGGTCGATCATCGCCAACGGCGGTGTCGTGAAGAAGGTGTACATGCCGCGCGAGATCTTCCCGCTCGCGGCGACCGGATCGGCCCTGTTCAACTTCCTCATCCAGCTCGGCGTGCTGCTGGTCGCGACGGTGATCGCGGGCAAGCCGCCGCTGCACTGGCAGATCGTCTACGCGGTCCCCTCGCTGCTGCTCATCCTCGTCTACGGTCTGGCCTTCTCGCTCTTCTTCTCGGCGGTGAACGTCTACCTCCGCGACGTGCAGTACCTGGTCGAGGTCGTCACCATGCTCCTCATGTGGCTCTCGCCGGTGCTGTACGCCTGGCACCTCGCGAGCCAGATCATCACCAGCCCGACGCTGCTGGAGATCTACACGAACAACCCGCTGACCCTCGCCGTGCTCGGATTCCAACGAGCGTTCTGGCTCGGGGGCGACGGTCTGGAGCAGCCCGCCCACCTCGTGCTGCGCATGTCCGTCGCACTGCTCATCGGTCTCGTTCTGCTCGTGCTCAGCCACCGTGTCTTCGTGCGCCTTCAGGGCAACTTCGCCCAGGAACTGTGATCGATATGTCGTTTGACGTGACCCCCGCCCTGGCGCGCCCCGAGGTCGTCGTGCTCACCGACGTGTCGAAGCGGTTCGTCGTGCGCAAGGACACCTCCATCAAGGAGCGCCTCGTCACGCTCGGCCGCGCCGGCCGTCGCCACCGCCAGGACTTCTGGGCGCTCAGCGACGTGAGCCTCGACATCCGCGCGGGCAACACCATCGGTCTGATCGGGCACAACGGCTCGGGCAAGAGCACGCTGCTGAAGGTCATCGGCGGGATCATCCAGCCGACCTCCGGCGACGTGAAGCAGCGCGGGCGCGTGGCGGCTCTGATCGAGTTGGGTGCCGGGTTCCACCCCGACCTCACCGGTCGCGAGAACGTCTACCTGAACGCCTCGGTGCTCGGGCTCAGCCGGGAAGAGACCCGGGCGAGCTTCGACGACATCCTCGACTTCTCGGGCGTCGGCGACTTCATCGACACCCAGGTCAAGTTCTACTCGTCGGGGATGTTCGTGCGCCTCGCGTTCGCGATCGCCGTGCACACCGACCCTGACATCCTGCTCGTCGACGAGGTGCTCGCCGTGGGCGACGAGCAGTTCCAGCGCAAATGCCTCGACAAGATCAAGGAGTTCCAGCGCCAGGGACGCACGATCATCATCGTGTCGCACGCCCTCGACCAGATCGAGGAGCTGTGCGATCGGGTGATCCTCATGGACAAGGGCCGGGTCGCGTTCGACGGCCTCGCCGAGGCCGCCGTGGAGCGCTTCCGCGAGCTGCTCGAAGAAGGATCCGGCAAGGTGTCCGCGCGCCCCGAGCAGGTGCTGCGGGCGGCGGAGATCGTCGCGGTCGACGTTCGCGCGGCCGACGGCACCCGCTCCAACGACTTCCAGACGGGCGAGTCCTTCCGCGTCGGTGTGACCGTGCGGGGCCTGCGCACGCTCGATGAGTGGGCGCTCGGCTTCAGCATCGACACCTCGTCGGGTCTGCTGGCCCTGGCGTCGAACACCAGCATGCTGGGCACCTCGCTGCCGGCCCTCCACGAGGGCGAGACGACGACCGTCGAGATCGACGTCGACAGCGCCCGCTTCAACCCGGGCAGCTACTGGGTCAACGCGAACCTGCACGGCATCAGCGAGTCGACCTCGCACGCCCTCATGCAGGGCGCGGAGTTCACGGTGCACGGCCGGTCGGACTCGCTGGGGTCGGTCCCCGCCGAGGTGCGCTTCCGCTGAGCCCCCGCCGACCCGCTCCCGCGGGTCAGCGTCGCGGCTGCGCCTCCCAGGCGCGTACGGCAGCGTCGAGCAGGGTGCGCGCCCGGGCGTCGAACGAGTGCTCGGCGCGCACGCGCGCGCCGGCCGCGGCCAGCGCCTCGGCGTCGGGGAAGACGGCATCCAGGTTTCCCGAGAGCATGCGGATGAGCTCGGGCACCTCGTCGTAGGTGGCGACGGCGCCGCCGAACAGCTCGTCGATCCCCTCGACCCGGTCGCTGATGGCCCGGCCGCCCGCGGCGACCACGTCGAAGAGGCGGTTGCCGATGAACCCCCGCTGCTGCATGGCGGGCCAGTGGTCGTTCAGCACCACACCGGCGCTCTCGTACAGGCCCGGCAGGTCGTCGTTCGACACACCGGTCGCGCGGATGTGCGAGGCCGGGATCCAGCCGCGCCAATCGGGACCGATGACGGTGACGGGGATGCCGGCGCGGATGGGCTCGACGATCGAGGGGCGCAGGATGCCGCGCGCCGTGCCCACGAAGAGGATGTCGTCGCCGCGCTCGCGCCCCTCGGGGCGGAAACGCGTCGCATCGGTGCACTGCAGCAGGGGCGTGATGGCGACGCCGAGCTTGGCGCCGGTGGCGGCGGCCCAGGGGGCGGAGGCCGCGAAGACCCGGTCGAAGCCCGCGACGTCGGTCGCGGTGATCTCGTCGGGGTGGCTGATGACCCACAGCAGGGAGACGCCGAAGGGGGAGGCCTCGAGGGGTTCGGGGCCCCGCAGGGCGACCGTGACGTCGTCGAGGTGCCGCGTGGAGCGCGTGCGAGCGGCATAGGAGTCGATCACGACCTCCTGCCCCAGCCGGCGGAGTGCCCCGGCCAGGGCGCGGGCGAAGTGCGTGTCGCCCCATCCCTCGGCTCGCACGCCGACCGGTGTCGCGGTCCGCAGGGCCCAGCGCAGCACGGGGACCTCGGTGCCGTCGGCGAGTTCGATCGTGCGCCGGGGGCGCCGCACCCGGGGGAGCGGACCGGAGCGCGTGCGCTCCCACCCCGCGCGGCGGAGGAGGTCGTCGGCACCGGCGAGAGGACGCGGCGCGTCGGCGGACACCGCCTCGCGGCCGGCGGATCCGGGAGTGCGGGAGCCGGCATCCGGGGTCGGCGCGGTGGGGTCGGCGACGCGCGAGCGCGTACGCGTCTCGAGGTCGAGGGCGACGAGCGCGCGCGTGCCGAGGCGTCCCGCGGCATCCGGGCCCCGCAGCGCGGTGTCGATGTCGGCGCGACGGACGGCGACGGTGAGGCCCGCCAGGGCCGGGACCTCGAGCATCGTGGCGGGGGAGAGGGCGGTGAGATCCTCGACGGGGTGCCCGGCCAGGAACCGCCCCTCGGAGGTCGCTCCGACCGCGGCGATCGTGCCGTCGCCGTCGCGCCAGACCGGGGCGACGACCGTTCCCGACGGTTCCGCGGCGACGCGTGCCGCCAGGACCACCGCGTCGGCGGCGGTCAGCGTTTCGTTCGGGCCCCGCAGCACCAGCACCTCGGCCGTCGAGGTCTGC
Source organism: Microbacterium sp. BH-3-3-3 (assembly GCF_001792815.1). NCBI lineage: Bacteria > Bacillati > Actinomycetota > Actinomycetes > Micrococcales > Microbacteriaceae > Microbacterium > Microbacterium sp. BH-3-3-3. The sequence continues at coordinate 1,000,926 of NZ_CP017674.1, read as the reverse complement.
ACGAGCTCGTCGAGGGCGCGCGCGGCGTCGTCGTGCCGTCGCCGACCGATGCGGACGCGCGGGTGCGACGCGGCCATGATCGACGCGAGCGTCCAGTCCTCGGGGCGGTCGTCGAGCACGGCGATCGCCACGCCCTGACCGTCGACGTCGGCGAAGCGCACGGCCTCGGCGATCGACTCGTCGAAGTCCCACTCCTCGGGGCCGAGGGCGAGCAGCAGCTCTCGGGAGAGGGGAGTGCGACCCGCCGTCGCGGCGACCTCTCCGCCGACGCGGGCGCGAGACGCCGCCGCGGTGATCGTGCGCGACAGCTCGGACCACGTCGCGACCGCGGGTTCCGCCGCGGGGCCGTAGGGCAGCGAGTGGGCCTCGCGCCGGCGCCAGGCGTGTCCGACCGGTCCTCCCGGGGCGTCCCACGCGTCGGGATGACGGGTGCCGTACGCGACGGCATCCCACAGGGGGCTCACCTGCAGACCTCGCGGGTCGGCGACGAGATAGGCGTACAGCGCGGGAACGCGCCACGCCTCGGGGAGGTGGTCGCCGACCGCGGTGTCGACGAACAGCGGAGACAGGCGCAGGCCGTCGCGGTATCCGCCGTTCACGTAGCGGCGCACGGCGGCGGCCTCGGAGAGCGGCGAACCCGTCTGCGCGCGGACGTAGTCGAGGTCGACGATGCCCGCCCGCCGGATGACGCGCGCCCACCAGACGCGGTCGAGGCGCGCGACCAGGGGGCGCAGGGGAGCGAGGTCGCGCGCGGCGCGCACGCGCGAACGGAGAGCGGACAGCATGCGTCCGATTTTACGGAGCGACCGGCGGTGCGGCCGACGGGGTCAGGCGCGCTCGACCCAGTAGCCGTCGCCGCGCATGCGCAGCGAGGTGCGCAGATCGATCGTCGCGTCGACGGCGTCGAGCGGCAGGGGGAGTCGGGGCGCCCGCGCACCGCGGCGCCACCCCTCGATGCGGCCGCGCAGCGACACCAGGTCGCGCCGCAGCACGAGGCGCGCGACCGACACCACCGCTTCGACGGCGACGGCACGCAGTCCCCACCGCGAACGCAGCACGCCGTACTTGCGCAGCAGGTAGCCGCGGGCGAACCCCGACAACCGGCGCTGGCGCTCCGACTCGGTGCCCGCGCTCGCCCCGCCGAGGTGCGTGCCCACCGGCTCGGTGATCGCGACGCAGCCCCAGCGCGCCGCGCGCAGGCGGAAGGCCAGGTCGAGCTCTTCGCCGTACATGAAGATGTTCGTGTCGAACGTGCCCACCTCGTCGAGCGCGGCGCGGCGGTAGACCGCGACCGCGCCGTACGGACCGAGCACGGGCGGAACGCTGGCGTGCACCGCCGAGAGGGGCGCGCCGTGGAAGCGCACGAAGCCGGCGCCGGTGACGTCGGCGACGATGCCGTACGAGTCGACCGAGCCGTCGGGGGCGAGCAGCAGGGTCGCGGCGCTGCCGATGCGGGATGCCGGGTCGTCGGGCAGCGCGGTGATCGCCGCAGCGACCGCGCCGGGCTCGAGCACGACGTCGCTGTTGACGAGCATGACCAGGCGTGCGTCTCCCGCCGCCATGCCCACGTTGCACGTGCGGGCGAAGCCGAGGTTGACCTCGTTGCGCAGCAGCGTGACCTCGGGGAAAGCCTGCTCGATGCGGTCGGCGGTGTCGTCGGGCGAGCGGTCGTCGACGACGATGACGCGTGCCGCGACGCTCTGGTCCAGCGCCGCGCGCACGCACGTGCGCACGAAGTCCCAGCCCCCGTACACGGGGATCACGATGTCGATCTCGGGATCGGCACTCATGCGCGACCGGCCTTTCGTTCGGACACCGGCACCCGGAGGGCAGCACGGGGGATGAGCCCCCAGTGTACGACCGCACCCGTGGTCGACCCGGGTCGGTACGATGGGACCGCCTCCCCGGCGCACCCGCCCATGACCCCCACCGACCCCGCCGCCGCCCCGATCGAGGGGTACATCGTGCTGGCGGCGTACCGGCCCCCGGCGGAGCTGTTCGCCCGGCAGCTGCGCTCGCTCCAGGCGCAGACGCTCGGCGCGTTCCGCTGCCTCGTCGTCGCCGACGGCGGCTCCGACGCGGTGCGCGCGCAGATGATCGACGCCGTCGGCGACGACGACAGGTTCGAGGTCATCGGGTTCGAGGAGCGTGTCGGCTTCTACCGCAACTTCGAACGCGGACTGGCCGCGGTGCCCGCCGACGCCGCGTGGGTCGCGCTGAGCGATCAGGACGACGTCTGGATGCCGGACAAGCTCGCCACCCTCGTGCCGGCGCTGCAGGACGCGGCGCTCGTCAGCGGGCAGGCGCGCGTGGTGACGTATCCGGAGGGCGTGGTGGTCACGGCATCCACGGCGCGGCGCGAGGTGGACGCGACCTCGCTGGTGCTGGAGAACCAGTTCTCGGGCGCCCTCTGCGTTCTGCGCCGGTCGCTGCTCGACGTGGCCCTGCCCTTCCCCGCCCTCCCCGGACCCGCGCAGGTACACGATCACTGGCTGGCCGTGTGCGCCGCCGCGACCGACGGCACCCGCGTGGTCGACCGGGTCGTGCAGGACTACGTGCAGCACACCGCCAACGTGCTCGGCGAGGCCGATGCCGCGCGCCTCGGCTGGCGCGAGACGCTGAGACGACGCCGCGCGGCGCTCGCCGCCGAGGGCGGAGGCCCGCGCGCCCTCGCCCGCTCGCTCTACGTCGTCAACGCCGGCTGGGCCGAAGCCATGACCGACGCTCTGCGCGCTCGGGTCGACACCCCCGTCGCGCGCGGGCTCGCCGCCGCCTTCGGCCGTCGCCGGCGGGCCGGGGCGACGGTGCGCGCCGTTCTCGGGGCCGTCCGTCGCTCGGAGACGACCCCGCGCACCGCCGTCGTTCATCTGCTCGGGGCGGCGCTCTGGAGCGTCACGGGCGGTCGGCGCGGGAACGCCGCGCGCTGAGCCGCCGCGGTCGGTGCGTCTGCCCGGGCCGTGCCCTCAGCCGCGGGTGAGGAGCCTGCGCTGCGCGCGGATCTCGCGGGTCGCGGCGATGCCGACGACCGTGAGCACCACGACCTCCGACACGGCCAGACCCCAGACGATCGCGGTCGCGCCGAGGGTCGCGCCGAGCACGAACATGGCCGGAAGGCCGACGCTCGCCGAAGCGACGATCGCCAGCAGCACGACGCGGTTGCGGCCCGCCGGCACCAGGACGTTGCGGATGAGCGGCGTCGTCAGCGAGATGATCAGGTACGTCACGCCGTAGGCGGGGAACATGGATGCCGGAGGGGCCACCGCCTCGCCGAGGAACGCCGCCGTGAGCCAGGGTCCGAGCAGCACGAGCACCAGCAGGCCGATCACGCCGACCACGAGGTGCAGCGCGAGCGCGACGAGGTGGCGGCGGGTGCGGCCGGCCTCCCACGAGGCTTCGAGCACCCACTTCTGCAGGGTGTTGCCCACGATGAGGATGGCCGTGAGGCCGACCCGGTACAGCTTGTCGGCCGAGGTGAGTTCGGCCGCGGCCTGCGTGCCCACGACCCCCTGCGCGATCGGCACCGGCGCGGTGGTGTAGCTGCCGCCGAGGCCGTCGGCGCTGGCGAGGGGCAGGTTCTCGCGGAAGCTGCGTCCGATGCCGCCGACGTGGAACGGGGGGACCACGCGGCCGTACATGTGCACGTGCAGCGCGGCGAGACCGACGAGCACGCCCGCGATCATCATGAGCGGATACGCCACCAGCTGACCGGTGAGCTGCATGATCGCGGCGCTCGCGGCCGTGAACACGGCCATGGGGATCGCCTCGAACCACAGCACCATCCGCGCCCGGCCGGTGCCGACGGCGTACCACGACATCGTCAGGCCGGTGAGCCCCGTCGCGAGCACCACGAGAGCGGCCACCCCGCCGAACGCCCCGCCGACGAGGGCCGCGGCGATCGCGGCCGTCACGCCGCCGACGACGGCGAAGACGGCCAGACGCGACCAGAAGCTGTGCGCGTAGACGTCGCGACGCGCCTCGTCGTGCTCGGCCATCGCGATCCGGGCGCCGCCGGCGACGTTCCAGCCGTAGCTCGAGATCATCGCCAACAGGCTGCCGAGCGCCTGACCCGTTCCGATCGCCGCCCATCCCTCGGCGCCCTGGATGCGCGCCGCGATCGGCAGCACGAGCAGCGGTACGACCGCGACGATCATCGGGGCGGTGCCGAAGCCGATCAGGCGCGCGAGCAGGACCTTCACCGTCGTCGCTCCCCGCGCGTGCGATCCAGCACCTCGGCGGTGGCGTCGGCCGCGTCGTCCCACGTGAAGCGCGACGCCCACCGCTGTGCGTCGGCCCGCATGGCGGCATCCGGCGGCGTCGTCAGCGCGGAGGTGATCGCGGCGCCGAAGGCGGCGGCATCCGTCGCATCGGCGTACCGGGCGGCGTCGCCGCCGACCTCGCGCAGCACGGGCACGTCGTGGGCGAGCACGGCGACGCCGCGCCGCAGCGCATCGACCACCGGCAGCCCGAAGCCCTCGACCAGCGAGGGGCACGCGTACAGGTCGGCGACCTGGAACAGCGCCTCGAGCTGATCGTCGCTGACCCACCCGGGCAGCACCACGTCGCGCTCGAGGCCGAGTCGCCGCACGTCTTCGGCGAGCGGGTCGGGCAGGCGGCTGCCCGCGACGACCACGACGGGGCGCACGGCCGGGTCGATGGTGGCGCAGGCGGCGAGCAGACCGGGGAAGTTCTTGTGGGGCATGCGGTTGCCCACGCTCAGCACGATCGGCCGGTCAGCGGGCAGGCCGAGCGGCGCCAGGATGCCGGCGGGATCGGCGACCGGACGCGGTGCGGTGCTGCCGTTGTGCACGACGTCGATGCGCGTGGCGTCGACGTCGAGGTGCGCCGAGATGCTGGCCGCGGCCGCGTGCGAGACGGTGAGGACGCGGTCGGCCGTGCGGGCCGACCGGCGCATGAGCGTGGAGGTCACCGCGCGCTGCGCCCGCTGGGCCAGGCCGCCCGGCACTTCGTCGTAGATGGCGTCGTGCACGGTCACCACGCGCGGGACACCGCGGAACACCGGACCGAAATTCGCCGGCGCCCACACGAGGTCGGCGCGGCCGCGACGGGCGACGGGGCCGGTGGCGGCGACCGCACCCAGCGCCCACGTCGCGGGGTCAGCGCCCACCCACGGCACCGTCTGCACGTGCCCCGGGAAGAACGACGACACGCGCTCGGCGCCGACGCGGCCCGTCAGGGCGGCGAAGCGCACGTGCGGCAGGCGCTCCGCCAGGCGCGGCAGAAGCTCGCGCACATACGTCTCGGTGCCTCCGCGCGACCCGGTGAAGCCGAGCAGATCGACGAGGATGCGTCGGTCGGCCATCAGCTCTCGATGACGGCTTCGGGGCGCTGCTCGCGCCGGGGCGTGGTGAGCACGCCCGAGAAGAAGCTCATCATCACCGTCTGGAAGCCCAGGACGATCGTCAGCGCGCTGGGCACGGCGATGCGCACCGCCTGGGCAGCGTTCTGGGTGCCGAAGTCGAGGCTGCCCCACAGCGAGACCTGCACGATGGCGATCACGATGCCGAGCAGGAACAGGCCGACGCCGATGAGGAGCCCGCGCTCGGCGGACCACCTCGCCACGATCCGCCGATACCGCTCACTGGTGGGGAGGAAGCCCTCTTGCGTGGCGTAGAGCTTGGTCAGCCAGAAGAACAGCAGCGATTGGAACCCCGTCACGCACAGCGCGCTCGCATAGACCATGGTCGTCACGTCGAACCCGACCCCGGCGATCTCGATGCCGCCGAACGACAGGACGCCGACGGTGATGGCACCCAGGAAGAACGCCACCAGGCCCGGGTAGACGAAGAGCCAGCGCGGGGCGAACAGCAGCAGGAACCGCAGGTGGCGCCAGCCGTCGTGCCAGCTGCGCAGGTGGGGAGGACGCGAACGCCCGTCCTTCTTCAGCGTGGTGGGTACCTCTTCGATGCGGTACCGCGCGAGCGACGCGCGCACGACCATCTCGGAGGCGAACTCCATCCCCGTGGTCTGCAGGTCGAGCTCGCGGATGCGCGCGCGGTTGAAGCCGCGCAGGCCGCAGTGGAAGTCGCGGATGCCCGGTCGGAAGAACAGCTGCCCGATGAACGACAGGACCGGGTTGCCGAGGTACTTGTGCAGCGGCGGCATGGCGCCCGGGGCGATGCCGCCGAGGAACCGGTTGCCCATCACCAGGTCGGCTCCGGCGCGCAGGCGCTCGACGAACGGCTCGAGGTTCTCGAAGTCGTAGCTGTCGTCGGCGTCGGCCATGATGACGTACTGCCCGCGCGCGGTCTCGATACCGTTGATGAGGGCCGCACCGTAGCCGCGCCGCGGCGCGTGCGAGACGCGGGCGCCCAGGCGCTCGGCGAGGGCCTGCGAGCCGTCGGTGCTGCCGTTGTCGGAGATCAGCACCTCGCCCCGGATGCCGCTGCGGGCGAGGAAGCCCTGCGCCTTGCGGATGCAGACCTCCAGCGTCTCGGCCTCGTTGAGGCACGGCATGAGGATCGTCAGCTCGACGTCCGTCGAGTCGGGAGTGGTCACGGGGTGTCTTCTTTCGTCTTCACCGCGGCGGGGGTCGGCAGCGGCAGTGCCGAGAGGATCCCTTCCACGGTGCGGCGGATGGTGCGGGTGCCCACGGCGGTGTCGTACCAGGCGCGCGAGGTGCGGCGCAGGTCGTCACCCCCGTCGGCGACGGCCCGGATCGCCCGGGCGAGGTCGTCGGGTCGGATGGAGGGGGCGACGATGCCGTTGACGCCGTCGTCGATGAGTTCGGTGGCGGCGTTTCCCTCGTCGGCCACGAGCACGACGGGCGTGCCGTGGGCGTTGGCCTCGACGACGACGAGTCCGTACCCCTCGCGACGCGACGGGTTCGCGAGGCACAGAGCGCCGTGCAGGAGCGTGTCGAGCTCGGCATCCGAGACGAAGCCGGGGAAGTCGGTCCACTCGTCGCCCCCGACGCGGTGCACCTCGGCGCGGACGGCGTCGGAGCTGGGTCCGGTGCCCAGCACGACCAGGCGCAGGTCGGGGATTCCCGCGCGGGCGGCGGCGACGGCGGCGGGCAGGGCCTCGACGCGCTTGTCGGGGATGTGACGACCGACGTACAGCACGTAGGGCGGCGTGGTCGCGGGGGAGGGGGCCGCCACGTCGACGGCGCCGTCGATGAGGCCCGGGCTCACCACGGGCGGGCGGCGGAGCCCTTCGCGCCGGAGGCGCGTGGCGCTGAGCTGCGAGTGACAGGTCGCGAGGGGCGTGATCGCGATCGCCGCGCGCTGCAGCACCCACGCGATCGTGCCGGTGACGGCGCCGGAGTACTCGACCCACTGGCGGCGGTGCCACACCTCGAGGTAGTCGACCACCAGGCGCGTGCCGGAGCCGAGCAGCGCCAGGCGCGCGGCGAAGACGTTGAAGATCGGCAGTCCGCTCACGATGACGGCGGCGTAGCGCCGGCGCCGACGCACGAGGGCGCGGAAGAGTGCGGCGGCGTAGCGCAGGGCCGCCGGGATGCGGCGCACGCCGTCGGCGGAGTACAGCGACAGGCGGCCGGTGACGGGACGGATGCGGAAGCGCTCCTCGACGGGGGTCGCGCCCTCCCACTGCACGGCGGTGAGGTAGTCGACCTCGAGGCCCCGCCGCCCCAGCTCGTCGGCGAAGGCGCGGTACTGCCGCTCGCCCCCGCCCGTGGAGTACGGGAAGAGGCAGTCGTAGGCGACGGCGACCGTCGAGGAGCGGGGCACCTCAGCAGCCCTCGATGCGGAACAGGCGTGCGGCGGGCCCCTGCTGGTCGACGAGCACGAGGTGCTCCGACGGGGTGAGGCCGTACAGTCCCTGGCGGTCGAGTCCGACGCCGGGGTTGTTCCACACGTTCTGCGCACCGAAGTCGAGGACGTAGTCGACGCCGAGGCGATCGACCGCCTCGCACACCCGGGGGTCGCTGTCGATGTCGCGCAGGGCGTTGTTGATGAGCTCCTCGTCGGGCCCGAACGCGCCGAAGACGTGCTTGCGCAGCACCTCGCGCTCGCCGATCGCGTAGGCGAGCGACGTGCCGGTCCAGGGGCTGCCCGCGATGACGGCGTCGGCGGGGGTGGTCTCGGGCAGGCGCTCGAGCAGGGCCTCTTCATCGGCCGTGAGCAGGGGCGAACCCGCGTCGAGCGCGTAGGCGCCGCGGGCGTCCTGCACCGCGCGGACGATGTTGGGGCTCACCCCGACCGAGAAGACGACGACGGCAGCGACCGCGGCGATGGCCACGCGCAGGCCGCGCGCCGCGCGGGCGCGCTGGAGCGATCGCGCCGCGAGGTCGACCAGCGTGATCGCGCCGAGCACCGCGACGGGGATCCCCGCGGCGGGGAGCAGTGCGGCCAAGCGGAAGGAGTCGTTGTACCAGGGGTTGGTGAGCAGCTCGCGCACCGGGTTGCCCGCGGCGGTGCCCGACACCAGCACGAACAGCACGGTGGCGACCACCATGGGGCCGGCGATCACCAGGCGGCGCGGGCGCCGGACGATCGCGACCACGCCGACGAGCAGCAGGAGCGAGATCGTCACGGTGACGGTGTAGCCGTGGGGCGACAGCAGCAGCGCCTCGCCGAGGGCCTGCGCGGTGGTCTGCCACGGCAGCCAGCGCGACATCTCGGCGTTGGTGCGCATGACCCGCCACAGCACCGCGAGCACGAGCAGCAGTCCGAGCAGCATCGCCGCCGTCGCCATCCACCGGCGGCGGGTGGGGAACGAGATCGCCGTGGTCAGCAGCTCGACGACGACGATCGCCGCGCCGAGGGCGACCATGCCGAGGAACGCGTTCGGATGCGACAACCCGACCCCCGCCGAGGCGACGAGCAGCAGCACGGTGGCGCGGGCGCGGGCGGGCAGGCCGCGGCTGCGCAGCAGGTGCACCACGACGGCGACGCCGCCGGGCAGCACCGCGTAGCCCATGGCGTTGGGGTAGAGCACGCCGAAGAACATCAGCAGGATCGGGAAGGCGCCGAATCCGGTCGACAGCGCCGCGGAGCTCACCACGACCGCGGTGCGCTCCGACAGCAGGGCCGTGCTGAGCGCGACGACCGACAGCGGCCAGGCCACGGCCGACAGCGCGATGTTGGCCGCGTTGACGGCGAGGGGGACCGAGACTCCCGTGACGTTGGCCGCGAGGGCTGCGACGGTGTGCCAGCCGTTCGGGTAGAACCCGATGTCGGATGTCGCGCCGATGTGGAAGGCCGAGGCGTTGTCGGTGTCGACGGCGAAGGCGACGGTGTTGAGGTGGACGATCGCGTCGAAGGTCTGCGAGATGTGCGCCGGCCCGCCGAAGACGACGGCGAGCTGCAGCGCGATCACGACGGCCGCGATGCCGAGCGCCACCACGCCCCACACCGCGGTGGACGGAGGGGTGCGGTCGTCGCGTTCGGGGCCGACCCAGCGGCCCAGGCCGAAGGCGGCGGCGGCGGCGACGACCGTGAGGATCACCACCGGCAGCGGCGACCACCCCAGACCCACGAAGGGCGCCACGGTGGCGGAGACTGCCAGGATCGCGATCGACACGACCGGGGCCAGAGCCAGGATGCGCAGGCGACGCACGCCCCACCCGGCCGCGAGGACGACGATTCCGGGGACGGTGAGAGCGAGGATCGAGACGATGACGGGCATCACGATCACCGACCAGGAATCGCTCATGCACTCCCATTTCTCGCTGGACGACAGTCAGTCATGCTAACGGACGGTCCCTGACCCGCCCCTGAAGGCGTCGGCGAGGCCGCCGTTTAGACTGGACGGGTCGCGGCACCGTCTCCGCGCATCCGTCGACACGAAAGACGCTTCTCCGCATGGATCTTCTCATCGTCGGCTCGGGTTTCTACGGCCTGACCATCGCCGAGCGCGCGGCCGCCGCAGGTCGCAAGGTGACGGTCATCGACCGCCGCCACCACATCGGCGGCAACGCCTACTCCGAGAACGAGCCCGAGACGGGCATCGAGGTGCACCGCTACGGTGCCCACCTCTTCCACACGTCGAACCCGACGGTGTGGGAGTACGTCAACCGCTTCACGCGGTTCACCGACTACGTGCACCGCGTGTACACGACCCACAAGGGCGTCGTGTTCCCGCTGCCGATCAACCTCGGCACGATCAACCAGTTCTTCCAGGCCGCGTACACGCCCGACCAGGCGCGGGCGCTCGTGCACGAGCTCGCCGGTGAGTTCGATGCCAAGGACGCCACGAACCTCGAGGAGCGCGGGATCGCCCTGATCGGCCGCCCCCTGTACGAGGCGTTCATCCGCGACTACACCGCGAAGCAGTGGCAGACCGACCCCAAAGACCTGCCGGCCGAGGTCATCTCGCGCCTCCCGGTGCGCTACACCTACGACAACCGCTACTTCAACGACACGTGGGAGGGTCTGCCGGTCGACGGCTACACCGCATGGTTGGAGCGCATGGCCGATCACCCGAACATCGACGTGAAGCTGTCGACCGACTACTTCGACGAGTCGCAGCCGCTGAACAAGAAGGCCACCGTCGGCCAGGTGCCCGTGGTCTACACCGGCCCGGTCGACCGGTACTTCGACTACGCCGAGGGCGAGCTGTCGTGGCGCACGCTCGACTTCGAGCAGGAGGTGCTGCCGATCGGCGACTTCCAGGGCACCAGCGTCATGAACTACGCCGACGCCGACACCCCGTACACGCGCATCCACGAGTTCAAGCACTTCCACCCCGAGCGCGCCGACACCTACCCGACCGACAAGACCGTCATCGTGCGGGAGTACTCCCGCTTCGCCACGCGCGCCGACGAGCCGTACTACCCGGTCAACACGGCCGACGACCGCACCGGACTCCTCGCGTACCGCGAGCTGACCAAGGGCGAGCGCGACGTGCACTTCGGCGGACGACTGGGCACCTACCAGTACCTCGACATGCACATGGCGATCGGCTCGGCGCTGACGATGTGGAACAACCAGCTCGCGTGACGTCGCCGTGCCTCTGACCCTCGGGTCGCGCACCCGCCCGGCACGCGCCGGACGGGCGGACGAGGGGCGCTGGGCGTATCGGCCCGACATCGACGGGCTGCGGGCCGTGGCCATCCTGCTGGTCGTCTCGTACCACGTGTGGTTCGGACGGGTCTCGGGCGGCGTCGACGTCTTCCTCATGCTCTCGGCGTTCTTTCTCACCCGCGGTTTCGTCCGGCGGATGGCCGGGGATCACCCCGTGCGCCCGATCCGCCACCTGCTGGGAACCTTCCGCCGGCTCCTGCCGGCCGCCGCGGTGACCCTCGTCGGCGTGCTCGCGCTGGTGTGGACGCTCTACCCGCCCACCGCGTGGCGCATGGTGTGGGAGCAGACGTGGGCCTCGCTCGCCTACGTGCAGAACCGGGTGCTCGCGGCGGATGCCGTGGACTACTACGCCCGCACCGAGGTCCCGAGCCCGCTGCAGCACTTCTGGTCGCTGTCGGTGCAGGGGCAGGCGTTCCTGCTGTGGGTCGCACTGTTGGCGCTGTGCCAGGTGCTCGTCCGCCGCCGGGGGCTGTCGCCCGACCGCGTCGTCGGGGTGGTCTTCGGCGCGGTGTTCCTCGTCTCGTTCGTCTACTCGGTCATCCGCACCGCGGCCGCGCAGGAGGCGGCCTACTTCGACACCGGCGCTCGGCTCTGGGAGTTCGCGGCGGGCTCCCTGCTCGTGCTCGTGCTGCCGCACGTGCGCCTGGGCCGGGTGGCGCGCGCCGTCGTGGGGTGGACGGGGCTGGCGGGCCTGCTCGTGCTCGGCATGGTGCTCGATGTCCGCGGCGGTTTCCCGGGCTTCCTCGCGCTCTGGCCGGTGCTCTGCGCCGCCGCGATCGTGATCTCGGGCTCGGACACCGACGGGGAACGCGACCTCGGGCCCGGGCGGCTGCTGGCATCCCGACCGCTGCGGGCGGTGGGACGCGACGCGTATGCCCTCTACCTCGTGCACTGGCCGATCCTGGTGACCTTCCTCGTCGTGAACGACCGCGTCGATGTCGGGCTGGTCGGTGGTGCGGGCATCATCGTGCTGTCGCTGCTGCTGGCGCGCGCGCTCACCTGGGCCGTCGACCGCCCGGTCCGGGCGTGGCGGCGTTCCGATCCCTCGGCGCTCGTTCCGATCGCCGTGCTGGCGGTGGCCACCACCGTGGTCGCGGTGCCGGTGGCGAGCTGGCAGATCGCATCGTGGAGCGAGCAGCGCGTGATCGCGGTGCGCGCGGAGGTCGCCAACCCCGGCGCGGCCGTGCTCCGTGACCCGACCCTGCCCCGGACGCCCGCCGACGCGATGCTGCTGCCGCTTCCCACCCTGCTCGACGACGAGTGGACCCAGCTCGAGCAGGTGTGCTCGTCGTACCGGCTCGTCACCGAGCAGATCCTCGAGGGGACGTGCTTCGAGACCGCGGGCACCTCCCGCGCGTCGCGGACCGTCGCCGTCATCGGCGACTCGCACGCCCAGCAGATCACGGCCGCGCTGCTGCCGGTCGCCGACGCGCAGCACTGGGGAGTGGTGTCGCTGGTGAAGGGCGGATGTTCGATGGGCCTCGACGAGCCGGGGCTCGATCCGACCTGCGACGACTGGCGCGAGGCCGCCATCGCGCACGTCGAGCGGATCGCGCCCGACGCCGTGATGACGGTGGTCACGCGCTCCGACGCCGGCGACGACGACGAGATGGTGCGGGCCGGCATCGAGGGGTTCCTCGACCGCATGGGCGATGCCGGGATCGAGGTTCTCGGCATCCGTGACAACCCGCGGTTCGCCTTCGACATGTTCGGCTGCGTGAACGAGTCCGCCGACCCGCTCGAGTGCGCGGTTCCCCGCTCGGCGTCCCTCGCCGACCGCAACCCGGCCGACGACCTCGATCGACCGGGGCTGAGCCTGGTCGATCTCACCCCGTGGATCTGCCCCGACGACCTCTGCGTCGGCGTCATCGGCAACGTCGCGGTGTACCGCGACGACAACCACCTGACCCGCATGTACGCCCGATCGCTCGGCCCGTCGCTGGCCGAGCAGCTCCCGGCCAGGCTCGGATGAACGCCCCGCGTAGGATTTCCCCGTGACCCCCGCCGCCGTCGGCGCCCCCGGATCGGCGCGGCGCTCCCTCCACTCGCTGTGGCTGCTGTCGGCGCGCGATCTGCGCGTGCGCTACTCGATCAGCGCGTTGGGATACCTGTGGTCGGTGCTGGATCCCCTCGTGATGAGTGGCATCTACTGGTTCGTCTTCACCCAGGTCTTCCACCGCTCGGTGGGGGAGGAACCCTACATCGTCTTCCTCATCACGGCCCTGTTGCCGTGGGTGTGGTTCAACTCCGCCGTGACGGATTTCACGAAGGCGTTCAAGAAGGACTCCCGCCTGGTGCGCTCGACATCGATCCCGCGGTGGATCTGGGTGAACCGCATCGTGGTGAGCAAGGGCGTGGAGTTCCTCTTCTCGCTCCCGGTGCTCGTGCTGTTCGCGGTCTTCGGCGGGGCGCAGGTGTCGTGGGCGCTGCTGGCCTTCCCGCTCGCCGTGCTGCTGCAGACGACGCTCCTGGTGGGGCTCGGTCTGATCGTCGCCCCGCTGTGCGTGATGTTCGGCGACCTCGAACGCACCACTCGTCTGGTGCTGCGCGCCCTGTTCTACGCGTCGCCCATCATCTACGGCGTCGGCAACCTCCCCGGCGTCTTCGCGGACATCGCGGCGTTCAACCCGCTCGCGGGGATCTTCACGCTCTACCGCGTCGGGTTCTTCCCCGACCAGTGGGACACCCTCACGGTCGTGGTGGGTGCGGCGGTGAGCCTCGGCATCCTGGGTCTGGGCCTGGTGGTGTTCCCGCGGCTCGAGCGTCCGGTGTTGAAGGAGCTGTGATGGCCGGTCCCGCGATCGACGTCCACGGGTTGGGGGTGCGCTTCCGCCGCAACCGCCGGGGTGGCCGCAGCCTCAAGGACATCTTCGGCGGCACCGCGCGCCGTTCGCGGCCCGACGAGTTCTGGGCGCTGCGCGACGTGTCGTTCCGGGTGCAGCCGGGGGAGTCGATCGGCGTGGTCGGCCGCAACGGCCAGGGCAAGTCGACGCTGCTCAAACTCGTCGCGGGCGTCCTTCTCCCCGACGAGGGGGGAGTGTCCGTCGACGGCGGGGTCGCACCGCTCATCGAGATCACCGGGGGCTTCGTCGGCGACCTCACCGTGCGCGAGAACGTGCGGTTGACCGCCGGGTTGCACGGGATGCCACGGGCCGAGGTCTCCCGACGCTTCGACGACATGATCGCCTTCGCCGAGATCGGCGACTTCGTCGACACCCCGTACAAGCACCTGTCGAACGGGATGAAGGTGCGCCTGGCGTTCTCGGTGGTCTCGCAGCTCGACGAGCCGATCCTGCTGGTCGACGAGGTGCTCGCCGTCGGCGACCGGTCGTTCCGCGAGAAGTGCTATCGCCGCATCGACGAGTTGCTCGCCGAGGGGCGCACCCTGTTCTTCGTCAGCCACAACGAGAAGGACCTGCGCCGGTTCTGCACGCGGGGGCTCTACCTCGACGGCGGCGAGCTGAAGCTCGACGCCCCGATCGCCGAGGTGCTCGACCGGTACAACGCCGACTACGCGACGGGCTGAGCGGGCTCCAGGGGAGGCATCGGCTTCCACGACGCGTCGCGGGTGATGCGGCGCCCGTCGCGGAGGCCGCGGAACAGGTGGCTCGTGCCGCGGAGCTTGCGCTCCACCACCACGAGGCGGATCAGTTCCTTCACGAAGGTCAGGGTGGTCCCCGCGCTGAACGGCAGGGCCCGGTAGACGCCGAGCTGGCGGTAGTACTTCTGCAGATACGCGCGGTTGCGCATGATGTAGTACCGGTACGCGTCGCTGGAGGCGTTCATGTGGCGGATGCCCATGTCCCACTGCTTGATCTCGCGGGTGCGGCGCAGCACGAACTCGTTCACGATCACCGAGGGCGTCTGGCGGGAGGCGAGCCACCCGTAGAGCTGGTCGTCCCAGTAGATGAAGAAGCGGGGATCGGGCAGGCCGATCTTCGCCACGATGTCGCGGTGGATGAACATCCCCTCGAAGCAGCCCGAGTTCATCGGCTTGAAGCCGGACTCGTCGAAGCCGGCGGGGGCGAAGGGGATGGGGATCGCCATCGACTCGGCGACGCGGTACTGCCAGTAGAACTCGCTGCCGTCGTAGTCGTAGCGCCGCCCCTGGATGCTGCGGAATCGCGGTGCCCATCGGCCCATGCGGGCGAGACCGTCGGAGACGACCTCGACGTCGTCGTCCATGAGCCAGATCCACTCGGATCCGAGCTCGTACGCGACGCGCATGCCCTCGCTGAAGCCGCCGGAGCCACCGGTGTTCGTGTCGAGTCGCCGGTACACCAGCTCGGTGGGGAGGCGGTCCCGGAACGATTCGACGACGGCGGTCGTGTCATCGGTGGAGGCGTTGTCGATGACGACGAGGTGGCCGGGCGCCGGCTCCATCTGCGTGATGCTCTCGAGCAGGCGCGTCAGCAGGTGCGTGCGGTTGTAGGTGACGACGACGATCGTCGCCGTGGCCGGGTCGAACGCGTTCACGAGCGCTCCTCGAAGGTCGCGCGCCACTGGGCCTCGGAGACGAGGTCGGGAAGAGCCCGGCGGTACTGGGCGGACAGGCGGGGCCACTCGCGCTGCAGGCGTCGGTGCAGGCGCACGCTGTCGACGAGCATGCGGCGGAACTGGGCGCGATCGCGGGTGTAGATGTTCTTGCCCGAGCCGTCGGCGGCGCTCACGAGCGCGCTGTCGTACGTCGGGATGCGCCACCAGTGCGCGTCGTTCTTGCCGAACTCGACCTCGGGCTGGTCGACGTTGGCCGGATCGGGGGTGTGGAACCAGTGCGAGAGCAGGGTGCGCACGGTGAAGGTGCGCAGGGCGAGGCCGCGCGGGCTGTCGAACTCGTGCTTCTTCAGACGCTTGAACACCTGCCGGCCGCGACGGGCCCGCAGCGGAACGCCCGAGTCCTTGTGAACGACGGTCTCGGGGTGCTTCCGGGCGACGGCGCGCGCGTCGGGCATGGCGGTGGCCAGGCCCGCGCGCATGTGCTCGGGGCCCGACAGGATGTCGCGCAGTGCCCGGTGCCGGAGTTCCACCGGGTAGTACTGCATCATCAGGAGGTGCTTCAGATCGACACGTCGACTGTGGCGGATGAGGGTTCCGCCCAGCGGTGAGCGGGAGTGCAGCAGGGCCGCGACGATGCGGTTGCGGGCATGGAAGTACGCCTGCCAGTCGATGGAATCGTCTTTGCCGATCCACGACACGTGCCACAACGCCACACCCGGCATCGACACGGTCGGGTACCCGGCATCCCGAGCCCGCACGCAGAACTCGGCGTCGTCCCACTTGATGAACGCCGGCAGCGACAGGCCGATGTCGCGCAGGATGCTCGTGGGGATGAGGCACATCCACCAGCCGTTGTAGTCGGCGTCGAGGCGCATGTGCAGCATGGGGCTCTGGCGCAGGTTGGCGACGCTGAAGTCGTGGGGGAGGCGCTCCTGGTAGAGCGCCCGCCACATGAAGGGGGCGTCGTCGACGACCTCGGCCCACGCGTGCAGCTTCGGACGGTCGAGCAGATCGAACATGTGGGCGCCGACGATCGTGGGAACCGAGGCGTAGCGGCCGAACACCACCGAACGCCGGATGGATTCCGGTTCGATGCGCACGTCGTCGTCGAGCAGCTGCACGAAGTCGCTGCCCGAGCGGGCGAGGGTCTCGACCATGGCCCGGGCGAAACCGCCCGACCCGCCGAGGTTGGGCTGACGCAGCACCTGCAGGGTCTCGCCCAGGCGTTCCGCCACCGCGGGGTAGGCGTCCTGATCCTCGACGAGGTCGGTGCCCTGGTCGATGATGAACACGCGGTCGACGACGTCGAGCACGTCGGGGGCGTCGGCGAGGGCCTGGAGCGTCTCGACGCAGTAGTCGGGCTTGTTGTAGGTCGTGACGCCGATGCTGGCCTTGCCGCCGCGCGCCGGCTCCTGCTCGGTGGTCCACTCGGCGCCCTCGAACATCGCGTCCGCGCGATCGGCGGCGACGTCGAACCAGATCCACCCGCCGTCGCTGTACTGGTCGAGCACGAGGTCGAACGAGGTCGCGACCTCGTCGCCCTTCACCTCGCGGGTCTCGATGCGCTGCTTCGTGCCGCTGCCGTTCGAGCGGTACACCAGGATCGTGGCGTTGCCCGAGGTGTGAACGGTCAGGCGCACCTGGCGGACGGCCGTCCAGTGCTGCCAGTACGAGGCGGGGAAGGCGTTGAAGTACGTGCCGAACGACACGCGGCGCCCCGCGACGATGCGGGCGCGGTGGCGGTCGAGGATGTTGCTGAGCTGGGCGACGTTCGTGACGCGCACGGGTTCTTCGTCGATCGTCGACCAGGTCTCGGGGTCGACGTACAGCGCGAGAAGGTCGGGGTCGCGATCGAGCGGAAGCACGGCGTTCTGCAGGGTGTACGTCACGAAGAGGTCTTTCGTTCAGGGGCCGCGGCCGCGGGCGGCCAGCCAGCCAGCGGGAAGTCTACCCGGCGCGTCGCGGGCCGTCCTGAGCGTCGGCATCGCCGTCGGTCCCGTCGCCGGCGTCGTCGGCGCGGGGGGTGCGCGGGCCCGCCGCGGGGTTCTCGCCGGCCGCAGCGCCCGGCGGTGCGGCGGCGGCCATGCGCTGGTCGAGCTGCTCGCGCCACGAGCGGGACTGCCCCGCCCGCACCGCGCACAGCGCGAGCAGCAGCCACCCGGCCCCCGTCAGCGTGAAGCTCTCGAACGCCGAGACGGTGAGCAGGGCGACCAGCGTCAACGGGGCCCACGCGTGCACGATCGCGCGGCGGGAGCCCGCGACGAGCCACCCGCGGGCCAGGCCGAGGCCGCCGAGCGCGCCGAAGAGCAGCAGCCCCACCCACCCGAGCTGCAGCAGCACGTCGAGGAAGGCGCTGAGCGCGGAGGCATGCCACGCGCCGAGCGCCAGGGTGATCAGGTCGAACGGCACGATGCCGGGTACCCACGCCCCGAACCAGCCGAACCCCTGCACTGGACGCAGCTCGGCCACGTCGAGCACGCGCACCCACAGATCGGTGCGGAGCGACAAGTCGGCGCTCGCGCCGAGCGCGGCGACGAGGGGAGCGCGCAGCGCGAAGACCGCCCCCGTCGCGATGACGACGCCCGCGCCCAGCAGCGTCTGCGCCGTGCGGCGGCGAGCGGCAGGAACGCGCCGCACGGCCCACAGGGCGCTCGCGGCCAGCCCCGTCACGGCGGCGACGACGATGACGGTGGGCGAGCCGCTGAGCGCCGCGAGCACGCCGCCGAGCATCACCGAGCCGATCGCGACCCCGGTGTCGACCGAGCGGGTGCGCCACTCCACGAGGAAGGTGATCAGGGCCACGACCGTGACGAAACCGAGGGCGTTGCGCGTTCCGAACACGCCCTGCACGGGGCCCAGGTCGGCGATCGCCCCCTGGATCTGCAGGAAGGGGATCGGAAGATCCAGCAGGATGCCGCTGAGCACCTCGAGCGCGAGCGACAGGCCCAGCAGCCATCGCAGCACGTCGCCGAGCGCCCGCACCGTCTGCACCGCGTCGCGCACGAGTCCGATGACCACCGCGAGGAACGCCAGCGCGGCGAAGGAGAGCCATCCGCCGAGCGCCTCGGCGGGGGCCGTGCTCCAGAACACGCTCGCCCCCGCCCAGGCGACGAGCAGCACGAGCGTCGTGGGAGCCAGGCGCACGAGGTCGATCTCGTCGCGCCGGGCCCAGAGGATCGCGCCGCCGAGGGCGCAGAGCCCCGCGAACACCGTCGCGAGCGTCACCGACCCGGCGACCGCCGCGATCGCGAAGCCGCCGAAGGCGGCGGCGAACACCGCGAGGGTGAAGGCGCGGGCGAGGGCCGGGGAGGCGAGCAGGGGGAGCGGCGCGGCCGGCGCCGAGGTCACGGCGCGGGTCTCTGCAGCTCGCCGCGTTCGATCGACAGGCTCTGCTCGCTGGGGCCGACCCCCACGAGCGGCGTCTGCTTGATCTTCGCGCCGAAGAGCACGACGAACATCCATCCCCACAGCAGCAGCGGCCCGGATTCGGTCAGGCCGAGCACGACCAGCAGTGCTCCGATCAGGGTCGGGAGCAGTGTGAGGGGCGAGTGCGGGCGATCGGCGCGCAGGTCCCACCGCGGTCGATCGACGGCGAAGAACCACGAGCGCCAGACGTACGCGAGGTACACCAGCGCGAGCAACAGGACGCCGATGCCCCCCAGCTGCAGATACGCGTCGAACCACATGCTGTGCGCCTGCACGACGGTCTGTCCGTGGTCGACGATCCAGCCGTCGATGAGCGGTTCCGAGGCGATCCAGGGCGTCGAGAAGCCCCACCCGACGATCGGGTGCTGGTCGGCGCGCGCCACGACGTCGGCCCAGATGCCCTCGCGGCCCGTGAGGTCTGCGCCGCGGCCGAGAAGCCCGAACAGGGCGTCGCGGCCGAACCACAGCGCGGCGCCCGCGCCGAGCCCGACGGCGGCGTACAGCAGGTACCACCGCGTGCGTTCGCCGGGGCGACGGGCGGTGCGCATCACCAGCACCGTGCCGAGCACGAGGGCGACGAAGGCCGCCGCGATGAAGGCCGTCGCCGACCCGGCACGGACGAAGAGGAAGGCGGCGACCGCCATCCAGCCGATGAGCAGCGTGCGGCGGGGGGCTCCGGCGGCGAGGCGCACCGCGAAGACGATGAGGGCGACGAGCATGACCGCGGCCAGCAGGTTGGCGTTGCCGAACACGCCCTGGATGCGACCGCCGTCGAAGAGGTTGTCGCGCGACCAGTAGACGATCGGATCGACCCGTTCCGAGGCCACGACGAAGCCGGGCAGCAGCGGGCCGCGCACGAACACCGAGACCACGACCTCGAACAGCAGCGACAGGCCCACGATCCATTTGGCGGCCGACGCGACCGCCCGCACGACGTCGCGCCAGGTGAGCACGGCGCCGATGAACAGCGCCTGGAAGGTCGTGATGGCCAGCAGCAGCCACGTGAGCACGGATGCCGCGGGCCACGCGCTCCACGAGATCGAGGCCGCCGCCCAGGCGACGTAGCCGAAGGCGAGCCAGGGCAGGCGGCGCACCGCCACCGGGGGACGCACCACGATCCACACGATCGCCGAGACCACGGCGGAGCAGGCGACGACGATCGCGGCGACGAGGGGGCCGACCGCGTTGACGAGCCCCACGCCACCCAGGGCGAGCACGAGCACGAGCACGCACCAGGCGCGCAGCAGCAGGTGCCCGGTCGTCTCGCGCGGCGGTGCCGTCGGCAGCGCCGACACGGGGTGATTCGTGTACATCGCCATGGTGTGTTCAGGGTACCGGTCGGCATCCGGGGGCGCGGGGTGCTGCCACTAGGCTGACGCCCGTGCTTGTTGCGATCTCGAACACGCCCCGCGACTACGCCTGGGGCAGCCCGACGCTCATCGCCGACCTCGAGGGCCGCGAGCCCACCGGCGCCCCCGAGGCCGAGGTGTGGTTCGGCGACCACCCCGGCTCGCCCGCCGAGGTGCACGACGGCTCCGACCGCACGCTCGACGCCTGGCTCCCGGCCGAGGCCGCGGCGCACGGTGTCCCGGCGAAACTCCCGTACCTGCTCAAGCTGCTCGCCGCCGGCGCGCCCCTGTCGATCCAGGTGCACCCCTCGAAGGATCAGGCCGTCGAGGGCTTCGCCCGCGAAGAGGCCGCCGGTGTTCCCCGCGACGCGGGGTCGCGCAACTACAAGGACGACAACCACAAGCCCGAGGTCATCGTCGCCCTCAGCGACACGTTCACCGCTCTGGCGGGCCTGCGCGACATCGCGCGCACCCGGGCCCTGGTCGCCGCCCTCGGCGACGCGCCCGCGGTCACGGCGCTGCGCGAGCGCCTGGCCGCCGACGACGCGAGCGCGGCCCTGCGCTCGACGATCGGCTGGCTGCTGGGAGACGCCGATGCGGCGGAGATCGCCGAGATCGTCGACGCCGCGGCCGCGGCCCACTCCGGCGAGTTCGCCGCGGAGCTGGCGTTGGCGGGCTCGCTCCACTCGGCGTACCCGGCCGACCCGGGCATCGTGGTGGCGCTGCTGATGAACCTCGTCGAACTGCGCCGCGGCGAGGCGATCTTCGTGCCCGCCGGCGTGCTGCACGCGTACGTCGCGGGTCTCGGCGTCGAGATCATGGCTGCCAGCGACAACGTGCTGCGCGGAGGGCTGACCCCCAAGCACATCGACGTCGCGGAGTTGCTCTCGCTCGTCGACTTCCGTCCCGCCGAGCCGCCGTTCCTGTCCCCGACCGTCGCGGACGGTGTCGAGGTGTTCGCCCCGGGGATCGCGGACTTCGCCCTCGGACACCTCCTGCCCGGCGCCGCGGCGGAGCTGGAGCTGCGCGGGGTGGCGATCGCCCTGGGCGTCTCGGGTGAGACGGTGCTCACCGGTGCCGCCGGCGGCACGGTGACCCTGACGGCGGGTCAGGCGGCGCTCATCACGCCCGACGAGTCGCCGGTCTCGACCGACGGCGGCGGCGAGGTCTTCGTCGCGATGCCCGGCGCCTGACGACCCGACACGCCGTGGCGCGTCGTGAAGGTTCATCTCGGCCTTGAGGGTTTACGATCCGCGACTTGACCAAATGGAATGACACGGGTGTAATTACTTATGCGCGGCACCGCGCGTCACGGGGTTCGAACCAGGCGGAGGACGATATGGCGACATCGCAGTACCGGTCCGGTGTCCCGGACAACTGGTTCGTCGATCCGGTCGATCTCGGTGTTCCCGGAGTCCGTCGTGACATCGACTCCACCGAAGAGAACACCCTCTCGTGGCAGACCGATGCGCTGTGCTCGCAGACCGACCCCGAGGCGTTCTTCCCCGAGAAGGGCGGCTCGACGCGAGACGCCAAGCGCATCTGCACCTCGTGCGACGTGAAGTCCGAGTGCCTCGAATACGCGCTGCAGAACGACGAGCGCTTCGGCATCTGGGGCGGTCTCAGCGAGCGCGAGCGCCGCAAACTCAAGCGCCGCGCCTGATCTCCGGCCCGCTTCACCCGTAACCGAGCGATCCCGCCGCCGACGGCGCGGCGTGCGTCATCGCGCAGGAGCGCGCTTAGGCTGATCCGCGTCATGCCCGCTCGTGTACACGCCATCCTCGTCGTCCGCCCCGAAGGACGCACTCCCGCCGCGAACCATCTGCAGCGGACGCTCGCCGCGCTCGCCGCGCAGACGCGTCCCGTCGACGCCCTCACCATCGTGCTGTGCGGCGCCGATCCGGCACTGACCCAGCTCGCCGCCACCTCGGGCGCCGAGGGCGTGATCACCGCCCCCGCGGGAACCTCCTTCGCCGCCGCGACCGCACTCGCGACCCCACGCCTCACCGGCGACGCGGTGTGGCTGCTCGCGCAGGACACCGCGCCCGACCCCGACGCCCTCGTACGACTGGCCGGTGCCCTCGAGCTGTCGCCCTCGCTCGTGGTCGCCGCCCCCAAGCTCGTGGCGTGGGACGAGCGCGACATGATCCTGTCGCTCGGCGTCAGCATGAACCACTACGGCAGCACCGTCGAGCTCGCCGCGGGCGAACTCGACCAGGGCCAGCACGACGGCGACGCCGACGTACTCGGTACCGACGTGCGCGGCGTGCTCGTCCGACGCGACGCGTGGACCTCGCTCGGGGGCCTGGATCCCGCCCTGGGCGGCGCCGACGAGGGGCTCGACCTGGGCGTGCGCGCCCGCCTCGCCGGCACCCTCGTCTCGGTCGTGCCCGCGGCCCGCGTCGCGGTCGCCGGTGACGGTGTCGCGGCGATGGCCCGCGGCCGTCGACGGGCCCGACGACGCGCCTTCGCCACGCGCACCGCGCAGTTGCACCGTCGTCTCGCCTACGCGCCGGCGCCCGCCGTGCCCCTGCACTGGTTGTCGTTCCTGCCGCTGGCGCTCTGGCGCACCGTGCTGCACCTCGTGACGAAGATGCCCTACCGGGTCCTTCCCGAGTGGGGCGCGACCCTGCTGGTCATGGCCCGGGTGGCCGCGGTCGCCCGCGCCCGCCGCCGCATCCGCGCGGTCCGCACGGTGGGGTGGTCGCGCATCGCCCCCCTGCGGGTCTCCCGCGCAGAGATGCGGCTGCGATGGGAGGGCGACGGGGCCGACCCCGACGCCCCCGTGCGCTCGGAGCTGCGCTTCTTCGTCGGCGGCGGCGCGTGGACGGTCCTCGGCGCCCTCGCGGTGTCGGCGGCGCTGTTCGCCCCCCTCCTCGCCTGGCCGGTGCTCGGTGGGGGCGCCCTCGTGCCGCTGCGGGCCAACATCGCCCAGCTCTGGCAGGACGCCGCCTGGGGAGCGCGCCCCTTGGGCCTGGATGCCGTGGGCCCCGCCGATCCGTTCTCGGCCCTCGTCGCGCTGATCGGCACCCTGTCGCCCGGCGACCCCTCGCGGGCCTTCGTGGTGCTGTGGGTGCTGGCCCTGCCGCTCGCCGTGCTCGGCGCGTGGTTCGCCGCCACGCGCGTGACCGAGTCGTCGCTGCTGCGCATCACGGCCGCCCTCGCCTGGGCGCTCGCCCCGACGTTCCTCGCCTCGCTCGTCGAGGGTCGCCCGGCGGGGGTGCTGCTGCACCTGCTGCTGCCGTGGCTGTTCTACGCCGCGAGCGTCGCCCACCGTTCGTGGGCGCCCGCCGGTGCGGCATCCGTTCTGCTGGTGGGCGTGCTCGCGTGCGCCCCCTCGCTCGCTCCGGCCGTGGTCGTGCTCTGGTCGGCGGCCCTGGTCGTCGTGGCCCTCGTCGCCGGTCGCGGCGTGGCGCGCGTGGTCTGGCTGCTGGTGCCCTCGATCGTCGTGTTCGTGCCGCTGGTGTGGACGCAGGTGCGCACGGGCAATGTCTGGGGCCTGCTCGCCGACCCCGGCGTGCCCTACGCCGGCGCCGAGGTCCCGTCCGATCCCCTCGGGCGGGCGCTCCTGGCCGTCGGCTTCCCCACCTCCGACCCCGGCGGGTGGGCGTCGCTCACCGGCGGTCCCGTCTGGTGGGTGGGTCTTCTCGTGGCCCCCTTGGCCGTCCTCGCCGTGCTGTCGGTGCTCACCCCGCGGTGGGTCACCGGCTCTGCTCTCATCGTCGTCACCGCCGCCGGGCTGGCCACCGCCTTCGCCGCCGTAGGCGTGGCCGTCTCGTTCGATCACGCCGTCGCGGTGCCGCTCTGGCCCGGCGCCGGCCTGAGCCTGGCGTGGGTGGGGGTGGTCGGTGCGGCGGTCGTTGCGCTCGACGCCGGCATCGTGCCGCGCGTCTCGGCGCTGCGCCCGATCGGCGCCCTCGTGGTGCTCGCCGCCCTGCTCGTCGCCGTCGCGCCCGCACTGACGGCGCAGACGGGTAACGGCGACTCCGGGCGCTCGGTCGTCACCAACGGTCCCGTCTCGACCCTGCCGGCCTTCGTCGCCGCCGAGGGGCGCGGGTCCACTGACGTCGGGACGATCGTGCTCGACCCGCGCGCCGACGGGCTGCGGGTCGACGTCGTCTGGGGCGGAAGCGCGACGCTGTCGGGGCAGAGCACCGTGCAGTCCACGCGCACGACCCCCGGTCCGGGCGACGTCGAGCTCGCCGCCCTCGCGGCGGATCTCGTGTCGCCCTCGGCCGACGACGTCGTCTCGCGCCTGGCCGCGCGCGGCATCGGCTTCGTGCTGCTGGAATCCGCCCCCGCGGGGGAGGACGACGTCATCCGCGGGGCGCGCCTGGGGGCTGCCACCTCGCTCGACCAGCGCGATCTGCTCGACCCGGTCGGGGCGACCTCCCGGGGCGACCTGTGGCGCGTCAACGCCCCGCTGCAGCCGCGCGCCGAGATGGACGCCCACCAGGTCGCCCTGCAACGGCTGGTGACGTTCGGATCGATCGGCGTGCTGCTGGTCGCCCTGCTGCTCGCCGTTCCCACCGCCGCGTCGCGCCGCGTCGCGCGCCGCACGCCGCGCATCGTCGGCCCGACGCCGGGAGGATCCCGATGAGCAACCGTCGCTTGGCCCGCGTGGCGGCCACCAGCGCCCGCGTCGTGGCCGGCGCCGCCGTCGCCACGGCGGCGGTGGTGGGAACCGTGGTCGGCATCGCCGCCCCCTGGCCCGAGTACACGGCCACCCCTGTGCGCCTGGAGGCGACGCCCGCTCCCTCCGACACCGTGCTCGCGTGCGACGGCCCCCTGCTCGCCCTGGGGCGCAGCGCCGACGCCGCCGGCAACCTCAGCGCCGCCGCCGCCCAGCAGGTCGTCAGCGGACCCGCCGACAGTGCCGCGGCGGTCACCACGCTCACCGGCGCCACGGCCGACGCGTCAGGCGACGCCGAGGCCCTCCGCGCGGCACCGCTCGACGAGACCCAGACCCCTCTGGCCGCCGCGGGGTCGGCGACCGCCGTGTCGGACGATCTGACCGGGTTCGCGGCATCCGCGTGCCGCGCCCCCCTCGCGGAGTCGTGGCTGGTCGGAGGCGCGACGACCACCGGCGCGAACGACCTGGTCGTGCTCGCCAACCCCGGCGAGGTGCCCGCGACGGTGCAGCTGTCGGTCTACGGTGCGCAGGGCGTGTCGACGCCTCCGGGCGGGCGCAACCTCGTCGTGCCCCCCGCCGGTCGCCGCGTGGTGCCCCTGGCGGGGCTCCTGCTGGGCGAAGAGAGCCCGGTCGTGCGCGTGGTCGCCTCGGGCGCTCCGGTGCACGCGTCGCTGCAGTCCGCCCTCACCCGCGTGCTGCTGCCCGGCGGGAGCGACCAGGTCGCCCCGATCGCGCAGGCCGACACGCGGCTGGTGATCCCGGGCGTCGAGGTGCTCACCACCGGTCAGGGGCAGGCCGGCACGGTGCTGCGTCTGCTGTCGCCCGGCGCCGACGCCACCGCCACGGTGACCCTGTCGCCGCTGGACGCCGCGGTCGCCGCCCCCGCTCCGAGTCAGGTTCCGCTGAGCGTCGGCAAACCCACCTCGCTCGACCTGTCGGGTCTGGCCGCCGGTGCGTACACCGTCGAGGTCGACGCCTCGGCTCCGGTCGTGGGCGCGACGTGGTCGACCACGGGATTCGGCGAGGGTGCCGACTTCGCCTGGTACTCCCCGGCACCGCGCTTCATCTCGGCGAGCACCATCGCCGTGGCTCCCGGCGTGGGCGCCGCGGTCGTGCTGACCGCCGAAGCCCAAGACGTCACGGTGACCCTCGCCCCGACCGACGGGGGAGCGCCGATCGTGGCGACGGTCGCCGCGGGAACGAGCGTCGCGGTCCCCGCGGCGGCGGGTGCCTATCGTCTCGAGACGAGCGCCGCGGTGCACGCCGCGGTGACCTACTCGGGAGCGGGCGCGCTCGCGTCGTACCCGCTGTGGCCGGCG
Organism: Microbacterium sp. BH-3-3-3; assembly: GCF_001792815.1. Taxonomy (NCBI): domain Bacteria; kingdom Bacillati; phylum Actinomycetota; class Actinomycetes; order Micrococcales; family Microbacteriaceae; genus Microbacterium; species Microbacterium sp. BH-3-3-3. The sequence continues at coordinate 974,696 of NZ_CP017674.1, read as the reverse complement.
GATGCCGCCGCCTCGGCGCTGACGATCCTGCCCTGACGCGTCGCCGCGACGTCGTGCCCGTGAGGCGTGCGCGCGTCGATCAGAAGAAGCGGAAGCGCTCGGGGCCGAGGTCCCACGGGTCGCGATCGAGGAACTCGGCCGCGGCGCGGAAGACGGCGCCCTCGATCACCATGCGGCGGTGCAGGTCGTCGTCGTGATGCGGATGCCCGAGGCGCTCGATGGGCACGCGGTAGAGGATGATGCGTTTCTCTTCGCGCAGCACCGTCCACCGGGGGATGCCATCGGTCGCGGCCGGCGGCATGATGCCGATCTCGAACGACACGTCGCGCAGCTCGGTCCAGGCCGAGCGCAGGAACTCCGCGGCGGCCCCCACGGCGACGTCGAAGCGCTCGACGCGCGTGTCGACCGGCGGCAGCGGCGGACGCACGACGGGACTGCGGTTCTCGCGCCCGTGGCGGCCGTGCCGCGACGGACGGACGACCGGCCGGGCTTCGCGGGATCGTCGACGCACCATGCGTTCATCCTATGGTTGCGGTGCGCGACGTCGGCAGGTCCGTCGGTACCGTCTGCATTATCCGCGGGCACCGACACCGTTCGGTTCGACGCATGAAGTCGACGCATAAACGCGGATCGTGCGCATAAACGCGCTGCCGTCGTGTTTATACGCAGGATGAGCGTTTATGCGTGTGGGGGCGATGCGGGCCCGGCGCAGAGGGCGCGATGGTGCGGCTGTACCGCCGCTGTCGGGTGCGGCATCCGGGGGCGACGGCGCGGCGCGGCGGTCGCCAGGCGCCGGCTGAGTAGGCTGACCCGCGATGCGCGACAGACTCTGTTCGAAGGTGGCGTGCGCCCGCGAGGCGATGAGCACCCTCACCTACGACTACGGCGACCAGATGGCGGCCCTCGGCCCCCTCGGTCCCGTCGGAGACCCCCACGCGCACGATCTGTGCGCGATCCACGCCGATCGCCTGTCGGTTCCGCAGGGGTGGGTCGTCGTGCGGCACGAGACGCTGCGCGCCTGAGCCCGCCGCGTCAGACCCGCTCGGTGAGGGCGGCGGCGCGCTGATTCTCGAGCAGCAGCGCCCGGTACTCCCGGTCGCGCCGCACCGTCGACACGGCCCGCACGAGCGTCTCGGGGTCGGTCGGGGGCAGGGGCGACACGAACGGGCGGACCGCCTCGGCCAGCGCGGCGGCGACCCGCGCGCGCGAGGCCGGGTCGAGCGCGTCGGCCCCGCGCACGAAGGTCGACATGCGCGCCGCCAGTCGGTCGGGCAGGCGCGAGACGTCGGCGATCGCGGCCCACGATTCGAGTCCCGGAGGGATGCCGGGGGCCGGCGGCGGCAGAGGACGCGTGCGCGTGCGCTCGCTCGAGGTGCCCGCGAGCAGATCGCCCAGGCGCTGGGAGCGGGGCGTGAACATCCCCACCACCGCCGCGATCGCCCCGAGGGTGAACCACAGCTCGAGCACGCCGACGAGGGAGCGGATGAACGCCTGACGGAACCCCGCCGCGCCGCCGTCGGTGCGGACGATGCGCCCACCGACCACGAGGCGGCCGAGGCTGCGTCCGCGCGACAGGGTTTCCACCGTCGTGGGCAGCGCGACCATGACGACGACGAGCAGGGTGACCACGGCGATCCCGACCGCGCTCTCGGGCAGCGTCGCTCCCACGACCATGGTCGCGATCAGCAGGCCGCCACCGAGCAGGAGCGCGAAGCCCACCACCATGTCGATGAGGCAGCCGACCGCCCGCAGGAAGAACCCGAGGGGTTGGACGTCGAGGGCGACGGCCTCGCCGGTGAGGGTCTCGTCCGCACCCGTGTGCACGAGTGCGACCGAAGGTCCGGGGGTCGACGACGATGCCATGCGTACAGTTGACCACATGGACCTCGACGCCCTCACGGCCGCCCGACGAGACGAGTGGTCCCGCCTCGACGATCTCGGCCGTCGGCGCCGGTTGAGCGGCCCCGAGGTCGACGAACTCGTCACGCGCTACCGCGCGGCATCGGCCGACCTGGCCGACATCAAGACCTCGGCCGGACGCACGCCGCAGGGCGACTACGTCTCGCTGCTGCTCGCCCGCACGCGTCTGCGGCTGACGGGCGTGCGGGAGAACGTGCTGAAGCAGTTCCCGCGCTTCTTCCTGCAGCAGCTGCCCGCGGCGCTGTACCGGGTGCGGTGGATGACGCTGGCGGTGACGGTGTTCTTCGTCGCCGTCGCCACCCTCGTCGCCCTCTGGATCTCGAACGACCCCGCCGCGGTGGCCGCGCTCGGCTCGCAGAGCGAGCTGCAGAACTACGCCGACGAGCGCTTCGTCGACTACTACCGCGAGAATCCCAACGCGATCTTCGCCGGGACGGTCTGGACCAACAACGCGTGGATCGCGGCGCAGTGCGTGCTATTCGGGGTGACCGGCTTCTGGCCGGCGATGGTGATCATGCAGAACGCCGTGGGCGTGGGGCAGTCGGCCGCGATCATGATCGCCTTCGACCGCGCCGACGTGTTCTTCCAGTTCATCCTCCCGCACGGCCTGTTGGAGCTCACCGCGATCTTCGTCGCGGGGGCGGCGGGTCTGCAGATCTTCTGGGCCTGGGTCGCCCCCGGCCGACGCACGCGCGCCGCGGCTCTGGCGGCGGCCGGACGATCGCTGGCCACGGTGGCGGTGGGGCTCGTGTTCGCCCTGGCGCTGTCGGGACTGGTCGAGGGCTTCGTCACGCCCCGCGACTGGCCGTGGCCCATCAAGATCGCCATCGGCGCGCTCGCGCTGGGCGTGTTCCTGTTCTACATGCTGTGGGTGGGCCGGAGGGCTGCGGCCGCGGGCGAGACGGGCGATCTCACCGAGTACGAGGCGGGGACTCCGACCCTCACCGCCGGCTGACGGCATCCGGTCGTTCCCGACCGTTCCCCGGCGTGTCATTTTTGATTCACTCAAAAATAGCTAGGGTGGAGGCATGCTCGACAGTCAGCCGGACGCCACCGCGGATGCCCTCATCCGTGGCGCGGGTCTGCGGGTGACGGCGACACGCGTCGCCGTGCTCGAGGCGCTCCGCGCCCGGCCGCACGCCACCGCCGACGCGGTGTTCGACGGGATCCGGGGCACCCTCCCCGGAACCAGCAAACAGTCCGTGTACAACGCGCTCGGCGACTTCGCCGACGCGGGACTCGCCCGCCGCATCGAACCCGCCGGCCACGCCGGCACCTTCGAACTGCGCGTGGGCGACAACCACCACCACGTGGTGTGCACCGGCTGCGGACGCATCGACGACGTGGACTGCGTCGTCGGTGCGGCTCCCTGTCTGCACATGCCGGAGCAGAGCGGCTTTCTCATCGAAACCGCCGAGGTGACGTTCTGGGGCGTGTGCTCCGATTGTCGAGCGAAGTCCGAAGCCGAAAAACCGAGAGGATCCCGATGAGCGACGCTCTGAACGGGTGCCCCGTCTTCCACGATGGAGCCGCCCCCGACGACAACCGACTGCCCGTGGGCGAAGCCCCCGCCGACAGCGAGCCCGCCGGCGCCCTGCCCCACCCGACCCAGGGTTCCGCCAACCGCGTGTGGTGGCCCGAGTCGCTGAACGTGAAGATCCTCGCGAAGAACAACGCGCTGCGCGACCCGCTCGGCACGGACTTCGACTACCGCGCCGCGTTCGAGGCGCTCGACCTCGCCGCCGTCAAGAGCGACATCCAGCAGGTCATGACGACCTCGCAGGACTGGTGGCCGGCCGACTTCGGGCACTACGGCCCCCTCATGATCCGCATGGCGTGGCACAGCGCCGGCACCTACCGCGTGACCGACGGTCGCGGCGGTTCGGGCGCGGGCATGCAGCGCTTCGCGCCGCTGAACAGCTGGCCCGACAACGTCAACCTCGACAAGGCTCGCCGCCTGCTCTGGCCCATCAAGAAGAAGTACGGCCAGTCGATCTCATGGGCCGACCTCATGATCCTCGCCGGCAACGTCGCGCTCGAGGACATGGGCTTCCCGACCTTCGGCTTCGCCGGCGGCCGCACCGACGTGTGGGAGCCGGACGACGACGTGTACTGGGGCCCCGAGACCACGTGGCTCGGCGACGAGCGTTACACGGGCAACCGCGAGCTGGAGCGCCCGCTCGCGGCCGTGCAGATGGGCCTCATCTACGTCAACCCCGAGGGCCCCAACGGCAACCCCGACCCGCAGCTGTCGGCCCACGACATCCGCGAGACGTTCGGCCGCATGGCCATGAACGACGAAGAGACCGTCGCCCTCATCGCCGGTGGTCACACCTTCGGTAAGACGCACGGTGCCGCGAGCGACTCGCACGTCGGCGTGAACCCCGAGGCCGCCGACATCAACGACCAGGGTCTCGGCTGGAAGAACAGCCACGGCACGGGCAAGGGCGACGACACCATCACCAGTGGTCTCGAAGTCACCTGGACCTACCACCCGACCCGGTGGGACAACGAGTTCTTCCACATCCTCTTCGCCTACGAGTGGGAGCTCTTCCAGAGCCCGGCGGGCGCCCACCAGTGGCGTCCGAAGAACGGTGGCGGCGCCGATATGGTGCCCGAGGCGCACTCCGACGGACGCCGCGAGCCGCGCATGCTCACGAGCGACCTGGCGCTGCGCGTCGACCCGGCGTACGAGAAGATCTCGCGCCGCTTCGCCGAGGACCCGGCCGCCTTCCAGGACGCCTTCGCCCGCGCCTGGTTCAAGCTGACCCACCGCGACATGGGCCCGCGCGAGCGTTACCTCGGCTCCGAGGTCCCCGCCGAGGTGCTCGTCTGGCAGGACCCCGTGCCCGCCGTCGACCACGCGCTCATCGACGCCGCCGACGCGGCGGCGCTGAAGCAGCGGATCCTCGACAGCGGCCTGACGGTGCCGCAGCTGGTCACCACGACCTGGGCCGCCGCATCCACCTTCCGCGGCAGCGACAAGCGCGGTGGCGTGAACGGCGCCCGCATCCGCCTCGAGCCGCAGAAGAGCTGGACGGTCAACAACCCCGAGCAGCTGGCATCCGTGCTCTCGGTGCTCGAGAACATCAAGGCCGACTTCGACGCGCAGGCGGCGGACGGCAAGAAGGTCTCGATCGCCGACCTGCTCGTGCTCGCCGGTAACGCCGGTGTCGAGCAGGCCGCTCGCGCGGGCGGTGTCGAGGTCGAGGTGCCCTTCACCCCGGGCCGCACCGACGCGACGCAGGAGCAGACCGAGATCGAGTCGTTCCGCTGGCTCGAGCCGGTCGCCGACGGCTTCCGCAACTACGCCTCGCGCGACGCGCGGCTGCCCGCGGAGTTCCTGCTGCTCGACAAGGCCAACCTGTTGACGCTCACCGCGCCCGAGATGACCGTGCTGGTCGGAGGCCTCCGGGCCATCGGCGCGAACTGGGACGGCTCCGACTGGGGCGTCTTCACCGACACCCCCGGTGCGCTGACGAACGACGTGTTCGCCAACCTGCTCGACCTCGGCACGACGTGGAAGCCGCTCGACAGCGGCAAGCACGCGTTCCAGGGCACCAAGGACGGCTCGGGCGAGACGGTCGGGATCGGCACCCGCGTCGACCTGGTGTTCTCGTCGAACTCCGAGCTGCGCGCGCTCGCCGAGGTCTACGCCTCGGACGACGCGAAGCAGAAGTTCGTGCGCGACTTCGTCGCCGCCTGGCAGAAGGTCACCGAGCTCGACCGCTTCGACCTGGTCTGACCACCCGTCCCCGCTGCGGCGGGGCGCGCTGCGGCTCGGTACCCGCGGCATCCGGAAGGCCCGTCCCCTCGCGGGGGCGGGCCTTCCGTCGTGCGCGCGGCGCTGCGGCGGCTCAGCTGCAAGCTGTTGCTGCCATCGTGCTCTGCCGGGCGGATGTCCCACTTTGTGCGGGTTTGCGGTGCGGGTGCTGCACGAAGTGGGACACGCAGGGTGCGGGCGACTGCCGTGCGGAGGCGGCGCGTGAGGCGGTGTCTGCCGGGGGGATGTCCCACTTTGTGCAGGTTTGCGGCACGGTTGCTGCACGAAGTGGGACACGCAGGGTGCGGGCGACTGACGTGCAGAGGCGGCGCGTGAGGCGGTGTCTGCCGGGGGGATGTCCCACTTTGTGCAGGTTTGCGGCACGGAGGCTGCACGAAGTGGGACATGCGCGCGGTGGCGGTTGTGTCTGCCGGGGGGATGTCCCACTTTGTGCGGGTTTGCGGTGCCGGGGCTGCACGAAGTGGGACACGCAGGGCAGGGGCGACCGCCGTGCGGGGGAGGCGCACGAGGGGCGTGCGGGAGAGGGGGCCGGGCTCAGGCGAGCGACAGGCGGCGCAGACCCTCGTCGAGCGAGACCGCGGGCGTCCAGCGCAGGTCGCGGCGGATCTCGGTCTGGTCGAACCAGTGCGCGGTCGACAGTTGCTCGGCGAGGAAGCGCGTCATGGGAGGTTCGTCCTCACCCGGGCGCACGGCCCACACGCGCTCGACGAGGGCGCCGGCCGCGCGAGCCAGCCCCGCCGGCACGCTGAACCGCGGCGGTTCGACGCCCGAAGCGCGGCAGATCCCGGCGAGCAGGTCGCCGACCGGGCGCGGCTCGCCGTTGGTCAGCACGTACGCGCGACCGCTCACCTCGTCGACACGGTCCAACGCGGCGACGATCCCGGATGCCGCGTTGTCGACGTACGTGGAATCGATGAGCGCGGTTCCCCCGTTGAGCAACGGGAGTCGACCCCGGCGGGCGCGGTCGATCGCGCGGGCGATCAGCTGGGTGTCGCCCGGCCCCCACACGAGGTGCGGGCGGATCGCGACCAGGGCGGTGTCGCCGCCCGCGCGCGAGAGGGCGATCAGCTCGGCCTCGGCCTTGGAGCGGGCGTACTCGCCGTGCGCGGCTTCGGGGTCGGCGGGCTCGGCCCCGACGCCGGCCAGGGCGTGACCGGCGTGTGCGACCGACGGCGACGACACGTGCACGATGCGCCGGACACCGGCGGCCGACGCGGCGTCGAGGAGCGTCCGCGTGCCTTCCACGTTCACGGCCCGGAACTGCGCGGGGTCTCCCGCCAGCGACACCTTCGCGGCCAGATGCACCACGCCGTCGACACCCTCGAGGGCGGATGCCACGGCATCCGGATCCGTCACGGAACCGAGGCGATCCTCGGCGCCGTCGACGCGCGAGGGGCGGCGCTGCAGCGTGCGCACCTGATGACCGGCGTCGTGCAGGGCACGCACGACGGCGCCGCCGAGGAAGCCGGACGCGCCGGTGGCGAGGACCCTCACGGCGCCGTCGGCTTCGCGCCGGCGAGCAGACGCTCGGCCCACGCGGCGAGGCGCGAGCGGTCGATCTTGGAGTTGTGGCGGATGTCGGTGGGCAGCGCCGGCACCACCAGCACGGCGGCCAGCGACTGCGCCGTCGAGGCGCGGACGGCCTCGGTCAGTTCCGGCGTCGCCAGCCCCGGGCGCCGCGCGCCGGCCTCGACCACGGCCACGACGACCTGTCGACCGATGGGGCCGACCCCGACCGCGGCCGCGCGTTCGACGGCGGGCACGGTCTCGGCATCCTGCTCGATGCCGACCGGGGTGACGGGACCCTCGGCGGTCGTGATGACGTGGGGGAGTCGCCCCTCGATCCACAGGCGTCCGTCGGCGTCGAGGTGACCCACGTCACCCGTGCGGTGCCAGCGGTCGGCGACCCCGCGGCGGGCCTCGCGGTCGGTGAGGTAGAGGCGGAAGTATCCGCGCTTGAGGTGCGGGGCCGAGATGACGACCTCGCCCGTCACACCGGCATCGGTCGACGGCTCTCCCGTGGCACGGCCGTCGGGGCCGATCGCCGAGATGCGCACCTGGCCCGTGCCGAGGGGACGGCCGACGCAGACGCCGCGGTCGCCCGTCACCGCCGCCCGCTCGATCTCGGGCAGGGTCACATCGGCGACGAGCAGGCACTCGGTCATGCCGTACGGGGTATGCGCGGTCGCACGGGGCATGAGCTCCTGCGCACGGCGCAGCAGGTCGATGCCCACGGGGGCACCCGTCGAGAGGAAGGTGTCGACGCGGGCGAGGGCGGCGCGGTCGTCGGCGTCGAGGGCGCCTGAGGTGGCGACGACGTTGTGCACCGCGGCGGGCGAGAGGAACACGATGCGGGCGTCGGAGGCGCGGACGGCTGCGGCCACCGCCGTGGCGGTGAGGGTGCGCGGCGCCGAGACGTCCATGTCGGGGGTCGCCGAACGCGTACCGAGCGCCGGGCCCAGCAGCGCGAACGGCGCGAAGCCCGTCACCAGACCGGTGTCGGCCGTGACGCCGAAGTGCGCGGCCAGGGTGTCGCGCAGGGCCGCGAGTTGCGCGTGCGTGTACACGACGCCCTTCGCCGGTCCCGTGGACCCCGAGGTGAACAGGATGGCCGCCAGGGCATCGGCGTCGGGGGCGGCGGGCAGCGCGCGCCCGCGGCCGGCGCGCGCGAGGTCCGACAGGCTCGCCTCGACGCCGAGAGCGCGCGAGGTCACCGACGGCAGAGAGGCGGCCGACACCCGGCGCCCCGGCCATCCGAGCGCGCGGGCGGCGGCGAGACCGGCGACCTCGCCGATGACGACGTCGGGAACGGCGCCGCGCACGGCACGCGACAGACCCCGGATGCCGAGACCCCGGTCGGCCACGACCACGACGGCGCCGATGCGCAGGCACGCATACAACGCCGCGGTCAGGGTGGGTCCGGGTGGCACCAGGAGCGAGACGCGGTCGCCCGCGCGCACGCCGAAGGCGTCGAGACCGGCGGCGAGCTCGTCGACGCGGGTCGACAGCTGCCGCCAGCTCACGCGCAGCGGCGCGCCGTCGCGCGCGGTGCTCATGTCGATCACGGCGGTGTCGTCGTCGTCGCGGCGGGCGACGAGGGCGTCCCACAGGCGACCGGCGGGGGCGGTGTCGCCCGCACCGTCGAGCTCCGCTTGCGCGCGTGCCGCCTTCGCGCGGCCCGCGCGGGTCTCGGCGGGGGCGGCGTCGGCGGGGGTCGCGCCGGGGAGAGCGACGACCTTCTCGTCGAGCCAGTCGAGCACGACGTCGGCGTAGGGGCGCTCCTCGGCGATGAGGTGCCCGGCGCCTTCGAAACGATGCACGTCGGCGTGCGGCATCCGCTCGGTGAGATCGTCGAGGTGGCCCTCGCCGAACACGGGGTCCTTCGGTCCGCGCAGGAAGAGCGCGGGGACGTCGAGGTCGCGGAGCCCCGTCGACATCCGACGGAGCGCCGGAGTGCTCTCGTCGGTCGCGGTGGCCGGGATGTCGGCCACGAACCCGCCGATGCCGCGGCGACGGGCCACGGTGGCGTACGGGGAACGGAACGCCGCCCGCACGGCCGGGTCGAGATCGGCCAGCGCGAGGGTGGTGTCGAGGAACGCCGTGGTGCCGGTGGTGCCCGCGGCGAGCATTCCGCGCGCCGTCGCCACCCGCAGGGCGAAGGGCAGGGGGGCACCGTCGGGGTGATGCACGGCGGTGTTGAGGGCGATGACGGCCGCGAGGCGGTCGCGGTTCTCGACGGCCCAGCCGAGCGAGACGGGTCCGCCCCAGTCGTGGCCGATGGTGACGACCGGGCCGGCGAGGTCGAGCGTCGTCACGAGGGCGTCGAGGTCGGCGATGCGCTGCGCGAGCGTGCGGCGGAGCGTCGTGCGCTCCGAGAAGCCCATCTCGAGCTGGTCGACGGCGACGACGCGCCACGGGGTCGCCCCGGCTACGGCGCGGTCGAGGGAGGTGTTCACCAGGGCCCGCCAGAGGTACGACCACGTCGGATTGCCGTGCACCGCCACGATGGTGCCGCGGGGCTCGATGCCGCGTTCGGCGAGGGAGGGACCGGTGTCGAGCACGTGCCAGGTGCGCGTGCGCCCCGCGTCGGCGGCGGCGCCGGACACATCGACCAGTCGAGAGAGCGACGGATCGAGCCCGGGCAGCCCGGCCGGGGGAAGAGTGGCGGCGGGGGCGGTGACCCTCACCAGGCCAGCTCCAGCATGCCGGTGTTCAGCCCGGAGCCCACCCCCATCAGCAGGACGCGATCACCCCGGCGGAGCGTGTGCTGCTCGTCGGCGAGGGTGATGGGAATGGATGCCGGACCGACGTTGCCCAGGTGGGGGTACGTGACGGGCACGCGGGTGCGGTCGAGCTTGGCGGCACGGACGATCGCGGAGGTGTGCACGGACGAGACCTGGTGCGTGATGTACCGGTCCATCCCCGTCCACGAGAACTCGCCCTTGGCTTCTTTCCACGCCGAGACGACGAGGTCGAGGCCCCCCTTGAGCAGGGCTTTGGCGTCGGTGAACATGCCGTCGACGCTGCCGACGCAGAGGTCGTAGAACTCGGTCGCGGCGCGGGTGACGCCGCCGACCAGGCGGTGACCCTCGGGATGGTCGCTCGCGCGTCCGAGCACGGCGGCGGCCGCGCCGGAGCCGAGGGTCAGCGATGCGAACTCCTGCATGAACGCGTCGCGATCGAGGTCTTCGCGCACGAGCCGGTTGATCGTGTTGACCTGGATCTCGTCGGCGTCCTCGCCGTTGACGATGAGCGCGTAGCGCACCTGGCCCGACTGGATCATGCCCGCGGCGAGGCTCATACCGTTGATGAAGCCGAGGCACGCGTTGGCCACGTCGAAGTTGATGGCGGAGCTGGGCAGACCGAGGCCGTGATGCAGGCGGACGGCGACCGAGGGCTCCAAGTGCTTGCGGGTGACGGAGGTGTTGATGATCAGGCCGATCTCGCTCGGATCCACGCCCGCCTCGGCCAGTGCCTGCTTGCCCGCGGCGATGGTCGCCTCGTCGGAGGACTCGCCCGCGGCCCAGTTGCGACGCTCGTTGACGCCGGCCACGCGACGGAGCAGACCGGGCTTCAACTTCAGCCGGTGCAACGCGGGAGCGAGCCGATCCTCGATGTCGTCCGACGTCGTGACCCGGCCGGGCAGAACGCTCGCCACCGATACGAGGGCCACATCGTCGAAGCGTGTCGTGGCGTTTCCTGGCAAGAGTTCTCCCGCATCCTGTGCGTAGACGGCGCAGCCGGGCGCGGAGGGGACGCGCCGACGGCTCGAAGGGTACCCCCCAGGATAAGCCGCGTCGTATGTCTCCGGCTGCATGGGGGCTGGGTGTGCTACAGGCGCCCGGCCGCCTTCAGCGCGAGGTAGCGGTCGGCGACGAGCGGCGGCAGATCGTCGGCCGACGCCGAGACGGCGTCGCCCCCGGCGCGGACCACGGCCGCCCGCACCCGGTCGGCGTCATGCCGCGCGCGCTCGATCGCGGCGGCGGCGTACACGTCGGCGGCGTCGCGGTGGGCCGGGGCGTCGCCCGGGCCGTCGGTCGCCGTCGCCACCAGCAGCCGCGATCGCGCCGCGACCGCCGGGAGCGACGCGAGGAACGCGCGTGCGGCTTCGGGGTCGTCGGCGGCCGTCAGCAGCACGACCAGCGCGGGGCGCACCGAGAGGCCCCGCACCTGCGCGAAGGCGGCGTCCCAGTCGGTGTCGATGAGTTGCGGGTCGACGGGCGCCATCGCCTCGACCAGCGCGGGCAGCAGCTGCGCGCCATCGGTGCGGGTGACGCGCGCGCGGGTCACGCGATCGAACAGGAGGAGGTGCACGTGGTCACCGGCGCGCGTCGCGAGCACCGACAGCAGCAGAGCGGCCTCCATCGCGGCATCCAGCCGCACGCCGTCACCCACGCGGGCGGCGGCCGTGCGTCCGGTGTCGATGACGATGACGACGTGCCGATCGCGCTCGGGACGCCAGGTGCGCAGCATGGTCGTTCCGGCGCGCGCCGTCGCCCGCCAGTCGATCGAGCGCACGTCGTCGCCCCGCACGTACTCGCGCAGGCTGTCGAACTCGGTGCCCTGCCCGCGCACCTGCAGCGAGGTGTTGCCGTCGAGCTCGCGCAGGCGGGCGAGTCGCGAGGGGAGGTGTCGCCGGGAAGTGAACGGGGGCAGGACGCGCAGACGCCCGGGGGCGTCGACCACCGCCTGTCGGCCGGCGAGCCCCAGGGGACCCGCGGCGCGCACGGTGACGAAGGCGCTGCGCAACTCGCCCCGGCGCCGCGGGAGCAACGACAGCGCAGCTCCCCGTCGCTCGCCGGGCGGCACGGTGAAACGCTGCCGCTCGTCGGGCGCCCCGGCCGTCGGCTGCCACGCGTCGCGCACGACAGCGCGCAGAAGGCGGGTACCGAGGTTGCGCACCCGCAGTTCGCCGGTCACCGGCTCGTCGCGCAGCGCCCGCTCCGGCAGCGTGCGAGTGATCTCGACCCGGCGCGGGTCGGCGGCGAGGGCGATGTCGATCGCCGCGAGCACGACGCAGAGAGCCACCCATCCGCCCGCGACCGCCCACGCCGGAGCCCCCGCGGTGCTGAGCAGCACGAGGGGCCCGACGCCGAGGGAGACGAGCAGGGCGAGACGGCCGGAAACGAACATCAGATGGGGACGCGCGTCTGCTGCAGGACCGACGTGAGGATCGCGTCGACCGAGACGCCCTCGATCTCGGCCTCGGGCCGCAGGCGGATGCGGTGACGCCAGACGGGCACGAGCATGGTCTGCACGTGGTCGGGCGTGATCGCCGGGTAACCGCCGAGCCAGGCCCACGCCTTCGCGGCGGCGAGCAGTCCCGTGCTGGCGCGCGGGCTCACACCCAGCAGCACCGACGGGCTCTGACGCGTGGCGCGCGCGAGGTCGACCACGTAGCCGAGCAGGTCGTCGTCGACGGCCACGGATGCCGCGGCGCGCTGTGCCGCCAGGATCTGCGACGCGGTGACCGCCGGCGTCACCCCGGCCTCGTCGAGGTGCCGAGGGTCGAATCCGCCCGCGTGGCGGCGGAGCACGTCGACCTCGGCGTCGCGACCCGGAAGGTCGACGACGAGCTTGAGCAGGAAGCGGTCGAGCTGGGCCTCGGGCAGAGTGTAGGTGCCCTCGTGCTCGATGGGGTTCTGCGTGGCGGCGACGAGGAACGGGTCGGGAAGCGCACGGCTCACCCCATCGGACGACACCTGACGTTCTTCCATGGCTTCGAGCAGCGCCGCCTGCGTCTTGGGGGGCGTGCGGTTGATCTCGTCGGCGAGCAGCACGTGCGTGAACACCGGGCCCGCGCGGAACTCGAACTCCCCGGCCCGCGCGTCGTAGACCAGCGAACCCGTCACATCTCCGGGCATGAGATCGGGGGTGAACTGCACGCGGCGGGTGTCGAGACCGAGCGCGCGGCTGAAGGAGCGCACCAGCAGCGTCTTGGCGACGCCCGGAACGCCCTCGAGCAGCACGTGTCCCCGCGAGAGCAGGGCGATCAGCAGCCCCGTCACGGTGCCGTCCTGGCCGACGACGGCCTTGCCGACTTCGAGGCGCACCTGGTGCATGGCCTCGCGGAGGGCCGTGTGGTCGTCGGCGCTCGCGGTCGTGGTGTGGGGAGCTGCGGAGTTCTCGGGGCTGTCGGTCATCGGGTGGTCCCTTCGGTTCGGACGGCGGCGCGCACGCTCGCCTCGAGATCGCGGAGTCGGTCGGCGGCCGCGACGAGTTCACGGTCGGTACGGGGTGAGTCGTCGACGAGGATGCCGCGGACCAGGCCACGGTCGGCGCCCAGGCGTTCGGCGACGGCATCGGAGGTGTCGACGGGGGAGGTGCGCGCCGCGAGGCCCAGCAGCCGACCGAGCCGGGCGCGGCTCGCGCGCCGTAGCTCGTCGAGCGCGTGCCCCGCGTCGGCCGAGGCGGCGTACAGCCGCGCGCGGCCCTCGGTGGTCTCGTTCGCCCGCACCGTGACGGGGAGGCGCTCGGTGACGAGCGGGCCGAACCGACGGCCCCGCCAGACGGCGGCGGTGAGCGCGGAGGCGAGCAGCAGAAGGATCGCCGGCGTCACCCAGGGGGGTGTCAGGTCGGCGAGGGTCGGGGCGGTGGTGCCCTGGTCGGCGTCGGAGGGCGAGGGCACGTACCAGACGAGAGCGTCGGTCTGTCCGAGCACGCCGATCGCCAGCGCGGCGTTGCCGTCGGCCGTGAGGGTGGAGTTGGTGAGCACCGACAGACCGTCGAGGGCGGTCACCGTGCGTCCGCCCCGCTCGTCGGTCAGCAGGGCGTATTCGTCGCCGACGGGGTAGCAGCCCTGCACGCCGTCGCCCGGCACGAGCATTTCGCCCACGCGGGCGTCTCCGGCGCCCCGCGCCGCGGGCACGTCGCACGCCGGGCCCGTCGTCGCGTCGTCGGCGAAACCGCCCAGCGACGAGCCGTTCAGCAGCACGCCCAGCGCCCGCGAGCGCGGTTCGACGAGCACGGTGTGCCGTGCCCGTTCCGCGAGGTCGCTCAGTGCGCCGTCGGAGAGCATCGGGGCGTCGCGCAGCACGAGCGTGGCGTCGCCTCCGCCGAGCGCGCGTTCGGCGGCCTGACGGTCGCGGGCGACGGTGACGCGGACGCCCTGCTGCTCGAGGATGCGCACCACCGCTCGGGTGCCGTCGGGGCCGGCCGACTCGGGGTCGAGCACCGCGCGCTGCTGGTAGCCGCCGTACACGAGGGAGCCGCCGACGAGCGCGACGAGCAGCAGGGCCACCACCAACGCGATCCAGCCGAGCGCGGCGCGTCGGCGGGGGTGCGCGGAGCGCGAGGCCGATGCGGGACTCGCGACACCCGAGGGGGCGCTCATGAGGGGGCCGCCGCGCGGTCGGTGACGGCGCTGTCGGTGACGGCGCGGGCTCGGACGGCGGCCTCGTCGAGATCGGCGATCGCGCGATACCCGTCGGCGGTTCCGGGGCGGCGCAGATAGCGCACGTCGTCGAAGCTCGCGGCGGCGGTGTCCATCGCGGCGGCGAGTGCGGGCAGGGCGACCCCCGCGGCACGGCCGAAGGCGCGCGCCGTCGCCCCCGGCGGCGGGTCGACGAGGCCGCGCTCCGACAGACCCCGCGCGACGGCGCGGAAGCGCAGCACGATCGCGGCGTCCCATGCCCCGCGGGCGGCGGCTTCATCGGCCTCGCGCCGCAGTTCGTCGGCCGATCGCCCGTCGTCGTCGTCGAAGAGCGCGCGCGCCGCCGGCTGCGCGCGTACGAGACGGCGCGGGCGCCCCCAGATGAGCAGAGCGACGATGATGCCGACGGCCAAGAGCACGGCCAGCACGATGAGGGCCGAGGGCCCCCAGTCGGCGTTGCCGGACGGCCGCAGCAGGTCGCCGATGAACGAGGCGACGGCCTGCGCCACGCGGTCGATGAAGGTCGGCTCGGACGCCTGGTACGACGGGTCTTCGAGCTCGCGCTCCGCCCACTCCCGCGCCTGGTCGGGGTCGGGGAGGAGCGGGAACACCGCGGCGGCGGCGGTCGCGAGAGCGGCGGCCGTCATCGATCGGTCGGCGACCCGGGCGCGGCCCACGAGGTGGGCGCCGCGGGCGGGGCCACGTCGGGGCTCGGCGGGGCGGGCGGCGGGGGAGTCGCCGGACCCGAGACCGCCTCGTCGGCGGACCGATCGGCGGGCGTGGCCGACCCGGTCGCGGGTGCGTCCGAGGCGGGAGCGGGGACCGGGGGAGCACCGTACTGCGCCGGGGCACCGTATCCGGCCGGGGCGCCGTATCCGGCGGGGACTCCGTACCCGGCGGGAGCGCCATACCCGGCGGGGGCGCCGTAGCCGGCGTACGGCGGTGCCGCCCCGACGGGCACGGGTGCTGGCCGCTCGACGACGCGACCGACGCCGACGAGGTACGGATCGGCGAGGTCGGTGGCCCCGGCATCGCGTGCCTCGACGTAGGTGTGCAGATCATGGTCGAGTCCCTCGACCCGCATGCGGGCGTCGACGTAGACCAGCGCGGCCGAGGTCGACTGCACGACCAGCGCGATGCACTGCACGAGCAGGATGCCGAACTGGCCGATCACCTGCACCACGACCATTCCCACGACGGCCCCGATCTCGTCGGTGCCGGTGGGGGCGAGGATGCCCGGAACGATCCCCGCGATGAGGCTGAAGGGCACCGAGATGAGCTGGGCGAGCACGCTGAAGCCGAACGAGATGATCACGATCACGCCGAACGTCGACCAGAACCGCCGGCGGGTGAGCCGCCACGAGCGGGCGATCCCCGCGCGGATGCCGGCGCCTTCGAGGATGATCACCGAGGGCACGAGGAAGAGCTTCGTGGTCAGCCACGCGTACAGCGGGATGAGCCCGAGCACGAACAGCACGCCGACGAGGATGCCGAGCCACAGCACCGAGATCACGAGCAGCGTCACGATGCCGGCGAGCACGCCGACGACCACCAGGCTGGCGAGCACGACCAGGGCGCTGTAGCCGATGAGCCGCCAGATCACCGGGCGCACGCGGGCCCAGACGGCCTTCAGGGTCGGCTTCTCGGCCACGACCGCGTGAGCGACCTCGGAGACGACGACGCCCTGCACCACCACGCTGAGCGCTCCGACCAGCAGGCTCAGCACCAGGGCGGCGGCGCCCGTGATGACGGTGGATCCGGCGAAGATCGCGCCCCAGTCGTCACCGCCGTAGGCAACGGTGTCGAGGCGCGAGAAGCTGGCGACGGCGATGGCGCCCACCGCGGCGGCCAGCACGATGTAGGCGACGGCCTGCACGACGAGCGCGAAGCCGAGCAGCACCTTCGGGTTGTGCCGCAGGGCGACGAACGAGCGGCCGAGGATCGTGCCGAAGCCGTACGGGTGCAGGGGCACGATGCCGGGGCGAGAGGCCGGGGTCCAGTTCGGATACGCGGTCACGGTGACGCCTCCTCGTTGCACGGCAGTATCTTCATCGTGTCACACACCCCCGACACGCTCGGCCTCATCTCACCCTCGTCGACTACTCTCGGAGGAACGCGCCCTCACCCCGGGTGCTCTGCCCGTGCCGCACGGGTTCGAGACGGAAGACGTACCCCCGAATGACTTCACGGATCCTGGTGGTCGACGACGACACCGCGCTGGCCGAGATGATCGGCATCGTGCTGCGCACCGAAGGATTCGACACGGTCTTCTGCGCGGACGGCGCCCAGGCCGTCGACGCGTGGCGCACCGAGCGGCCCGACCTCATCCTGCTCGACCTCATGCTGCCGGGGGTCGACGGCATCGAGATCTGCACGCGCGTGCGCGCCGAGTCCGGCGTGCCGATCATCATGCTCACCGCGCGCACCGACACCGCCGACCTGGTGAAGGGTCTCGAGTCGGGCGCCGACGACTACATCATGAAGCCGTTCAACCCCAAGGAGCTGGTGGCTCGCATCCGCACGCGTCTGCGGCCGTCCCAGGCTCCCGTCGACGAGACGCTGCGCATCGGCGACCTCGTCGTCGACGTCGCCGCGCACGAGGTGCGCCGCGGCGACAGCCCGATCGCGCTGACGCCGCTCGAGTTCGAACTGCTCGTCGCCCTGGCCGAGAAGCCGCAGCAGGTGTTCTCGCGCGAGATGCTGCTCGAGCAGGTGTGGGGCTACCACTACAAGGCCGACACCCGTCTGGTGAACGTGCACGTGCAGCGCCTGCGCGCCAAGATCGAGGCCGACCCCGACAACCCGCGGATCGTCACCACCGTGCGCGGCGTGGGCTACCGCGCCGGCGCGGTGGCCTGAGCGCGCGATGACGGGCGCGGTGCGGACGCTCCCGCCGCGGGTCAGCAGCTGGCGCGATTGGCGGGCGGTCCGCGATCGCCTGGCGACGCTGTGGCGACGCTCCCTGCGCTTCCGCACGATCCTCATCACGGTGGCCCTCACCGCCGTGACCATCCTCGTCACGTGCGTGGCGATGGCCCTCGTCATCCAGAACGAGCTGTTCACCGCCCGCAAGGACCAGGTGCTCCTCGAGGCCCAGCGCGCGACCGCGTCGGCGCAGGCCACGCTCGACGCGGCCGTCGACTCGACCGATCCAGCCGCGGCGCAGACGCTCATGAACGGCATCGCGACGCGGCTGTCGCAGCAGTCCTCGAGCGATCTGATCGCGCTGTACCGCATCGGTCCGCCCTCGCCCCTGGCGCCGCAGCCGTTCATCTCGCCCGCGTTCGAGTCGGGCCTCGTCTCCGACGCGCTGCGCAAACAGGTGCAGTCGAGTCCCGATCTGCAGTGGTGGCAGTCGGTGGCGTTGCCCTCCGACGGGGGCCGCGACGTTCCGGGCATCCTGGTCGGTCATCAACTGCGCTTCCCGGCCGAAGACGGGGTCGATTCCTACGAGCTGTACATGGGGTACGACCTCATCAGCGCCTCGCAGACCCTCGCGTTCGTCCAGGTGCTGCTGTGGGTGGTGGGTCTGATCCTGGTGGTGCTCATCGGTTCGATCGCGTGGTTCGTGCTGCGCTCGATCACCACGCCCATCGCGGATGCCGCCGAGACCAGCGCGAAGCTCGCGGCGGGCGATCTGGGCGTGCGTCTTCCCGTGCGCGGCGAAGACGAGCTGGCGACGCTGAACCGGTCGTTCAACGCCATGGCCGACAGCATCGAGTCGCAGATCAAGGAGCTGGCCGACCTCTCGCTCGTGCAGCAGCGCTTCGTGTCCGACGTCTCGCACGAGCTGCGCACGCCGCTGACGACGATCCGCCTCGCCGCCGACATCATCAACGACCAGCGCGAGGAGTTCGATCCGGTCACGGGGCGCGCGGCCGAGCTGCTGCACGCGCAGGTGCAGCGCTTCGAGGTGCTGCTCACCGACCTGCTCGAGATCAGCCGGTACGACGCCGGCTCCGTGCAGCTCGAGCTCGAGGCCACGAGCCTCGCCCATCTCGCCGAAGACGTGATCCTCTCGATGGAGCAGCTCGCCGAGGGGCACGGCTCCGACGTGCGCCTGGTCGCACCCGGCG
The DNA here is from genome assembly GCF_001792815.1 of Microbacterium sp. BH-3-3-3. NCBI lineage: Bacteria > Bacillati > Actinomycetota > Actinomycetes > Micrococcales > Microbacteriaceae > Microbacterium > Microbacterium sp. BH-3-3-3. The sequence continues at coordinate 956,044 of NZ_CP017674.1, read as the reverse complement.
GGTACACCCCCGTCGACATGGACGCCCGCCGCGTGCGGCGCGTGGTGCGCAACCTGCTCGGAAACGCCATCGAGCACGGCGAGGGGCGGCCGATCGTCGTCTCGGTCGACAGCAACCGCGACGCGGTGGCGCTCGGCGTGCGCGACTTCGGTCTGGGCATGAAGGCCGACGACGTCGAGCGCGTGTTCGACCGGTTCTGGCGGGCCGACCCGTCGCGGGTGCGCACGATCGGCGGCACGGGTCTGGGCCTGTCGATCGCCCTGGGCGACGCGCGGCTGCACGGCGGCACCCTGGCGGTGTGGTCGGAACCGGGCCGGGGGTCCAACTTCGTGCTCACCCTGCCCCGAGACGGACGACCCGTGGGCGCCTCGCCCCTGCCTCTCGTCCCCGACGACGAGCAGGGCGGCGCCCTCGAGGCGCTGGGGCTCACCCAGCCCATCTCGCTCAACCGCTCGACCTTCGGGAGGATGCCGTGAGACGCGCCCTGGCCCTCGTCAGCCTCGCTCTCGTGCTCGCCCTGACGGCGTGCACCGGATTGCCGACCACCGGGTACGTCAACCCCGGCCGCGGCCCGCAGAGCGACGACGCGCAGGCGTTCGCGTTCGTGCCCGACGGTCCGCAGGACGACGCGTCGCCGGCCGAGATCGTCGAGGGGTTCCTGCGCGCGGGCTCGGGGCCGGCCGACGACTGGGCGACCGCGAAGCTGTTCCTGTCGCCCGGTGCCACGTGGGACCCCCGCGCCCGCGTGACGATCGATACGCTCGCCGCGCGCCGCGCCGCGCCCTCCGCCGACGGCTCGGTGGTGACGGTGTCGCTGTCGACGGTGGCGGGGGTGGATGCCGACGGCGCCTACGCCCCGGCCGCCACGGGCAGCGCCCAGACCCTGTCCTTCGCCCTCGCGCAGGTCGACGGCCAGTGGCGCATCACCTCCGCCCCCGACGGGGTCGTGCTGTACGAGGAAGTGTTCCCGACGGTCTACCAGTCGGCATCCATCGCGTACTTCGACCCGACGTGGAGCTTCATCGTCCCCGACGTGCGATGGTTCCCCCGTGCGCTGGTGGCCAGTCGCGTCGCGACGGCCCTGGTCGACGGTCAGCCGAGCTCGTGGCTGTCGGGCGCCGTGCGCAACGCCTTCCCCGAAGAGCTGTCGCTCGTGGGGCGCTCGGTGACGCTGTCGTCGGGGGGAGTCGCTCAGGTGCAACTGCCGCGGGCGGCTCTGAGCCTGGACCGCACGACCCTCGACCGCATGCAGACCCAACTGGCGCGCAGCCTCTCGTCGGCCGGCATCAGCGAGGTGCAGATGACGGTGGAGGGCACCCCGGTCACCGCCTCCGAGGTCGCCGTGCGCGTGACGCGCATCGATCCCTCGCCGGCGGTGCTCACCTCGCTCGGCGTGTTCGGCGCCCTGTCGGGCGACCAGGTCGAGTCGATCCCGGGTCTGTCCGACGCGATCGAGTCCCTGGCGCCGACGATGGTGGAACTCGAAGCCGACCGCAGCCTGGCGGCGGTGCGCACGCAGCAGGGAACGGTGGCGAGCGCGCTCGCCGACGGTCGGACGTTCCTGCTCGACGACCGCCCGGGCCTCATCGCCCCCACGATCGACGCCGAGGGAGCGATCTGGAGCGTGCCGAGTGCGGCCCCCGCGCAGCTGCACGTCATCACGCCCGAAGGGGTTCCCCGCGACGTCGGCAATGCGTGGCCCGATGCCTCCGAGATCACCGCGATGCAGATCTCCCGTGATGGTACGAGGGTGGCGGCCATCGTCACCGTGTCGGGTGCGCGCGAGGTGTGGGTCGCCGGCATCCTGCGCTCGGCGGGCGAGATCGACCTCGGTCCGCCGCACGTGCTGTCGTTCTCGCAGCAGGGGGCGTTCGACCTCGCGTGGCTCGACGACACCACCATCGGCGTCCTCTCGTCGGTCGACGATGTCAGCCGCTTGAGCGAGCTCAGCGTGGGCGGTCGCGGCACCGAGGCGCAGGCGCCCGAGGGGGCGCGCACGCTCGCCGCGGGGAGCACGAGCGTCCGCGTGCTCGACGATCAGGGGCGCCTCTACAGTCGGCGCGGAAGCTCGTGGACCCTGGTGGCCTCCAACATCCGGGTGCTGGCGGCGCAGCAGGGCACCACGTCCTGAGCGGGCGCGGCTTCTCCCCAGCGCGGTCGGTGTGGCATCCGTCCACGGTTGGGGCATTTCGCCCTGCGCCCGAGCGGGGGCGTCCGGAACGATGGCCCGCATGTCTCGTCCTGCGCTCGTCGACACGATCTCATCGGCCCTCCGCGATGCCCTGACCTTCTGGCTTCCGCTGGCGTGCGCCGGCTGCGGCGCGCTCGATGAGTCCCTGTGCTCCGGATGCCGCCGGGCTCTGGCCGCCGTCCCCGTCCCGCGCGAGGTGGGGCCGGGGGTGCCCGTGCTGTGCGCGCTCGAGTTCTCAGGGGTGCCGGCGCGGGTCCTGCGCGCCCTCAAAGAAGAAGGTCGCACCTCCCTCGCCCGAGATCTCGCCCCCGCTCTCGCCGATGTCTTGCGTGCGGCGGCGGTCTCCGGCGCCCTCGTCGTTCCGGTGCCCTCGTCGGCTGCGGCCTTCCGGCGCCGCGGCTATCGACCGGTCGAGTTGCTGGTGCGTCGGGCGGGGTGGCATCCGGAGCGCGTGCTGCGGGTGCGGCGCACGCCGGCCGATCAGCGCGGCCTCGATCGCATCGCCCGACAGCAGAACGTCGGGGGAGCCTTCGCCGCGCGGTCCGTCGTCGGGCGCCGGGTGGTCGTCGTCGACGACGTGGTGACGACCGGGGCCACGCTCATCGAGGCGACGCGGGCCCTCCGAGCGGCGGGAGCCGCCGAGGTGAGGGCCGTCGCGCTCGCGTACACGCCGCGTCGCAGCGCATCAGAAGGTGAATCGCAGGTGATTGCTACGTGACAGGGCGGTGGCGTCGGACTAGCGTGGGGATGACTGAAGGCGACGGATGTTCCGCCCTTAGACCGGGCGGAACCCGGAACAAGGAGGTCACTGATGGACACCAACATCGTCGGAGTGGGAGTCGGTATCACCGATCGTTTCCGCACCGTGGTTGAAGAGAAGGTCAGTCGCATCGAGCACCTGGCGCCCCGCGCTCAGACTCTCGAAGTCAAGGTCACCCACCGCTCGTACCGCAACGGGCGCATGGAAGACGACACCGTCGAGCTGACCCTCGACGGCAAGGGCCCGGTGGTCCGAGCCGAGGCCACCGATGCCGATAAGTTCGCCGCTCTCGACCTCGCGGTCGACAAGATCTCCGAGCAGGTGCGGCGCGCGAAAGACAAGCGCGTCGACGCCCGAAACCACCCCCGCGGGGCACGGTTCGAGAAGGGCACCGGCGAATTGGCGGGTATCGATGTCGAGCCCGCTTCCGTCGAGGTGCTGCGCGCCGTCGCCACCGGTGAGGTGCCGGTCCAGGATTCCGATGTCGACGAGGCGGAGTACTCGCCCGTCGTCATCCGCCAGAAGGAGTTCGGCGCCGAGTGGATGACGGTCGAGGACGCCGTCGATCGTATGGAGCTCGTCGGCCACGACTTCTTCCTCTTCATCGACGCCCGCACCGACCACCCGAGCGTCGTCTACCGCCGCAAGGGCTGGGACTACGGCGTGATCGCGCTCGCCGCGCAGGCCCCACCGGCGGAGCAGATCGCGTCCTGACGCACCCTGCCGCATGACGGAGCCCCTGTCCGGAAGGACAGGGGCTCCGTCATGCGATCTGCCGGGGATCAGCGGATGAAGAACATCTTGGCGCCTCCCCTGTTGCGGGCTTGGCCGATCGTGGGGGTGCCGCCGAGGCCTTGGACCGTGACGGGGGTGTTGGTGTTGGTGGTGTTGCCGATGCCCAGTTCTCCCTGGGGGTTGTTACCCCACGCGTAGACGGTGCCGGTGTTGTTGACGGCGTACCCGCTGAAGTAACCGGCGTCGATCTGGGTGATGCCGGTGATGTTCTGGACGGTGACGGGGGTGTTGCTATCCGTGTTCGTGCCGTTGCCGAGCCCTCCGTTGGCGTTGTATCCCCAGGCGCGGACCTGTCCGCCGACGAGCGCGTAGCCGGTGGAGAGTCCTGCGGCGATCTGGGTGGCGCCGGTGATGTTCTGCACCGTCACGGGGACGGAGCTGTTCGTGTTGGTTCCGTTGCCGAGCGCCCCGACGGCGTTGGAGCCCCATGCCCGAATCGTTCCGCCACCGACGAGGGCGAATCCGCTGAACGAGCCCGCGGCGATCTGGGTCGCGCCGGTGATGTTCTGGACGGCGACGGGTGTGGTGCTGTTCGTGGAGGAGCCGTTGCCGAGCTGGCTTCGATCGTTGAGACCCCAGGCTCGCACCTGCCCACCGGCGACGATCGCGTAGCCGCTCCCGCTGCCTGCGGCGATCTGGGTGGCGTCGGTCAGGGTGCTGACGGTGACGGGTGTGGGGCTGTTCGTGGTGGTGCCGTTGCCGAGCTCGCCATTGACGTTGGACCCCCAGGCGCGCACCTGGCCGTTGGATAGCAGGGCGTACCCGCTTCTCGACGCGGTGGCGGCGATCTGTGTGACCCCCGACAGGCTGGGAATCTTCGCCCACGTGGTTCGGGTGGTGGTCGTGCCGTCGCCGAGTTGTCCGAGGGAGTTGTCTCCGATGCTCCAGACGGTGCCGTCATGGAGCAGGGCCAGAGAGAAGCCGGACGCGGCGGTGAGGCTCTTCACGGGGGAGGGGAAGACGAGCGACAGCTGGGCGGGTGTCGAGATCGTCGTGGCCGAGGAGCCGATGCCGAGGGAGGAATTGTCGTTGTTGCCGGTGGCGTAGGCGTTGGCGCCCAGCACCGTGAGGGTGGCCGTGCCGGTGACGCCGGTGCTGGCCGCGGTGAGCAGCAAGGAGCTGCCGGGCGTGGCCCAGGTGTCGGTGGTCGTGAGGGTCGTGGTGGCGATGCCGGAACCGTTGGTCGTGGCGGTGGCGGGCGAGAAGCTGGAGCCGGCCGGCCCCGTGAACGTCACGGCCTTTCCGACGAGAGGCTGGTTCGCGCTGTCGCGAAGCACCGCGGTGACGACGGTCGTACCCGCGGCGACGACCTGCATGTTCGACGTCGTGACGCTGAGGGTGTCGCTACCGGTGCGGAGGAAGAACATCTTGGCTCCTCCTTTGATGCGGGCTTTGCCGATCGTGGGGGTGCCGCCGATGCCGGGGACCGTGACGGCGGTGTTGGTGGTGCTGGGGGTGCTGCCGATGCCCAGTTCTCCCTGGGCGTTGTTTCCCCAGGCGTACACGGTGCCGGTGTTGTTGACGGCGTACCCGCTGAAGTTGCCGGCGTCGATCTGGGTGATACCGGTGAGTGGGTCGAGCTGGTTGGTGCCGGTGAGTTGGCAGACGGTGACGGGGGTGTTGGTGCTGCTGCCCGTGCCGTTGCCGAGCGCCCCGTTGCCGCTGTTTCCCCAGGCGCGGACCTGTCCGCCGACGAGCGCGTAGCCGGTGGAGAGTCCTGCGGCGATCTGGGTGGCGCCAGTGATGTTCTGCACCGTTACCGGGATGCTGCTGCTCGTGTTCGTCCCGTTGCCGAGCGTCCCGACGGCGTTGGAGCCCCATGCCCGGACCGTTCCGCCGACGAGAGCGAATCCGCTGAACGCGCCCGCGGCGATCTGGGTGGCGCCGGTGATGTTCTGGACGGTGACGGGTGTGGTGCTGTTCGTGGTGGTGCCGTTGCCGAGCTGGCCTTGATCGTTGAGGCCCCAGGCGCGCACCTGCCCGCCGGCGACGATGGCGTAGGCGCTCGAGGTGCCTGCGGCGATCTGGGTGGCGCCGGTCAGGGTGCTGACGGCGACGGGTGTGGGGCTGTTCGTGGTGGTGCCGTTGCCGAGCTCGCCATTGACGTTGGAGCCCCACGCGCGGACCTGGCCGGTGGACAGCAGGGCGTACCCACTCCTCGACCCGGCGACGGCGATCTGTGTGACTCCCGACAGGCTGGGAATCTTCGCCCACGTGGTTCGTGTGGTGGTGGTGCCGTCGCCGAGTTGTCCGACGGAGTTGTCTCCGATGCCCCAGACGGTGCCGTCGTCGAGCAGAGCCAGGGAGAAGCCGGGCGCGCCGGTGAGGCTCTTCACCGGGGAGGGGAAGACGAGCGACAGCTGGGCGGGCGTCGAGATCGCCGTGGCCGAGGAGCCGGTGCCGAGGGCGGAATTGGCGTTGTTGCCGGTGGCGTAGGCGTTGGCACCGAGCACGCTGAGGGTGGCTGTGCCCGTGATACCGGTGCTGGTCGCGGTGAGCGGCAGGGAGCTGCCGGGCGTGGCCCAGGTGTCGGTGGTGGTGAGGGTCGTGGTGGCGATGCCGGAACCGTTGGTCGTGGCGGTGGCGGGCGAGAAGCTGGAGCCGGCCGGGCCGGTGAACGTCACGGCCCTTCCTGCGAGGGGCTGGTTTGCGGTGTCGCGGAGAAGCGCGGTGACGGCGGTCGTGCCCGCGGCGACGACCTGCATGTTCGGCGTCGTGACGCCCAGCGTCCCGAGCTCGCTACCGGCCGCGTAGGCGGGAGCAGTGGTCATCACGACGATGGCGGGAACGCTCCAGGCCGCTCCACCGAGGAGTGCGCGGCGGGACGGCCCGGACGCCGTGACGGGGGCGAGGGAATCTGAGGGGGTGATGTTCATGCTGGCGCGCTCCACTCGGGAAGGTGGTTCGTTCGGGGCGACCCTGATGAGTCGAATTTTCACCCTTCACGTCACCGTCCGTCGAGATCGGAAGCCACACATGATTCCGAGACCGGGTGAAGTCGCCTTGATCCGGCAGAACGTCAGCAGTCGCGGGGGAGCGCGGCTCCACCGTGCAATCCCGGGGATCACCCGGCGGGTGATCCCCGGGAGGAGCTGCTGTCGCGCAGAGGCGCCCGCGGGTTCGCGCAGCCGCGCCCCGCAGCGCGGGACCCGCGTCATCCGCCGTACGAAGCGGATCCGGCCGTGCTCAGCCGTCGAAGATGTCGCCGAGCAGCGAGCCGATGACGAGACCGCCCAGCATGCCGCCGACCATGTTGCCGCCGCCCATTCCGCCGCCGCCGCGGCCGTAACCGCCGCCGCGCCCGCTGCCGTCCCATTCGTTGGGTCGGGACTGCTCGATGTCGCGCTGGGCGATCTGCAGGGATTCCGAGGCGAGCGACCCGGCCCGGCGGGCGGTGGCCAACACCGTCTCGCGATCGTCTTCGGCGACCGGCCCCAGGGGGAGCCCCGCGCGCAACCGCTCGGCCTCGACGAAGCGCGTCCGCGCGTCGGCTCCGATCCACCCGCGGTGGCCGGTGATCAGGCCGCGGGCGACGGCGAGCTGACGGTCGGCGTCGTCGATTGCATGCTCGACCTGTTCCTGAGAGGGGACGGGACGTGAGGCGCGCTCGCGCGCGTGGTCGAGAGCGGCGTTGGCCTGCCGCAGGGACGACAGCGCCGCGAACGGGTCGGTGCGGGTTCCGGATGCCGGCAGTGCCGCCAGAGCACGCTCCAGGTCGGCCATGGCCTGCGTGACGGCGGGGGTCTGGGCGCCGCGACGGGCTTCGGCGAGGTCGCCGCGCGAGTCCTCGACGACGGCGGCGAGGGTGGACTCCGCGCGGAGCGCTTCGATCTCGAACATGTCGACCGCGTCGAGCAGGGACTCCGCGCGCCGTGCCGATTCGGTGGCGGCTTCGAGGGCGACCGAGGCCTGCTCGCGCTGCCCGGCCTCGCGGCGACGCTCCGAGACGGCGGCGGTGTGCACGGCGAAGTCGAGCAGTTGCTCGATCTCTTCGGGATTCCCGCCGATCTGCTGCAGGGCGGAGTCGCTGTAACGGCGCGCCAGCCGCTCGACGACCTCGCGGGCGTTCGGGACGCGCTCGGCGAGGCGGTCGCGGTCGGCGCGTACGCGCGCGATCGTCTCGGGTGCGCGGCGCACGGCGTCGATCTTGGGCTGGAGAACCTGCGTGCGCTCCTCGAGCAGGTCTTCGGCCCACTGCGACAGCTGGATGATGCGCGCGTTGCGCGTGCGCAGCTCGTCTTTGGTGTCGGGGATCTCGTCGTGGTTCAGCTGGTGCAGCCGGAACGCCTCGGCGAGGTGCGTGCGCACCGACTCGAGGGCGGCGGCGAGATCTTCGGTGGCCTTGTCGCCGAGCTCGGCGCGAGCGAAGTCCAGCTCGTCGGAGGTGAGGCGCACGCGCTCATCGGCGGCGACGATCGCGAGCTCCGCCCGGCGGGCGAGATCGGCGTCCGCCGCGTCTTGCTCTTCGCGCTTCCTCTTGCCCCAGAAACCGGCCATGGGTCGATCCTAGGCCGCGGGGTAGGGGCCGTCGCCGAGTGTTCGCTTTGGGCGCGAGTGCCGACTTTCGGATTGCGGCCGCCTCGCAGGTCACGAACGGGTAACACGGATAACATGGGCGATGTATGCCTGTTCGCAGGCCGGTGCCCACGCGGGCGCCGCACCCGACAGATGGAGATGCTTCGTGGCCAATCCGCTCGAGAAACTGCTGCGCGCCGGTGAGGGGCGCATCCTCCGCCGTCTGCAGGGCGTGGTCAAAGCGACCGGCGCGCTCGAGGAGGACTACGAGCAGCTCACCGACGACGAGCTGCGCAACGAGACCGTCGAGCTGCGCGCCCGCTACAAGGCCGGCGAGACGCTCGATCAGCTCATGCCCGAGGCCTTCGCCGCCGTGCGCGAGGCGGCCAAGCGCACCCTGGGTCAGCGTCCCTACGACGTGCAGGTCATGGGCGGCGCAGCCCTTCACCTGGGCAACATCGCCGAGATGAAGACCGGTGAGGGCAAGACGCTGACGGCGGCCCTCCCCGCCTACCTCAACGCCATCGCCGGTGAGGGTGTGCACGTCATCACCGTCAACGACTTCCTCGCGAGCTACCAGTCGGAGCTCATGGGCCGCGTCTACCGTGCTCTCGGCATGACGACCGGAACCGTCGTGGCCGGACAGACCCCCGAGGTGCGTCGGGAGCAGTACGAGGCCGACATCAGCTACGGAACGAACAACGAGTTCGGCTTCGATTACCTGCGCGACAACATGGCGTGGCGCAAAGAAGACCTCGTGCAGCGCGGACACTTCTACGCGATCGTCGACGAGGTCGACTCGATCCTCATCGACGAGGCGCGTACCCCGCTGATCATCTCGGGTCCGGCATCCGGCGAGGCCAACCGCTGGTTCGCCGAGTTCGCGAAGCTCGCCCGCACCCTCGAGGCCGGCGTCGACTACGAGGTCGACGAGAAGAAGCGCACGATCGGCGTGCTCGAGCCCGGTATCGAGAAGGTCGAGGACTACCTCGGCATCGACAACCTGTACGAGTCGGCGAACACGCCCCTGATCTCGTTCCTCAACAACTCCATCAAGGCGATGGCGCTGTTCAAGCGCGACACCGACTACGTCGTCATGAACGACGAGGTGATGATCGTCGACGAGCACACCGGTCGCATCCTCGTCGGGCGCCGCTACAACGAGGGCATCCATCAGGCGATCGAGGCCAAAGAGGCCGTGCCCGTCAAGGCCGAGAACCAGACCCTCGCCACCGTCACGCTGCAGAACTACTTCCGCCTGTACGACAAGCTCGCGGGCATGACCGGTACCGCCGAGACCGAGGCCGCCGAGTTCATGTCGACCTACAAACTCGGCGTCGTGCCCATCCCCACGAACCGGCCGATGGTGCGCAAGGACCAGTCCGACCTCGTCTACAAGAACGAGACGGCCAAGTTCGCGCAGGTCGTCGAAGACATCGTCGAGCGCCACGAGAAGGGCCAGCCGGTCCTCGTCGGCACCACCAGCGTCGAGAAGAGCGAATACCTTTCGCGTCTGCTGGCGAAGAAGGGCGTGCGCCACGAGGTGCTCAACGCCAAAAACCACGCGCGCGAGGCCGAGATCGTCGCCCGCGCCGGTCGCCTGGGGGCCGTGACGGTCGCCACCAACATGGCCGGCCGTGGCACCGACATCATGCTCGGCGGCAACGCCGAGTTCCTCGCCGTGCAAGAGATGAAGGCGAAGAACCTCGACCCGGTCGAGACGCCCGAGGCCTACGAGTCGGAGTGGGACTCGGTCTACAAGGGCACGCGCGACACCGTCGCCGAAGAGGCCGCCAAGGTCGTCGAGGCCGGCGGGCTCTACGTGCTGGGCACCGAGCGTCACGAGTCGCGCCGCATCGACAACCAGCTGCGCGGTCGTTCGGGTCGACAGGGCGACCCCGGCGAGAGCCGCTTCTACCTGTCGCTGACCGACGACCTCATGCGGCTGTTCCAGTCGGGTGCGGCCGAAGCGATCCTCGCGCGCACCAACTTCCCCGACGACGTCGCGATCGAGTCGGGGCTGGTGTCGCGCGCGATCAAGAGCGCGCAGTCGCAGGTCGAGGCGCGCAACGCCGAGATGCGCAAGAACGTCCTCAAGTACGACGACGTGCTCAACCGTCAGCGCGAGGCCATCTACGCCGACCGCCGTCACATGCTCCAGGGCGACGACATCGCCGACCGCGTGCAGCACTTCATCGAAGACGCCATCACCGCGGTGATCGACGACCACACCGGCTCGGGGCACACCGAGTCGTGGGACTTCGACGCCCTGTGGACCGAGCTGAAGACCATGTACCCGGTGAGCGTGTCGATCGACGAGGTCGTGGCCGAAGCCGGTGGGAACAAGGGGCGCATCACCCCCGAGGGGCTCAAGCGCGAGATCATCTCCGACGCCCGCATCGCCTACGAGAACCGCGAGAAGAGCCTCGGCGAGCAGGCTATCCGTGAGCTCGAACGCCGTGTCGTGCTGCAGGTGCTCGACCGCCGCTGGCGCGAGCACCTCTACGAGATGGACTACCTGAAAGACGGCATCGGCCTGCGTGCCATGGCTCAGCGCGACCCGCTGATCGAGTACCAGCGCGAGGGCTACCAGATGTTCCAGTCGATGATGGGGCAGATCAAGGAGGAGTCGGTCGGATACCTCTACAACCTCGAAGTCGAGGTGAAGAAGGTCGAGGGCGACAACGCCGAGGTCGAGGCCAAGGGACTCACCGTCAGCCCCGTCGAGACGCAGCGCCTCGAGTACTCCGCGGCGAACGATGCGGGCGAGGTCGAGGTGCGCAACGACCGCGGACAGGTGCAGCAGGCAGCCACCAACCGCCTGCGTCAGTCCGGACAGGCCGCCGCTCCCGCGACCGAGACGGCTCCGGCCGCGGCCCGCGGGGCGTTCGGGCAGCGGACCGACGGCGAGGAGCCGGCATCCGGGAACCGCGCCGACCGCCGCGCCGCCGGAAAGAAGAAGTAAGAACGACCCGGATGCCGCGCCCCCACGTCGGGGCGCGGCATCCGTCGTTTCACCAGGGAGGTGCAGGAGCGGTCCACCGGGTGTCGATTGGCTGGATACCGACGGGGATATCCTGAACCGATGAGCCCGCTACGCCCCCTCGACCAGTCCTCGAAGCTGAAGGATGTCCTCTACGAGATCCGCGGCGAGGCCCTCGTCGAGGCCGACCGGCTCGAGGCCGAGGGGCACTCGATCCTGAAGCTCAACACGGGCAACCCCGCCACGTTCGGTTTCGAGGCTCCGCATCAGATCGTGCGCGACATGATCCAGTCGATCCCCAACGCGCACGGCTACAGCGACAGCCGCGGCATCCTGTCGGCGCGGCGCGCGGTGGTCTCGCGATACGAGGAAGAGCCCGGGTTCCCCCACCTCGATCCCGACCACGTGTACCTCGGCAACGGGGTGTCCGAACTCATCACCATGACGATGCAGGCGCTCCTCGACGAGGGTGACGAGGTGCTCATCCCCGCGCCCGACTACCCGCTGTGGACGGCGATGACGAGCCTGGGCGGCGGCACCCCGGTGCATTACCTGTGCGACGAGCAGCGCGAATGGCAGCCCGACCTCGACGACATCCGTGCGAAGGTGACCCCCCGCACCAAGGCGATCGTCATCATCAACCCCAACAACCCCACGGGCGCGGTCTACTCGCGCGAGGTGCTCGAGGGGATCGCCGACATCGCCCGGGAGCACTCGCTGCTTCTTCTGGCCGACGAGATCTACGACCGCATCCTGTTCGACGATGCGGTGCACATCCCCATGGCCACGGTCGCGCCCGACCTGCTGTGCCTGACCTTCAACGGCCTGTCGAAGACCTACCGCGTCGCGGGCTACCGCTCGGGATGGTTGGCGATCACCGGGCCCAAAGACCACGCACAGGGCTTCCTGCAGGGCATCAACCTGCTGGCATCCACGCGTCTGTGCCCCAACGTGCCGGCGCAGTTCGCGGTGCAGGCGGCGCTGTCGGGCGTGCAGTCGATCGACGCGCTCATCGCCCCGAGCGGTCGTCTGCACGAGCAGAGGGATGCCGCCTGGCAGGGACTCGAAGCGATCCCGGGTGTCTCGTGCGTGCTGCCCCGCGGGGCGCTCTACGCCTTCCCCCGGTTCGATCCCGAGGTGTACGAGATCCCCGACGACGGCAAGTTCGTGCACGACTTCCTCATCGCCGAGCACGTGCTGCTGGTGCAGGGGTCGGGCTTCAACTGGCCGGCCACCGACCACGTGCGCATCGTCACGCTGCCGGAGGCCCGTGTGATCTCGGATGCGATCGAGCGGTTGGGGAACTTCCTGTCGTCCTGGCGGCCGTGATCGAGGTCGGGCGCGGAAGTTTCCTGAACGTTTCTACGTAGATTCTGGTCTCGGCCTTCGCCGTCGACTACTCCGTGATCATTCTCGTCACGAGTGCGATCATGACGTCTTTTTCCTTCGGGTCGCTCATTGCAACGAGTAGGGCGGTCGCCGCCAGAGCATTGTTTGATATCCGCCTTGTGCCGCCCGCTTTGTTCAGGATGCCGTTCCTGGCGAGGAAGGTGACGAACAGGGCAGCGGCGGTGCGTTTGTTGCCGTCCACGAGCGGATGATCTTTCACGACGAGGTAGAGCAAATTGGCTGCCTTTTCCTCGACGGTCGGGTAGAGGTCGTGGCCGTCGAAGCTCTGGTAGAGCGTTGCGATGATTCCGGTGAGTCTGTCGCCGCGTTCTCGTCCGAGTAGCGTGTCGGCGGGGAACTCCTTGCGGAGTTGCGTGACTACGTGGTGTGCGTCATCGAGGGTCAGTTCCCACGCGGGCATGACGGACGATTGGGCGTCAATCTTTCCGTCGTCGTAGTCGCGGAGGAGTGTGAGTCCGGGGAGGTAGCTCTGGAGGACGTCAGCGACTCCGGATAGGAGTTCATCCGTTGAGCGGTGCAGGATGTGGACGATCGCGTCGAGTTGTTCGAGGCGCTGCTCGTTGACGACGTATCCGCGAACCAGGTATTCGCGTAACTGTCGGGTGGCCCAGATCCGGAACTGTGTGGCCGTGGCGCTCTTCACGCGGTAGCCGACGGAGAGGATGGCGTCGAGATTGTAGAAGGGAAGCTCGCGCGCTACACGGCGTGGGCCCTCAACGCGAACCTGTCGGAATTTCCGACAGGTTGCCGCCTCGTCGAGTTCACCCTCGTCGTAGACGTGCTGGATGTGTTCGACGACGTTCGTACGTGACGTCTGTAAAAGTTCCGCGATCTGCTGCTGGCTCAACCAGACGGTCTCCGCGTCGAATCGGACGTGGAGGGTCGGAGCACCATCCTCACGGTGGTACAGGATCACTTCGCCGGACGGCTGCGCGTCCGTCATGCGGTGTGCTCGCGACCTTGCATGTCATTATCTCGGCCTGGGATCTCCCCGATGCGTCGAGAGTGCAGCGTATGGTTCCGACGCCGGGATGACGGTGCCCACGGCGGAAGTGTGATGGGCGTGAACGTTGCGCCCATGTCGGGGCACCTCTGGGGAACATCGACCTTCGTCACAGCAGCGCCAACGCCGTCACACGCCATCGCCCGTCGAGGCCCTCGAGGCGCAGGGCGATGGCGCGCGTGCGTGCGCGGGCGGCCGCGGTGACGGTGGCCTCGACGACCCCGTCGGCGGGCTGCGAGAGATGGACGTTGCGGATCTCGTGCACATCGCGCAGGGCGGCCACGCGCCGCGCGCTGCGGGCACGTGCCGCGAGGCTCGCTCGCACTGACAGGGACCGGTAGACCTCCTCCGACAGCCAGCGCGCGAGTTGTTCCACCTCGCGAACACCGGCCAGCACCTCGAGCACGCCCCGCACGATGTTGCGGATGAACGTCTCGGGCGGGGGAAGGGCGTCCGCCGACGTCTTCTGCGGGCTGAAGAAGTCGTCGTGGCGGGAGGCGGTGCCCCCGGTCGCGGTCGAGCGTGTGAGCGGCAGCGTCATGCTTCCCTCCGTCGTCATGAATGGCGCCAACGAGCGGGGGGATGAGGCCGAGAGTAAGCCAGCGGGAGAACACCCGCCGGGGCATTCGTCGACTCTGTGGACGAAACGCGGGAAGGGTGAGGTGGGGAGGGGGAGTGGATCCGGAGCGGGTTCAGTCGTCGTGGCGGATGTCTCCGCGTCCCCACAGCTCGGGGAAACTCGCTGCCTGCGACTGCCGCCAGAGAGCCGCCCGGCGAGCCGTCTCGCTCCGTTCGTCGAGGTAGGCATCGACGCTGTCAAGGTCGATCCGCCATCGTGGCGGTTCCCCGATCTCGACGCCGCGCAGCTGCCCCTCGCGGGCGAGCGCGATGACGTCGGCGACACCTAAGCCCAGCGTCCGAGCGACCTGGTCGGCCGGGACGAATCGCTCGCGGGGTGAGGACGCGTCCGTCATCCGGTCAGTATGTCCCCATTTCGGTGGGCACACGAGAATCACCCGTGAGACGCGAACGAGAGGTGCGGCGTAACCCGCGCAGCGATGTGCGGGTGTTTCCGCGCGTCGGTGATGGTCTGTCGCTTCGCCCGCCCGAAGGAGACGGCCTGTCCAAGTTCACCTTCGAGTTCACCCACGCCGAGGGATCCGGCGCCCGCGCGGTGGAGACCCCGCGAGTCCCGCCGGACGAGCCCTCTAGTCTGGAGGGGTGTCGACACTCAGTGAACTCGTCTACGCCCAGGGCCGCTCGAGCGAAGCCGATGTCGAGTGGCTGCACCGCCTCGCCGGCGATGGACAGTTGCTCGCCGACCTGGCCTTCGCCGACATCGTCATCTGGGTACCCACCCCCGACGACTCGTTCGTCGCCGTCGCGCACACGCGTCCCGGGGGAGCAGCGACGCTGTTCTACCGCGACATCGTCGGCGATCGCGTACGTCCCCAGTGGCGCACGCAGGTGCGCGAGGCGTTCCAGAACGGGCGCATCGTGGATTCGGCCTCGCCCGACTGGTTCGAAGAGACGCCCACCCGCGTCCGCGCCGTGCCGATCGTGCGCGAACTCTCGCGCGAGGGTCACGCCGTGACCACCGTCGGCGTGCTGACGCGCCACACCAACCTGGGCGAGACGCGCACCCCCTCCCGCCAGCAGATCACCTTCAACGACTGCGCCGACGACCTCTTCGGAATGATCTCGTCCGCCGAGTTCCCCGACCTGACCGCCCCCACCGCCCCGCGGCGTGGAGCGCCCCGCGCCTCGGACGGCCTCATCCGCCTCGACGTCGACGGCATCACGACCTTCGCGAGCCCCAACGCGCTGTCGGCGTTCAACCGCATGGGCTTCGACGACGAGCTCGAGGGCGAGTCGCTCGCCGAAGTGACCGCGCGCATCCTGCCCGCCAAGCGCCAAGACGTCGACGAGTCGCTCCCCGTGGTCGTGAGCGGTCGGGCTCCGTGGCGGGCCGACATGGAAGCTCGCGGCGTGCAGGTGTCGCTGCGCACCATCCCGCTGCGCGACCGCGGCACGCGCATCGGTGCGATCGTGCTCAGCCGCGACGTCACCGAGATCCGCCACCAGGAGCAGGAGCTCATCACCAAGGACGCCACGATCCGCGAGATCCACCATCGCGTCAAGAACAACCTGCAGACGGTCGCGTCGCTCCTTCGCATCCAGGCTCGTCGAACGCACTCCGACGAGGCCCGGGACGCCCTCAGCCAGGCGATGCGTCGCGTCTCGGCGATCGCCGTCGTGCACGACACGCTCTCGGAGGGACTGGCGCAGAACGTCGACTTCGACGACGTCTTCGCGCGGGTGCTGAAGCTCGTGGCCGAGGTCGCGGCGGCGCCCAACACCCGCGCGCGCACCCGCAGCACCGGCAAGTTCGGCACGCTGCCGAGCCAGTTCGCCACGCCGCTCGCCCTCGCTCTCACCGAACTCGTGACCAACGCCGTCGAGCACGGTCTCGCGGGGCAGGAGGGCGACGTCGAGATCGCCGCCGAGCGCGGCGACGAGATGCTCGAGGTGAAGGTCCGCGACACCGGAGTGGGGCTTCCCGAGGGCCAGGTGGGTCGCGGCCTCGGCACGCAGATCGTGCGCACCCTCATCCAGGGAGAGCTCGGCGGAACGATCGACTGGCACACGCTCATGGGCAGTGGCACCGAGGTGACCATCGAGATTCCACTGCGCTACATCGGTGGTTCGTCGGTCTGAGCTCAGGCCGAGGGCGCGCGAGTCGGACCGGAACGCCGAGAAGGCCCACCCCAGAGGGATGGGCCTTCTCGGTGACGACGTCAGGAGGCGCGGCGGGCGCGCGCGGCGCGGCGCTTGAGGGCGCGACGCTCGTCTTCACTGAGGCCACCCCACACGCCCGAGTCCTGACCGGACTCGAGGGCGTACTGCAGGCAGACCTCGGTGACGGTGCAGCGTGCGCAGACCGACTTGGCCTTCTCGATCTGGTCGACCGCGGGGCCGGTGTTGCCGACCGGGAAGAACAATTCGGGGTCGACGGTCAGGCAGGCTGCTTTGTCGCGCCAATCCATAGGGGTGCTCCTTGTAACAGAAAAATGATCGATTCGGCACCGAGATTCGGGTCCGGTACCCTGGTGGGAACGCGAGCGATTGCTCGCCCCACTTCGCTGTGGGAGCACACGGCTTGTTCCATGCTCCCATAGCGTTTCCCCCTGATCAAGAGGTAACCGGTAGGTTTCCGGAACGTAACGGCGCCGCTGCGCCGTCGGGAGGGCCTGTTCGATGCCTGTTCGTCTCACGGCCGCCGCTCTTCTGGCTCTCGAGGCCGTCGGCATCCTGGCCCTCGCCGGCTGGCAGATCGTGGCGTTGCTCGGGGGCGACACCGACTCGATCGTCAGCTCCCTCGCGCTCATCGTGCTCACCGTCATCGGCGCGGCCATCGTCGGCGCCTTCGCCGTCGCCACCGCGCGCGACGTGTCGGCCGGGCGCTCGGGCGGAATCGTCACCCAGCTGCTGATCCTGTCGGTCGCGATCGGTGCGATCACGGGGGAGTGGGCCGCGCCGGGCATCGCCCTGCTCATCGCGGTCCCCGGGGTCATCGGCCTGGTTCTGCTGGTGCTCGCGGTGCGGGCCTCGGCGCCGCGCCGGCGCGACGACGAGTCCTGAGCGCTCCGCCCGGCACCCACGCGAAGACCCCGCCGCCGCCGGAGCGGGACGGGGTCGTGGCAACGCGGGTCAGGCGGCGGCGAGACCGAGGGTCTTGCGCAGACGCGCGACGTGGCCGGTGGCCTTGACGTTGTACATCGCCTCGGCGATGGTGCCCTCTTCGTCGATCACGAAGGTCGAGCGCAGCACACCGGTGACGGTCTTGCCGTAGTTCTGCTTCTCGCCCCACGCGCCGTAGGCCTCGTGCACCGCGTGGTCGGCGTCGCTCAGCAGCGGGAAGGTCAGCCCGTCGCTGTCGCGGAACGCCCGCAGCTTCTCGGGCAGGTCGCGCGAGAGGCCGAGCACGGTGTATCCGGCGCCCTGCAGCGATGCGAGGCTGTCGCGGAAATCGCAGGCCTGCGTCGTGCAGCCGGGCGTCTGGGCCGCGGGGTAGAAGTACAGGATCACGCGGCGGCCACGGAAGTCGCTCAGCGAGACGGGGTGCTCGTCTTGATCGAGCAGGGTGAAATCGGGCGCAGTGTCGCCCTTCGCGAGGTTCGTCACCCCTCCAGCCTAGAACGCTCGATGGCCTGGAACGAGGTCAGCAGGCGATGCAGGGAGTCGAGGCGCGCCGCAGCCCCGGGACCCAGGCGACCGGATGCCACGGCTTCGGCGATCGCGCAGTCGGGCGCATCGGGAAGATGCGTGCAGCCGCGCGGGCACTCCTCGGCGGCTTCGGCGAGGTCGGTGAAGGCCCCCAGCACGTGCGCGGGGTTGACGTGGCCGAGGCCGAAGGAGCGGACGCCCGGGGTGTCGATGACCCACCCCGACCCCGCGGGACCGCGGTAGCGCAGCGACACCGCCGACGACGAGGTGTGCCGCCCGCGTCCGGTGACCACGTTGACGTGACCGATGGCTCGCTCCGAACCTGTCAGCGCGTTGACGAGGGTGGACTTGCCGACGCCGGAGTGACCGACGAAGACGGTGGAGTGCCCCGCGATGGCTTCGCCGATGGCGTCGAGGGGCATCGCCCCCTGCGCGCTCGTGAACACGCGCAGGTCGATGCCATCGAAGTGCGACAGGAACTCGGTGGGGTCGGCGAGGTCGGTCTTGGTGACGACGAGCAGGGGACGGATGCCGGCGTCGAGGGCCGCGACGAGATAGCGGTCGACGAGGCGCTCGCGGGGCTCGGGGTCGGCGGCGGCCACGACGATCAGCATCTGGTCGGCGTTGGCGACGATCACCCGCTCCACCTGATCGGTGTCGTCGGCACTGCGGCGCAACAGAGACGTGCGCTCCTCGAGACCGATGATGCGCCCGAGGGTGCCCTCGTCACCCGACTGGTCGCCGACGACGCGGGCCCGGTCGCCGTTGACGATGGGCTGCTTGCGCAGCTCGCGCGCCCGCGTGGCGAGCACGCGTCGTTCGTCGGGCCCGTCTTCGTCGATCAACACGGTGTAGCGGCCGCGGTCGACGCCGAGCACCCGGGCGATCTGCGCGTCGGCGTGCGCGGGTCGACGCTTGGTGCGCGGCCGGTTGGCCTTCGGGTTCGGGCGCGTTCGGATCGACGACTCGTCGTACTCCAGGTCGTCGTCGTCGCTGTCGTCGAGCCAGCTCACGCGTCAGCCCACGGCATCCGTCGATCCGTCCGGATCGAGCATTGCGCGCCAGAGCGCGGCGAACTGGGGGAGGGTCTTGGCGGTCGTGCCGATGTCGTCGACCTGCACGCCGGCGACGCGCAGACCGAGCAACGCGCCGGTCGTCGCGAGGCGGTGGTCGTGGTGGGCCTTCCACTCGCCGCCGCGCAAAGTCTGCGGCACGATGCGGATGCCGTCTTCGAGCTCGTGGGCCTCGCCCCCGAGCGAACGCAGATTGCCGACCAGCGCCGCGATGCGGTCGGTCTCGTGACCGCGGATGTGCCCGATGCCGTGCAGCGTGGTGGGACCGTCGGCGAAGGCCGCGAGACCGAAGAGGGTCGGCGCGAGCTCGCCCGCGGCCGAGAGGTCGAGCTCGACCCCGCTGATGCCCTCGCCCGCGGCGACGGTGAGCGCTCCGGCCCGGCGACTGACGCGCGCGCCCATCTCGGCGAGGATGTCGCCCAGCAGGGCCCCCGGCTGGGTGCTGTGCAACGGCCAGCCCGTGACAGTGACCGAGCCCCCGGTGACCATCGCGGCGGCGAGGAACGGTGCGGCGTTGGAGAGGTCGGGCTCGATCGCGACGTCTTTCGCGCGGACGGGTCCGGCGGGCACGATCCACTCGCCGGGCGCCGGGCGCTCGACGTGGATCCCCCGGTGAGCGAGGGCCTCGACGGTCATGTCGATGTGCGGGATGCTGGGCAGCCGCGAGCCCACGTGACGCAGGTGCAGCCCGACGTCGAAGCGCGGGGCGGCCAGCAGCAGGCCCGAGACGAACTGGCTGGACTGGCTCGCGTCGATCTCGACCTCGCCGCCGCGCACGTGGCCGTGGCCGCGGACCGAGAACGGCAGCGCCCAGTGGCCGCCGTCGTCGATGTCGACGCCCACCTCGCGCAGGGCGCGGATCATCGCGCCCATGGGGCGGTGCAGCGCGCTCTCGTGCGCCGTGACGTGCACGTCGCCGCGGGCGAGGCCCGCGAGGGGGGCGACGAACCGCATGACGGTTCCGGCTTGGCCGCAGTCGACGGTCGAGTCGCCCGTGAACGACGCGGGCGGGGTGATGAGCAGGTCGGGCCCGAACGGGGAGTCGGTCTCGACCTCGTCGATGCCGACTCCGAGGGCCCGCAGCGCATCGATCATGCGCGCGGAGTCGTCGGAGTGCAGGGGCGCGTGCAGGGTGCCCGGGCCGTCGGCGATGGCGGCGAGCACGAGTTCGCGGTTGGTGAGGGACTTCGACCCGGGCACCGTGACCGTGGCATCCACGGGATCGGTGGCGGTGGGCGCGTTCCACGCACCGCGGGGAGTGGCGGTTGAAGGGGAATACCCGAGGGGAGTCATCGGTTCCTAGCCTAGTGAAAGGGGACGACACGTGACCGCACTTCTCGAGCGCGAGAGCAGGGCAGGGGCCACTCCGGTGACCCTCGCGATGCCCGACGTAGACTGGCGCGCAATGGACGACACGGCGAACGCGAGCCCACTCCACGTGGAGCCTCGTGAACAGTTCGAAGAGCAGGCGCTGCCCTTCATGGATCAGCTCTACGCCGCGGCGATGCGCATGACGCGCAATCCCGCCGATGCGGCCGATCTCGTGCAGGAGACCTTCGTGAAGGCCTTCGGCTCGTGGGCGTCGTTCACGCAGGGCACCAACCTGAAGGCGTGGCTCTACCGCATCCTGACGAACACGTACATCAACACGTACCGCAAGAAGCAGCGCGAGCCCTACCAGAGCGCCATCGACGATCTGGAGGACTGGCAGCTCGGCGGTGCCGAGTCGACCACCGCGAGCAGTTCCCGTTCGGCGGAAGCCGAAGCGATCGACCACATGCCGGCATCCGTGGTCAAGGACGCGTTGCAGTCGATCCCCGAGGATTTCCGGATGGCGGTGTACCTCGCCGACGTCGAGGGCTTCGCCTACCAGGAGATCGCCGACATCATGAAAACTCCGATCGGCACGGTCATGAGCCGTCTGCACCGCGGCCGGCGGCTGCTGCGCGACCTGCTGTCGGACTACGCCAGAGAGCGCGGCATCCAGACCGCCACGGGAGAGACGAAATGAGCGACTGCGGCTGCGACCAAGCACGACGCGACCTCGAAGAGTACCTGCGCAATGAGGTCTGCAAGACCCAGCACAAAGACATCCGCGAGCACCTCGAGAGTTGCCCGGGATGCCAGGACGAGGCCCTCGTGGCCCGCACGCTGACCGACGTGGTCGCGCGTGCGTGCAAAGAGACCGCGCCCGACGAACTGCGCGACCAGGTGCTCTCGCGCCTGCGGGCGATCCAGGCGACGCACTGACCGTTCCGGGCCCCGGCTCGGCGTGTGTCGGAGGCCGTCCGTAGGCTGGGGGCATGGCGATCATCGACACGCTCCCTCTTCCCGCGGATGCCGAGTCCTCGGCGACCCTGTCCGACTCCGGCTTCGACTACGCGGTGGTCGACCCCGACGGGTCGGGGTTCGTCGACTTCCTGAGATCGGTCTCGCGCGGTTTCCTCGGTGAGGAGCCGTCGGATGACGAGGTCGAGAGCGCCCGTCGCGCGCTGCGTTCGCGTCGACTGGTCGGAGTGTTCGACCCCGCCGGCGCAGAGCCCGCCTCGCCGGTGGCGACGGTGGACTCCTGGCCGGCTGAGTTGACCGTGTCTCCGGGGCGCATCGCGCCGCTGTACTCGATCAGCGCCGTCACCGTCGCGCCGACCCACCGCCGACGCGGCATCGCGCGCGCCATGCTGACCGGCGAGCTGCGCACCGCGGTGTCGGCCGGGTACGCGATCGCGGGGCTCACCGTCACCGAGGCGACCATCTACGGGCGCTGGGGCTTCTCGCCCGCCGCCTGGGCGAGCGACGTCGTCGTCGACACCCGGCGGGCGCGCTGGACCGGCCCCGTGGCCCCCGGCCGTCTCGACTTCGTCCCGCGCGAAAGCCTCCCCGAGCGGTTGGCTGCGGTGCACGAGCGCATCCGTACGCGTCGGCCCGGATCCGTCGCCGGGTGGGAGGGCCGCTGGCGGGGGATGGCGGGACTCACCCCCGATGCGAAAGACGGCAAGAAGGTGCGGGCGGTCGCGTATCGCGATCTCGACGGCGTGGAACGCGGCATCCTGGTCTACACGATCGGCGAGGATCCGGGCGACGACTACACGGCGCACGAACTCAGCATCCGCGCCCTCTTCGCCGACGGTGACGAGGCGTACGCGGCGCTCTGGCGTTACGCGATCGAACACGACCTCGTCGCGCGCGTGACCGCATCGCTGCAGTCGGTCGTGCCTCCGGTGCAGTGGATGGTGTCCGATCGCCGGGCTGTCACCGCCACCCTCACCGACCATCACTGGCTCCGCATCCTCGACGTCGCCGGCGCGCTGACCTCGCGCCGCTACGCCGGAACGCTCGATCTCGTGCTCGCCGTGCACGACCCGCTCGGTTTCGCCGACGGTTCGTGGGCCGTGCGCATCGATGAGTCCGGAGAAGCGACGGTCACCCCGGCCGGCGACGACGCCCCCGACGTCGAGCTGAGTGTGGGAGCCCTCTCGTCGTTGCTCCTGGGGGGCGTGCGCGCGACGGAGCTCGCGGCCGCGGGAACGGTGCACGGCGACGCAGAAGCCCTCGCCGCCCTCGACGGTGCGTTCACCCCCGAAGCGACCCCCCTCCTCGACATCTGGTACTGACCCCTCGTCCATAGCCTTTCCCCGTAAAATCCGGGGCGATGTCCGAATCGTCTCCACCCCTGTCCGCTGAGCGGGCGCCGTCGCGGCTCCGCGCGCGGCTGCGCACTCTCGGCGCGGTGTCCCGCCGGTACCTGCGAGATCACCCCGTGTCGCTCTGCGTGGTGGTGGCCGTGCTCGCCACCGCGGCCGCGACCGGGTCGCTCTGGGGTGAGGACGCTCTCGTCTGGGGGGCGGGTCCGCTCGCCACCTTCGCCAACGGACGGTGGTGGACGCTGGTCACCGCGCTGGTGGTGCCCGACTCGACGATCGACGCCGTGTCGTCTGTGCTGCTCGCGCTGACGGTGCTGGCGTACGCCGAACGCCTGCTGGGCTCGCGCCGGGCCGCTCTGCTGCTGGTCGTGCTGGGACTGAGCGGTCTCGTGGTCGGGATCGGCCTGCACGCGGCGGCATGGACGGTGACCGATCTGCGTCCGGTGGTCGCCGCCGAGGTTCCCGTGCTCGATCCCACGACCCCCATCGCCGGGGTGGTCATGGCGGCGTCCGCCTTCGCCCCGACGCTCTGGCGTCGACGGCTGCGGCTGGTGGGCTTCGCCCTGCTGGCGCTGTTCGCGCTCTACGCGGGCGACGCCGACTCGTGGTACCGCCTGACCGCCGCGGTCATCGGCCTCGTCGTCGGCGCGGTGCTCGCGCGGGGACGCGAGCGTCGCTCGTGGCATCGCAGCTCGACACGCGAGACCCGCACGCTGTTCGCGATGCTCGTCGCGGTCGTGGGCAGCGGGCCGCTCGTGGCCCTCGTCAGCGGCGGTGGTCGCGGACCCCTCTCGCTCGTCGTCGAGGCCTACACCCAGTACGACGACGAAGTACTCAGTCGGTGCGGCCGGGTCGCCGAGGCGGTGTGCGATGAACAGATCGCCCTCCTCATGACCCGGGGCGCCGGCCCCGCTCTGCTGGCGATCGTGCCCCTCGTGCTCCTTCTGATCGCGGCGTGGGGCCTGCGCCGCGGGCGCCGGGCGGCGTGGGTCCTCGCGATGCTGGTGCTCGTGGCATCCGCCGTCCTGCCGGTGATCTCGCTGCTCGACGGCCGCCTGCAGATCGACCCGTGGGTCGACGGCAGCGGCGCCGAATACGTGCTCTGGGCGATCGCGACCATCGTCGTCCCGCTCGTTCTGGCGGCGGCTCTCGTCGTCACCCGCGCGCGCTTCTCGGTGCGCGCCACGCGCAAGGCCGCCGCAGTGGTCACTGCCGTCGTCGTCGTCGCATTCGTCGCCTGCGGGACGACGTTCTTCGTCGTGGAGTCGCTCAACCGCCGCTCGTTCAACCGCGACCTGTCGCTTCCCGAGATGCTCGGCCTCACCCTGCGGCGCTTCCTGCCGCCGTCGTTCACCCACCCCGGTGGCTCGTCGGCCTTCCCGCACCAGGGTCCGGCGCTGTTCGTCTACCAGTGGATCGGGGTGCTGTTCTGGGCCGTCGTCGTCGCCGCGATCCTCTGGCTCTACCGTCGCGCCCGCCGTCCCGTCGCGGGGGGACACGCGCACTACCGCGAGCTGCTGCGGCGCGGGAGCGACACCCTCGGCTTCCTCGGCACGTGGGAGGGCAACCGCCACTGGTACTCGGACGACCGCGAGTGCGCCGTGGCGTACCGGCTGACCGGTGACGTCGCCCTGGCCGTCGCCGATCCTCTGGCCCCCGCGGGGCGCCGGGTCGAGGCGCTGCGCGGGTTCACCGACTACTGCCTCGAGCACGGCTGGATCCCCGCCTTCTACAGCGTGCACGGCGACACCCTCGACGACCTCGTGAGCCTCGGGTGGCGGCACGTGCCCGTCGGGGTCGAGACGGTCATGGACCTCGCGGGTCTGACCTTCGCCGGCAAGACCTGGCAGAAAGTGCGCCAGCCGCTCACCCGCGCCGAACGCGAGGGCTACACCGCGGTGTGGACGCGGTGGCACGAGCTGACAGTGGGTCAGGCGTCGCAGGTCGTCGCGATCGACGAGGAGTGGGTGGCCGACCGCGCGTTGCCCGAGATGGGTTTCACGCTCGGCTCCCTCGACGAGCTGCGCGACCGCGAGGTGCGCCTGCTGCTCGCTGTCGGCCCCGACGACCGCGTCGAAGCGGTGACGAGCTGGATGCCGAGCTGGACCGACGGTGAGATCACCGGATGGACCCTCGACTTCATGCGCCGTCGCACCGACGGACCCAACGGCATGATGGAGTTCCTCATCGCGAAGGCCGCGTTGCAGCTGCAGGAGGAGGGCGCCACGGTGCTCAGCCTGTCGGGCGCTCCGCTCGCCGACGACCCGGCCGAGCCCGTCGACGGCGACCCCGCCCCGCTGCGGGCACTGCTGCGCTGGCTGGCGGAGGTGCTCGAGCCGGCGTACGGTTTCGCCTCGCTGTTCCGCTTCAAGGGCAAGTTCCGCCCCCGGTACCGTCCGCTCGCACTGGCGTACCGCGACCCGCTCCAGCTCCCCGCGATCGGGGCCGCCGTCGGACGCGCCTATCTTCCCGACGCCTCCCGTCATGAGATGGTCGCTCTGGCGAGGAGTGCGTGGGAGGGCCGCCGATGAACCGTTTCCTGCTGTCTTCCGAGCTGATCGACAGTCCGCTGCTGGTCGTGTGTGCGATCGTCGCCGGGGTGGGTGCGCTCGCCGTGGTGTCGTGGGCTCCGCGCCGCGTGGTCCGCACGCTCGTCATCGGCGTCGCCGCGGGGGTGGTGATGTACATCGTCGCCCACATCCTCGAGGCCATGAACCTCTTCCAGGGCCCGCTGCCCGCCGGGGCCGCCGCCTGGGCGGCGGGCGGCGTCGCCGCGGCCGCGGTGGGCGTCGTGGGCATCTGCCGCCGCCCGTGGGGGCGTCGGGTCGCCGGTTCGCTGACGGTGGTGGCGGCGCTCCTGGCCGCCGCGCTCGGCGTCAACACCGCCTACGGGGTGACGCACAACCTCGCCGCCATCCTCGGCGTGCAGGCGCTCGATCCCGCGGCTCTTCCCGCTCAGGCCGCCGTCGCGGGAGACCCGGCGACGCTCTACGAGACCTGGGAACCCCCCGCGGGGATGCCGACGCAGGGGGCGCTGAGTGCTCTGTCGGGGAACGCGAAGATCCCCACCGGGCAGTTCGCGGCGCGAGACGCCTCGCTGTACCTTCCGCCCGCAGCACAGGTCGCGAACCCGCCGGCCCTCCCGCTGCTCGTCTTCATGATGGGGCAGCCCGGTTCACCGGATCCGACGGCGCTGGCCAAAGCGCTCGATGCCTTCGCGGCGAAGAACAGGGGCCTCGCCCCGATCGCCGTCGTCGTCGACCAGCTGGGGGCTCCCGACCGTGATCCCGCGTGCGTCGACTCCGCGAAGTACGGCGCCGTGTCGACCTACATCAACCAGCTCGTGCCGCAGTGGGCCGAGAAGAACCTCAACGTCGTGAAGGACCACCGGTACTGGACCATCGGGGGCTTCTCGAACGGTGGCTCGTGCGCCGCGATGTACGGCTCGAAGTACCCGGACGTGTGGGGGCAGATGCTCGACGTCATGGGCAACGAGTTCCCGGGATCCGAGCACGTCGCCGAGACCGTGGCCGACACGTACAACGGCGACGCGGGCGCGTTCCAGGCCAACAAGCCGTCGGTGATCATGGCGGCAGCTCCCGCCGGGACCTACACCGGCCACCTGGCGATCTTCACGTGGGGAAGCGCCGACACCACCTACGGCCCGGGACAGCAGGCCAACTCCGAGGCCGCGCAGGCCGCCGGGTTCACCGTGCTGACGCACATCGTCGAGGGTGCGGGCCACACCGGCGAGGCGCTCGACGCGAGCCTCGAGTTCGCCATCCCCGCGCTGGCTCCGACGCTCGGACTGGCGCCGCCGGCATCCTGACGCGTCGGCGGTCTCGGCATCCTGTCGCGAGGAATCCGCCCACGCGAAAGGGCCCGGTCGACGATATCGACCGGGCCCTTCGACGTACGGATCAGCGCGCGAGCGCCTCCGCCATGATGGCGGCGTGCTCGTTGGCGTGCACCTTGGGCGAGCCGGTCGCGGTCGACGCCGCGGAGGCACGCGAGATGTTGCGGATCGAGCGGCCACCGAGCTGGTCGGCGATCTCGAGCGCGATGAACGGCCACGCGCCCTGGTTCTCGGGCTCGTCCTGAACCCACACCAGTTCGGCGTTCGGGTACTGATCGAGCACGCGGGTCAGCTCTTCGATCGGCGCCGGGTAGTACTGCTCCAGGCGCACGAGGGCGATGTTCGGGTTCGGGTTCTTGTCGAGCTCGGCGCGCAGATCCCAGTGGATCTTTCCGGCGTGCAGCAGCACGCGCATGACGGCGCCGCGGTCGACACCGCGGTTGTCGTCGAGCACCGGCTCGAAGCGACCCTCAAGGAAGTCCTCGACCGGGCTCGTGGCTCCGCGCAGACGCAGCATGGCCTTCGGGGTGAAGACGATGAGCGGACGACGCGGGCGCTGGTACGCCTGGCGGCGCAGCAGGTGGAAGTACGAGGCCGGCGTCGACGGGCGCGCGACGATCATGTTGTCCTGCGCGCACATCTGCAGGTAGCGCTCGATGCGGGCCGACGAGTGGTCGGGTCCCTGGCCCTCGTAGCCGTGGGGGAGCAGCAGCACGACACTCGACTGCTGAGCCCACTTCTGATCGGCCGACGAGATGAACTCGTCGATGACCGACTGCGCGCCGTTGGCGAAGTCGCCGAACTGCGCCTCCCACAGCACCAGGGAGTCGGCGCGCTCGACCGAGTAGCCGTACTCGAACGCCATGGCCGCGTACTCGCTCAGCAGCGAGTCGTAGACCCAGAAACGTCCCTGGTTCTCGCTGAGGTTCGCCAGCGGCAGCCATTCCTGACCGTTGTCGCGGTCGTGCAGCACCGAGTGGCGCTGGACGAACGTGCCGCGGCGCGAGTCCTGACCGGCCAGGCGCACCGGGGTGCCCTCCATCAGCACCGAGCCGAAGGCGAGGAGCTCGCCGAAGGCCCAGTCGATGTTGCCGTTGCGGCTCATGTCGAGACGCTTGTCGAGCAGCTGCTGCAGCTTGTTGTGCACGGTGAAGCCGTCGGGCTTGTTCACGAACGCGTCGCCGATGTGCTGCACGACCTCGCGCGAGACGCCCGTGGTCTCGGGCGCGCCCGTGGGCACGTCGTCGACCGCGTCGGCCGTGACGACGGGGGTCGTACCGGTCTCGGCTTCGTGGGTGTCGGCGAACGCGACTTCGAGACGGTTCTGGAAGTCCTGCTTGGCCTGCTCGTACTCGTCTTCGGTGATGTCGCCGCGACCGACGAGCGACTCGGTGTACAAACGGCGCACCGAGCGCTTGGCCTCGATGAGGTTGGTCATCAGCGGCTGCGTCATCGAGGGGTCGTCGCCCTCGTTGTGGCCGCGTCGGCGGTAGCAGACCAGGTCGATGATGATGTCGCGGTGGAACTCTTCGCGGTACAGGAACGCCAGCTCGGCCGCGCGGACGACGGCCTCGGGGTCGTCGCCGTTCACGTGCAGCACGGGGGCCTGGATGGTCTTGGCCACATCGGTGGCGTACACGGAGGTGCGCGCGTCGGTGGGGGTGGTGGTGAAGCCGACCTGGTTGTTCACCACGACGTGGATCGTGCCGCCGGTGCGGTACCCGCGCAGCTGCGACATCTGCAGCGTCTCGACGACGACGCCCTGACCCGCGAACGCGGCGTCGCCGTGCACGAGGATGGGCAGCCACGAGAACGTGCCGATGGGCTTGCGGTCCTGCTTGGCGCGGACGATGCCCTCGAGCACGCCGTCGACGGTCTCGAGGTGCGAGGGGTTGGCCGCCAGGTAGACGGGGAGCTCATCGCCCTCGTCGCCGACGAAGGTGCCCTCGGTGCCGAGGTGGTACTTCACGTCGCCCGAGCCGCGCTTGCTGCCGGTGGCGACCGCACCCTCGAACTCGCGGAACACCTGGCCGTACGTCTTGCCACCGATGTTGGTGAGCACGTTCAGGCGACCGCGGTGGGCCATGCCGATCGCGGCTCCGTCGAGGCCCTTGGACGCGGCGCCCTGGAGGATCTGGTCGAGCAGCGGGATGAGCGACTCGCCGCCCTCGAGGCTGAAGCGCTTCTGACCGACGTACTTGGTCTGCAGGAAGGTCTCGAACGCCTCGGCCTGGTTGAGCTTCGACAGGATGCGCAGCTGCTCGTCGTGCCCGGGCTTGGTGTACTTGACCTCGATGTTGCTCTGGAACCACTGACGCTGGATCGGGTCCTGGATGTGCATGTACTCGACACCCATGGTGCGGCAGTACGAGTCGCGGAGCACGCCGAGGATGTCGCGGAGCTTGGCGACGCGCTTCGTGCCCAGACCGCCGGTGACGAACTCGCGGTCGAGGTCCCAGAAGGTCAGACCGTGCGACTCGATCTCGAGGTCGGGGTGGGTGCGCTGCACGTATTCGAGCGGGTCGATGTCGGCCATGAGGTGGCCGCGCACGCGGTACGAGTTGATGAGCTCCTGCACGCGGGCGCTCTTGTCGATGCGCTCCGAGAGGTCGACGCTGATGTCGGCCGCCCAGTGGATGGGCGCGTAGGGGATGCGCAGCGCCGCGAAGATGTCGTCGTAGAAGCCGCGCTGCCCGATGAGCAGCTCGTGCACCTTCTTGAGGAACTCGCCCGACCCCGCGCCCTGGATGACCCGGTGGTCGTAGGTGCTGGTGAGCGTGATGGTCTTGCCAATCGCCAGCTCGTTGAGCGTCTTGTCGCTCGCGCCCTGGAACTCGGCGGGGTAGTCCAGCGCACCCGCGCCGATGATGGCGCCCTGACCGCGCATGAGACGGGGGACCGAGTGCACGGTGCCGATGCCGCCGGGGTTCGTCAGCGACAGCGTCGTGCCCTGGAAGTCGCCGGGCGTGAGCTTGTTGCCGCGTGCACGACGCACCAGGTCTTCGTACGCGTCGAGGAAGTCGCTGAAGCTGAGGGTGTCGGCGCGCTTGATGCTCGGCACCAGCAGCGCGCGGGTGCCGTCGGGCTTGGGCATGTCGATCGCGATGCCCAGGTTGATGTGCGCGGGGGCCACCACCGAGGGCTTGCCGTCGATCTCGGCGTAGTAGACGTTCTGGCTCGGGAACTCCTTGAGTGCCTGGATGAGCGCCCAGCCGATGAGGTGCGTGAAGCTGATCTTGCCGCCGCGCGTGCGCGACATGTGGTTGTTGATGACGATGCGGTTGTCGATCATCAGCTTCGCGGGCACGGTGCGGACGCTGGTCGCGGTGGGGACCGTGAGCGAGTCGTCCATGTTGGAGGCCAGGGCCTTCGGCATCCCCTTGAGGACGGTGACGCGGTCCTCTTCGGTGCTCGGGGCTGCGGCCGCGGGCGTCGAGGCGGGGGCCTGCGCCGGGATCGGCTGCGGCTTCGCGGGCTTGGCGGTGGTGCGCGCGACGGGGGCCTGACCGACCACCGGGATCGGCGCGGTGACCGGCTTGGGCTCCGAGGGCGGCGCTGCCGCGGCGGACCCGTCGACGACCGGGTGGTACGCCTCCAGGATCGGCCACCAGGCCTTGTCTACGGAGTGCTTGTCGACCTTGAACTGCTCGTAGAGTTCGTCTACGAGCCACTCGTTCGCGCCGAACTCGCCCTCGCTCGAAGTACCGACGCCCGCCACCTGGCTCGACACAGTCGATCGCCTGCTTTCCTCGATGAAGATTCCTGTGGATACGCGCGAACGTCACCGTCCGGCGCGTCGTCAAGCCTAGCCGAGGTTCCTGGGCGGTCTGCGGGTCTTTACGTTCTCTTGATGTGGTGAGGTGGATGCCATGGAGTTCTCCGGCGCTCAACCCGATGTCGATCTGACCTACTCGGACGTGTTCCTGGTCCCGCGTCATTCCGAGGTGCGCAGCCGCCTCGACGTGGACCTGGCACCCGGTGACGGGAGCGGTGCCACCCTTCCGCTCGTGTCGGCGAACATGAACTCCGTCACGGGAACCCGACTCGCGGCGACCCTGGCGCGTCGCGGCGGCCTCGGCGTGCTCCCGCAGGACCTCGCGCTGCCCGACCTGCTCGATGCCGTCGCCTGGGTCAAGGCGCAGCCGACGGCCTGGGACGCCCCGCTCGTGCTGCCTCCGACCGCGACGGTCGCCGACGCGCGTCTGGTGCTCCCGCCGGTGCCCGGGCGCGGCATCGTCGTCGCCGAGACCCGCGACGACGGGGTCGTCGCCCTCTCGGCCTTCCGCGGGATCGTTCCGGCCACGCGCCTCGCGACGGCGCTCCCGGATGCCACGCTCGGCGACATCGCTCGGGGCGACGCCCCGGTGGTCTCGGTCGATCAGCTGGGGGATCCCCGTGCCGTCTTCGCGCTGGTGGGGGAGGCCGACATCGTCGCCGTCGTCGACGCGGACCGCGTGGTGGGCACGCTGTCGGCGCGGAGCGCCGTGCGCGACTCGGTCTACCGCCCGGCGGTCGACGCCGAGGGACGCCTGATCGTCGCGGCCGCGGTGGGGGTCAACGGGGACGTCGCCGGCAAGGCGCGCGCCCTCGCCGACGCCGGCGTCGACGTCCTCGTCGTCGACACCGCCCACGGTCACCAGGCGCAGATGCTCCGGGCGCTGCGCGAGGTCGCCGCGCTGGATCTCGGCATCCCGATCGCCGCCGGCAACGTCGTCACCGCCGAGGGCGTGCGCGACCTCACCGACGCGGGTGCGACGATTCTCAAGGTCGGGGTGGGGCCGGGGGCGATGTGCACGACCCGCATGATGACCGCCGTGGGGCGGCCGCAGTTCTCGGCCGTGCTCGAGACGGCGGAGGCCGCGCGCAGCGTCGGGGCGCACGTCTGGGCCGACGGCGGAGTGCGGTATCCGCGCGACGTCGCCCTGGCGCTGGCGGCGGGTGCGGCATCGGTCATGGTCGGTTCGTGGTTCGCCGGGACGATCGAGTCGCCCGGGCGCCTGCGTTCCGACGCGGACGGCCGGGTCTACAAGGAGTCGTGGGGCATGGCCTCGACCAAGGCCGTGCACGGGCGCTTCGGGGCACTCGACCCGTTCGAGCGCGCCCGCAAGGAACTCTTCGCCGAGGGTATCTCGTCGTCGCGCATCTACCTCGACCCGCAGCGCCCCGGCCTGGAGGACCTGCTCGACATGATCACGTCGGGCGTGCGCTCCTCGTTCACCTACGCCGGCGCCGCCACCGTCGCCGAGTTCCACGAGCGCGCCCGCGTGGGGCTGCAGTCGGCGGCCGGGTACGACGAGGGCAAGGCGCTTCCGGTCAGCTGGTGAACACCCGCTCGAGGTCGGCCGCGGCCTCGAGCGTGATCCACGCCCCGACCTGCACCGACAGATCGAGGTCGTCGCCCTCGGCGCGCGCGGGGCGGCGGGGATCGGCCGGGAACAACCCGCCGCGGCGTGCGTCCCAGAGCGCGTCGGCGTTGCGCTGGACGAGGCGCCGCGCGGTGCGCGAGAGGGCATCGCCCTCGGCGTCGCCGCTCTCGGCGAGATCCATCGCCGCCTCGGCGAGATAACGCGCCAGGATCCCGGCGAACAGGCCGCCGTCGCCCCCGCCCGCCGCGGGGAACAGTCCGTCGTCGGCGGCGCACCACCGTTCGACCGCGGCGACGAGAGCCCGGGCACGCTCCACGTGCGCCCACGCCGGGTGCGCGTCGTCGGCCAGGGCCCGCTCGCCCAGCAGCAGGGCGAGCCCCAGGGCCGCGCCCTGGTTGTACGTCCACAGTTCGCTCCGCACGACGCCGTGCTCGACGCCGTCGCGGACGAGGCCCGTGTCGGACTGATCCAGGGTGGATGCCATCCACGTGTCGAGTGCGACGGCCTCGGCCCGGTGGCCGGTCAGAGCGAGCACCATGGCGCCGGGCGCGTTCGCCGGAGCGTTGAAGAGGTCACTGCCGACGCACCAGGGCAGTGCGCCCACGCGCGGATCGATCGCCCGGTGCAGCACCCGCGAGATGCGGCGCAGGGCGCGGGCGTTCAGGTGCGTGCGCGCGAGCGCCAGGCCCATCCAGGCGATGTCGTCGTAGTACGGGGTCGTCCACCGGCCGATCGTGCGCAGGGTCACCCCCCGGGCGAGGCGGCGCATCATCCGCCGACGGCGCGCGTCGGGCCGGTTGCGCTCGGCGTCGCCGAGCACGTGCAGCACGTGCGCGTGCCACCAGTAATGCCACGTGCGCTCGCCGTCGGCGCCGGGCAGCGCCGCCCTCGCCCAGGCCACCGGGCCGTAGCGGTGCACGAAGCGGTCCGTCACCTGACGTTCAGCGGTGGCGGCGCGCTCGCCGGCCGTGGTCTCGGCATCCATGCACCCATCCTCCCCAGGTGCCGGGATGCGCAGAATCCGGATGCCAGGGGCCCGGGGCTGCAATAGAATCGAGCGCACGATGGACGACCCTCCCAGTTGTAGACCCAGGCCCCGACGCCGCCCCTTCGACACCGACCCCCGGTCGAGCGGAGGTGATGCCTGATGGATTACGTCATGCTCGGCGTGGGGCTCATCCTCACCGTCGGAACGGGACTCTTCGTCGCCAGTGAATTCGCCCTGGTGAACCTCGACCGCGCCGACCTCGAAGCCCGCCGCGAGGCGGGCGAGACGCGGCTCTCGCTCACGATCGATGCGCTGCGCATCACCTCGACGCACCTGTCGAGCGCCCAGCTCGGCATCACCCTGACGACGCTCCTCACCGGTTACACGATGGAACCGGCCATCTCGAACCTGCTGCGGCCGGTCTTCCAGGCGTGGGGACTGCCCGAGGCGGTGATCGTCACCCTCGCCGCGATCATCGGCGTCGGTTTCGCCACCGTGCTGTCGATGATCCTGGGCGAGCTCGTCCCCAAGAACTTCGCCCTCGCGATCCCGCGGCAGACGGCCAAGCTCGTCCTTCCGTTCCAGGTCGCGTTCACCGCCGTGTTCAAGCCCGCCATCCTCGTGCTCAACGGCAGCGCCAACGGGGTGCTCCGCTCCATCGGCGTCGAGCCGAAAGAGGAGCTCTCGGGCGCCCGTTCGGCCGAGGAGCTCTCCAGCCTCGTCAAGCGCTCGGCCAGCGCCGGCATGCTCGAGAAGGACACCGCCTCGCTCCTCGACCGAAGCCTCACTTTCGCCCGCCTCAGCGCCGCCGACGTGATGACCCCGCGCCCCAGCGTGCATGCGCTCGCCGCGGGCGACCCCGCCGACGACGTCGTGCAGTTGGCCCGGCGCACCGGGCACAGCCGCTTCCCCGTGTACGGCGAGTCGATGGACGACATCGTCGGCGTCGTGCACCTCAAGGCCGCCATCGGCGTGCCGCGCGACAGGCGCGGCGACGTGCCCGTGGCCGCGCTGTCGACGGAGCCGCTGCGCGTCCCCGAGACGGTGCACCTCGACACCCTCGTCTCGGAGCTGCGTTCGCGCGGCTACCAGATGGCGATCGTGGTCGACGAGTACGGCGGGACCGCGGGCGTGGTCACCCTCGAAGACCTCGTCGAAGAGATCGTGGGCGAGGTGCTCGACGAGCACGACCGCTCCCGCGCCGGGGTGGTGCGCTCCGCGGCATCCGTGATGTTCCCCGGAGACCTGCGACCCGATGAAGCCCTCGACCGCGCGGGCGTGCGCGTGCCCGAAGGAGAGGTCTACGACACCGTGGGCGGCTTCATCATGGCCGAGCTCGAGCGGATCCCCGCGGTGGGCGACACCGTCGAGACCGACGAAGGGGTCCTGAGCGTGCACCGCATGGACGGCCGTCGCGTCGACCGCGTGCAGTTCACCCCGAAGCCGGTGGAGCAGAACGTCGGCGACCTCGTGCGCGCGGCGAAGGGCGGTGATCAGCGATGAACGATTGGGCGGGAATCGCCTGGCTGGTCGTGCTGCTCGTGGCCAACGCCTTCTTCGTCGGCGCGGAGTTCGCGGTGATCTCGGCGCGGCGATCGCAGATCGAACCCCACGCCGACCGCGGCTCGCGGGCGGCGAAGACCGCGCTGTACGCGATGGAGCACGCCACGCTCATGTTGGCCACGTGCCAACTCGGCATCACGATCTGCTCGCTGCTGATCCTGAACGTGTCCGAGCCCGCCATCCACCACCTGCTGGCGGGGCCCCTCGGCCTCACCGGTCTGCCCGAGGCGGCCGTCGACGTGGTGGCGTTCATCGTGGCGCTGCTGATCGTGTCGTACCTGCACGTCGTGTTCGGCGAGATGGTTCCGAAGAACCTGGCGTTCTCGCTGCCCGACCGCGCGGTGCTCATGCTCGCGCCGCCCCTGGTGGCCGTGTCGAAGGCGTTCTACCCGATCATCGTCGCGCTCAACTGGACGGCGAACCACGTGCTGCGCCTGTTCCGCGTCGAGCCGAAGGACGAGGCCGCCTCGACCTTCACCCTCGACGAGGTCGCGACGATCGTGAGCCAGTCACGGCGAGAGGGCATGCTCGACGACGCGTCGGGAACCGTCAGCGCGGTGGTGGAGTTCACCGAGAAGACCGCCGCCGACGTCGCCGTCCCCATGAGCGACCTCGTGACGCTCCCCGCCCGCACGACTCCGGGCGAGATCGAGCGCGCCGTCGCGCAGCACGGCTATTCGCGGTACGTGATCGTCGATGACACCGGCAACCCCACCGGGTACGTCCACCTCAAAGACGTCCTGCGCGCGGCCGACGGGACGGCCGCCGACATGGCGCGTCCGATCCCCGCCAAGCGCATCCATCAGATGGTGTCGGTGCTCGAGACGACCGATCTCGAGGACGCCCTGGCTCTCATGCGCCGCTCGGGTCGCCACCTGGCGCAGGTGCGCGACGGCAGCGGCGACGTGAAGGCCGTGCTGTTCCTCGAGGACATCATCGAGGAGCTCGTCGGCGAGGTGCAGGACGCCACCGAGCGCCGTCGCTTCGTCTGAGGCCTGACACACCGGATGCCACGGCCCCAGGGGTCGTGGCATCCGGTGTTCTCGTTCGCGGGGGTGAGCGCTCGCCGATTCGCCGTGGGGTGGGACCCGGGTCAGGAAGTCGCGGCGCGGCTCAGTACGCGCGGGTGTACTGGGCCGGCGCGGGGGAGTCGGCGCCGAGCGCGGCGGCGGCGCGCAGGCCGTAGTGCGGGTCGCGGAGCCACTCGCGGCCCGACAGGACGGCGTCGGCCCGGTCGTCGGCGACGATGTTCTCGGCCAGGGCGGGGTCGTCGATCATGCCGACGGCGGCGACCCGCAGTCCCGTCTCGCGGCGCACGGTCGCGGCGTACTCGACCTGGTAGCCGGGGCCGGTCACGATGCGCTGCTGCGGCACGAGACCGCCGCTGGAGACGTCGATCAGGTCGGCGCCGGCCGCACCCACCAGCCGCGCGGCGGCGACGGTGTCGGCGACGCTCCAGCCGCCCTCGGCGGCGTCCGTCGCCGAGAAGCGCACGAACAGGACGACGTCGGGGGTGGCCGCGCGCACGGCCTCGGTCACGCGCACGAGCAGGCGTACCCGGTTCTCGAACGAGCCGCCGTACTCGTCGTCGCGGTGGTTCGTGAGCGGTGACAGGAACTGGTGCAGCAGGTAGCCGTGGGCCGCGTGCAGCTCGACGACCTCGAACCCGGCCGCGACGGCCCGGCGGGCGGCATCCGCGAAGTCCTCGACGACCTTCTCGATGCCCGCGGCATCGAGGGCGACGGGCTCGGCGAACGTGTCGTACGCGAGCGCCGAGGGGGCGAGCGTGGTCCAGCCGCCGGCCTCGGGCGCGACGGTGCCGCGGCCGCCGGTGAGCGGGGAGGTGGTCGACGCCTTGCGGCCGGCGTGGCCCAGCTGTACGCCCGCGACGGCGCCCCGCGCGCGGATCGCCGCGACGATGGGGGCCCAGGCCTCGGCCTGCGCGTCGGTCCAGATGCCGGCGTCTTCGGGCGAGATGCGGCCTTCGGGCGACACCGCCGTGGCCTCGGCGATCACGAGGCCGGCGCCGCCCGCGGCGAACTGGGCGAGGTGCACGTGGTGCCAGTCGTTCGGCACGCCGTCGACCGCGCTGTACTGGCACATCGGCGAGACCCAGAGCCGGTTGCGCATCTCGATACCGCGGATGGACAGGGGTGTGAAGAGGGCACTCATGGAAGACCTTTGCGCTTTAGGGTGACGCCATGACGGCGAAGGACTGGACCGGGCGCGATGCCGGTCGCACACTGCGGTGGCCAACGGCGCACGACGACAAGTATTCCCGCGGGGTCGTGGGGATGCGTACGGGGTCCACCCGGTATCCGGGCGCGGCGATGCTGGGAGTCGAGGCCGCGTGGCGCACCGGAACGGGCATGGTCCGCTACCTCGGACCCGAGCGCGCGCAGAACCTCGTGCTGCAGCGTCGGCCCGAGACGGTGACCGCCGACGGGCGGGTGCAGGCGTGGGTGATGGGATCGGGAACGGATGCCGCGGAGCGCGACGCCGCCGAGACCGCGGCGCTGCGCGGCATCCTGCGCGCCGACGTGCCGGTCGTCGTCGACGCGGGAGCCCTGGACCTGGTCGCCGGGGCCACGGCACCGGTCATCGTGACGCCGCACGCGCGAGAGCTCGACCGACTGCGCGAGAGCCTGGGCCTCGAAGCGGCCGATCCGCGAGACGACGACGCCCGCGAGGCGGCCGCGCGCGAGACCGCCGAGGCCATCGGCGCGGTGGTCCTGCTGAAGGGCGCCGTCACGATCGTCGCCGCCGCGGGCGGATGGACCCGCCGCGTGACGACGGGCACGCCGTGGCTCGCCACCGCCGGTACCGGCGACGTGCTCGCGGGCGTGCTCGGCGCCGTCACCGCCGGGTCGGTCGCCGCCGATCGCACCTCGCTCGACGACCTCGCCGCGTGCGCGGCCACCGCCGCGTGGCTGCACGGAACGGCCGGCACACGGGCATCACAGGCCTACGGCGGCCTCGGCGGGCCGATCACCGCGCTCGACATCGCCGGGGAGCTGCCCTCGGTCGTGGCCGGGCTGCAGGCGGACTCGATCGGGTAACGGTTGTCGTCGCGACCCGCGCGACGGCGGGGGAGCGCGAGCCACGCGTCCGGGACGCTCAGGGGCGCCCGCTTAGGATGATGCGGTGGTGAGGCGTGTCGTTCCCTTGTTGATCGCGTTCGTCGCCGTACATGTCGTCGTCGGCATCCTGGGCTATCAGCAGCCCAACGAGCCGATGGGCGATGTGTACCTGGTGTACGAACCCTGGTCGCGCTGCGCGCTGTTCGGCGGCATCGACGTCACCTCGTGCACGCGGTCCGACGCGTGGGCCTGGCCGGGCATCACCGAGAAGTGGATCTATCCGCAGCTCGCGTTCCTGCCCATGACGTTCGCCTGGCTGTTCGCCTGGGCCGTCGGGTACACGCCCGCCTGGGTCATCACCGTCGCGCTCGCCAACCTGGTCGCCTTCGTCGTGCTCGTGGGCAAGGGACGCTCGCGCGGTCGTGTGATCGCCGCCTGGTTCTGGCTCGCGTCCATCCTGCTCATCGGGCCGGTCGGCCTGTACCGCATCGACGGCATCACGGTGCCGTTCGCGATCCTCGGCAGCATCTGGCTGCTGCGCCGCCCGTTCGTGGCCTCCCTGCTGCTGTCGATCGCCGTGTGGATGAAGGTGTGGCCTGCGGCGATCCTGGCCGCCGGTCTCATCGCCGCCCGCCGTCGCCTGGCCCTCATCTGGGGTGCCGTCGCGGTGTCGGTGACCACCGTCATCGCGGTCGTCGCCCTGGGCGGTGCGTCCTACGTCTTCGGCTTCGTCGGAGACCAGACCACCCGCGGCATCCAGATGGAGGCCCCCGTCGGCGGGCTGTACATGTTCCTCGCCGCCTTCTACGTTCCCGGCTCCGAGGTGTACTACGACGGCGGCGTGCTCACCTTCCAGGTGACGGGACCCGGCGCCGACCCCCTCATCGCCGCGATGACGCCCATCATGCTGCTCGTCATGGTCGGGATCGCCATCGTCGGCATCGTGAAGCTGCGGCGCGGGGCGACCTTCGTGAGCCTCTTCCCGCCGCTCTCGCTCGCTCTCGTCACCGCCTTCATCGCGCTGAACAAGGTCGGCTCGCCGCAGTACTACGTGTGGCTCTTCGCCCCCGTCGTGCTGGGGCTGATGATCGATCGCCGTCGCTGGTACGGATTCGCGGGCATGACGCTCGTGATCGCGGCGCTCACGCAGTGGATGTACCCGCTGCTGTACGACGGGCTCATGGCGACGCACCCGAACCCGTTCCCGGTCTTCGTGCTCGAAACGCGGAACCTGCTCGCCCTCGTGCTGCTCGTGTGGGCCGTCGTGCGCGTCGTCCGTGCGCCGATCGACCGCGTCCGTCCCCCCGCCGGGCTGCACGAGATCGTGACCGGGCGGCGTCCGGCGCGAACGCGGATCGCTCCGCGCGGCTGACCCGGGGTTCGCGTCTGGGCGCGGTGCTGCCGCGAGACGGTGCGCCGCGACCGGGGTGCACGCGGCGTCGTCCGACGGAGACACGCAGCGCTTCACTTCGCGGTGCGGCGCGTCGCTGCGCAGCGCTGTGCGGCGCGGTGGCGACGCGGCCCGTTCCGCCGAGGCCGCCCGCGGCCTAGTCTCGAATCATGCTCATCGCCTTCTCTGTCGCTCCCTCGGGTGTCGGAACCGTCGCCTCGGAGAACCCCGACGCGTCGGTGCACGACGCCGTCGCCGCAGCCGTCGCCGTCGTGCGCGCCTCGGGTCTGCCGCATCGCACGACCTCGATGTTCACCGAGGTCGAGGGGGAGTGGGACGAGGTGTTCGACGTCGTCAAACGGGCGACGGATGCCGTGCTGCCCTACGGATCGCGGGTGTCGCTGGTGCTGAAAGCCGACATCCGCCCCGGACACACGGGCGAGATCGACGGCAAGATCGAGCGACTCGAGGACGCGCTGGAGCGTCACGTCGACTGAGCTGATCGATCGAGCCTGATCGATCGAGCCCGATCGACGGAGTCGTGACGGGACAGTGGTCGACGGTTGCGCGAGGGGGCGCAGCTGCGTCGGGTTCACCCGGCGGGCGGGTCGTTCCAGATGCGCCTGGTGATGGCGGTGACGTCGGCATCGATGCGGGCGAGGTCTCCGCGCAGGCGGCTCTCGACGCTGTCGATCTTGGCGCCCAGGCCGGCTTCGACGGTGTCGATTCTGGCGGCGAGGCCGGCTTCGACGCTGTCGATTCTGGCGCTGAGGCCGGCTTCGACGGTGTTGATTCTGGCGGTGAGGCCGGCTTCGACGCTATCGATCTTGGCGGTGAGACCGGTCTCGACGCTGTCGACCCGGGTCCTCGTGACGTGGATCTCGGCCACCGTCTCGTACCGCACGGCGTCGAGACGTGCCTCGAGCCGGTCTGTGTTCGCCGTGATCACTTTCGTGAGCGATCCCATGATGAGGTTCGTGCTGAACGTCATGCCGCCCAGAACAGTCGCGGCGAAGGTTCCGATGAGCACCCATACTTGCGGTTCCGTCACGTCCGGCATCCCTTCATCCCGCGGTGAGGAAACCCAGACTGTCAGCTTTCCGTGGGGGTGGAACCGCTCGACCGCGGAGATCGGGAGAAGTTCACCCGCGGTGCGGGTGGGGAGGAGCAGTCCGCGGGGTGCACGGTCGACCCTGACGCCGACCTCACCCGCCGCACCCGGCCCTCGAAACGATTCGACGCTCGCGGCCGCGCGGACTAGCATCGCAAGGTGACCTCTTCGACTTCCTCGAGAGGTGCGGCGATGCGGGCGCTCCTTTCTCTCGCCATCGGCAGCTTCGGCATCGGCATGACCGAGTTCGTGGTGATGGGCTTGCTGCCCAACATCGCCCGCGAACTCGTCCCCGGCGCGTGGGCGGCCTCGCCCGACGACGCCATCGCCCAGGCCGGCTGGCTCATCTCGCTCTACGCGCTCGGCGTCGTCGTCGGTGCGCCCACGATCGCCGGCTCCGTGGCACGGTTCCCGCGTCATCGCGTGATGATCGTGCTCGCCGCCGCGCTGGCATTCTTCACCCTGCTGACCGTCATCGCCCCCACGTTCGAGCTCGTCGCGGCATCCCGATTCCTCGCCGGACTCCCGCACGGCGCCTACTTCGGCATCGGCGCCCTGGTGGCCGCCGACGCGCTCGGCCCCGGCAATCGCGCCAAGGGCGTGGCGTTCGTACTCACCGGGCTCACGATCGCCAACGTCGTCGGTGTGCCGCTGGGCACCCTTCTCGGCCAGCAGGTCGGCTGGCGCGCGGCGTTCGCCGTGGTGACCGGGATCTTCCTGCTCGCCACGATCTGCATCGCCCTCTTCGTACCGAAGCACCCCGGTTCGCCCGGTCGTCGATTGCGTGACGAACTGCGTGTGTTCCGCATCGGACAGGTCTGGTTCGCCCTCGGCATCGGCGCCGTCGGGTTCGGCGGATTCTTTGCGATGTACAGCTACATCGCGCCCATGATCACCGATGTCGCGGGCCAGCCCGAGTGGGCCGTCTCGCTCGTACTCGTGCTCGTGGGGATCGGCATGACGATCGGCAACATCGTCGGCGGCGCGCTCGCCGACAAAGACCTGCGGTTCTGGTTGTACGTCGGGCTCGTCGCCCTCGGTGCGGCATCGGTGGGCCTGGCTCTCACGGCCGGGTGGATCGTGGCGCTGGTGCTGTTCGCGTTCCTGGTGGCGTTCTGCGGTGCCGCCCTGAGCCCGGCGATCCAGACGCGACTCATGGACGTCGCCGAGGACAACCAGTCCATCGCCGCGGCGTTGAACCACTCGGCGCTCAACATCGGCAACAGCCTCGGCGCGTTCCTCGGCGGCCTCGCTATCGCCGCGGGCCTCGGACTCGTCGCCCCGGCGTGGGTGGGCGCTCTGCTCGCCCTGGGCGGACTGGTGGTCGCCGTGGTCTCGTACCGCGTCGAGGACCGCAGCGGACGCCACCCCGAACATCGGGTGCCGGCCGCCGAAGCCGCGCAGACCGCGATCACCGGTTCGATCCCGACGCAGCGCTGAGCGCGCGTCGTGTCGACCACGGGCCGGCGGCTGACGCGGCGCTGAACCTTGGCGCGAGTGTCCCGGACACGCCGCCTTGGGGTCCGGGGATGCGGAGTGTTCTGGACACTCGACGGTGTGTGCGGGCGGTCGCGGCGACGGCGCGCCGCTCGGGTGAGGGTCCGGAACGCGCCGGGTATGCGTGGGGGTGCCGGCTCGCCGCGGCAGCGGCGCGGCCCTACCGCGACACGCGCGACCTCGTCCTCGACCGACGGGGGGCCGGAGGAACGGATGCCGCGGTGCCCGGCATCCGGAATCGTCAGGTCGCGAAAAGACGACGCAGGTGCAGGGCGACGGCGGCGGTCTCGATGAGGAAGCCGTCGTGGCCGAAGTCGCTCGACAGCACGACGGCGTCGTCTCCGTCGAGCGTGTTCGGGATGCCGCGGGCGATGCGGTGCTGCCCGTCGATAGGGAACAGGCGGTCGCTGTCGATGCCGAGCACCAGGGTCGTCGCCGTGACGCGGCCGAGGGCGTCTTCGACGCCGTCGCGGTCGCGGCCGACGTCGTGCGAGTTCATGGCCTCGACGAGGGTGAGGTAGCTGTTCGCGTCGAAACGGCGGGTGAACTTGTTGCCATGGAAGTCGAGGTACGACTCGACGGCGAAGCGTCCGCCGCGGCCCAGCGGGCTCACCCCCGACTGCCACGAACGTTGGAATCGCTGGTTGAGCTCGGTCGGGCTGCGGTAGTTCAGCAGTGCCATGCGCCGAGCGAGGGCGAGTCCGCGGTGCGGGCCGTCGCCGTCGCCGGCGTCGTAATACTCGCCGCCGGCGAAGCGGGGGTCGATGCGCACGGTGTCGAGCTGCACCGAGTTCAGGGCGATCTGGTCGGCGGTCGTGATCGGCGGGGCGGAGAGGATCGCGGCGCGGGCGACGCGGTCGGGGTGGCCGACGGCCCACTCGATCGCGTGCATTCCGCCCATCGACCCGCCGACCACGGCGAACCACCGCTCGACGCCGAGCTCGTCGGCGAGCAGGGCCTGAGCCTCGACCTGGTCGCGGATCGTGAGGTACGGGAAGCGCGAAGCCCACTCGTAGCCGTCGGGGGCGATGCTCGCCGGTCCCGTCGAGCCCTGGCATCCGCCCAGCATGTTGGGGGCGACCACGAACCAGCGGTCGGTGTCGATGGCCGCACCGGGGCCCACGAGGTCGCTCCACCACCCGGCGGTGGGGTGCCCCGGACCGGCGGCACCGCGCACATGGCTGTCGCCGGTGAGCGCGTGGAGGATCAGCACGGCGTTGTCGCGGGCGGGGGAGAGCTGTCCCCACGTCTCGTACGCGAGACGCACGTGGGGCAGCGACTGCCCGGTCTCGGTCGCGAACGCGCCGAACGAGGCGAATCGGCGGTCCCCCGCGGGGTCGCCGTCGCGCCACGCGCCGGTCGCCGGGGGGCGTCCGAGCAGCGATCGGGCATCGGCCTCCGTCACCGGGGCCGAGGGCACCGTGTCTTCGGAGATCTGCCAGTCCATGGCATCCATTCTCGTCGGTCGCCGGCGGCCCGACCGGACTGTTACGTCGATGTCGGAGACCGCGCGTACGATTCGGCGCATGGGTGCATGGAGCGCAGAACCGTTCGGGAACGACACCGCCGCCGACTGGGCGTACGAACTCGAAGGGCAGACCGACTGGAACGTCGTGCGCGACGCACTGCGCGTCGCCGCCGATACCGAGGGCTCGCAGCTCGACTCCGACGCCGCGACGGTGGCGATCGCGGCCGCCGAGGTCGTCGCGCGGGGGCTGGGGCGGGTGCCCGGCCGGGCCTTCTCCGACGCGGTCACGGCGTTCGTGGCGCGCGCGTCGGCGCCGTCCGCCGAGTTGGTGTCGTTGGCCGACGCCGCGGTCGTCCACGCGACCTCCGACGACGGTGAACTGGCCGAGCTCTGGGAGGACGACCCCGACTGGCACGCCGAGAACGAACGCCTGCGCTCGGCGCTGACCACCGTCTGACCTCCTTGTCCAGCCCCCGCCTCCGGCGCGGAGGGCTGGCCAGAATCGCCGCATGGCGACCTTCCTTCTCATTGCGGCCTCAAGCGACATCGGCGGGGCGACCGCGACCCGACTGCGCGACGCCGGTCATCGCGTTGTCACGACGGCGCGGGATTCCTCGGTCATCGAGCCCGACTTCGTTCTGGATGCCACGGACTTCGACGCCGTCGACCGCGTGGTCGGCGAGGTGGGCGAGCTCGACGGCATCGCGGTGTTCGCGGGCTCGATGCTGCTCAAGCCCGCGCACCTGACCTCGCGCGAGCAGTACGACGGCCTCATCGCCGCCTCTCTGACCACGTCGTTCGCCGCCGTGCGCGCAGCCGGGACGCACATGCGCGACGGTGGCTCAGTGGTGCTGGTGTCTTCGGCCGCGGCCCTGGCGGGACTGCCGAACCACGACGGCATCGCCGCCGCGAAGGCCGGCGTCATCGGGCTGACGCTGTCGGCCGCCGCCAGCTACGCATCGCACGGGCTGCGGGTGAACGCCGTCGCGCCGGGCCTGGTTCAGACGCGCCTGACCGCGAAGCTCACGTCGACCGACATGTCTCGGAAGGTGTCGGAGGCCATGCACCCCCTCGGACGCCTGGGCGAGCCCGAGGACGTGGCTCGCGCGGTGGAGTTCCTGCTCTCGCCCGAGAACGCGTGGATGACGGGCCAGATCATCGGG
Source organism: Microbacterium sp. BH-3-3-3 (assembly GCF_001792815.1). Lineage (NCBI taxonomy): Bacteria > Bacillati > Actinomycetota > Actinomycetes > Micrococcales > Microbacteriaceae > Microbacterium > Microbacterium sp. BH-3-3-3. Next base: position 911,964 of record NZ_CP017674.1, on the reverse strand, counting down.
GTCGACGGGGGCCTCGGGAGCCTGCGTCCGCGCCAGAAGGTCTGACGCGGGCGTCGCGCGGTGCGCGGCGTGTGATCAGCGGAGCGTCAGGGACGGGGGAGGGTCGCCATGCGGCGTGGGTCCTCCTGGCATCCCTGGTCCTCCGCTCGTCACCCGACGCCGCGCTGCGCGCGCCGCGCGACGCCGAGCTGTCCGCACGCTGCGCGACGCGACGCGCCGGACACGAAGACGACGCATCCCTCGACGCCGCGAAACGCCCCGACCCGGACAGCCGGGTCGGGGCGTTTCGCGAGAGGGGGTCAGACGCGCGAGGCCTCGGACAGGCGCCGCGCGGCGGCGAGGGCCTGGTCGAGGTCGGCCTTGAGGTCGGCGATGTTCTCGAGACCCACCGACAGGCGCACGAGGCCCGGCGTGACACCGGCGGTGAGCTGCTGCTCGGGCGTGAGCTGGGAGTGCGTGGTGGATGCCGGGTGGATGACGAGCGAGCGCACGTCGCCGATGTTGGCGAGGTGGCTGAACAGGCTCAGCGAGTTGACGAACTCGCGACCCGCTTCGACACCGCCCTTGAGCTCGAACGACAGCACGGCACCCACGCCCTTGGGGGCGTAGTTGTTCGCGGCGGCGTACCAGGGCGAGGTGGGCAGGCCCGAGTAGTTCACGGTCGCGACATCGGGGTGCGACTCGAGCCACTCCGCGATCTCTTGCGCGTTCTGCACATGACGCTCGATGCGCAGCGACAGGGTCTCGATGCCCTGGATGAGCTGCCAGGCGCTCTGCGGCGCGATGGAGGCACCCAGGTCGCGCAGCAGCTGCACGCGCGCCTTGATGATGTACGCGAGACCGTCGCCGACCGCCTGCGTGTAGACGGCGCCGTGGTACGACGGATCGGGCGTGGTCAGGCCGGGGAACCGGTCGGAGTGCTCCGACCAGGGGAAGGTGCCGCCGTCGACGATGACGCCGCCGATCGTGGTGCCGTGCCCGCCGAGGAACTTGGTCGCGGAGTGCACGATGATGTCGGCGCCGTGCTCGAAGGGACGGATGAGGTAGGGCGTCGCGATCGTGTTGTCGACGATGAGCGGCACGCCGGCCTCGTGCGCGACATCGGCGACCGTGCGGATGTCGAGCACGTTGATCTTCGGGTTTCCGATGGTCTCGGCGAAGAAGAGCTTGGTGTTGGGACGCACGGCGGCACGCCAGGCGGCGGGGTCGTCCTGGTTCTCGACGAACGTCGTCTCGATGCCGAGCTTCGCGAGGGTGTACTTGAAGAGGTTGTAGGTGCCGCCGTAGATCGAGCTCGACGACACGATGTGGTCGCCGGCCTGCGCGATGTTGAGCACGGCGATGGTCTCGGCCGCCTGGCCGCTGGCGACGAGCAGAGCGCCCGTGCCGCCCTCGAGCCCCGCGACGCGCTGCTCGACGACGTCTTGCGTGGGGTTCTGGATGCGCGTGTAGATGTTGCCGAACTCGGCCAGCGAGAACAGGTTCGCGGCGTGGTCGGCGTTGTCGAACACGTACGAGGTGGTCTGGTAGATCGGCGTGGCCCGGGCCTTGGTCACCGGATCGGGCTGGGCACCGGTGTGGATCTGCTTGGTCTCGAAACGCCAGTTCTCGGATGCCGACATGGCCGCTCCTCAGCTCGGGTGGCCTGGGCGGTCGCCGTGGCCTGATGCGAGCGTAGACACCGCCTCCGACACCGACAACAGGGGCGGACACGGGCCGTAACACCCGTGTCGGAGGGTGCCGGTAGCGTGGATGCCATGACGCGACGTGCAGTGGTGACCGGGGCCAGTTCGGGTATCGGAGAGGCGACGGCGCGACTGCTGCGCTCGCGCGGGTGGGACGTGGTGGGCGTCGCCCGCCGGGCCGAGCGGCTCGCGGCGCTCGAGGCCGAGACCGGTGTCGTCGCCCGCGCGGCCGATCTCACCGTCGCCGACGACATCGCCGACCTGTCGGCCTGGCTCGCCGAGACCGGTGGCGTCGACGCGCTGGTGCAGGTGGCCGGTGGGGCGCGCGGCACCGACCGGGTCGAAGACGGCGACGCCGACGACTGGCGCTGGATGTTCGAGGCCAACGTGCTCTCGTCGCAGCGGCTCGTGGCATCCCTTCTCCCGCTCCTCCGCGAGGCCGCGCAGCGCGTCGGGCACGCGGACGCGCTGTTCGTCACCTCCACCGCCGCGAAGACCGCGTACCCGGGAGGGGCGGGGTACAACGCCGCCAAGGCGGGCGAGGCCATGCTCGTGAACGCCCTGCGGCTCGAACTGAACGGCGAACCGATCCGTGTGATCGAGATCGCGCCGGGCATGGTGCGCACCGAGGAGTTCACCCTCAACCGCGTGGGCGGCGACCACGATGCCGTCGACAAGCTCTACGAGGGCGTCGAGGCGCCCCTGGTGGCCGACGACGTCGCCGACGTCATCGCCTACGCGCTCGATGCACCGGGGCACGTCAACCTCGACCTCGTGACGATGCGCCCCGTCGCGCAGTCGGCGCAGCACCTGCTCGCGCGGGGGCCGCTGCGCCCCCGTCAGAGCGAGCGCCCGGAGTAGCCGAGGGGCCGTTCCCGTCAGGGCTGCCGCCCGGTGTCGCCGGCATGCCGTCACCGTCGGTCTCTCCGCCGCGATCACCGTGGGCCCGTCGATCCTCGGCCGGTCGAGCCCGAGGTCGTCGTTCAGGCCACCTCGCCGCGTGCGGCGTGGGCGGCGGTCTCGGTCTCGGCGCTGTCGGCGAACGCCACTTTCGGCACGAAGAACAGCAGCACGGCCGCGGCGAATCCGCCCGCCGCGCAGATCGCCCACACCGTCAGGTAGCCCGCGAGCGGTGCGGCGGTGGCGGCCACGGCCGCACCGGCTCCACCGGCGAGGACCACGCCGAAGACGGCGGACGACATCGTTCCGCCCACGGTCTTGGTGGTGTTGGTCAGGGCGGATGCCACCCCTGTCTGCCCGCGAGGAGCGGCGGCGGCCGCGGCCGCGGGCATCGCCGCGACGAGGGCGCCCGAGCCCATCCCGGCGATCGCGAGGCACAGCAGCACCTGCCAGAGCTCGACGTGCAGGGGGAGCAGGAGCGCGTATCCCGCACCCACGAGCGTCGCGGCCCCGATCAGCATCGCGCGCGGACGCGCCCACCGCGAGGTCACGGCGAACAGCACAGCGCCGACGATGAGCGAGACGAGGTAGACGCCGATGACGTTCGATCGGTCCGCGGCATCGAGACCCAGGCCGTAGCCGAGTGCGCGGTCGGTGCCGGCGTAGGTCGCGAGCGGGCCCTGCGCTCCCAGCAGGCTGATGCCCACGAGGAAGGCCGTGGCCTGCACCGGCCACATCTCGGGCCGGCGCAGCACGCGGATGTCGATGGCCGGATCGCGTTGACGGAGCTCGAACAGCACGAAGACCACGCCCAGCACGAGGCCCGCGGCCAGCAGCCCGACGATCGCGATCGGACCCGGGCCGTCGGGGAGCCGCACGAACGACAGGGCGCCGGTGACGCAGAGCAGAGCGCCGGCGAGGATCGTGAAGCCGCCGAGGTCGAGGCGGCGGTCGCTCGTCGACGGCTCGGACTCGGGCACGCCCCACCAGATCACCAGGCAGATGAGCGTCACGACGATCGCGGGGACGGCGAGCGAGAGGCGCAGATCGCCGCCGGTCGCGGTGAACAGGCGCCCCGCAGCCAGGGCGCCGATGATCGCGCCGGCCTGCAATCCCACGACGAGCAGACCTGCGGCGCGGCGGGTCTGCGACACCCCCCGCTGCTGCCGGCGTCCACGGTCGAAGATCAGGGCGATCTCGAGCGGCAGCCACACGACGTAGAAGCCCTGCAGGGCCCAGGCCAGCAGGAACGTCGTGAACGAGTCGGCGAAGACGAGCCACCAGCTCGCCGCCGCGGTCGCGATCGCCGAGAACAGCAGCACGCGCTTGTGCCCGAACATGTCGCCGAGTTTGGCCAGCACCGGCAGCACGAGCGCCGACAGCAGAAGCTGCGCGGCTTCGAACCAGTTGACGTCGGCGTCGCGGATCCCCAGGTGCGTGACGATGTCGGGCAGCAGGGGGACGTAGAACCCCTGAAGGATGCCGCTGGCGAGCTCCACCAGCACGAACCACCCGATGAGCCCCGCGGTCACCCCGAGCGCCGAGGTGCGCACCCGTCCGACCGCACCCGAGATGCGCGACATGGCGCGACGATAGCACCGCCGCCGTCCTCGGCATCCGCAATCGACTCCCCGCCGGGGTGCCACGATCGCACCGGGCACCCCGCGATGAGGCGGCATCGGGCGCGGCGGCGTCTCGATCACGCCCTAGGGTGAGACGAGTCGACGAGAGGAGTCCGGTGTGACGGACGAGCGCGAGCGGTTGAGCTGGGACGATTTCGGGGTCGCCACGCGCGACATCTCCCGGGCGATCGTCGCCGACGGGTTCCACCCCGAGGTGGTCGTCGCGATCGCCCGAGGCGGACTGCTGCCGGGCGGCGCCATCGCGTACGGACTGGGTGTGAAGAACTGCGGCGCTCTCAACGTCGAGTTCTACACCGGCGTCGGCACCGTCCTCGATGCGCCCGAACTGCTGCCCCCCGAGCTCGACCTGTCGTACCTCACCGGACGACGGGTGCTCCTCGTCGACGACGTCGCCGACAGCGGTCGCACCCTCGACCTCGCCGTGAAGCTCCTCGGCCGGCACGGCGCCGAGACCCGTTCGGCCGTGATCTACACGAAGCCGTCGACGATCATCACCCCCGACTACGCGTGGAAGGACACCGATCTCTGGATCGACTTCCCCTGGTCGCACCAAGGGTCGGTGCACGAAGAAGACGCCGCGTGAGCGGCAAGACTCTCGCGCAGCTCGCCGATGCCGGCCTGATCGACGCGTCGTGGGTGACGCCCCTCGCCCTCGTCGCCGACGACATCGCGGCGCTCGGGGAGCGCCTGCGCACCGAGGGGCAGCCGTACCTCCCCGCCGGTGACCTCGTGCTGCGTGCGTTCCGCACGCCGATCGACGCGGTGCGCGTGCTGATCGTCGGCCAGGATCCGTACCCCACCCCGGGGCACCCGATCGGCCTGTCGTTCGCAGTCGACCCGCACGTGCGGCCCGTGCCGCGGAGCCTGTCGAACATCTACCGCGAGCTCTCCGACGACCTGGGGATCGCCCCCGCGCCGCACGGCGACCTCTCGGCCTGGGGCGCGCAGGGCGTCATGCTGCTGAACCGTGTGCTCACCGTGGCGCCGGGCTCCCCGGCATCCCATCGGGGGTGGGGGTGGGAGCGCGTGACCGACCACGCCATCCGCAGCCTCGTCGCCCGCGAGGCTTCGCTGGTCGCGGTGCTGTGGGGGAAGGATGCCATGAACCTGGCCCCCCTGCTCGGTGACACCGCCATCGTGTCGTCGCCGCATCCGTCGCCCCTGTCGGCCAGCCGGGGGTTCTTCGGCTCGAAGCCGTTCTCGCGGGTCAACACCCTGCTCGAGGAGCAGGGCGCGGACCCCGTCGATTGGCGTCTCCCGGCCTGACGACAGCGCCGCGCGGCCCGGGGTCACACGCTCGAAACGCCGCTGTGCGTAAAGTGTCGAGCGTGCTGGAAGAGGAGTACGAGAAGGCCCGCCGTCGGTTGCCCACGCACCTGCGGCGTGCGCCGGAGCCCGAACGACCGTTCACGTATGAGATCCGCCCGGCCACCGAGGCCGACATCCCCCACATCCGCGAGATCTACAACTATTACGTGCGCAATTCCGTCGTGACCTTCGACGAGAAGGCCTGGACGATCGCGAAGTGGCGCGACAAGTTCGCCACGTTGAACAAGCTCGGACTTCCCTTCCTCGTGGCGGAGTCGCCCAGCGGTCAAGTGCTCGGGTACGCGCTGGTGCAGCCCTGGCAGTCCAAGTCGGCGTACCGGTACACGGTCGAGAACTCGATCTACCTCGGTCAGGCCGCGGCGGGCAAGGGACTCGGCCGCGCCCTGCTGGAGGCGCTGATCTCCGCGTGCCAGGAGCTCGGCATCCGCGAGATGGTCGCCGCGATCAGCGACAAGGGAGCCGACGCGTCGATCGCCCTGCACGAGAAGCTGGGGTTCACCGAGGTGGGTCGCATGGGCCGCGTGGGCTTCAAGTTCGGCCGCTGGCTCGGAGTCGTGTACCTGCAGAAGAGCATCGTGTCGAAGAAGAAGCGTCGGAGGCTGTTCGGCTGAGCTGGTTCGGGGTCCGTTGGTGTGGGCGGGCCGAACTCCTGAGTTTTGGCCTGCGGATGCCGTTCTCCGCACCCGCGCGAGGTTCGGAGCCGGATTTCTCAGGAGTTCGGCCCGCCCCGGGGCGTGGGTCCTGACGGGCGGCGGGCCCGGGCGAGGTCGCGTGGGCGGGGCCAGATGGGCCCGTGGCCGGTGCAGCCGACCCCGTTCCGATGTGCGCGGCCGCGGGTGTGGGCGGGCCGAACTCCTGAGTTTCGGGTTGCGGATGCCGTTCGCCGCACACGCGGGAGGCTGGACGCCGGATCTCTCAGGAGTTCGGCCCGCCCGCATGCGGCCGGTCGGGATGGCGCGGCCGGCGCTCAGCGCGAGCGCGGCGTCGACGGTGCGGCCCGGCGCACCTCGTCGACGAGCGTGCGCCAGGGACCGTCGACCTGACCGTCGCCCAACCGCGCTCGCCGCACGGCGATGCCTCCGCGATGCACCTCGATGCGCCACTGATAGCGGTCGGCACCCGACGACGCAGAGGGGGCGGCATCCCACGGGCAGCTCTCGACGAGTTCGCGCCACTGAGCAAGACGCGCCGGGTCGGGCTCGGCCCGCCACTGCTTCTGCAGCCCGGCGAGGCCACCCGAGCGCACGACGACCACGGCGAAGTGCTCGTCGTTCGCGGCGTCAGGCTGCGGCATCCTCCTCGACGCCGACTGCGACCCATGCGGCGCGGACGGCGGCGACCTCCTCGGACTCCTCACCGTACTCGCTGGCGGCGGTGGCGCGCGTGGCGGCGGCGAAGGCGGCGAAGTCGGCGGTGGGCGAGAGGGTGCCCGCGGTGAGGGTGCGGTACCAGATGAGTCCGGCGCGCTCCCAGGCGAAGCCGCCCAGTGTCGTCGCGGCGACGTGGAAGGCGCGGTTGGGGATGCCGGAGTTGATGTGCACGCCCCCGTTGTCGTCGTCGGTCTCGACGTAGTCGCGCATGTGTCCGGGCTGCGGGTCGGTGCCGAGCACGTCGTCGTCGTAGGCGGTGCCGGGTGCTTTCATCGACCGCAGTGCTTCGCCCTGCACGTCGGGCGCGAAGATGCCCGCGCCGATCAGCCACGACGCTTCGTCGGCGCTCTGGCCGAGCCGGTGCTGCTCGGCGAGGGCGCCGAACACGTCGGACAACGACTCGTTCAGGGCGCCGGACTGCCCCTGGTACTCGAGACCCCCGGCGGCCTCGGTCACCCCGTGGCCGAGCTCGTGCGCGATGACGCTGAGCGAGCGGGTGAACCCGACGAACACCTCGCCGTCGCCGTCGCCGAACACCATGCGCTCGCCGTTCCAGAACGCGTTGTCGTAGTCGTCGCCGAAGTGCACCGTCGCGAGCAGCGAGCCGCCCGCCGCGTCGATGCCGTCGCGTGCGAAGGCGTCCCAGAAGAAGTCGTACGTGGCACCGAGACCGCCGTACGCCTCGTCGACGGCGGCGTCGCCGACGGGCTCTTCGTCTTCGCTGCGCACGCGCCGACCGGGCAGGTTCTCGCTGTTCTGCGCGTCGGAGATGATGCGATCGGGGGCGGGAACCGCTTCGGCGACGAGCGCGTCGCCGTCGATCGACAGCCGGAGCCGGGTGCGGGTGGGCCGCGGCGGCCGCGGCATCGCCAGGGTCTTGCGAGCCGCGGCGGCCGCGCGTGCGAGCCGCGGGTCGTCGGTGGACGCGAGCCGATCGAGCAGGAACGGGGGAACGATGCCGGGGTACATGCGCCGAGGTTAGCGCCGACCTCCGACATCGCGGCATCCCTTGCTCACGCGCACGACGGCGCTCCGCAGCGCACGGGATGGGGCCATCCGCGCGAAGACCGCCGCGCCGAAGCCCGTTCTTGCGGCGGCGGCGAACTTCAGCGTGGCAGGGTCGGGATCGACGCCAACAGCTGCCGCGTGTACGCCGCCTGGGGCTGCAGCAGCACCTTCTCGGTCGGGCCCTGCTCGACGACCTTGCCGTCCTTCATCACCACGACCTGGTCGCACACGCTCTGCACGACGCCGATGTCGTGCGAGACGAGCACGAGGGTCAGGTCTTCTTCGGCGCGCAGGCGCGCGATGAGGCGAAGGATCTGCGCGCGCACGGTCACGTCGAGGGCCGACAGCGGCTCGTCGCCGACGAGGATCCGCGGGCGGTGCACGATGGCGCGCGCGAGCGCGATGCGCTGGCGCTGACCGCCCGAGAACTCGTGGGGGAAGCGCGAAGCCATGTCGGCGTCGAGGCCGACCTGCACGAGCACGTCGCGCACCCGGGCGCGCCGGTCGCCGTCGATGCCCAGGGCCCAGAGGGGTTCGCCCACGATGCGACCGACGTCCATGCGCGGATCGAGCGACGCGTACGGGTCTTGGAACACCATCCCGGTGGTGCGGCGCAGCCAGTGCAGCGAGCGGGCGGAGCCGCCGGCGACGACGGGGCGCCCCGTCACCTCCACGGTGCCCGCCGACGGGGTGTCGAGGCCCAGCAGCAGCCGGACGAGCGTCGACTTGCCCGATCCCGACTCGCCGATGATCCCCACCGCCGAGCCCGCGAGCACCGACAGGTCGACGTCGTCGAGGGCCGTCGTGCGTTCGGGCCGTGCGAAGCCCTTCCGCGGTGCGGGATAGGTGCGCGAGAGCCCGCGCGCGTGGATGAGCGTCTCGGTCACGGCGTCTCCCCACCGGTCGGCGCGGCGTCGGGGGCGGTGGCGGTCGCGCCGGACCCGCCCGCGTCGCGCTGTGCGGGCTCGACCGGCACGCCGGCCGGGGTCGCGGCATCGTGACCGGCGGTCTCGGGATGCCAGAGCGTCGCCGTCGCGTCACGCAGCAGCGCCCGCGTGACCGGCGACGACGGCGCCCGCAGCAGGTCGGCGACTGCTCCGTGCTCGACCACGCGGCCGTGCTCGAGGACCACGGCGTGGGTGGCGACCTGCGCCAGCACCGCGAGATCGTGCGTGATGAAGACGAGGGACATCCCGGCGTCGTGGACCAGGGACCGCAGCAACGACAGGATCCCGGCCTGGATGGTGACGTCGAGGGCCGTGGTCGGTTCGTCGGCGATCAGCAGACGGGGACGGCACGCGAGCGCCATCGCGATCGCGACCCGCTGGCGTTGACCGCCCGAGAGCTGGTGCGGATAGCGCGCGACGATGCGCTCCGGGTCGGGGAGGGCGACGCGTTCCGCCTCGATCACGGCGCGGCGCGCCGCCTCTCGGCGGGAGACGCCCTCGTGGATGCGCACCGATTCGCCGATCTGGCGCCCGACCGTGCGGATGGGGTTGAGGGCGGTCCGCGGCTCTTGGAAGACCATGCCGATGTCGTCGCCGCGCAGGCGCGCGAGCTCGCGGTCGTCGAGACCCAGGATCTCGCGGTCGTTCCAGCTCACGCTCCCCGAGGCCCGGGCGTCGTCGGGCAGCAGCCCCAGGATCGCCAGGGCGGTGAGGGACTTGCCCGAGCCCGATTCGCCGATGATGCCCACCCGTGCGCCGTCGGGCACCTCGAACGACACGCCGTCGACGACGGCGCGGCCGCCGATCTCGACGCGCAGGTCTTTCACGACGAGGCTCATGCGACCACTCCCGGAACGTGGGTGCGGGCGGCGGGTGCACGCTGGGCGAGCGTCGGGTCGGCGGCTTCGCGCAGGGCGTCGCCGAGCAGGTTGAGCCCCAGCACGGTGAGGGTGATCGCCAGCCCCGGCCAGACGACGGTGAGCGGGTGCACCGAGATGTACGACTGCAGATCGCTCAGCAGGACGCCCCACGACGGTTGGGTGACCGGGGCGCCGAAGCCCAGGTACGACAGTCCGGCCTCGGCGAGCACGGCGACCGCCATGCCCCACGACAGCTGCACGATGAAGACGGGGGCGACGTTGGGCAGCAGGTGCCGGGTGAGGTTCTGCCAGGGGGTCAAACCGCTGGCACGCCCCGCGAGCACGAAGTCGCTGTGCAGCACGCGACGCAGTTCCGGGCGCGTCACGCGGGCGATGTTGACGCCGAAGCCGATCCCCACCGACCAGATGACCACGGCGAGGGAGCCGCCCCAGACGGCCGAGATCATCATGGCGATGATGAGCACGGGGAACGCGATCAGGATGTCGACGAGCACGGCGATGCTCTCGCGGATCCACCGCGCGGTGAGCGAGCCGAGGGCGGCGAGGGCGAGGCCGAGCACCGACGCGACGATCCCGGCCCCGACGGCGACGACGATCGTCGTGCGGGCCCCCGCCATGAGCAGGCTCGCGATGTCGCGACCGTTGTTGTCGGTGCCGAGCACGTGCGGCCACGAGGGGGAGAGCCAGCGCGCACGCGCGTCGACGGCGGCGGGATCGAACGGCGTCCACACCAGCGACACCACGGCCGTGATCACCAGGAGCACGACGATCAGGATGCCGAACCGGCCGGTGCCCAGATTCCACAGGCGTTTCAGGGTGCTCACGAGGCCTCCCGCTGGCGGGGATCGATCAGGCGGTGCACGAGGTCGACGACGAAGCCGACGAGCAGCACGAACCCGGTGAGGGCGAGCAGCTCGCCCTGCACCTTCGGGAGGTCGCGCGCCGCGACGTCGGCGACGAGCATGCGGCCGACGCCGGGAAGGGTGAACAGCTGCTCGATCACGACGGCGCCGACGATGATGCCGGCGATCTGCAGTCCGAGCACCGTGATCACCGACAGTCCGACGTTCGGCAGTCCGTGGCGCACCAACGCCCGCGTGCGGGTCAGTCCCTTCGCCGCGGCCGTGCGCACGTAGTCCTGCCCGAGGGCCTGCAGGGTGGCGCTGCGGACGAACCGCAGCAGCATCGCGCCCTCGACCACGCCGATGGTGAGCGCGGGGAGCACGAGGGCGCGGAACGCCGCCCCGGGGTCGTTCCACCCGGCGCGGGGGAACCCCTGCGGCGGCAGCCAGCCCAGCCAGACGGCGAACACGACGACCAGCAGCATCCCCGCCCACACCACCGGCACGGCGGCCAGGGCCTGCGACGCGACGCTGAGGGCGGTCCCCCCGGCGGTGCGCCGGCCGAGGGCCGACAGCACTCCGAGCGGGATGCCGATGAGCAGGGCGACCGTGAGCGACATGACCGCGAGGGGCACGGTGACCCGCGCCTTGTCGAGGAGTTCGGCCGCGACCGACTCGCCGGTGACCAAGGAGGTACCCAGATCGCCCCGCAGCAGCCCGCCGATCCAGTCGAAGTACTGCGTCCACAGCGGCACGTCGAGGCCCAGGCTCTCGCGCAGGGCGGCGACCTGCTCGGGGGTCGACTGCGTTCCGGCGATCAGCTGCGCGACGTCGCCGGGGAGCACCCGCAGCGACAGGAAGATCAGCGCGCTGGCCACGGCCAGGCCCAGGAGAAGCAGGCCCAGCCGTGTCAGCGCGTAGCGGATCACTCCGAGGAGACCGTCACGCCCGCGAGGGGCAGGCGCACGTTGAGCGAGTTCTTCGGGAAGTTCGCGACGTTCGTGCCGACCGCGGTGCGCGGGGTGGCCAGGAGCAGCCAGTCGGCGGCATCCTCGTCGTCGACGATGCGGGCGGCCTCGGCGAGCAGGTCGGAGGACTGCTGCTCGTCGGTGGTCGCCTGGGCCTGCGCGTACAGGCTCTGCACCGTCGCGTTGTCGTACCCGAAGTAGTACGTGGGGTTCGCCCAGTTGCCGAAGTCCCGCGCCTCGACGTGACGCACGAAGCTCAGGTCGTAGTCGTGGTTCGTGTAGACGTCCTGCAGCCAGGTCGAGAAGTCCACCGATTCGACCTTGAGCGTGACGCCCACGTCGGCGAACGACGACACGAGGAACGTCGGGATCGACGTGGGGTAGACGTTGGGGATCGTCAGCGTCAGCTCGAGGTTCTCGGCACCGGCCTGGGCGAGCAGGTCGCGGGCGCGGTCGGGGTTGTACGACACGCTGCCCGTGAGGTCTTCGTACCCGGGGTCGAGCGGGGGGATCGGACCGTTCAGGGTCTGCGCGGCGATGACCGTCTCGACGAGGGCGTCGTGGTCGATGGCCAGACGCAGGGCCTCGCGCACCCGCTGGTCGGTGAGGGGGGCGCGCTGGTTGTTGAACGCCAGAGTCGCCTTGTCGGTGGTCAGGCCCGTGTCGATCGTGAAGTTCCCGGTGCCCTCGACCTGGCTCTGCAGTTCGGGGTCGACCTCGAGGGCGACGTCGAGGTCGCCGCTGACGGCGGCGTTGACGGCCGCGCTGCGGTCGGGGATGTAGTCGAGGACGACCTCGGCGACGCCGGCCTTGTCGCCCCAGTACCCGTCGTATCGGGCGAGCGTGAGGCTCTGACCGGTGTTGCGCGACGCGACCGTGAACGGCCCGGTGCCGTTCGCGGCGGTCTGGAAGTTCGTCGTGTCGGCGTTCTTGAACACGAGTCCGGCGCGGCCGGTGAGGGTGAACAGGAAGTCGATGTTCGGCTGCGCGAGCGTCAGCACGACGGTGGACGCGTCGGGCGAGGCGATCGAGGCGACGTTGGCGAGGTCGGCGCTGTTCTGGATGGTCGCGTCGTCCTTCGCCGTCTGCAGCGAGGTGACCACGTCGTCGGCGGTCATCGCGGTGCCGTCGTGGAAGGTCACGCCCTCCCGCAGGGTGAAGGTGTAGGTCAGCCCGTCGGGCGAGATGGTCCACTCCGTGGCCAGGGCCGGGACGATCGCGTTGTCGTCGTCGCCGTTGCGGGTCACGAGACCCTGGTAGACGTTGTCGACGAGGGCCTGCTCGAGGGCGGCTCCGCTCGTGTGGCGGATGTCGAGGTTCGACGGTTCCAGCGACAGACCCACCGTGAGGGTGGCGTCGGGGTCGACGGCACCGGTCGGGGCCGATGCGGTGTTCCCGCCGGTGCAGGAGGTGAGGAGGAGGGCTCCGATCAGGAGCGCGCTCGTGGCGAGGGCGGTGCGGCGCAGCATTGCGGGGATGTCCTTTCGCAGGCCGAGGGCATCCGAGTGCTGTGGATGCCGTGCATGGGGTGGGAACAGCCTACTTTCACCCGCATTCCCTCCACGTCCTTCATGACGGTGCGCGACGCCGTATGACGAGGAACCCGCCTTCGGGTGAGCCCCGCCGGCCGCGCCGAGGCTCAGGCGGGGGCGGCCGCGTCGCGGATGATGTCGGCGAGCGCCGCCGGGTCTTCCTCCTGCGCGTTGTGGCCGGTGGGGAGCACGCGCACGGCGGCACCGGGCACCCGTTCGACGAACTGGTCGGCGTCGGCCGCGGTGACGAAACCGCGTTCCCCGCGGATCAGCGTGATCGGGGCGGCGACACCGGCCACGTCGTCCCATCCGGTGCTCGAGAGCACCGCGCGAACGGCATCCGGGGTCGTCGCGTCGGCACCGGCGTTCGCCGCCGCTGCGGCGAGGTGGGCGAAGTGGTGCTTCCACTCGACGCGGCCGTCGGCCCGCACGCGCGAGTTGAGGAAGACCCCGCGTTCCGCGGCGTCGCGCGTGCCGCCGAGCCCGAACGACAGGGCGCGGTCGACCAGCTCGTCGCGCGACGCCCAGTCGGTGGGACCGGCGAAGAACGCGCGGATCTGCGCGGGTCCGGCGCTCGGATCCACCCCCGGGGTGATGTCGACGACGACGAGACGCGCGACGAGCTCGGGACGGGATGCCGCGACGGCGGCCGCCGTGAGCCCGCCGAGCGAGTGGCCGACCAGCGTCTGCGGGCCCTCGGTCCAGGCTTCGAGGGCGATCGCGACGTCGGGAGCCAGCACGCGCGCCACGTAGGCGGCGTCGTCGCGCCATGAGGAGTCGCCGTGGCCCGGCAGGTCGAGGGCGAGGGCGGGGACCCCCAGGTGGAGCAGCGTCGTGTCCCACGTGTGGGCGTTCAGCCCGGCTCCGTGCAGCAGGGTGACCTCGGGTGGAGCATCGCCCCACCGCAGGCCGCTCAGCGTGCGTCCGTCGGGCAGGGTGAGCTGCACCCGCTCGACGGAGGGGACGTCGAGGCCGAGATCGTCGGCCTGCGCGGGAAGGAACGAGAACTCGTCGACCTCGGGCATGACAGCCACCCTGTCATCGCGGGCCCGGATGCCGCCACCTCGGCGCCTCGGGGCGTCACGGCGGGCGTCACGGTCGGCGCCCGATCGACGGCATGACGCGACCGGTGGGTCGGCGAACGCGGCACCGGTCGCACCCGCCCGCCGTAGGCTGTCGCCATGGGCGAGGAACAGCGCGTGCACCTGTCGAAGAAGGCTCCCGAGGCCTACGCGGCCCTGCGGTCGTTCTCGACCACGGTCGGCCGCATCGCCGCCGAAGCCGGCATCGACGCGCGGCTGCGCGAGATCGTGCAGATCCACGCGTCGCAGCTCAACGGCTGCGCCTTCTGCGTGCGCGTGCACGTCGACGCGGCGGTGAAGGCCGGCCTCGACGCCGACGTCATCGCCCAGATCGCCACCTGGCGTGAGTCGGGGGTCTTCGACGAGCGGGAGCGGGCGGCGCTCGAACTGACCGAGTCGTTCACGTTCATCCACGAAGACGGCATTCCCGACGAGGTGTACGACCAGGCCGGCGGCATCTTGAGCGAGCAGGAGTACGTCGCCCTCAGCTGGGTGCTCGTGGCGATCAACGCCTTCAACCGCGTGGCCATCGCGGGTCGGTACCCCGTTCCCCCGCGCGGGGGGTCCGCCGGGGGCGTCGCCGACGACCTCGCCCCCGCCGCCCACCTCCACGGCGAGGACCCCGCGTGACCGGGTCGTCAGAGTCGCGATCGTCCGAGTCGCGATCGCTCGTGTCGGGTGCGACGAACTTCCGCGACGTCGGAGGTCTGCCGACCCGAGAGGGACGCACGCGTGAGGGGGTGCTGTTCCGCTCCGGCAACCTCGTGCACCTCGACGACGCCGGGGTGCAGACGCTGCGCGAGCTCGGCATCCGGCGCGTGATCGACCTGCGCGACGAGGCCGAGGTGGCCCACGCGCCCAGCCGCTTCGACGACGTGCCGGTCGACGTGCAGCACACCCCGCTGTTCCTCGGATCGGTGGCGTCGTTCTTCGCGCGTGATCTGAGCCTGGCCGACATGTACGACGGCATCGTCGATGACTCCGCCGACCGCGTCGTCGAGGTGGTGCGCGGTCTGCTCGACGCCCAGCCCGTGCTCGTGCACTGCACCGTCGGCAAGGACCGCACGGGGGTCACGGTCGCGATCGCGCTCGCCGCGGCGGGCGTGGATCGCGAGGCCGTCATCGCCGACTACGCGCGCACCGAGGCTCTGCTGCCCACCGAACGCAACGCCGCCGTGCTCGCCGCGATCCGCGCGGTGCACCCCGGCAACGTGCACGTCGAGGACTTGGCCACCCGGTCTCCGGCGCCGGTGATGCGCGCACTGCTCAGCCGGCTCGACCGCGAGTACGGCTCACCGGCGGGCTACCTGCGGGCGCACGGGCTGAGCGACGACGAGCTGCTCCGGCTGCGTGCGGTGCTGGTGGGCTGAACCGATGCGGCCGGCGCCCGCCGTCTCGTCGGCGTCGAGATACAAAGGGGGAACTCAGGTTAGGCAACCCTTCACTCGCGGTATAGTGGAAGCCATCATGACCACCTCCACCGAGCACAACGACGCCGCGTGCCGCGCGTCGCGGCACACCCGCGTGCAGCACCTGGTGACCGCCGACGAGACCTCTCTCGTCGAGCTCCAAGCTCTGCTCGCGACCTTGCCGATCTGCTCGACCGGGCGGGTGTTCGTCGAGGTGCCCGATGAGTCGTGGATCGGACGCATCGCCGCCCCCGCGCGCATGACGCTCTCGTGGCTCGATCGCTCGCGCCGTGGCGGCGCCCCCGGCACCGGCCGCGGTTGCGCTCCGGGCGAGGCCCTGGCACGGGCCGTCGCCGGCTGGTCCGGCGAGATGCTGTGCTGCGACGACGACGCCACGCGCGTGTTCCTGCTGGGCGGCTACCTGGGTACCGCCGAGATCGTCGACGACCTGGTCGCGCGTCACGGCGTCGACGCGCAGTCGATCCACACGCCCGAGCGCTTCGGTCTGGCGACCGCACGCTGAAGCGGGCCCCGCGGCGTCGCGAAGACCCCGCAGCCGTCGACCCCGACAGTGATGGTTCGGTTCAGCTGCCTCGCGGCACGTAGTTGCCCTCGATCAGGCCCGCCTCGATCTCGAAGCGGTTGCCCAGGGGATCTCGGCCCGCGAGCGCGTAGAGCACGGGCATGAGAAAGCCGTAGCGACGCCACTGGCGGTGATGCACGGCCTCGTGTCCGAGGACGACGTCGGTGGGCCGCACGTCTCCGGTGAGGAAGCAGCCCCCGACGCACACTCCGCCGCGCGGGAACGCCCACGAGGGCAGGCCGCGGAACACCCAGAGGCCCTGCCGCTTCTCGATGCGGCCGGTGCTCCACAGCGATCCCCACACCCACCCGACCGTGCAGCCGTACCAGTAGCCGACGCGGCTGACGGGGGAGTCGAGCAGCACGGCGGGAATGAAGCGATCCCAGACGCGACCGCGCGCGACGGCGCGGTCCGCGCGCTCGCGCCAGCCGGCCGGAGGGGGCGGGAGGGGGCTCATGCCAGGGCTCCGATCAGTCGAAGGATCGTTCCGAGGTCGTCCACGGCGGCGGCGGGCGACGACGGCGAGAACTCGGTCAGGGTCGCCCCCGCCATCGGCATCCGTTCTCTCAGACGACGAATGGATGCCACGACGTCGGCCGTGCGCGCACCGAAAGGCACGGGGTGGGCGACGCCGGAGATCTCGGCGGGATCGAGGACGTCGAGATCGACGTGCACGTAGACGCGCGAGGCCCCGGTGGCGACGACCGCGTCGGCCAGGGCGTCGGGGTCGGCCAACGCGTCGGCCGAGACGACGCGCACGGCGTTGTCGTCGACGTAGCGCTGCTCCTCGTCGTCGAGCGATCGGGTGCCCGCCAGCACGAGACGCGAGGCGGCGATGCCGGGGTGCAGGCGCAGAGGGTCTTCGCCCTCGCCCGTGATCGCGCGCAGCACCATGCCGGTGAACGCGCCGCTGGGGGAGGAGGCGGGGGTGTGGAGGTCGGGGTGCGCGTCGATCCACACGACGGCGAGGTCGTCGTCGGCCACGGCCGCAACCGCGCCGAGGGCGACGCCGCAATCGCCGCCCACCACGATCGCCGGTTCGGCGGAACCGCGTACGGCGTCTTCGATGCGCTCGCGCATGCGCCAGAGGGCGGTGAGCCGGTGGATGCGCGTGCCCTGGGCGTCTCCGGCCTCGGTCGGGGCCTCGAGCACCGTCGTCGAGGCGCGGGGCAGGTCACCGGCGATGGCATCGGCGCCGTCGATGAGCTGCATCGCCCGCGACGACGACGAGCCCTGCCACTGCGGGGCGACGATGAAACGCGTCATGGGTGTTCCTCGCGAAGAGACGAGAGTGCATCGCCCGGCGGGCCGGGCGATGCACTCTCGGTGTCGATCAGAGGTCGGGGCTGGGCGCGTCGATCGCGGCGCGCTGGGGGCCGCCGACCTTCAGCGCGGCGAGACGTGCCTCGACCTCGGTGAGCTCGCCCACGTCGTCGAGCGCGTTGAACTGGGCGTCGATGCTGGAGGCCGCGAGCTCCTGCTTGCCGGCGGCGAGGGCTTCTTCGCGACGGATCTTGTCTTCGAAACGGCCGAGCTCGCTGGTGGGGTCGAGCACGTCGATCGACTTGACCGCGTCGTGCACCTTGTTCTGGGCCTCGGCGACCTTGGCACGGGCGAGCAACTCGCTGCGCTTGGAGCGCAGCTGCTCGAGCTTGCCCTTCATGCCGTTGAGGCCGTCCTTGAGCTTGTCGACGACCTCGGTCTGCGACGCGATCGTGGGCGCGGCCGACTTCGCCTCGCTCTCGGCGGTGATCTGACGCTGCAGGGCGATCTTCGCGAGGTTGTCGAACTTGTCGGCCTCGCTCGCGTTGCCGGTGGCGCGCAGCTCGTCGCCCTTGCGGCTGGCGGCGAGGGCCTTGTTGCCCCACTCGGCCGCCGCCTGCACGTCTTCTTGGTGGTCGCGCTCGAGCAGACGCAGGTTGCCGATGGTCTCGGCGATGGCCGACTCGGCGTCGGCGATCGAGTTCGAGTAATCGCGCACGAGCTGGTCGAGCATCTTCTGCGGGTCCTCGGCCTGATCGAGGAGCGAATTGATGTTCGCGCGAACGAGGGTCGAGATGCGACCGAAGATGGACTGCTTGGCCATGCGGGGTGTTCCTTCCTGAGGGCGACGATGTCGAGTCTGGTGTCGGATGCTACGAATTCTCTGTGATCGGCCCGGTCGCCGGTAGGGGTGGATCAGCGTCGATTGACACGTCCTCCGCCGGAACGGCTGCGTCCGCCGCCGCCCCCGGCCCTGCCGCCTCCGCTGCGGGAGCGTCCGCCGCCGCCGAAGCCCCCGAAGCCGCCCGAGCCGCCGCTCCGTCCGCCGCCGCCGAAGCCGCCGAGGCCACCCAGGCCGCCGCCGCCGAAGCCGCCGCGTCGGCCACCGCCGCCGAGCAGAGAGTTGATCGCGATCCCGCCGAGCAGAGCGCCCATCATGTCGCCGCCCCCGCCCTGACCCCCGCCGCCGCCGAAGGCGCCGACGTCGTTCTGGGCGAGCGACCCCGCCTGCGAGCCCAGCTGCGCGGCGCGCTGGGCGAGCGACAGCGCCGCCGCCGGGTCGGTGGAGCGCGTCTGCTCCGCCTGCACGAGGGCGGCGCCGGCCTCGGCCAGGCGCGTGCGTGCGGTGGGCCCCACGGCTCCGCGCCGTGCCGAGATGAAGTCCTCGGTCGCCGACACCTGGGCGCGGGCCTGGGCCAGCGTGCCGTCGAGTTGGCTCTCGGCGCGGCGGCGTCGCTCGGCGGCGTCACGGGCTTCGTCGAGCACGGCGTCGATGGTCGCGTTGGCCTGCTGCAACCCCTCGAGGGCGCGCAGGGGACTGGGGCGCGGGGGAGCCAGGGTCGCGCGGGCGGCGTCGAGCTGCGATCGCGCCGAGGCGGCCGCTCCGGCGATGCGTCCGTCGGCGTCGGTGAGCTGCGCCGCCGCCGCGAGGTCTCCCTCGATCTCGGCGACGAGTGCGCCGGCCCGCTGCTGCGCGTCGGCGAGGTCGGTGCCGAGAGTCGTGATCGCGCGCTCCAGCACGTCGGCCTGGGCGACCGCGGCTTGGGCGGCGCGGATGGCGACCGCCGCCTCGCCCGTGCGCCCGGCGCCGAGGGCCGCCTGCGCCGCGGCCGTCTGCTCAGCGGCGAGGTCGAGTCGGGCGCGCGCCTGCACGGGGTTGTCGGCGACGGTGGTCAGGGCGTCGTCGGCATACTGCGCACGCAGACGCGCGAGATCCGCCTCGGCCGCAGCCAGGGCCGCCGCGACGGCCGTCTGCTGCTGCGTCGTGGCGGCCAGGGCGGCGGGGGCGTCGGCCTCCAGCGCCCGCAACTCGTCGAAGGCCGCGGTCTTGGCATCGAGTGCCGCGTCGGCGGCGGCGCACAGGCGCAGGATCTCGGCGTACCCGGCGCGCTGCTGCTCGGGGGTCTCGGGGGTCTCGTCGTCGAGCTGCTGCTGGATCGAGAAGGCCGCGTCGAGGTCGGCCTTGGCCTGGGCCAGCACCTCGACGAACGGTGCGGCGGCGGCGTCGCCGAACTGGGCGCGGGCGAAGCCGAGCTCCTGCTCGCTGGTCTTGACGGCGTCGTCGGTGGCGACCAACGCCGACCCCGCGCGCCGGGAGAGGTCGTCGATGCTCTCGGCGGGGCCTCCCGCGGCGCCCGCCGTCGCGCGCCGACGACGCAGGCCGAACCACACGAGTCCGCCCGCGATGGCCACGAGGAGCAGGCCCACCACCACGATGGGTCCGATCGCCGGTCCGCTCTGCGTGGCGGGAGTGGGCGGGGGAGCGGGCTGGTTGCCCCCCGCTTCGGAGTAGGCGGCGCGGATGCCGTCGGCCGCCGAGATCGCCGCCCCCGCGTCGTCGCCCGCGGCGAGCAGGGGCTGCACGCGTTCCTGTTCGATGGCGCCGAGCTGCGCGGCGGTCAATGCGCCGTCGTCGACGTCGCCCGAGAGGTAGAACGTGGCGGCGCCGTCTTCGATCGCGACGGCGAGCAGGTACTGGTGGGGTCCGAGCTGGTTGCGGTTGGCCGTCTCGTTCGCCCAGTCCTCGGCGGCGGGTGGGTCGGTGAACCCGTCGACGTACACGACCCACAGGTCGAGCCCCGTCTGCGTGGACAGCGTGATCATGCGCGACTGCACCTGCGCCTCTTGCGCGTCGGTGAGCACGTCGGCCTGGTCGACGACGTAGCTGGAGCCCAGCGAGGGAGGGGGGACGGCGAGGGCCGCGAGAGGCCCGCCGAGGATTCCCCCCACGGCCAGCAGCAGAATCGCCAGCACGTGTGCCGCCTTCGGCTTTCGCATGCCTCCCCTTTCGACGACCCGAAGTCCCCAGCCTATAAACGACCGCCGACACCGGGGAAGGACCGGCGCGTCCGCTGTCAGCGCACAATCGCGCCGCCTAGGCTCGAGCGTTCGGAGGTACCCATGGACGACCGTTACGGCACCGATGTGCTCGCCCGCGGCTGGCGCGACGCCGGACGCACCCCGCCCGCCCGCGTCGCGGCATCCGCAGACCTGGTCGTCGAAGTGGTCGGCGACGGATTCTGCGGAGCGGTGACCCGCGTCGACGGCATGAACGTCGAGCTCGAGGACCGCTTCGGCAAGCGACGCCTGTTCCCCCTCGGCGGCGGCTTCCTCGTCGACGGCGCCCCGGTGGTGCTCGACGCGCCGTCGGCGGCCCCGAAGGGACGCACGCGCACGGCCTCGGGCTCGTTCGCCGTCGCCGATCAGCGCGCCCGCACCGCCCGCGCGAGCCGCATCTTCGTCGAGGGCAAGCACGACGCCGAGCTCGTCGAGAAGGTCTGGGGCGCCGACCTGCGCGCCGAGGGCGTGGTCGTGGAGTTCCTCGAGGGCGTCGACCTGCTCGAACAGGCCCTGGATGCCGAGCCCCCCACCGCCGAGCGTCGCTACGGCGTGCTCGTCGACCACCTCGTGCCGAACTCCAAGGAGTCGCGGATCGCCGACAAGATCGCCCGAGGCCGCCACGGCGCGCACGTGCGGATCGTCGGCCACCCCTTCGTCGACGTCTGGCAGTGCGTCACGCCCCGCGCCCTCGGCATCGCCGCGTGGCCGGAGGTGCCCCGCGGCATCGAGTGGAAGGTCGGCGTCTGCCGCGCCCTCGGCTGGCCCGCCGAGGAGCAGGCCGACACGGCCCGCGCGTGGCAGCACATCCTGTCGCGCGTCACCACGTTCCGCGACCTCGAACCGGCCCTGCTCGGCCGCGTCGAGGAACTCATCGACTTCGTGACCGTCCCGTGAGCGGCCGCAAGCGCGCCACCTCGCGAGAGTCGCCGGAATCTGTCGCTCCCGCCGACGAGACGCGACAGAATAGGGCGACTCGCGCGGCGGATAGCCTGGATGCCATGGATGCCGCGCCCGTCTTCCGCGACAAGCCCGTGTCGTTCGTCCGGCGCAGCGGACGCATGTCCGAGGCGCAGGACCGCGCCTGGGCGGAGTTCTCGCCGACCTACCTGCTCCCCGTCGAGCGGGGCGCGGCCACCACGAGCGTCAAAGAGGGATCGGCGATCGACCCGGTCGAGGTCTACGGCCGTCGCGCCCGCCTGACCGTCGAGATCGGTTCGGGCCAGGGGCACCAGATCGTGTCGGCCGCCGCCGCCGATCCCGACAACGACTTCCTCGCGGTCGAGGTGTTCACCGCCGGCCTCGCCCGCACCATGCTCGACGCCGACCGCGCGGGGGTGAAGAACCTCCGACTCGCCGAGGCCAACGCCCCCGAGGCGCTGGAGCACCTGCTGCCGACCGGCTCCGTCGACGAGCTGTGGGTGTTCTTCCCCGATCCCTGGCACAAGAACAAGCACACCAAGCGGCGACTGATCGCCCCCGATTTCGTCCGCGTCGCCGCCCTGGCGCTGCGGCCCGGGGCGACGCTGCGCCTCGCGACCGACTGGCAGGACTACGCCGACCAGATGCGCGAGGTGCTCGACGAGGCGCCCGAGTTCTCGCGGGCCTTCTCGGGCGACTGGGCGGAACGCTTCGAGGGCCGCGTGCTCACCGCGTTCGAGCAGAAGGGGCTGCGGGTGGGTCGCGACATCCGCGACCTGACGTACACGCGGGTGGCGCCGTGACCGCGCACGCCGCGGTCGCCGAGCGCGAGCGCTCCACGCTCTCGCTGAAACTCGTGCCGGCGCTGCTGGTCTGCCTCGCCGCCCCGGCGCTGTTCGTCGTACAGGTCATCTGGCTCGGCTGGCTGCTGCTGGCTCTGGCCGTGGCATCCGGAATCCTCGTCGACCGGCGCGCCGGCGTCGCCGTCGTCCCCGGTCGCGACCCCGAGCCGAGCATCGCCCGCGACGTCTCGCTCGTCGCCCTCGGTCAGTTCATCGTCAGCCTCATCCCGCTGCAGGCCGAGCTCGACAACGCCGCCTTCCTGCGTTTCACGCTCGCGCTGGGCGGGGCCGTGCTCGTGCCGTACGTGATCTCGAGGTTCGTCTACCGCGACCACGCGATCCGTTTCCCGTGGCGCGGCGGCGGGCGGTGGACGTGGTGGCAGTGGGCGTGGCTGGGCGGCGTGATCGTGCTCGGCTACCTGATCCTGCCGTTCTACTTCATCACCTCCGGCGTCTACATGAACTGGCCGGTCGTCGACACCCCCGAGATGATCGCGCGCCTGTTCGTCGGCGTGGGCGCGGTGGGCATCTGGGACGAGCTGTTCTTCATCTGCACGGTGTTCGTGCTCCTGCGTCGGCATTTCCCCGACCTCACGGCCAATCTGCTGCAGACGATCGTGTTCGTGTCGTTCCTGTGGGAGCTCGGCTACCAGGCCTGGGGTCCGGCGCTGACGATCCCGTTCGCCCTCATCCAGGGCTTCCTGTTCTTGAAGACCCGGTCGCTCTGGTACGTCGTGACGGTGCACCTGCTGTTCGACGCCGTCGTCTTCGGGGTGTTGGTGCACGCCCACAACCCCGGCGCGGCATCGATCTTCCTCATCTGAGGTCGATCCCGGATGCCGGGCCCCGGCGTCGTTCGCGTCGTCCGACCCGTGCACGGGTGCTGCCCAGGCGCGCTCGCTAACCTGAGGGTCGGACGCCTCCCGCGTCCCCGGACGACGGATCAGTACCCGGACTGCGACAAGACTGGCCAAGGAGCACAGCCATGTCGTGGATCGTCCTCATCGTGTCTGGTGTCCTCGAGGCCGTCTGGGCCACCGCCCTCGGGCGTTCCGAGGGCTTCACCAAGCTCTGGCCGAGCGTCGTCTTCGGCGTCGCGCTGGTGGCATCCATGGGCGGGCTCGCCTATGCGATGCGGGACATCCCCACCGGCACGGCGTACGCGGTGTGGGTCGGCATCGGCGCCGCACTGACGGTGGTGGTCGCCATGATCAGCGGCGCCGAGGCGATCTCGGTCGTGAAGGTGCTGCTCGTGCTGGGCCTCGTCGGGTGCGTGATCGGCCTGAAACTGGTGGGCGACGCCCACTGACCAGGGGATTTCCTGAAAGTCAACCGCAGGGAACGTTCGGGTTGATCCGCTACTATCTGGCTTCACTGCACTTGTCCGGGCCCGACACCGTCGTCACTCGCCCACATCTTCCCCTGTGAAAGGTTCCGAGTGAGCGCACCGCCGAGCGAGCTTGCCTCCCCGACGCGTCCGTCGCGCGTCATCGAGCGACCGAGTCGACTCGACCGCCTGCGCGACTCCCGAGTGGGTCGGGCACTGCGTCAGTACGGGCACGACGTGCTGCGTACGCCCGAGGGCATCGTCCCGGTCGAGCGCGGCGCGTTCACGCGCGTGCTGCTGCTGTGGGCCATCGCCCGCGCGGTCAACTTCGGTTTCCTGTGGGGCTTCTACTCGATCGCCAAGGCGGCGCGGTGGGGCTTCGGTCCCGACAGCGAGCGCCTCGGCACGTTCTTCGACTACCTGACCGGGTGGGACGCCGACCGCTACGGCCAGATCGCCGCGCAGGGCTACCCCACCTCGCTGCCGATGAACGTCTCGGGCGACATCCTTCCGAACAACTGGGCGTTCCTGCCGGTGTTCCCCACGATGGTGCGCGTGCTGTCGGGCGCGACGGGCCTCGGGTGGCAGCCGGTCGCGATCCTGCTGAGCATGGGCGCGAGCCTGGGTGCGACGTGGCTGCTCTTCCTGCTGCTGCGCACGGTCACCAAGCCGCAGCCGGCGTGGTGGGCCGTGGTGTTCTTCTCCTTCGCCCCGATGTCGTTCCTCTTCGTGATCGGCTACAGCGAGGGCCTGTTCATGCTGCTGATGTTCGCCGGCATGCTGCTGGCGATCAAACGGCGGTATCTCTGGATCCTGCCGATCGGTCTGATGACGGCGTACACGCGTCCCGGGGTCCTTGCCCTGGGGTTGGCGCTCGGCATGGTCTTCCTGGTGCGGTTCTTCCGCCGCCGGGTCGACCCGTTCCCCGTGCGCGAGTGGGCCTCGCTCATGGCGAGCGGGCTCGTCATCGCCGCCGCGGGACTGTCGTGGAACCACATCGCGCAGCACTTCACGGGCACGCACAACGCCTACATCCGCACCGAGCTCGGATGGTGGCTCGACTACGTCGGAAACGACGAGTTCACCCCGTTCACGCCGTGGTTCCGCCAGGCGGGAACGCACCTGGGCGTCGTGGGCATCATCCTGGTCGTCGCCCTCATCGTGGCCTTCCTGGCCCTGATGTGGTCGCGTCCCGTTCGCCGCATGGGCCTCATGGTCGTCACCTACGGCTTCAGCTACGGCATCTACATCCTGGCCGTGTTCCTCCCGCAGCAGAGCACGTTCCGACTGCTCATGCCGATGGCGCCCCTGATGGGCGACGAACGGTGGTCGTCGACGCCCCGGCGTCGCACGGCGATCCTCGTCGGATGCCTCGTGTTGCAGGTCGTGGCGATCCTGCTGCTGTGGACCCGCGGCAACCCGTGATCCGCTGACCTCCGAACGACGAAGGGGCGACGCCGTGACGGCGTCGCCCCTTCGTCGTTCTCACGGGCGTCAGTCGGGTCGGCCGGCCGGATCGATGGCGTCGATCATGTCCTGCTCGACGGCGTTGTCGGCATCCATCTCGGCCGTGCCGACCGCGCCGCTCTCGTCGTCGGCGAAGGCTCCCGCGGAGTCGTCGTCGTGACCGGCCGGTGCGGGCGCGGTCTCGGGAGCGAGCGGCACCGTGGGTTCGGCGGGGGTCGGGACCGTCGGTTCCGACGGGGTCGGAGCGAGCGGTTCGTCGGGAATCGACGGGGTTCCCGGGTCGGAGGGAGCCTGGGGGAGGGGGTCGGGGTGCTCATGCCCCCACTCTGGGTGCCGCGTGCCGATCGGGCGACCCCCTTTCCGCCGGACCCCGCGGGGTGTACCGGCGCTAGGCTCGACGACGGGGGAACGACGTGAAGGGAAAGACGTGTCCACGGCGCACGATGTGACGCGACGCGAGGCGATCGCGCAGTACCGACTTGTCGGCGAACCATCCGAGCCCGATCTTCAGGGGCTCGTCGAGCTCGCGGCGACCATCTGCGGGGTTCCCACCGCGGTGATCAACATCATCGACGATCGCATGCAGCACCAGATCGCGGCGGTCGGCATTCAGGCGGCGTCGTGCGCCCGCGAGGACTCCATGTGCGCCGCGGTCATCAGCACGCCCGGACGCGTCGTCGTGCCCGACGCGCGTCTCGACGAACGGTTCGCGCGGAGTGGTTTCGTCACGGGCGAGATCGCCCACGTGCGTTTCTACGCGTCGAGCCCCCTGATCACCCCGGCCGGTGTCGCGATCGGAACGCTGTGCGTCTTCGACGACGTGGTCGGAGAACTCTCGGATGCCAGCAGCCGCGCCCTCGATCTGCTCGCCCACCAGGTGATCGATGTGCTCGAGCTGCGTCGCGTGCAGCGCGACCTGATCGAATCGAACGCGTCGCTCGAGCACTTCGCCGTGCAGGTCAGCCACGACCTGCGCAACCCGCTGACGGCGCTGACGGGCTTCATCGAGCTCGCCTCGGACAGCCCCGAGATGGCGGCCGCGCCGCGCGCGGCGCAGTCGCTCGTCCGCGCAGAGGCCGCCGCCGGACGCATGACGTCGATGGTCACCGACCTGCTCGACTTCGCGCGCATGGGGGGCACGCGCCCCCACCTCGTCGAGGTCGACGTCGCCGACACCGTCGATGCGGTGCTCGAAGACCTCGACGGCGCTCTCGTGCGCACCGGCGCCGAGGTGACCGTCGACGCCTCGGCCCGGGTGATCGCCGACGACACTCTGCTCCGCGTGCTGCTGCAGAACCTCATCGCCAACGCGGTGAAGTTCACGGTGGCCGCCGAGAAGACGCCGACCATCCGCGTGAGCGTCGAGGTCCTGCCCGACGGCTGGCGCATCAGCGTCGACGACAACGGCGAGGCGGTCGAGCCCGAGCTGCGCGAACGCGTGTTCGAGCCCATGCAACGCGGCCACGGTGGCGAGGTTCCGGGCATCGGCATCGGTCTGGCGACGTGCCGGCGCATCGTCGACGCACATCGGGGATCGATCGGACTCGATGCCTCGCCCGCCGGAGGTACCCGGGCCTGGTTCGTGCTCCCTCTGCAAGACGCCGCCTGACCGATACCGGCCGCAGCCGTCGGACGCAACCATCGCGACACGGTGCCGCGCGGGCCGTAGCGTGGGCCCATCGAGACGCGGCGCCCCGTCATCCGTCTCGCCCGAACCCCCGCCGCCGAGGAGGAGCGTCCCATGGCCCGCAATGTGCGACTGATGCGCTGCACCCCCGACGACGTCTTCCGCGTGCTGGCGAACGGGTGGCTCTACCCCCTGTGGGTGGTGGGGACCTCGCGGATGCGCGACGTCTCCGAGGCCTGGCCGGCCGAGGGCTCCACGCTGCACCACTCCTTCGGGTCGTGGCCCGCCCTGATCAACGACACCACCACCATGCGCGTGTGGGAGCCGCCGTATCGCGCGGTGCTCGAACCGCACGGCGGTCCCATCGGTGTCGCCCGCGTGGCGATCGACGTGAAGGCGCGCGGTGACATGTGCGTCGTCCGTATTCAGGAAGAGCCGGTCACCGGGCCGACGACCCTGCTTCCCGACACGGTCTTCGACGCGATCACGCGCTGGCGCAACGCCGAGACCCTGCACCGCCTCGCCTACCTGGCGGAGGGGGGCGCCCCCGGAACACAGGGCGGAGCGTCGGCCCTCGGGCACGAATCCACCGCTCAGAGGGAGCCGATCGACCGATGAGCGAGACCTACGACGCGATCATCGTCGGATCCGGACCCAACGGCTTGGCCGCGGCGGTCACCCTGGCGCGCGCGGGGTTGTCGGTCGCGGTGTACGAGCGTTCGACGACCTTCGGGGGCGCCGCCTCGACGGCCGAACTGACCCTGCCCGGTTTCCGGCACGACGTGGGCTCGGCGGTTCATCCCCTCGCCCTCGAATCGTGGTTCTTCCGCGAGTTCGGTCTCGATCGGCGCGTGCCGCTCATCGTTCCCGAGATCTCGTACGCGCACCCCCTCGACGGCGGACGCGCCGGACTCGCCTACCGCGATCTCTCCCGCGCGGCCGAGGGCCTGGGCGTCGACGGTCCCGCCTATGAACGCCTCATGCGTCCCCTCGTCGATCACCTGCGCGGGGTCGCCGACTTCACCGGCAACGCCCTCCTGCGTGTGCCGGGCGATCCCCTCGCGGCCTTCTTCTTCGGCATCCGCTCTCTTGAGCAGGGCGGGCCCTGGTGGAACGCGCGGTTCCGCGAAGACGTCGCGCCGGCGCTGGCCACCGGTGTCTCCGCGCACACGATCCTGCACCAGCCGAGCCTCGCGGCCGGCGGTGCCGGTCTCGTGCTCGCCACCTACGGGCACGGCCGCGGATGGCCGATCCCCGTCGGCGGCAGCCAATCGATCGCCGACGCGATGATCGCCGACATCCGCGCGCACGGGGGCGTGTTCCACGCGGGCGTCGAGGTCACCGCCCTCGAGGAGTTGCCGCCGTCGCGGGCGGTGCTGCTCGACACGACGCCGCGGGCATTGATCCGCCTGGCCGGTGACCGGATGCCGGCGGGGTACCGCCGCGCCCTGCAGCGGTTCCGCTACGGCGGGGGTGTCGCCAAGGTCGACTTCGCGCTGAGCGACCCCGTGCCGTGGACCCACCCCGACATCGGCGGCGCCGGAACGGTGCACATCGGCGGGACGCGAGCCGAGATCGCCGCGGCCGAGAACGCCGTCGCGCGCGGCGATCTGCCCGACGCGCCCTACGTGCTCGCCGCGCAGCCGACGCTCTTCGACCCCACCCGTGCGCCCGAGGGCAAGCACGTGCTCTGGGCGTACACGCACGTGCCGGCGGGGAGCCCCGCCGACCGCGAGGAGGCGGTGGTGCGTCAGATCGAGCGCTTCGCGCCCGGCTTCCGCGACACGGTTCTGGCCTCGTCGTCGCGCACGGCCGTCGACATCGCCGCGTGGAATCCGAACTTCCCCGGCGGCGACATCTCGGCGGGCGCGCCGACGCTCCCTCAGCTGCTGGGGCGGCCGGTGTACAGCCCCGAACCCTGGCGCACCCCGATGAAGGGCGTGTACCTGTGCTCCTCGTCGACGAGTCCGGGGCCGGGGGTGCACGGCCTCGCCGGGTGGCAGGCGGCCCTCAGCGCCCTGCGGCACGAGTTCGGCACGCGCCTGCGGCCCGACCTCGCCCCGCGCGCCGACCAGGTCTTCACCTCGGCGCCCTGACGGTGCCCGAGGGTGACAGTGTTCTGCGCCTGCGTCGGCGGTTGGATGCCGCGACGCGCGGGGCGCGCGTGGTCGAGGGCGAGTTGCGTTCCGGTTCGGCGGCCGGCAGGTCGCTCGCGGGGCTGCGGATCGAGGGGTACGACACCCACGGCAAACACCTGCTCACCCGGTTCGACGATGCCACCACCCTGCACACGCACCTGCGCATGCAGGGCAGCTGGACGATCACGCGCGCCGGTCGCTCCCTGCCGACGGCCGAGCGCGAGCGGGCGCGCGTGCGTCTGCGCTTCGACGACGGCCGGGAGATGTGGGGCATCGACCTCCCCGTCGTCGAGCTCGTCGCGACGGCCCGCGAGCGCGACGTGATCGGTCACCTGGGCCCCGATCCGCTGCGCGACGACTGGGATGCCGCCGAGGCGGTGCGCCGGCTGTCGGTGCGGCCGGAGCGCACGTTCGTCGCCGCCCTGCTCGACCAGACGCGCATCGCCGGTCTCGGCAACCTGTGGGTGAACGAACTCGCCTTCCTGCGCGGCATCCATCCCTTCGCGCCGATCGGGGCGACGGATCTGCCTGCGCTGGTGGCCCTCGCCGCGCGGTGCCTGCGGACGTCGGCGACCGTGCCGGGGATGTACCAGGTGACGACGGGCGACCGACGCCGTGGTTCGTCGCACTGGGTGGCGGGCCGTGCGGGACGCCCGTGTCTGCGGTGCGGTACCCGGGTCCACGTGCGCGCCGAGGTGGCCGACGACCCCGAGCGACGGCGCACCTGGTGGTGCCCGCGGTGCCAGCCGGTGCCCTCGGGCGCCGAGGTCGGATCACCGGGGTAGAACAGCGGCCGCCGAGAACGAGAACCAACTGCGCGTCACGGCGCGGTGTCGGTACCGCCGAACGCCGGGGCTGTCGCGACGCCGGCGGCCCTCGTCGCCGAGGAGCCGCCGGACCGTCGCGTGCGGTACGCGATCAGGAGATGTCGCCGGTGGGGGAGTCCGCGGTGTTCGACGCGTCGTCGGCGTCCTTCTGGGCCGCCGCCCCCTCTTCGGGGGATTCGCTTCCCGCGCCGTTCGAGTCCTGGTCGGGGGCGTCGTCGGTGCGTCCGTCGATGTCGGTCATGTCGTCTCCATCCGTCAGGGGTCGTCGTGTCGACCCGGGCCGACGCTGTCACGCGTCGACGTACGTGTCCAGGGGGTCGACGAGGGCCGGGCGCCGCTGCGCGCGCCGCGGCATGCAGACACGGGCATGGCGGGGGAGCCCGGTTTCTCTCACAGGAACGGGGCGAGGGCGCCGGCCGTCAGCGCGAACGCCAGGGCCGTGCCGCCGACGACCGTGGCCGCGGTGGCAGTCGCACGTTCGGCGCGGTGACGCCGGGCCGTGTTGGCCGGGTGCGTCGTCGAACGCAGAGAGGATTTCGCGGCGGAGAGCTCGTCGTAGCGACCGACGGGGATGCCGTGCGCGTCGCGCGAGACGTATCCGCCGGTGACCTGGTCGACGCAACCGAAGTATTCGCCGCCGCGATGGGCGACCCAGAAGCCGGTGTCGACCTTCGCCCAGAGGACACGGGTGGAGGCGAGCGCGCTGAGAGGCGCGAGGGAAGCGGTGCTCATGTCACGCCGCCACAGACAGGCTGGGGCGCCGAGCAGCGGGCGCGGTGCCGCGCGTCGCGGCGGCACGGGCGGGTGCCTCGGCCGTGGGGATCTCGGCGTTCAGGTCGACGACCAGACCGGCCGACGAGTTCGCCATGTCGGCCATGTCCTTGAGAACGCGGGGGTTCAGGGACTCGGGCTCGGCCGAATCGAAGACGAATCGCATCGGGATCGCCGGCTGCAGCCAGATCGTCGATCGTCCCGGGGTGCCGTCGACGTGAGCCCAGCTCAGAGTGAAGCTCTCGCTGCGGCGGAGTTTGGTGGTCGCGACGACCTTCAGGTGCGACAGCAGTCGATCGGGGATCTGGATCGACTCGCTCGTCGTGCCGTAGAACAACTGCCCCATGGGGTTCTCCTCTCGCAGCGGTTTGCTGGTTTACAAACATACTCGACTAGTAACTAGTTTGTCTAACTATTGGTTTGGCGATATAGTTTCTCCACCAGGGAGGAGTGTGTCGTGACAGATGTCCGCGTCGTGCCTCGCGAGAGCGCCTCTCCGACCGACTCCGCTGAGCCGAGCTACTGGTACGGCGACGAACCCGCCGACCGACGTATGCGCAGCAAGGCCGTCCTCGAATCGCTCCGGGTGTACCGCGCGGCCGAGGTCGCGATGCGTCGCCGCACGCGCGACTCGATGTCGATGGGCGAGAACGAGTTGCTCGTTCTGCGTTACCTGCTGCGCGATTCCTCCCGCCGCGTACGACCGGGGGAGTTGACGAAGTACCTGGGTCTGTCGACGGCGTCCACCACGGCCATCCTCGACCGGTTGGAGCGATCCGGGCACCTCACCCGCGCCGCCAATCCCGACGACCGCCGCAGCATCTTCGTGCAGGCGACGCCGCGCGCCGATGCAGAGGTGCGGCAGACCCTGGGCACCATGCACGACCGCATGCTGGCCGCGGTGATCGACATGACACCCGAAGAATCGGCGAGCGTCGTCGCCTTCCTCCGGCGCATGAGCGACGCGGTCGACGGCGTTGCGGTCGAGACCCCGGCGGTCGACTCCCCGTGATCTACGTGCTCGTCGGCGGCCCCCGCGACGGACAGCACGTGGATGATCTGCCGCGCGGCTACCGTCTGTCGCTGGGCGACCCGCAGCCCGAACCGTTCGGCGAGTTCGAGACGGTTCGCGCCGTGTGGTTCGAGCTCGACGAGGCGATGTTCCGCACGGTGCAGCGACGCGACTGATCGGTACCTCACGTCGGCACGCCCGGCAACCCGGCCCCGTCGGGCGTCGGTGACCCGCAGTCTGTGAGCATGCGCTGTGTCACCTACGCCGGAGAAACCGTCCTCACCACCGATGACGTCGCGTCGTCCCTGATTCTGTTGACGGCGGCGGTGGCGAAGGAAGGCCAAGCCGAGGCCGTCAGCATCCCGATCGTCACCGACGACAAGAAGGTCGCCCAGGCGGAACTCGTCATCGGAGTCGGTAACGACGTGCTGTCGGCACCGGTCGACTGGACCGACGAGGAGCCGGACTTCTCGCACGCGGCCCAGGAGCTGAAGGACCACCGTCTCTTCCCGCGGACGCACCTGCGCGCCGTCGAGCCCGCGGAGTCCGACGAGGGCGACGGCGAGCCCATCGACTGGGACTTCGACCAGCCGACACGGGCCTGACGCCTGTGCGGGTGAGGCCCGGGCTCCGCAGGGTGGGAGTCACGCCGCGAGCCTTGCGTCGGGTTCGCGGCGTCCGCTATGTTCGCAAGTCCGTGTCGACCGGCACGATGAGCCGAGGGGACGACACGATGACCGCGATGCGCGATCTTCGTCAGGAGCAGCAGGACGCATACCTGCCGTTCCTGCTTTCGTCGTACCCTCCGGTGCCGGCCGCCTAGACCTCGTTCTCTCGCGCCCCGCCCGTCAGGTCGGGGCTTTTCTCTTTCCACCGTGTGGGGGAGTGCTCCGACCGGAGCTCACCCCGACCGCGCATCCGCGCACCACACGAAGGAAAGGACCCATGCAGAAGCTCACCGAACGACTGGTGTCGTGGGCGAGCCTGATCGATGACAAGACCATCGAACAGGCCCGTACCTCGTCACGCATGCCGTTCATCTACCCCCACCTCGCCCTCATGCCCGACGCCCACCTGGGCCTGGGTGCGACGGTCGGGTCGGTCATCCCGACTCTCGGAGCGATCATGCCCGCGGCCGTCGGGGTCGACATCGGCTGCGGCATGATCGCGGTCAAGACGCAGTTCACGTCGTCCGATCTGGCCGGTCGCGACCTCGCGGAGCTGCGCCAGCAGATCGAGCGTGCCATCCCGCTGTCGGCCGGTCGCGACAACCGCAAGATCGTCGCCACCGCCGAGCCGCGCGTGGCCGAGCTCGAGTCGCTCGCCGAGAAGGCCGAATTCGACCCCGCGAAGTACGCCGGTCACTGGCGTCACCAGCTCGGTTCGCTGGGCAGCGGCAACCACTTCATCGAGATCTCGCTCGACGAGAACGACGACGTGTGGATGTTCCTGCATTCCGGCTCCCGGGGCGTCGGCAACCGCATCGCGCAGCACCACATCAAGGTCGCGCAGCGTCTGGCGAAGCAGTGGTGGATCGAGCTCCCGCATCCCGACCTGGCGTACCTCGTCGAGGGGACCCCGGAGTTCACGCGCTACATCCGCGAGCTCCGGTGGGCACAGCACTTCGCCCTGCTGAACCGTGAGGAGATGATGGATCGCGTCGCGAATCAGCTCGGACGCTTCCTCGACACGACCGTCGAGGAGCGGGAGCGCATCAACTGCCACCACAACTTCACGGAGTCCGAGAGGCACTTCGGCAAGCGCGTGTGGGTCTCGAGGAAGGGTGCCATCATGGCCGACGAAGGTCGGCCGGGGCTCATCCCCGGGTCGATGGGCACCGCGTCGTACGTCGTCGAGGGGCGCGGCAATCCTGTCGCGCTGAACTCGTCACCGCACGGAGCAGGCCGGGAGTACTCGCGATCGGCGGCCCGCAAGACCTTCACGCACGAGCATTTGCGCGACGCGATGGCGGGCATCGAGTACCGCGACACCGACGCGTTCATCGACGAGATCCCGCAGGCGTACAAGCCGATCGATCGGGTCATGGCGGACGCCGCCGACCTGGTGAGCGTGCGACACACGCTGCGGCAGATCGTCAACGTGAAGGGCGACTGAACAGGATGCCGCGGGCGCGGCCGACGTGCCCGTGGCATCCTGCTCCCGCCGGTGGCGTTCGTAGGGTCGCTCTCGGCGGGTGATTCCACCGATCAGCGGGGGGAGATACACCTCCGGGAGGATGCGGTCTCTTCCCTCGGTTCGACAGCATGGGGTCAACGTCTGCCGCACCGCGCAGGCGTCGAACGCCCCCCGGAGCGGAGAACCCATGCCCCCGACCGCCGACTCGGCTCCCGTGCCGACCGTCGAGCGCCCCGTCGACACCGCAACGCTCGAGCGGCAGAGAGCCCGCATCCGTGCGGCGCAGGCCCGCCTGGCGGCATTCATCGCCAGTACGGCTGCCGATGTCGACGAGGTCGCCCGCGAGGCGGAGGCTGCGCTGCGTGCCGCGGTGTCGTCGGGCGCGGGTGTCGAGCGCGTCTCGGCGGAACTGGAGCTCAGCCCCCGGGCGCTGCGCGCGATCGTCGACGGGTCGGTCCGGCTTCGCAGTCTTCACCCCGACGAGCGCCTGAGGTCGGTGTAACGCGGACACACGCGAGGGCCCCGGCGAGCACGCGCAGTGTGCGCTCGCCGGGGCCCCCGTGGTGGCATCCGATCCGGGTCAGCTCAGACGCTCGGCGCGGTACTTGTCGCCGCTGAAGCCGAGGATGAGGTAGCCGATGACGTGGAACACCACGAGCAGAGCGAGCGAGAAGAACCACCCGTGGCCGAAGGCGCGGCCCACCCGCAGCGACACGATGATGTGGAAGACGAAACCGACGATCGGCACCAGGTAGAGCAGCGCGAACCAGCCCGAGAACCCGGCGATCTTGGTGAGGTAGACGACGTTCACGAGGGGGATGATCGCCAGCCACCCGGCATACCCCGCCTTGGTGAAGACACGCCAGAGCGCGACGACCAGCACGACGTACACGGCGATGGCGAGGAGCGAGTTGGTCGCGCTGAGCGCGAAGAGCGAGGTCTGCTCGGTGATGGAGGACGGGCTCGAAGTCAGCATGGGCTCATCGTAGGGCGTTGCCAGGGAGTTCTCAGGGTCGGCGTCCCCGCGCCGGAACACGCCGCCGGGATTACGCTCGGTGCAGGTCGAGCGATGGCGGAGGCGGACGGCATGGGCGAGAGCCGATTCGAGTGGGGCGGCCTGAGCGCCGGCCGGGGCGACTTCGTCACCGCGCCCGAGGCCCTCGCGATGCTCGAGGTGCTGGCGATCGCGCACACCGACCTCGAGGTGTCCACCGAGCTGCGCGATGGCGCCGCCCGCGCGCGATTCGCCCGAGGCGCGCGGTGGGCAGTCGTCTCGACCCCCGGTTCTCGCTGGTTCTCGGTCGAGACCGACACCGGTCACCGCACGGAGCTCATCGACGCGACGTCGTCGAAGGACGAAAGCGCCCGCCTGCTGGCCGTCTACGTGGATGTCGCCGAGGCCTATGTCCGCGGCGACGCCGCGCCCACGCAGGGGCACGGCTTCGGGGGGTCGACCGTGACCCTCGACGTCGACGGCCGACGCGTGGTTCTGACGCAGCCGCTCGGTCGTCGCGTGCGCGGGATGTTCGGACGCTAGGCCTCCGCCGCCTCCGCGGTCAAGCCGTTGGGGCCGAGGCCCCCGCGTTGACAGGCTGGACCGGTACGCGACGAAGGGAACACCATGAGCGACCCGCAGAACTCCGCCCCGGCCGACGACGCAACCGACCTCGGCGACGACCCGACGGTCAAGCCGAGCCAGGAGACCGACCCCGACGAGGGCTCGAAGGCCCCCACCAAGGACGACCCGAACGCCGACCACCAGGCCACCGGCATCGGGATCATCGACGGCGAGTGAACCGGATGCCGTGGGGTCGGAGCGCGAGTCCTCGCCCCCGCCCCACGGCGTCGGGGATGCCGCGGGCGCGGTGATAACCTGGACCGGTCCGCCTCCGTAGCTCAGGGGATAGAGCGTTGGTTTCCGGTACCAAAGGCCGCTGGTTCGATTCCAGTCGGGGGCACCAGGCGAGACAAGGGATCGCGGGTCATTGAGACCCGCGGTCCCTTTCGTCTAGCGGCGGGCCTCGTCGGAGCGTCATCGTTCGCGCCGGGTGAGATCACGCGTTCGTGGCGAGATCACACGCTATGTGGCGTGATGTCGTGCGTAACGTGTGCGTTGGCGCCGGGCGTGTGCCGTCGCGCCGTGCGACGTGACGCCGCTGCCAGCCCGCGTGCGGCGATGCTGTCCTTCACCAGAGACGCCGGTCCGAGCGAATCGTCGAGCAGCAGCGGCCCGATGGAGGCTCTGCGCTACTCCGGGAGCGCCACTCCCTCATCGCAGATCTGCGCGATCAGAGCGTGCCGTGGTCTTCTCTGGGGATGCGCACGGGCCTCAGCCGCCAGGCGCTGAGTGAGCGCGTTGTCGGCGCCGACAGATAGGGAGCCACGCGTCATCGCCGGCCCGGTTTGTCGGCTGGAAGTTCCTGCGCCGTCCAGATTCGACAGCTCTGGAACGGAGCGACGGATTGACGTAGAATATGACTCTGAAATCATACTGCGATGGAGGGTGCAATGACTGCCTCGACGCTCATCCGCGCCGCCCGCAAGAGCCAGCGACTCACTCAGAAGCAACTCGCAGACCGCACTCAGATCGACCAGAGCCGCGTTTCCCGGTCAGAGGGCGGGCGAGATACCGAATTCGGCACGGTGGAGCGACTGCTCGCCGGCGCAGGGCATCGGCTGTACTCCGCACCGACCCAGCGTGACGACGCGGCGACTGCGGCTGAAGAGATTCGGCATCGGCTAGCGGAAGGGCAGAGGGACCGCGCTCTTCGCGCGCTCCTGCAACTCAACGACAATCTTCTCGCCGAGCGAGGGTTGGTGCGAGGGATTCTCGGCTTGGCCGAGCCTGCATCGACGCTGGATCGAGCGTGGGATGCTGCGCTCGCGGGTCTCGTCGCCTGGCGGCTGCGAGAGGGAGGACTCCCCGCACCCGAGTGGGTTTCAGATCCGAGCCGGTATCTCCGTGCGCCCGCGACGCTCGACGTCGACCCGGCCGACCCGACTCCGCCCCCGTCGGAGGTGCCAGACGAGTTCGCCGAGCGCGGTGTGCTCGTCTGGCGTGACACCTTCGCGAGCGTGTGAGCGTGGCGACGACGCTCGACAGAGAGGACATCCTCGACGGGCTCAGGGCCCTCATCGCTGAGCTGCACGACTCACACCAGGTCGCGGGTATCCGGATCGTCGGTGGAGCAGCTCTCGCGCTCCGCTACTTCGACCGTGGCACGACGCAGGATCTCGATTCGCTCCACATCGAGCCGGGAAGTCACGCCAAAGTCGCAGCAGCCGCGGCGAAGGTAGCCCAGTCCCGCGGGTGGGATCCGGGCTGGCTGAACTTCGACGTCGAGAAGGCCGATGCGCTTCCCACGTTCGGTCGTAGATCCGTCGAGTGGGAGACCATCTACGACCACGACGGCATCGTTATCCACGTCGCCGCTCAGGAAGCGATGCTGGCGATGAAGCTGCGCGCCAACCGGCCCGGCCGCGATACGAACGACATCCGGCAGCTTCTACGACTGTGCGACGTCACCACACTCAACGACGCCGAGGAACTTTACGAGGACTTCTACCCGGGGGATGCGCTCTCGGACCGCGCCGTGAATATGGTCGCCGCCATCCTCGAGGGCGGGCTGCCAGACGAGGTCCCCTCGCCGGGGCCGATCGAACTCTAGCGACGCGATCAGGAACACACCTCGATTAGTGCTCCGACGGCAAGGCGATAGTGGTCGAGCGCGGCTCCGTTCCCATCGCTCGCTCTTTTCAGACTTCGCGCTCCGCGCTGCGCTCACCAACCGCACGTGCCGGTCGCTGGTCCGATTCCCGTCGGGGGCACGTGTCAGCAGAGGGCCGCGAGTCGTTCAGACTCCGCGGCCCTCTTCTCGTTCGCCGACGCGTGCACACCCGGCGACTCACCCGGTCGTAAGGCAAATTCACCCGCATCGGCGGTGAGCGCCATCCGTCGTCGGTCGAGGGTGAATGGCCGCCCGGCGTGGTCGCGCGGCGGGTGCTCAGCCGTGATCGTCGCTGTGACGCGGCCCCGTGAGCAGCCCCACGTCGAGCAGCGAGTCGAGAGTCTGCCGAACCGACGCCCGCGCGTCGCCCCCGTCCGGTGCCCCATGGGTCTCCACGGCGGCGGTGACGAGTTCGTCGAACGAGGCGCCGTCGGCGGCGAGCCACAGGGTGGGGCCGATCCCGTCGAGGAGGTGCACGGTGGTCTGGTCGTCAGGAGCTCTCGTCAGCAGCGCCAGACGCCCGTCGAGCTCGACGGCATCCTGAACCGGCGTCCGGCGGAAGGGGTGCACGTCGGTGCGATGGCGATTGTTCCGGGCGAGGGGAACATTCAGCGCGATGGCACCCGGCAGGGCCGCCCGCTCGGTGTCGAATAGGGCTCGCACGAGGGGGAGTACCTCTTCGGCCTCGCGATAGCGCAGGCCGAGCGCGCCTCCCGTCCCCTGGATGTGGCCGATGAGGGTCTGCAGGGGCGCCGTGAGCTCGCCGAGATAGCTGCACTGCGGGGCGAGGGCGGCGACGGCCTCGTCGACGGGAAGCTCGACGAGTCGCGGCGGCGCGTCGCCGCTCAGGCGATCGAGAGCCACGATGGCGTGCAGCCGCAGAGGTGCGTCGGGCAGATCCCGCAGCCCCAGGCTGCGCGGAGACAGCTGTCGCTTGGCCCGCGCGACATCGTCGATGATCGACAGCGGCTTGCGGTAGGCCACGACCCCGCCCTCTGCGGTGACGCCGACGCTCTCGTCGCTGACGTAGGCGTACTCGCGCGCGAGACGCGACATGAGCGTGGTCTTGCCCATGCCGGACCGACCGGAGAAGAGGATCACGCGGCCCCGGTCATCGGCGACGGCTCCCGCGTGGACCATCCAGAGGTGACCGCGTCGGGCAGAGAGCGCGGCGTGGGTCACCTGGGTCGTCAGATCGGCGACGGTCGCGTCGAAGTGGAAATGCGCCCGGGGAGCCACCGTGGCGACGGGCGACCGCGGATGCGCCGGGCGAGCGCCCGACCAGGCCTCGCCCAGCAGATCGCGGTCGGACGGGGGGAGCCCTGCGATCGCCATGCGCACGACGACCCCGAGTGCCTCGATGTCGAGATCGGCGTCGGCGGTGGTCGGCACGGACATGAGGCCCTCCCCGTGCCGTTGCGGGGGCGACACGGCTACCGAGTGTGCGAGGTGGTCGATACCGGCGGTGCCCGCCGAGCGCGATGGTCGACCGGGTGAAACCGTCGGCGCCCGCGGCCGAATCGCGCGCGCCGGCCCTTTGTCAAGACCGGTCGACGCATTCGTCACCGCTTGCGATGCTGGACCCACCTTGGAAAGGGGTCTGTCATGAGTATCGGAGCCGGCATTGCGCTCTTCGTCATCGGCGCCATCCTCGCGTTCGCGGTGAACCTGCCGAACGAATTCGTGGACCTCAGCATGATCGGGTACATCATGATGGGCGCGGGGGCGGTCGTGTTCGTGATCGGGCTCGTGCTGCTCGTTCGCCGCCGTCAGACCGACACCGTCACCCGCACCGAGGCCGCGGGCGGCGCGCAGGTCACCCGTTCCACCACCCGCTCCTCGAACGACGACCTCGTCTGATCGCTCTCGGGGGCATCACCCCGAGGGACCCGCCATGACCGAACCCCCTCCCACCGTCGCCGACGATTCCGCTGTCGGCGGCCTCTTCGACGGTCGGTACCGTCTGGGCCGCGTGCTCGGACAGGGTGGGTATGCCCGTGTGTACGAGGCTGTGGATACGAGTCTCGGGCGCACCGTCGCGCTGAAGGTGATCGACGCGGGCAGCGCCGACCCGTCAGACGCCGCGCGCGTGCGTTCCGAGATCCGCCTGCTCGCCTCACTGTCGCACCCGTCGCTCGTCACGCTCTACGACGCGCGTCTCGCCGCCGAACCGGCTTACCTGTCGATGGAGCTGATCGCCGGCCCGACGCTCGGCGAGCTCATCGCCCGCGGACCCCTCCCCGGCCCCGACGTCGCCCGCACGGGGCGCGAGATCGCCGAGGCGCTCACCGTCATCCATTCCCGCGGCATCGTGCACCGCGACGTCAAGCCGTCGAACATCCTCGTGCGCCCCGCCGCCCACGCGGGCGAGAGCCCCCGCGCGACCCTGGCCGACTTCGGGATCGCGTCGCTGGTGGGGGCGACGCGCCTGACACGCGCCGACACCGTCATCGGCACCGCCGCCTACCTCAGCCCCGAGCAGGCGCGGGGCATGCCGGCGGCCCCGCCCAGCGACGTGTACGCCCTCGGGCTCGTGCTGCTCGAGGCGCTGACGGGAACGCGCGCCTTCGCCGGCCGCACGCCGCACGAGGCGCTCGCCGCGCGTCTGGTCGCGGCCCCCGAGATCCCGCCGTCGATCCCCGACCGCTGGCGTACGGTGCTGCAGGACATGACGGCCGTCGACCCGGCGAAGCGACCGGATGCCGCGGGCCTCATCGCCGTGTTGCGCCCCCTGTCCGACCTCGAGACGTCGCCGGCCGCGTCCTCTCCGCGCACCGCGCCGCTGCCCGACGCGACCGCGCCCACGCGCATCCTCGACTCATCCGCCTCGACGTCTCGTCGCCCCTCGCGTCGGCTCGTGATCGTGGCGTCCGTGCTCGCGGTGCTCCTCGCCGCCGGAGCGGTGACGGCGGCCGTCGCCGTGTCGAGCGCGGGATCGAGCGTGCAGCCCGAGCTCCCGTCGCTCCCGCAGCCGCTCGACCAACACGTCGATGACCTCTGGAAGGAAGTCGCTCCATGAGGCGCCGTATCGCTCCCGCCGCCGGTCTCGTCTTGGCTGCGGTCCTGACCCTCTCGGCGTGCACGCCGCCCGCGGCCGAGCCGACCGCGTGGCAGTCGACGGTCGAGATGGTCGCCGCGCAGGCGTCCGGCGGTGACTACGCCGCCGCCCTGGCGACGCTCGATGCTCTCGAGGCCGAGGTCATCGCTCGTCGCGACGCCGGAGAGCTCCCCGCAGACGAGGCCGAGGCGATCCTCAGCCGCATCGCCACCGTGCGCGCTGATCTCACCTCCCTCATCCCCACCCCGACGCCGGAGCCAGAGCCGGCGCAGACGAGCGAGCCCGTGCAGCAGCAGCCGTCCGTGCCGGAAGAAGACGAATCGAGCGATGACGGCACCGAGGTCGACCCGGGCGAGCAGGATCCGGGCAACGCGCCGTCCGACCAGGCTCCGGGCGGCAACGGCAACGGCAGCGGGAACGGCAACAACGGGAACGGCAACAACGGGAACGGAAAAGACAGCGGGGGCGGACCGGGCAAGAAAGACGGCTGAGTCCGGGTGAGGACCGCGGCGGTATCGCCGCCGGCCACGTCACGATTCCGACCCCGGACGACGACGCCCCATCTCGTTGCGCGGCCGCCGAATGGCATCCATTCATCCGCATTCGCCGGTCGCGAGCCGTCGTCCCCGTGCGGCGTGCGAGGATGGCCCGGTGCCGCGCCGAGTGACCGCTGAACTCGACCTCGATCTGGGGTCGTCCGTCGACCTGATCTTCCAGATCACCGCCGCCCAGGGGGTGCCCCTCGTGAGCGAGACGTTGACCTTCTCGCAGGGCGATCGCGTGTACACGCCGACCGAGATCGTCGACCAGTCGGGCAGCCGCTTGCACCGTCTCACGGGGGAGCAGGGCCCGCTGTCCGTCCGGTACGAAGCGCGGGCGAACGGCCCGTCGCAGAACCCCCGCACGAGCGACCTCGAGACCATCACCTACCTGCGCCCCAGTCGGTACTGCCAGTCCGACGAGGTGTTCGCCCAGGCTCGCCGCCAGTTCCGCGGGCTCACCGGTGCGGAGTTGGTCTCGGCGGTCTCGAGCTTCGTGGCGTCCACCGTCACGTACACCCCCGGGCTGAGCCTCGGGACCGACAGCGCGGTCACCACGCTGATGACCGGCCAGGGTGTCTGCCGCGACTACGCGCACGTCGTCATCGCGCTGCTGCGGGCCATGGACATGCCCGCCCGCTACGCCGCGTGCTACGCGCCGGGACTCGAACCGATGGACTTCCACGCCGTCGCCGAGGCCTACCTCGACGGCGCCTGGTACGTGATCGACGCCACCCGCCTCGCCGACCGGCGCTCGCTCGTGCGCATCGCGACCGGACGCGACGCGTCGGACTGCGCGTTCCTGAGCTTCTACGGCGGCTATGTCGGCCTCGATCGCCTGCACGTCGACGCGGTGCTCGAGAACGAGGTCCCGGATGCCGCGACCCCCGACGACCACGAAGCCCTGGTGCAGATCGCCTGAGACCCCGCGCAACCGCAGACACGGCGTCGGACTCCGCGCGTCGTCGCCCACGGCCGCGACTCTCGCATCGTGCGCGCGGGGAGCGTGCAGCCGGCTCGGCCTAGAATTGCAGGGCTATGGATCCCGCTGCCCTCTCCGCTGCCCTGCTCGCCGTCATCGCCCCGCTCGCGGAGGCGCGACGAGAGGGCTCTTCGGCGGGGATCACGGCCGCCGACCTTCCGCTCGAGCGCCCGAAGAACCGTGACCACGGCGACTGGGCCTCCAACGCCGCGATGAAGCTGTCGAAGGTCGTCGGCGCCAACCCACGGGAGTTCGCCGCCGACATCGCCGCGGGTCTCGAGGCCGTCGACGGCATCGCCAGCGTCGAGGTCGCTGGTCCCGGCTTCATCAACATCCGCCTCGACGCGGCTGCCGCGGGTGCGCTCGCCAAGACGATCGTCGACCAGGGCGCGGCCTTCGGGACGAACGACTCCCGCGCCGACGAGATCATCAACCTCGAGTTCGTCAGCGCCAACCCCACCGGGCCCATCCACCTCGGCGGCACGCGGTGGGCCGCCGCCGGCGACGCTCTCGCCCGCATGCTGTCGGCGCAGGGCGCCCAGGTGACGCGCGAGTACTACTTCAACGACCACGGCGCGCAGATCGACCGCTTCGCCCGCAGCCTCGTCGCCGCCCACCAGGGCGACCCGACGCCCGAAGACGGCTACGGCGGCGCCTACATCGGCGACATCGCGCAGCGCGTGGTCGAGGCGTACGACGGTGACATCGACGCCCTCGACGCCGAGGCCAAGCAAGAGGCCTTCCGCGAGCTCGGGGTCAACCTCATGTTCGGCGAGATCAAGCAGTCGCTGCACGAGTTCGGCGTCGACTTCGACGTGTACTTCCACGAGAACGACCTGCACGACTCGGGCGCCGTCGAGCGCGCGGTCGCTCGCCTGCGCGAACTCGGCCACATCTTCGAAGCCGACGGGGCGACGTGGCTGCGTTCGACCGAGTTCGGCGATGACAAAGACCGCGTCATCATCAAGTCCGACGGGCAGCCCGCCTACATCTCGGGCGATCTGGCGTACTACCTCGACAAGCGCGAGCGCGGCTTCAACCGCTGCATCATCATGCTCGGCGCCGATCACCACGGCTACGTCCAGCGCCTGATGGCGATGTGCGCGGCCTTCGGCGACGAGCCGAACGTCAACCTCCAGGTGCTCATCGGTCAGATGGTGAACCTCGTGCGCGACGGTCAGCCCATGCGCATGTCCAAGCGCGCCGGCACCGTGGTCACCCTCGAGGACCTCGTCGAGATCGTCGGGGTGGATGCCGCCCGCTACGCCCTCACGCGCAGCTCGGCCGACTCGAACCTCGACATCGACCTCGACGTGCTGCAGAAGCGCACGAACGACAACCCGGTCTTCTACGTGCAGTACGCGCACGCCCGTACGCACAACGTGGCGCGCAACGCCGCGGCATCCGGGGTCGACCGCTCCGAGTTCGCGCCCGAGCTGCTCGACCACGAGACCGAGTCGGCTCTGCTGGGCGCTCTGCAGGAGTTCCCGCGCATCGTGTCGTTCGCCGCCGAGGTGCGCGAGCCGCACCGCGTCGCGCGCTACCTCGAGGAGCTCGCGGGTCTCTATCACCGCTGGTACGACAACTGCCGTGTCATCCCGCTGGGCGACGCGCCCGTCGAGTCGGTGCACCGCACGCGCCTGTGGCTGAACGACGCCACCGGCCAGGTGCTGCGCAACGGTCTGACGCTGCTGGGCGTCAGCGCTCCGGAGCGGATGTAAGCGATGACGGATGCCACGACGCCCCGCCGTCGGCCCCGTCGCCGGATCGCGGTGATCGTGGTGGTCATCGTGCTGCTGGTGGCGGCCGTGGTCGCAGCGGAGTTCATCGCGCGCTCGGTCGTGACCGGGACGGTGCGCTCGCTCGTGGTCGAGAACGTCGGTCTCCCCGACGACCAAGACGTCGATGTGCAGGTCGCAGGTCTCGTCCTCCCGCAGGTGATCGGCGGCCGTCTCGACGACGTCACCGTCGCCTCGGACGACGTCGAGCTCGGTCCGCTCGCCGGCGACGTGTTCGTCGAACTGCGAGGCGTTCCGGTGTCGGGCGATTCCGCCGCGGACGGCGGAGTGGCATCTGTCCGGCTCGATCAGGATCAGCTGCGGTCTCTGCTCGGTCAGATACCCGACATCCCCGTGGGGACGGTGACCGTCGCCGCTCCCGACGTCACCTTCGAGACGTCGCTGTCGCTGTTCGGGATCGCGATCCCCGTCGGCGTCGCCGTGACTCCCGGTGCCGCCGACGGCGACCTCACCCTCACGCCCGCGTCGTTCGCGGTGGCGGGCAACGCGCTGGATGCCGACACGCTCCGCGGCCAGTTCGGGGGCGTCGCTGACGGGTTGCTCCAGACATCGACCCTCTGC
Organism: Microbacterium sp. BH-3-3-3; assembly: GCF_001792815.1. Lineage (NCBI taxonomy): Bacteria > Bacillati > Actinomycetota > Actinomycetes > Micrococcales > Microbacteriaceae > Microbacterium > Microbacterium sp. BH-3-3-3. The sequence goes on along the minus strand of NZ_CP017674.1, from coordinate 867,730 downwards.
ATCGCGGACCGTCTGCCCGCGGGGCTCGCCCTCACGTCGGCGACGGTGCAGGGACAAGATCTGGTCGCCACTTTCGACATCGCGGGCGGCATTCTCAACGACGCGGCTCTGCAGAACGACGGCACCTGCGGCTGAGGCGGCCGGCCGATCGGCCCATGACGGCCAGCAGACCCGCGTCGTCGCCCGCCGTCACCCGTCGAGAGAGATGGTCGGCCCGGTGACAAGGCCGGCGAGACGCATCTGTTCGATCGCGATCGAGACCGCCGCGCGCGCGTCGGCGACGGCGGCGTCCGCGTGTGACCGGCGGGCGACCTCGGTCAACGTCTCGAGGTCCGCGTTCTCGGCCGCGCGCCACAGGGCGGGGCCGATACCGTCGAGAACGTACAGCGTGCTCTCGTTGTCGCCCGTACGCAGGATGAGCATGCGGCCGTCGTCGAGTTCCACGGCATCGATGACCGACGTGCGCGTATACACGTCGGTGGCCGCGGGCGCGGCGGGAAGGTTCGTCACGCCCGCTCCTCTCGTCGGTGCGGGGCGCGGGGGCCTTGGGGCGAACAGGTCGTGAACGAGGTTTTCCACCTCGGCACCGTCGCGGTAGCTCATCCGCATGGCGCCGCCGACGGCGGCCAGATGAGCACGCACCGTCGTCAGAGGATGGGGGATCTCAGCGAGGTAGCTGCTTTGAGGTGCGAGGGCGCTGAGCGCCTCGGCGTCGTCGAGGATCTCGATGCCGGGATGTGCGTCGTGGCGCCGATCGAGCACCACCACCGCGTGCAGTCGTAACGGGTGAAAGGGCAGGCGCCCGAGCCCGAGCGACGTAGGGGAGCGTTGCGTCTTGGTGAGCCCTCGGGGCGTGATGATCGAGAGCGGCTTGCGGTACGGCAAAACCGAGAGGTCGGGAGCGATCCCCACGCTCTCATCGGTCACGTAGGAATAGGTACGCGCCAATCGCGTCATCAGCGTCGTCTTACCCATTCCCGACGGTCCGGCGAACAAGACAACCCGTCCGTCGCGGTCGGCGATCGCACCCGCGTGCACCATCCACAGCGCACCGCGCCGAGCGGCGAGGGCCGCGAGCGTCACTCGCGTCGACAGGTCGGCGAATGCCAGGTCGGGCGGCTCGGTGAGCTGCGGGGTCACCCGCTCCACGGGCGCGGTCGGCGCGCCGGTGGACCGGGCGTCCGACCAGATCTCGCGGAGCACCGTACGGTCGTCGGGTGCGAGGGCCTCCACGTCGATACGCACGGTCACCCCGAGGGCGTCGACGTCGAGATGGTGGTCGGTGATCAGCGGGTCCATGGAGGGGGCAGCCCTTCTGATGTCATGGTGACGCGCGGCGGGGTTCGATCGTCGATGCGGGGCGTAGCTGGCGGTCAGGCCCTTCGGGTCGACTGTCGCGTGGGGCACGGGGCTAGACAGATAACGCACCGCTCATCATGAGGGCGCGAGACAGACAGAAGTGCGGCGCGAGCCGGGAGACCCCGAACCCTCGCCGCACCCCAACTCTGACTGGCGTGGTTACTGCGTGATGAGGTAGGCGCGGTTGCTGTACGCCTCGTTGTGGGTGTTGCCGAGGCGGGTGATGGGTCGGCTGGCGGTGTAGGGGGTGGGGGTGGAGGCTCCGCCGCCCCATTTCAGGAGTGTGCCGTCGTTCTTGAGGGCGAAGACGGAATTGCTTGAGGTGGTGATCTGGGTGACGCCGGAAATGCCGCTGATTTGGATGGGGGTGGGGCTGGCGGTGGTGGTGTTGTTGCCGTAAGCGCCGGTGCCGTTGTTGCCCCAGGCGTAGACGGCTCCGGTGTTGGTGAGCGCGAACAGTGTCCAGGCGTTCCAGCTGACGGCAGTGAGGCCGCCGGCGAGGGAGGTGATGTTGTTGAGGGTGGTGATCTGGACGGGGGCGGGTTGGTCGTTTGTGGTGCCGTCGCCGTTGTAGCCGGAGGATCCTTGGCCCCACGCCCAGACGGTTCCATCGGTCTTGACGAGTACGCCTCCGCCCTGCCTTCCCAGGACATCGACGACATCGGTTCCGTTGCTGACCTGGGTGATGGGAATGGGGCCGCTGGCCGCGCCGACACCGGCCATTCCGCCGAGGTTGTTGTATCCGAGAGCCCACAGCGTCTTATCTGACTGCACGGCGAATAGCGTGCCGTTCGCCGCAGAAACTTTGGTTATCCCGGAGAGGTTTGGCACCGGAGCAGGCGTCGACCGGCCTGTTGTCGTTCCGTCGCCGAGTTGGCCGCCTTGATTGTTGCCCCATGCCCAGACGGTTCCGTCATTCTTCAGCACGTAAAACGTTCCGCCTCCGCTGTTAGAGATGGCGAGGTCGGCGCCGTCGCTGATACCGGCGACTTGCGTGTACGGATTGTTGCCCCCGGCGCGGCTCCACACGGTGCCGTCTTGCAGAAGCACCAGCTCGTTTCCGGGGCCATTCTGCGCGCGGACGATGGGCGAAGAGAACTGCGTCACCGTCTGCGTGGACGTTCCGTTCTCCTGAATCAGCATGTTCGCCCCCAACACCGTGAAGGTGGCAGACCCCGAGCCAGATTCCGAGATAGCGGTGATCACCGTCGAGGAGCCGGGTGCTGCCCACAGCGTGTTCAACCGGAACCTCGTGGTGAACGTGCCTGCGCCGTTGGTCACGCCATCGGCCGGGGTGAACGTCGACCCGCTCGGGCCGACGAGCGAGATGGGGCGAGCGGTGAGGGGGGTGCCGTTCAGGGCGAGCACCCTCACCGTGACGGTCACTTGCCCGTTCGCCGGAACAGTGCCGGAAGGTGTCGTGATGGTGAACGTGCGCGCGTCGGAGGCGGCCGCGTACGCCGGAGCGGCGGAGAGCATCGTGACGGCCGGAACGGCGATCAGGCCGGCTCCGACCACCGTGCGACGCGACGGCTGCAGGAGGGGGGGCGGGGATGGGACGGACGGCGAGGGAACGACCATGGCGACTCCTTGGGGAGGTGAGCGACGAAACTGCGACACGGGGATGCGAGAGAGAGTGGAGTTGTCCACGCTTCCTCCCCAGACGAAGGTCACCCGCACAGCACATGTGAAATTCACCCACCCGCACGCCAGAAATGGTCCGGCGTCTTCCGCTCAACTGCCGCGGCGCCGGGCCGGGTGAAACGCTCGGAGTTCGACAGAGAATCGCGACACGCCATCGCATCCGAGTGGCATCCGCCCGCGGCCCCACCGTCCGCTCGTCGTCACCCGGTTCTCGCGCGAACGTTCCTCGCTCGGCGTGCATGGCGGCGCATCGCGCGAGGGTTCGTACCCCGGTGCCCTAGACTGCAGGGACTACCCGCCGTGTGACTCTCCGCGCGGGTGGGCGCCGTGATCCGCGGCCGTCGCGTCGCCGCAAAACCCGATTGGTTCTCCTGTGTCCGCCTCGCACTCCGCGCTCGTGCCCGAGTGGCTCACCGCCCCGGCCGAAGCGAATGAGCTCGTTGCCCCCGTCTGGCCGTCGTCCGCTCGCCGCGTCGACGACGGTTCCGTCGAGATCGGCGGCGTCTCGGTCTTCGACCTCCGTGACCGCTTCGGCACCCCGCTCTACGTCCTCGACGAGAACGAGGTGCGTGCCCACGCGCGGCGCGCGCGCGAGGCGTTCGAGGCCGCGGCGGCTCGTCATGGCATCCGGGCTCGCGTCTACTACGCGGGCAAGGCGTTCCTGTCGACCGAGGTCGTGCGCTGGGTGGTCAACGAGGGACTCGCGGTCGACGTCTGCACGCGCGGTGAGCTCGAGGTGGCCCTGGCCGGCGGTGCCGATCCCGCGCGACTGGGGTTCCACGGCAACAACAAAAGCGTGGGTGAACTCGAGCGCGCGGTCGAGGTCGGTGTCGGCTCGGTCGTCGTCGACAGCCCGATCGAGATCGAGCGTCTCGCTGCCCTCGCCGACCGTCGCGGTGCGGTGCAGTCGGTGCTCGTGCGCGTGCGCACCGGCGTGCACGCTGAGACCCATGCCTTCCTCGCCACCGCGCACGAAGACCAGAAGTTCGGCTTCTCGCTCGAGGGCGCGGCCGACGCGGTCGCCCGCATCCGCGAGCTTCCCAGCCTGCGCTTCGTGGGCCTGCACGCGCACATCGGCTCGCAGATCTTCGATTCCTCCGGCTTCCGCGAATCCGCCGCCCGCCTGGTCGACCTGCACGCCGACCTGCTCGCCGGGGGAGAGATCCCCCTGCTGAACGTCGGCGGCGGCTTCGGCATCTCGTACACCTCGGTCGACGACCCGAAACCCCTCGAAGCGATCGCCGACGGCATTCTCGACGCCATCGCCGACGAGTGCGCGGTGCGCGGCATCCCCATGCCCGACGTCGCGTGCGAACCCGGACGCATCATCGTCGGTCAGGCCGGCGTCACCCTGTACGAGGTCGGCACCGTGAAGACCGTCACCGCGGGCGAGAACCTCGACCGCACCTACGTCAGCGTCGACGGCGGCATGAGCGACAACGCCCGCCCGGCGCTCTACGGTGCCGATTTCTCTGCCCGCATCGTCTCGCGCAGCAGTGCCGAGACCCCGGTGCTGTCGCGCGTCGTCGGGCGGCACTGCGAATCGGGCGACATCGTCGTGGATGCCGAGTACCTCCCGGGCGACGTCACCCCGGGCGATCTGCTCGCCGTGCCCGCGACCGGCGCCTACTGCTTCTCGCTCGCGAGCAACTACAACTACACGCCGCGTCCGCCCGTCGTCGCCGTGCGCGACGGTGCCGCCCGCGTGATCGTGCGCGGCGAGAGCATCGACGACCTCCTCTCTCGCGACGTCGGCGTTCCGGCATCCACCCTGATCGACACACCCCACGGAGACACCGAATGACCGACTACCGCACGCTCCGCGTGGCGCTCCTCGGCGCCGGCGCCGTCGGCTCGCAGGTCGCCGACCTGCTGCTCAAGCACGGCGACGAGCTCGCCGACCGCGCGGGCGCCAAGCTCGAACTCGCCGGCATCGCCGTGCGCAACCTCGACGCCAAGCGCGAGGCCGACCTGCCCCGAGAGCTCTTCACCACCGATGCCGAGACGCTCATCGTCGGCTCCGACATCGTCATCGAGCTGATGGGCGGCATCGAGCCGGCCCGTACCCAGGTGCTGCACGCGATCGCCTCGGGAGCCGACGTGGTCACCGCCAACAAGGCGCTGCTCGCGACCCACGGCTCCGAGGTGTTCGAGGCCGCCGACCAGGTCGGCGCCGAGGTGTACTACGAAGCCGCCGCCGCCGGCGCCATCCCGATCATTCGACCGCTGCGCGACTCGCTCGCCGGCGACCGCGTCGTGCGCATCATGGGCATCGTCAACGGAACGACGAACTACATCCTCGACCGCATGGACACCGAGGGCGCCGACTTCGCCGACGTGCTCGCCCAGGCGCAGGCCCTCGGCTACGCCGAAGCCAACCCCACCGCCGATGTCGAGGGCTACGACGCAGCCCAGAAGGCCGCGATCCTCGCGAGTCTCGCCTTCCACACCACCGTGCCGCTGGATGCCGTGTACCGCGAAGGCATCACCTCGGTCGACGCCGCGATGATCGAATCGGCGCGTCACGCCGGCTACGTCATCAAGCTGCTCGCCGTGTGCGAGCGCCTCGCCGCCGAAGAGGGCGGCACCGAGTCGATCTCGGTGCGCGTGTACCCGGCGCTCGTCGACCGCAGCCACCCCCTCGCGAGCGTGCACGGCGCGAACAACGCCGTCTTCGTGCAGGCGGAAGCCGCCGGCGACCTCATGTTCTACGGTGCCGGCGCCGGTGGCGTTCAGACCGCGTCGGCCGTGCTCGGCGACGTCGTGTCGGCCGCGCGCCGCCACATCGCCGGGGGAGTGGGCGTGGGCGAATCGACCCGCGCGAACCTCCCCGCCGTGCCGATCGGTCACGTCATCACGCGGTACCAGATCACGCTCGAAGTCGACGACAAGCCGGGCGTCCTCGCCACCGTCGCCGGCATCCTGAGCGAGGGTCGCGTGTCGATCGCGACGGTCGAGCAGACGGTCATCGAGGCCGACGAGAAGACTCAGACCGGCGGCTCCGCCCGTCTGGTCATCGGAACACACAAGGCCCGTGAGCAGGACCTGAGCGAGACCGTCGAGCGTCTCGCCGCGAGCGGCGTCGTCGAGCGCGTGGTCTCCGTGCTGCGCGTGGAAGGGAACTGAACATGGCACACCTCTGGCGCGGAGTCCTCCGCGAATACGCCGACCGTCTGGGCGTCACCGACGCCTCCACCGTCGTCACCCTCGGCGAGGGCGGCACGCCGCTCCTGCCCGCCCCGTCGCTGTCGCGCCGCACCGGCGCCGACGTCTGGGTGAAGTTCGAGGGGATGAACCCCACCGGCTCCTTCAAGGACCGCGGCATGACGGTCGCGCTCTCGCGCGCCGTCGAGCACGGCGCCAAGGCCGTCATCTGCGCCTCGACCGGCAACACCTCGGCATCGGCGGCCGCCTACGCCGCGCACGCCGGCATCACCGCCGCGGTGCTCGTGCCCGAGGGCAAGATCGCCATGGGCAAGCTGAGCCAGGCCGTCGCGCACAACGGCCGCCTCATCCAGATCCGCGGCAACTTCGACGACTGCCTCGAGATCGCCCGCGAACTCGCCGACCACTACCCGGTGCACCTCGTCAACTCGGTCAACCCCGACCGCATCGAGGGGCAGAAGACCGCCGCCTACGAGGTCGTCGAGGTTCTGGGCGACGCCCCCGACTTCCACTTCATCCCCGTCGGCAACGCGGGCAACTACACCGCCTACTCGCGCGGCTACCGCGAAGAGGCCGCCCGCGGCGCCGCCACGACCGTGCCCCGCATGTTCGGGTTCCAGGCCGCCGGCTCCGCCCCGCTCGTGCGCGGCGAGGTCGTGAAGAACCCCGAGACGATCGCCAGCGCCATCCGCATCGGCAACCCCGCCTCGTGGGATCTCGCCCTCGAAGCGCGCGACGCCACCGACGGCTGGTTCGGCGCGATCGACGATGCCCGCATCCTCGAAGCGCAGAAGATCCTCGCCGGTGAGGTCGGCATCTTCGTCGAGCCCGCCTCGGCGATCAGCGTCGCGGGACTGCTCGACCGGGCCGAGGCCGGGGTCATCTCCGCCGGCGCCAAGGTCGTCCTCACGGTCACCGGGCACGGACTCAAGGACCCGCAGTGGGCCCTCCGTCAGCCCGACGGCACCGACGTGCAGCCCACCGTCGTCGACGCCACCACCTCGGAGGTGGCATCCGTCCTGGACCTGCGGCCGGTGAGCGCGTGACCGCAGGCCCCGGCCGTCGGGTCGCGGTCCGCGTTCCCGCCACCAGCGCGAACCTCGGACCCGGCTTCGACACGCTCGGCCTCGCGCTCAGCGTGTACGACGAGCTCGTCGTCGAACAGCTCGACGGCGACCGCCTCGAGATCGAGGTCGAGGGCGAGGGCGTCGCCGACGTCCCGCGCGACGCCTCGCACCTCGTCGTGCGGGCCATGGCGCACACCTACGCCTCCGTCGGGCGCGCCCTGCCGGGGCTGCGGCTGACGGCGCGCAACGTGATCCCGCACGGGCGCGGCATGGGATCGTCGGGGGCCGCCGTGGTCGCCGGCATCCTCGCCGCGAAGGGGCTGCTCGAGGGCGACGCCGACTTCAGCGACGTCGACCTGCTGCGCCTGGCCACCGAGCTCGAGGGGCACCCCGACAACGTCGCGCCGGGCCTCTTCGGCGGGCTCACCATCGCGTGGATGGATGCCGCGGGCCCGCAGCACAAGCAGCTCATCGTGCACCGCGGAGTGTCGCCCCTGGTGTTCGTGCCGAGCTTCACCATGTCGACCGCGGTCGCCCGCAGTCTGCAGCCGCTGCAGGTGCCCCGCGAGGACGCCGTGTTCAACGTCTCTCGCTCGGCGCTGCTCATCGCCGCGATGACGCAGAGCCCCGAGCTGCTCATGGCCGCCACCGAAGACAAGCTGCACCAGAACTACCGCGCGCAGGCCATGCCCGAAACCGACCGCCTCGTGCGGGCGTTGCGGGCAGAGGGCTACGCGGCGGTCGTGTCGGGTGCGGGGCCCAGCGTGCTCGTGCTCGCCGACGGTCCCGGACAGCGACTCGCCGCGGCGGATCTTATGGCATCCGTGGTCGACACCCCGTGGCAGGCGCTCATGCTCGCCGTCGACGTCAAGGGTGGTACAGTGAAAAACGCAGAGGGTTCCGCGTAACTTCGCGAATCTGAGCCTCTGCACCACCTGCGAAATCCGCAACACATCGCGAACCCGGTATCGGCTGCAGTCTCCCGAACCGCTGGTGTCTCTTCGTCTGCGTTCTGCACGGCGAAGCGCGATCTGATCACGTAGCACTTCAGAGGAGCACTCGTGGAGTCCATCTCCGAGACCCAGCCCATCGACGCGCCCGAGGGCGCCGAGACCCCCGCCGAAGAGCAGCCCACGGCTGCGACGCCGGGCACCGACACCGCGCAGGCCGAGGCCGTCGCCGAGACGACGGATGCCGAGGGCGTCGACGCTCCGGATGCCGCCGCCTCCGCCGCCGCGACCGACGCGGCGCAGCCCGAGGCGCTGTTCACCGACGAGGCGCTCGCCTCGGACGCACCGGCCGCCGAGGCCGCGTCCGACGTCGCGGAGCCCGCCGCCGCCGAGGCGCCCGCCGCCGAAGCGCCGGCCGAAGAGCCCGCGCCGGTCGAGAAGCCCGCCCGGGCACCGCGCAAGCGCGCACCCCGCCGCGCGACGACGGCCACCGCCAAAGAGAAGGCCGCCGCCGAGGCCGCTGCGGCCGACGAGAAGGCCGCGGCCGACGCTGCAGCCACCGAAGCCCCCGCCGTCGACGAGGCCGCAGCCGACGCTGCGGTCGTCGAGGCGCCCGCCGCCGAGTCCGTCTCGGACGACGCCGCGACCACTCCCGTGACCACCGCGGCCGATGTCGCCGACGAGGTGGCCGCTGCCGAGGCGACCTCGACCGTCGAGGCCGACGCCCCGACCGCTGACGCGCCCGTCGCTGACGCACCCGCCGTCGACGCCCCGGCCGTCGACGAGGCCGCTGACGCGTCCACCTCCGACGCCGACGGCGCAGACCAGGCCGACGAGACCCCCGCCCGCGGCCGTGGCCGCAGCCGGTCGCGCAACCGCAACCGCAACAAGCCCGACGCCGCGGACAAGCCCGAGGCGCAGACCGCGGCCGCCCCCGCCGACGAGGCCGAGGCCCCGCAGCAGGGTGGCCAGCGCGACAACCAGCGTGACGGTGGTCAGCGTGACAACCAGCGTGACTCGAACCAGCGTGACAACCAGCGCGAGGCCGGGCAGCGCGACAACCAGCGTGACTCGAACCAGCGTGACGGCAACCAGCGTGACGCCGCCCAACGTGACGGCAACCGCCAGAACGGCCAGCAGGCCCAGCAGCAGCAGGACGGCACGAGCAACCGCAACCGTCAGCGCAACAAGCGCCGCGGCCAGAACACCACGGGCGACGAGTTCGAGACCGAGATCGGCGAGGACGACGTGCTCGTTCCGATCGCCGGTGTGCTCGACGTGCTCGACAACTACGCCTTCGTGCGCACGACCGGCTACCTCTCGGGCCCGAGCGACGTCTACGTCTCGCTCGGCCAGGTGAAGAAGTACAACCTGCGCAAGGGCGACGCCGTCGTCGGCGCGATCAAGCAGCCCCGCGAGGGTGAGCAGCAGGGGCGTCAGAAGTACAACGCGCTCGTGCAGGTCGACTCCATCAACGGCCTCTCGGTCGAAGATGCCGCGACGCGCGTCGAGTTCAACAACCTCACGCCGCTCTACCCGCAGGAGCGCCTGCGCCTCGAGACCGGCCCCGAGAAGCTCACCCAGCGCATCATCGACCTGGTCGCCCCGGTCGGCAAGGGCCAGCGCGGTCTCATCGTGGCGCCGCCCAAGGCCGGCAAGACGATCGTTCTGCAGCAGATCGCCAACGCGATCGCCACGAACAACCCCGAGGTCCACCTCATGGTCGTGCTCGTCGACGAGCGCCCCGAAGAGGTCACCGACATGCAGCGGACCGTCCGCGGCGAGGTCATCGCCTCGACGTTCGACCGCCCGGCCGAAGACCACACCACGGTCGCCGAGCTCGCCATCGAGCGCGCCAAGCGCCTGGTCGAGCTCGGTCGCGACGTCGTCGTGCTGCTCGACTCGATCACCCGCCTCGGCCGTGCGTACAACCTCGCCGCCCCCACCTCGGGCCGCGTGCTCTCCGGTGGCGTCGACGCGTCGGCGCTGTACCCGCCGAAGCGCTTCTTCGGTGCCGCGCGCAACATCGAGAACGGCGGATCGCTCACGATCCTCGCCACCGCGCTCGTCGAGACCGGCTCCAAGATGGATGACGTGATCTTCGAGGAGTTCAAGGGCACCGGCAACAGCGAGCTGCGCCTGAACCGTCAGCTCGCCGACAAGCGCATCTTCCCGGCGGTCGACGTCAACGCGTCGAGCACGCGTCGCGAAGAGATGCTCCTGTCGAACGACGAGGTCAAGATCACCTGGAAGCTCCGCCGCGCGCTGGCCGGTCTCGAGCCCCAGCAGGCCCTCGAGGTCGTGCTCGGAAAGCTCAAAGAGACCCAGTCGAACGTCGAGTTCCTCGTGCAGATGCAGAAGTCGATCCCCGCGCCCGCGCGCGGCGGTGACGACAACAGCATCCGCTGATCCGACCGGGAGTCGCGATGTCGGTACCCGCGATGTTCGAGTCGGTGCGCAGCCTGCTCGACGAGCACAAGGCCGTTCAGGAGGAGCTCTCCGACCCGGCCGTGCACGCCGATGCGGTGCGCGCGAAACGGGTCAACCGGCGCTACGCCGAGCTCAGCCGCATCGTGCACGCGTACGAGTCCTGGGTCACGGCATCCGACGATCTGGAAGCCGCCCGGGAGCTCGCCCGTGAGGACCAGGCGTTCGCCGACGAGGTGCCGGCACTGGAGGAGCGCGTCGTCGAGACGCAGGAGCGTCTTCGGCGCCTTCTCATCCCGCGCGATCCCGACGACGCCCGCGACGTGATCATGGAGATCAAGGGCGGTGAGGGCGGGGCCGAGAGCGCCCTCTTCGCCGCCGACCTGCTGCGCATGTACCTGCAGTACGCGGCATCGATGGGGTGGAAGACCGAGATGCTCGAGCGCACCGAGTCAGACCTCGGCGGCTATAAGGACGTGCAGGTCGCGATCAAGGGGTCGTCGAGCGACCCCGCGCAGGGTGTGTGGGCGCACCTGAAGTACGAGGGCGGCGTGCACCGCGTGCAGCGGGTGCCGGCCACCGAGTCGCAGGGGCGCATCCACACCTCGACGACCGGCGTGCTGGTGTTCCCCGAGGTCGACGCGCCCGAAGAGGTCGGGATCGACCCCAACGACCTGAAGATCGACGTGTTCCGCTCGTCGGGACCGGGCGGCCAGTCGGTCAACACGACCGATTCGGCCGTGCGCATCACGCACGTGCCGACGGGGATCGTCGTGTCGATGCAGAACGAGAAGTCGCAGCTGCAGAACCGCGAGGCCGGTATGCGCGTCCTGCGCGCCCGCCTGCTCGCCAAGCAGCAGGAGGAGCGCGACGCGGTCGCCGCCGACGCGCGCAAGTCGCAGATCCGCGGCATGGACCGCTCCGAGCGCATCCGCACCTACAACTTCCCCGAGAACCGCATCGCCGACCACCGCACCGGGTACAAGGCCTACAACCTCGACCAGGTGATGGACGGCGCCCTCGGCCCGATCATCGAGTCGGCCATCACGGCCGACGAAGAGGCACGTCTGACGGCACTGGCCGGCGAGTGACGCCGCCGCGTCGCGGCCCGAACTCCTGAGAAAACCGCGATCTGGCGCCTCTGCGCCCGCTGGGTGCTGGCGCGAGACGAGAATCTCAGGAGTTCGGCTCGCCCGCAGACTCCGAGACGCTCACGCGTCCCATACCGGCGGGTGGGGGAGCGCTCCGCGTCGGCCCTCGAGCTGAGCGGCGAGCGACAGCAGCTCGGCTTCGCCGCCGGGGCGACCGACGAGTTGCACCGAGACGGGGTGCCCGGCGGCGTCCGTCGTCACCGGCAGCGTCAGGGCTGGGAGCCCTGCGACGTTGACGAAGCTCGAGTACGGCGCGTACTCGACCTGCATCGCGAAAGTGCGTTCGGGATCGTGCCCCGCGTAGGAGCCCACGGGCTGGGGAGCCTGCGCCAACGCGGGGGTGAGCACCGCGTCGAACGCGGCGAAGTCGGCGATCGTGCGCCGTTCGAAGGCGCGCGCCGAGGCGAGACCTCCCAGCAGGTCGAGCGACGACAGTCGGCGCCCCTCGCGCACGAGCCACGCCGTCAGCGGCTCGACCAGTGTCATGTCGTCGTCGCTGAGAGGGATGCGCGCGGCGCTCGCGCGCCACAGCACGTGGAAGAGCGACGCGTAGCCGAACGGATGCCAGTCGGCGTCCTCGACGTCGTGCCCGGCGTCGGCGAGCCAGGCGGCGGCCGTGTCGTAGGCCGAGCGTGCATCGGGATCGAGGGTGATGTTCTCGTCGTCGTCCCACGGCGAGACCGTGGTGACGCCGATGCGGAGCGGGCCCGGGTCGCGCCGTGCGGCGTCGACGAACGGGCCGGTGCCGGGGGCGGCCGTGGCGTAGGTGAACGGACCGAGTCCCACCAGGGCGTCCAGCAGCAGTGCCGCATCTTCGACGCTGCGCGCGATCGGGCCGGTGACCGACAGCCCGTCGGGGGAATCGAAGCCCGAGCCGATCGGCAGCCGTCCGCGCGAGGGCTTGAGCCCGACGACGCCCGTCGTCGCCGACGGGATACGGATCGATCCGCCGCCGTCGGACCCCACCGCGGCGGGCAGCAGCCCCGCGGCGACCGCGACGGCGGCCCCGCCGCTCGAACCGCCCGCGCCCGCCGAGAGGCGCCAGGGATCGCGGGCCGGCGCGTGGATGAGGGGTTCGGTGAAGCCGGTGAGGCCGAACTCGGACGTGCTCGTCTTGCCGAGGTTCACCGCGCCCGCGGCGTCGAGCGCCTCGGCCAGCGGATCGGACGTCGAGGGGACGAGATGGGTGCGGGAGCGCGAGCCGTACCGCGTCGGCACCCCGGCGCGGGCGACGAGGTCCTTGTCGGCGAGGGGGATCCCCCACAGCGGACCCCGGGCGGGGGAGGCCGCGACCTCTCCGGCTCGGCGGATCGCGGCATCCGGGGTCACCTCGGCGAACGCCCCCAGATCCGCGAACCGCCGGATGCGGGCGAGGTAGTGGGCGGCGAGGTCGGTGGGCGAGAGATCGCCCGCGCGCAGCGCTGCGACCTGCGCGGCGAGGGAGAGATCGTGCAGCCGCGTCATGAGTGGAGGCACCGCGTCAGATCGAGTACTCGGGCGCGGTCAGCAGGGCGCGCGTGTCTTCGCCGCTCCGTCGCGAACGCGCCGTGGCCGGAACACCGACCAGCACGCTGCCGGCGGGGGCGTCGCGCGTCACGACGGCGTTGGCCCCGACGACGGAGTGCGCACCCAGGGTGATCGGGCCGAGCACCTTCGCTCCGGCTCCGACGGCGACGCCGTCGTGCAGGGTGGGATGCCGTTTGCCGCCCTCGCGCTGACGACCGCCGAGCGTGACCCCGTGATACAGCATCACGTCGTCGCCGACCTCGGCCGTCTCGCCGACGACGACACCCATGCCGTGGTCGATGAAGAAGCGTCGGCCGATCGTGGCGCCCGGGTGGATCTCGATGCCGGTGAACCACCGGGTCACCTGCGACAGGGCCCGCGCCGGGAAGCGCAGGCCCTGTCGCCACAGGCGGTGCGAGACGCGGTGCATCCACACCGCGTGCAGGCCCGGGTACAGCAGGGCGATCTCGAGCCCGCTCCGGGCTGCCGGATCACGGAGTTTGGCGGCGGCGACGTCTTCGCGGATGCGGGAGATGGCCCCCACGTCAGTCTTCGCGCAGGTGCTCGTACAGGGCCGTCGAGAGGTACCGCTCGCCGTACGAGGGGATGATCACGACGATGTTCTTGCCGGCGGCTTCGGGGCGGCGGGCCACTTCGAGAGCCGCCCAGATGGCGGCACCCGACGACATGCCGACCAGGATGCCGTCTTTGGCCGCGGTCTCGCGGGCCAGACGGATCGCGTCGTCGAACTCGACGTCGATGACCTCGTCGATGATGTCGCGGTCGAGGATCGCGGGCACGAAGTTGGGACCGATGCCCTGGATCTTGTGGGGGCCGGGGTGGCCCTTGGTGAGGACGGGGGAGTCGGCCGGCTCGACGGCGACGATCTGCACGCCGGGCACGCGCTCTTTGAGCACCTGGCCGACGCCCGTGATCGTGCCGCCCGTGCCGATGCCGGCCACGAAGTAGTCGACCTTGCCGTCGGTGTCGCGCAGGATCTCTTCGGCCGTCGTCTTGCGGTGGATCGCCGGGTTCGCCTCGTTCTCGAACTGGCGAGCCCAGACGGCTCCCGGAGTCTCGGCCACGATGCGCTTGGCCTCGTCGACGGCGTGCGACATGCCCTTGGTGGGGTCGGTCAGCACGAGGTCGGCGCCGAAGGCCTTGAGCAGGATGCGACGCTCTTTCGACATCGACGCCGGCATCGTCAGGATGACCTTGTACCCGCGGGCGGCGCCCACCATCGCGAGGGCGATGCCGGTGTTCCCGCTGGTGGACTCGACGATCGTGCCGCCCGGCTTCAGCTCGCCCGAGGCTTCGGCCGCGTCGACGATGGCGATGCCCAGGCGGTCCTTCACGCTGGAGGCCGGGTTGTAGAACTCGAGCTTGGCGAGGATCTGCGCGTCGGTACCCTCCGCCACGCGGTTCAGTCGTACGAGTGGCGTGTCGCCGAACGCAGAGGTGATGTCGGAGTGGATGCCGGGCATGGCTTGCCTTTCGCCGTCGATCAGAACCCCCTCATTTTAGGCGAGGCCACCGACATCTCCGGCCGTATGACGCCGCGCGACTAGGCTGGGCTCCCGTCATGCCAGAGACCGTCCCCGCCCCCGCCCCGTCGTCGGTCGCCGACGTCGTCCGCGACACCGCCCGGCGCTTCGGTGCAGCCGGAGTCCCCGACCCGCAGGTCGACGCCGAGCTGCTCGTCGCGCACGTGCTCGACTCCTCTCGCGGGGGAGTGCAGGCCGCCGCCATCCGGGGCGATCGGATGCCGCCGCCCGCCGTCGCGGCCCTGGCGCCGCTCGTCGACCGACGCTGCGCGCGCGAACCGCTGCAGCACCTGACGGGGCTCGCGCCCTTCCGCTCCCTGGAACTGGCGGTCGGGCCGGGCGTCTTCGTCCCTCGGCCCGAGACCGAGATGGTGGCGCAACTGGCGATCGACGCGTTGCGCTCCGTGGCATCCGAGAGTCCGATCGCCGTCGACCTCGGCACCGGCAGCGGCGCGATCGCGCTCGCGATGGCCACCGAGGTGTCGCACGCGCGGGTCTTCGCGGCCGAGAACTCGGTCGACGCCTACATCTGGACGAAGCAGAACGTCGCCCGCATCGGCGCGCGCAACGTCACGCTCGCCTTCATCGACCTCGCCGACGCGTTCCCCGAGCTCGACGGCACGGTGTCGGTCGTGGCATCCAACCCGCCCTACGTGCCCGACGACGCGATTCCCCGCGACCCGGAGGTGCGGTTGTTCGATCCGCCGGCGGCGCTCTACGGCGGACCCGACGGATTGGATGCCGTTCGACAGCTGAGCCGGGTGGGTCTGCGTCTCGCCCACCCCGGCGGCTCGATCGTCATCGAGCACGGCGAGTGGCAGGGAGCGACCATCCGCGACATCCTCACCGCAGATGGCTGGCGCGCGGCGGCGACGCACCCCGACCTCACCGCCCGGGACCGCGCGACGACGGCCGTACGCCCCTGACCATGATCGGCCGCGCGCGCGACTAGACTGGCGCGCGTTATGTCACCCGTCTACGACTGCCGTGACGAGTCGCAGCTGCTTCCCGGAATGCGCCACGCGCGTCAGGCGATCGGCCGAGGCGAACTCGTCGTGCTCCCCACCGACACCGTCTACGGAATCGCCGCCGACGCGTTCAATGCGCGCGCCGTCGCGGGACTCCTCGAGGCGAAGGGCCGCGGCCGCCAGCAGCCGCCGCCCGTGCTCGTCGCCGGCGTCGGGACGCTCCGCGCCCTCGTCGCCGAGATCCCGCCCGCGGTCGACGACCTCGTGCGTGAGTTCTGGCCGGGAGGTCTGACCATCGTGCTGCCCGCGCAGCCCTCGCTGTCGTGGGATCTCGGCGACACGCACGGCACCGTGGCCGTGCGCATGCCGGCCCACAAGCTCACCCTCGAACTGCTCGAAGAGACCGGTCCCCTCGCCGTCTCGAGCGCCAACCGCACCGGCATGCCCGCCGCCGTGAACATCGACTCCGCGCGCGACATGCTCGGCGACAGTGTCGCGGCCTACCTCGACGCCGGGGTGAGCGAGACCGGCATCGCCTCGACCATCGTCGACGCGACCACCCTGGTCGGGGGAGCGGAGCCCCGGGTGCGCGTGCTGCGCGAGGGGGCGATCTCGCGCGAGCGCCTGCGCGAGGTGCTCGGCGACCTGCTCGAGCCCGACCCGGTCGACGACCGCGACGTGACCCCGTCCGCTCCCGTGTCGTTCGACACCCCCTCGTCGTCCGACCCCGCGCCGCGGGCCGACGCTCACGAGACCCCGGATTCCGAGGCGCCGGGTCCGTGACCCAGTACCTTCTCACCATCCTCTTCACGGCAGCGGTGACGCTGGCGCTGTCGTGGGTGGTGTGGAAGCTCGCCCTGCGGTTCAAGCTGTACCCCGGGATCCGCGATCGCGACGTGCACAAGACGCCGACTCCGCGCCTGGGCGGGGTGGCGATGTTCCTCGGCGTCGTGGCCGCCTTCGCACTGTCGAGCCGCAACCCCTACTTCTCGATCTTCTGGACCGACCCGGTTCCGGTGCTCTCGCTGCTCGGTGCGGTGCTGCTGATCGTCCTCGTCGGTGTCGCCGACGACCTGTGGGACCTGGACTGGATGATCAAGCTCGGCGCGCAGTTCATCGCCGCCGGGATCATCGCCTGGTTCGGCCAGTTGCAGATCCTCTCGCTGCCGATCGGCGCCCTCACGGTCGGGTCGAGCTGGGTGAGTTTCCTGCTCACCGTCTTCGCCCTCGTCGTCGTCATGAACGCCGTGAACTTCATCGACGGGCTCAACGGTCTGGTCGCGGGGGTCTGCCTCATCGCGAACGGGGTCTTCTTCGCGTACTCGTACCTGCTCGTGCGCGACACCGGCGCCAGCACCTACTTCAACCTGGCGTCGTTCATCGCGGCGGTGCTGGTGGGGGCCTGTCTCGGGTTCCTCCCGATGAACTGGACGCCCGCCAAGCTCTTCATGGGCGACGCCGGGGCGCTCATGCTCGGTCTGCTCATGGCGAGCTCGGCCATCGCGATCACCGGGCAGCTCGACCCCGCCGTGCTCGACCCCGAGAAGATCGGGCGATCGCAATTGCTGGGTGCGTTCATCCCCATCCTGCTGCCGGTCGTGATCGTGCTGCTTCCCCTTCTCGACTTCGGGCTCGCCGTCGCGCGGCGCCAATGGGCCGGACGCTCGCCGTTCTCGCCCGACCGCAAGCACCTGCACCATCGCATGCTCGACATGGGTCACACCGATCGCGACGCCGTGCTCATCTTCTACAGCTGGACCGCCGTGGTGAGCCTGGCGTTCCTGCTCATGTACATCGGCACCCAGCAGAGCTGGCCCGGCGACTACGCCTTCGGCATCGTCTTCGGCATCGTCGGCGTCGCCGCCTGCGTGGTGCTCACCCTGCTTCCGTCCCGGCGCTTCGCGCGTCGCCCCGTCCGTGAGGAACCGTCATGACCGCCCCGCTCTCCAGCACCCCCGTTCTGCGCGCCGCCCTGATCTGGTCGGCGGTGGTCGCGGTGGTCGTGCTCGTCGTCGCCGTCGGGGTGGGCGCTCTCGTCGCCGGGGGTGACGGAGCGCTCAGCGGGGGAGTGGGAGCCGCGGTGGGCGCCATCTTCCCGGCGCTGACGGCCGTGAGCATCCTCGTCGCCAACCGCTTCTACGGCCACCCGTCGTGGCTGCAGATCTTCTTCGGCGTCGTGCTGGGCGGATGGCTGCTGAAGTTCGTGCTCGTCATCGTGGCCTTCCTGGTGCTGCTGCGCCTGGAGTGGGTGGTGGCGCCGGTGTTCTTCTTCGCGCTGCTGGCCACGGCCGTCAGCTCGCTCATCGTGGACCTCGTCGTCATCTCGCGCATGCGTCTTCCCGCGGTCTCCGAGACCGTCCTGCCGACGCACAGCGATCCCAATGAGGTCTGACCACACTCGGATGCCGCAAATCCACCGATCTTTGATACTGTGTTCATACGCACCTCGGCCGGTGTGCGGCGGTAACGCCGAGGCCCCGGGGAGAGACGTTTCCCACCCTCCCCGAACCGCTTCGTTGCGGCTCGAGAAGCTGGAGCCACCCCGTTGACTCAGGCGAATACGATCGCGCACATCGTTGCTGACGCGAACACATTCCACCCCCCGTCCATCTCGGACTTCTTCCCGCCCGAACTGCTGTTCGCCGGGACGCCGTTCGCGGTCACGCGCATCACCGTCGTGCAGCTGCTCGCCACCGCGGTGATGGTCCTCATCATCGTCGTCGGCACGCGCCGCATGACCGTCGTGCCCGGTCGCTTCCAGAGCGTGATGGAGCTCGGCTTCGGGTTCATCCGCGAGCAGATCGCCTTCCAGGTCCTCGGCGAGAAGGACGGCAAGCGCTTCCTTCCGCTGCTGACCGCGATGTTCTTCACGATCCTCGCGCTCAACCTCACCGGCGTCATCCCCGGACTCAACATCCCGGGTACCTCGGTGGCCGGAGCACCGCTGGTCTTCGCCCTGACCGCGTACGTCGCATTCGTCTACGCGGGCATCCGGCGCCACGGCGTGGGTCACTTCCTGAAGAACTCGCTCGTGCCGAGCGGTGTGCCGGTCTACCTCGTGCCGATCATCGCGATCGTCGAGCTGATCTCGGTCTTCATCGCACGGCCCGTGTCGCTCTTCCTCCGACTGCTGCTGAACATGATCGTCGGGCACCTCATGCTCGTCCTGTTCTTCTCGGCCACCCAGTTCTTCTTCTTCAGCTTCAACCTGCTCACGCCTCTCGCTGCGGGAACGCTGGCCCTCGGGTTCGCGTTCACCCTCTTCGAGGTGTTCGTGGCGCTGCTGCAGGCCTACGTCTTCACGATCCTCACCGCGGTCTACATCCAGCTCGCGGTGGCGGAAGAGCACTGACGACCAGCCGCCCGGCTGTTCGCCCTACGAAAGGAAACCCTCAGTGGACGCAACGACGATTCTCGCTCAGGTCACGGGCAACATCGCGACCGTGGGCTACGGTCTCGCTGCCATCGGCCCGGCCATCGGTCTCGGCATCATGATCGGCAAGACCATCGAGTCGACCGCCCGTCAGCCCGAGCTCGCCGGCCGCCTGCAGACCACCATGTTCATCGGTGTCGCATTCATCGAGATCCTCGCGCTGATCGGCATCGCCACGCCCTTCATCTTCGGCGCGCTCTGATCCACCCGATCCCCGAGTAAGGAGACAGGATGCTTCAGGCTCTTGTCACGGTCGCAGCCGAGGAAGGCTCCAGCGGTAACCCGCTGCTGCCCGCTGTCTACGACATCGTTTGGTCGCTCGTCTGCTTCATCATCATCGCCTTCGTCGTGTGGCGCATCGCGCTTCCGCGCGT
Source organism: Microbacterium sp. BH-3-3-3 (assembly GCF_001792815.1). Classification (NCBI taxonomy): domain Bacteria; kingdom Bacillati; phylum Actinomycetota; class Actinomycetes; order Micrococcales; family Microbacteriaceae; genus Microbacterium; species Microbacterium sp. BH-3-3-3. The sequence continues at coordinate 848,142 of NZ_CP017674.1, read as the reverse complement.
CGGCGCGGTGCTGGATCAGCGCAGCACGGCCATCGAGGGCAACATCGCGAAGGCCGACGAGGCTCAGCGCAAGGCCGAGGCCGCTCTCGAGGAGTACACCGCGCAGCTCGCCGCCGCTCGCAAAGAGGCCGGCGAGATCCGCGAGTCCGCTCGTGAAGACGGTCGCAAGATCGTCAACGAGGCCAAGGACACCGCGTCTCTCGAAGCGGCTCGTCTGACCGCCGCGGCGCACACGCAGATCGAGGCCGAGCGTCAGACCGCTCTGGTGTCGCTGCGCGCCGAGGTGGGCACGCTCGCCGTCGACCTCGCCGGCAACGTCATCGGGGAGTCCCTCTCCGACGACGCGAAGGCGCAGGCCGTGGTCGACCGCTTCCTGGCCGACCTCGAGGCATCCGAGAAGGCGGCCAAGTAATGGGCAGCGCGACCACTCAGGCGCGGGCAACCGTCGCCGGCGCCCTCGGCGCCGCGAGCGGTGTCGACCTCGACGTCACCCGCGAGCTCTTCGCCGCGGCACGCACCGTGGACTCGTCGTCGCACCTGAGCGGCGCGCTGGCCGACTCGTCGGCGCCCGCTTCGGCGCGCACCGACGTGGTCACGGCCGTGTTCGGCCCGTCGTTCGCTCCGACGACGGTGGCGCTGCTGCGCTCCGTCGTCGAGCAGCGCTGGTCGAGCGTCAGCGACCTGATCGACGGGCTCGAAGAGCTCGCGATCCGTGCCGCCGCCGTGGCCGACACGCAGAGCGACGTCGAGGGGGAGCTGTTCCAGTTCTCGCGCACCGTCGCCGCTAACGGCGAACTCGAGCTCGCGCTCGGCAGCCGTGTGGGCGAGCCCGCCGCGAAGGGTGCGCTCGTCGCGTCGCTTCTCGAGGGGCGCGTCAGCGCCGCCACGGTGCTTGTCGCCTCGTCGCTCGTGCAGCAGCCCCGTGAGCGTCGCGTGCGTTCGCTCCTGCGGTGGGCCGAGCGACTCGTCGCCGAGCAGCGCGGTCGTGTCGTGGCCACGGTGCACGCCGTCGCCCCGCTCAGCGAGGCGCAGGCGACCCGTCTGCAGAACGCCCTCGGCGCCCGGTACGGCGCCGTCGTGACCCTCAACACGGTCATCGACCCGACGGTGGTGGGTGGACTGCGCGTGCAGATCGCCGACGACGTCATCGACGCGAGCGTCTCGGCGCGTCTCGCCGACCTGCGGCAGCGGATCGCAGGCTAAGACTTCCCGCCTGAACGGGCGGAGATCTGGGGGCCGATGGCCCCACGAACGAAGGAAGACAATGGCAGACCTCTCTATCAGCCCCGACGTCATCCGTGACGCGCTGAAGGACTTCGTCAACGCCTACGAGGCCACTGGCGCCGCGGCGAACGAGGTCGGTTCGGTCGTGGATGCCGGTGACGGCATCGCTCACGTCGAAGGCCTCCCCGGTGTCATGGCGAACGAGCTCGTGCGCTTCGCGGACGGCACGCTCGGCCTGGCGCAGAACCTCGACGAGAACCAGATCGGTGTCGTCGTGCTCGGCGAGTTCTCCGGCGTCGAAGAGGGCCAGCCGGTCACCCGCACCGGCGAGGTGCTCTCGGTCGGCGTCGGCGAGGGCTACCTCGGCCGCGTGGTCGACCCGCTCGGCAACCCGATCGACGGCCTCGGCGAGGTCGCGACCTCCGGCCGTCGTGCCCTCGAGCTCCAGGCTCCGGGCGTCATGCAGCGCAAGAGCGTGCACGAGCCCCTGCAGACCGGCATCAAGGCCATCGACGCCATGATCCCCGTCGGCCGTGGCCAGCGTCAGCTGATCATCGGCGACCGCCAGACCGGTAAGACGGCCATCGCGATCGACACGATCATCAACCAGAAGGCCAACTGGGAGTCGGGCGACGTCAACAAGCAGGTGCGTTGCATCTACGTCGCCATCGGCCAGAAGGGCTCGACCATCGCTTCGGTGAAGGGCGCGCTCGAAGAGGCCGGCGCGATGGAGTACACCACCATCGTCGCGGCCCCCGCGTCGGACCCCGCCGGCTTCAAGTACCTCGCTCCCTACACCGGTTCGGCCATCGGCCAGCACTGGATGTACGAGGGCAAGCACGTCCTGATCATCTTCGACGACCTGTCGAAGCAGGCCGAGGCCTACCGCGCCGTGTCGCTGCTGCTGCGCCGCCCGCCGGGCCGCGAGGCGTACCCCGGCGACGTCTTCTACCTGCACTCGCGTCTGCTCGAGCGTTGCGCGAAGCTGTCCGACGAGCTTGGCGCCGGTTCGATGACGGGTCTGCCCATCATCGAGACCAAGGCCAACGACGTCTCGGCGTACATCCCGACCAACGTGATCTCGATCACCGACGGCCAGATCTTCCTGCAGTCCGACCTGTTCAACGCCAACCAGCGTCCCGCGGTCGACGTGGGTATCTCGGTCTCGCGCGTCGGTGGTGACGCCCAGGTGAAGTCGATCAAGAAGGTCTCGGGAACGCTGAAGCTCGAGCTCGCTCAGTACCGCTCGCTCGAGGCGTTCGCGATGTTCGCCAGCGACCTCGACGCGGCGTCGCGTCGTCAGCTCGCCCGCGGTGCGCGCCTGACCGAGCTGCTCAAGCAGCCGCAGTACTCGCCGTACCCCGTCGAGGAGCAGGTCGTCTCGATCTGGGCCGGAACGAACGGCAAGCTCGACACGATCGAGGTCTCCGACGTGCTGCGTTTCGAGCGCGAGCTGCTCGATTACCTGCGTCGCAACTCGACCGTGCTCGACACGCTGCGCGAGACCAACGTGCTGGGCGACGACACCGTCGCCGAGCTCACGCAGAAGGTCGACCAGTTCATCCTCGAGTTCCAGGCGGGCGACGACCAGGCTCTGGTCGGCACCGAGAAGGTCGAGGCCGCCGAGGCCGAAGACGTCAACCAGGAGCGGATCGTCAAGGGCCGTCGCTAAAGCGACGACACGAGAACGGAATCATGGGCGCACAACTACGGGTCTACAAGCAGAAGATCAGTTCTGCTCAGACGACCAAGAAGATCACGAAGGCGATGGAGCTCATCGCTGCGTCGCGCATCCAGAAGGCGATGGCGCGTGTGCGCGCGGCGTCGCCCTTCGCGCGTGCCGTGACCAGCGCGGTGTCGGCGGTGGCGACGCACTCGAGCGTCGACCACCCGCTGACCACCGAGCGTGAGACCATCCGTCGCTCCGCCGTGGTGATCTTCACCTCCGACCGCGGACTCGCGGGCGCGTTCAACTCGCAGATCCTCCGTGAGGGTCTCGAGCTGAGCGAGCTGCTGCGTTCGCAGGGCAAAGAGGTGGAGTACTACCTCGTGGGTCGCAAGGCCGTCGGCTACTTCCAGTTCCGACGCATGGCCAGCAAGGCCCAGTGGACCGGCGACACGGACACGCCCCAGTTCTCGACGGCCGAAGAGATCTCGGCCGCCGTTCTGGAGTCGTACCGCCGCTCCGGCGAGAACGACGGCGTCGATGAGATCCACCTCGTCTACAACCGTTTCGTCAGCATGATGACGCAGTCGCCCGAGACGGTGCGCCTGCTTCCTCTCGAGGTGGTCGAAGCAGACACCGCCGCGGCCCCCGCGACCGTCTACCCGCTCTACGAATTCGAGCCGGACGCCGAGACCGTTCTCGACGCGCTCCTGCCGGTGTACGTGCAGAGCCGAATCTTCAACGCCCTCCTGCAGTCGTCGGCGGCAAAGCACGCCGCCACGCAGAAGGCCATGAAGTCGGCCAGCGACAACGCCGACAAGCTCATCACCGACTACACCCGCCTGCGCAACAACGCGCGTCAGGCGGAGATCACGCAGCAGATCGCCGAGATCGTCGGCGGCGCCGATGCTCTGGCATCCGGCAAGTAAGTCCCAAGGAGAGAAGAAGCCATGAGCCTCACCGCCGAGAAGAGCGACGCGACCGTCGTCGGGCGCGTCGCGCGCGTCACCGGCCCGGTCATCGACATCGAGTTCCCCCACGACTCGATCCCCGAGATCTACAACGCGCTGAAGACGACGATCGTCATCGACGGCGTCTCCAACGAGATCACGCTCGAGGTCGCCCAGCACCTCGGTGACGACCTCGTTCGCGCGATCGCCCTGAAGCCGACCGACGGTGTCGTGCGCGGCCAGGAAGTGCGCAACACCGGCGGCCCCATCTCGGTGCCCGTCGGCGATGTCACCAAGGGCAAGGTGTTCGACGTCACCGGCGAGGTGCTCAACGCAGCGCCCGGCGAGACCGTCGAGATCAGCGAGCGCTGGGGCATCCACCGCAAGGCGCCGAGCTTCGACCAGCTCGAGTCGAAGACCACGATGTTCGAGACCGGCATCAAGGTCATCGACCTTCTCACCCCGTACGTGCAGGGTGGAAAGATCGGCCTGTTCGGTGGTGCCGGCGTCGGCAAGACCGTCCTCATCCAGGAGATGATCCAGCGCGTCGCGCAGGACCACGGTGGCGTGTCGGTGTTCGCCGGTGTCGGTGAGCGCACCCGTGAGGGCAACGACCTGATCCACGAGATGGAAGAGGCGGGCGTCTTCGACAAGACCGCCCTCGTGTTCGGCCAGATGGACGAGCCGCCGGGAACGCGTCTGCGCGTCGCCCTGTCGGCGCTGACGATGGCGGAGTACTTCCGCGACGTGCAGAAGCAGGACGTGCTGTTGTTCATCGACAACATCTTCCGCTTCACGCAGGCCGGTTCCGAGGTCTCGACGCTGCTGGGCCGCATGCCCTCGGCCGTGGGTTACCAGCCCAACCTCGCCGACGAGATGGGTGTGCTCCAGGAGCGCATCACCTCGACGCGTGGCCACTCGATCACCTCGCTGCAGGCCATCTACGTGCCCGCCGACGACTACACCGACCCGGCGCCGGCGACCACGTTCGCCCACCTGGATGCCACCACCGAGCTCTCGCGTGAGATCGCGTCGAAGGGTCTGTACCCGGCCGTCGACCCGCTGAGCTCGACGAGCCGCATCCTCGACCCGCGCTACATCGGTGCCGACCACTACCGCGTGGCCACCTCGGTGAAGCAGATCCTGCAGAAGAACAAGGAACTTCAGGAGATCATCGCCATCCTCGGTGTCGACGAGCTCTCCGAGGAAGACAAGATCGTCGTGTCGCGTGCACGCCGCATCCAGCAGTTCCTCTCGCAGAACACCTACATGGCGAAGAAGTTCACCGGCGTCGAGGGCTCCACGGTCCCGATCAAGGAGACCATCGAGTCGTTCGACGCCATCGTCAAGGGTGACTTCGACCACGTCGCCGAGCAGGCGTTCTTCAACGTCGGCGGCATCGGCGACGTCGAAGAGAAGTGGGCGCAGATCCAGAAGGAGAACGGCTGACATGTCGTTGCGTGTGAGCCTGGTCTCGGCCGACGCCGAGGTGTGGACGGGAGAAGCCTCTCTCGTCGTGGCCAAGACCGTCGAGGGCGAGATCGGCTTCATGCAGGGTCACGAGCCGGTGCTCGCGATCCTCGCTCAGGGTGAGGTGCGCATCACGCGGACCGACGGCACGAAGATCCTGGCCAACGCCAAGGACGGCTTCTTGTCGATGGCCGACGACGAACTCACCATCGTCGCCGGGAACGCCGCCCTCGTCTCCTGACGACTTCTTCGATCACGACGCGCGTCGCCCGGTTCGCCGGGCGGCGCGCGTCTTTCCTGCGCAAGGGTGTTCATGCTGGTCCTGCTTCCCCCGTCGGAAACCAAGCGCCCGGGCGGTGACGGAACCCCGCTCGACCTCGGGGCTCTGGCTCTGCCGTCGCTGCGACCGCACCGTGCGGCCGTGATCGAGGCGCTGGTCGCTCTGTCGTCCGACGAGGACGAGGCCGCCCGCGTGCTCAAGCTCAGCGCGAAGCGTCGGCACGAGGTCGCCGACAACGCGGCCCTGCGCTCGGCGCCGACCCTGCCGGCGATCGACCGGTATACGGGCGTGCTCTTCGACGCGCTGGATGCCGGGACCCTGAACGCCGAGCAACGATCCTGGCTCGGTGCGCACGTGCTGGTGCACTCGGCACCCTTCGGACCGGTCGGCGCCCTCGACGGCATTCCGGCGTACCGGTTGGCCGCGGGGACCTCGGTGCCGGGGCTGCCGGCCCTGCGCCGCGTCTGGGCCGAGGCGGTGACGACGGCGTTGTCGGTGCGGGGCGCGTCGTTCGTGCTCGACCTGCGGTCGGAGGCGTACGTGGCGCTCGGACCGGTGCCGACGGGGGTCGACGCGGCGTACGTGCGCGTGGTGACCGAGGGCGAGGGGGGCGCGGTGCGCGCGCTGAACCACTTCAACAAACACGCCAAGGGGGATCTCGTTCGCGCGCTGGCCCTGTCGGGCGCCGACATCGCGACGCGCGCCGACTTCCTTGCGTGGGCGGGCGGCGCGGGGTGGATCGTTCGCGAAATGCCGGCGGGTGAGATGGAGCTTGTCGTCTGAGCCCGGCGTGGCCCTGTCAGGAAAGTCTCAGCTTCGCTAGCATGTGACTCGCACGGGGCGCACGGACGCTCCGCCGCGCATTCGCCTGGAAAGGAATCCGCAATGGATGACTCCTACTACTACTCCGACGACGGCGGCTTCGCAGCGCTGGCGTTCCTGGCCATTCTGATCCCCATCCTGCTCTTCTTCGTGGCCATCGCCTACGTCGTCTCGTCGTTCCTCTACATGAAGATCTTCGAGAAGGCGGGTGTGCAGGGCAAGTGGCGCGCGTGGGTGCCGATCTACAACACCCTGGTCGCCGCGAAGCTCGGCGATCTCTCGCCGTGGGTCTTCCTCATCGCTGTCGTCGCCTCCAGCGTCCTCTCGAACATCCCGGTGATCGGCTGGATCCTGTCGCTCGTGCCCCTCGCCGCGGGTCTCATGTACTCGTACCGCATCGGGCTCAAGCTGGGCAAGGACTGGCCCCTGCTGTTCCTCTGGCTCATCCCGGGCATCGGTGGCTTGATCTGGCTGGCGATCGTCGCCTTCAGCAGCAACCGCTGGAACCCCGAGGTCGGTCCCTCGCCGTGGGCGAAGACCTTCCTGGCAGACAAGACCGTCTGGAACGGCATCCCCGTTCAGCCCTACCAGAACGTCTCGGGTGGCGCCGGCGGTGCCGGTTACGGCTCGCCCGCCGCGGGGCCGGGCCACGTGCCGCCCACCGCTCCTCCGGCGCAGGGCTACACGCCCCCGCAGACCCCGCCCGCGGCAGGCCCGACGCCGCCGCCCTCGGCTCCGCCGGCCGGCCCGCAGGTCTGATGCCGCAGGTCTGATGCCGCACAGGGCCCTCCGCTTCGGCGGGGGGCCCTTCGCTTTGCTCTTTCGCGGTGCGCCGGGATGCCGAGAGCCTTCACCCGGCCGGAGCACGCAGGGTTCGGGTCCCGGTGTCGTCGGTCGGGGATAGCGTGGAGGGATGACATCCCCCGCGCTTCCCCTTCGCTCCGTCGGTCGCTCCGGTCTGCGTGTCTCGGCCGTCGGGCTCGGCTGCAACAACTTCGGCCGAGCCGGCACCGCCACCGAGACCCTCGACGGCACGCGCGCCGTGCTGGACGCCGCGATCGACGCGGGGGTCACGTTCCTCGACACCGCCGACGTCTACGGTCGCGAGTTCGGGTTGTCCGAGACCCTCATGGGCGAGGCGCTCGAGGGGCGCCGCGACGAGGTGGTGCTCGCGACGAAGTTCGGCCACTCGCACCTGGCGCCCGCACTCCCCGGCGGCTCCAAGGGTTCTCGCGCTCACATCCGTCGTGCCGTCGAGGGCTCGCTGCGGCGCCTGCGCACCGACTGGATCGACCTGTACCAGCTGCACACCCCCGACGACTCCACGCCGATCGACGAAACGCTCGACGCCCTGGCCGACCTCGTCCGCGAGGGCAAGGTGCGATACATCGGCCACTCCAACTTCGCGGGGTGGCAGATCGCCGAGGCCGAGTACGCGGCATCCGGAGTGCGGTTCGTCTCGACCCAGAACCAGTACAGCCTGCTGGCGCGCGCGGCCGAGCGCGAGGTGCTCCCCGCGGCCGAGCGCTTCGGGCTCGGGCTGCTGCCCTTCTTCCCGCTGCACAACGGACTGCTCACCGGCAAGTTCACGCGCGAGGGCGGTCCCGAGGGGAGCCGCATCATGCGTCAGCGTCCCCACCTGTGGCGCGACGCGCCGTGGGACGCCCTCGAGCGCTACCAGGCCTTCTGCGACGCGCGCGGCATCAGCATGCTCGAGGCGACGTTCGCCTGGTTCCTCGCAAACCCCCACGTGGCGAGCGTCATCGCCGGGGCGACCAGCGCCGACCAGGTGCGAGCCAACGCCGCGGCCGCCACGGCCTGGACCCCCGCCGCCGCCGACCTCGACGAGATCGACGGCATCTTCGCCCTCCCCGCCGATCCCGCGGCGGGATGATGGGGCGCGGCGCGTCCCCGGGCGATGCCGGGGTGTCCACTAAGATGACAGAGCCGTGCGTTTCCGCCGGCGCAGCTGTCGGCCAACCGGAGGATCTTTCGTGCCCGAGGTGACCACCCACACGCGTACCGTTCCCCTCGGCGCGGGCGACGTCGAGCTGTCATGGGCGGCGAGCACCGACACGGGCCGCCGCCGCGAGGTCAATCAAGACGCCGTGCTCGCCGAGTATCCGCTGTTCGTCGTCGCCGACGGCATGGGCGGGCACCTGGGCGGTGAGATCGCCAGTGCGAGCACCGTCGACCGGCTGAGCGCCGTCGTCGCCACCGGATCCGTCTCGTCGAAGAGCATCGAGAAGGCTCTGTCGCGCGCGGTGAAGGACATCATCGCCCACCCCGAGACCACCGACGAGGGCACCGGCACGACGCTCACCGGTCTGTATCTCGAGACGCACACCGACGAGCCGCACTGGGTCACCCTGAACATCGGCGATTCACGCGTCTACCTGCTGCGCGACGACGAGATCGTGCAGGTCACCACCGACCATTCCGTGGTGCAGGAACTCATCGCGGCAGGACGTCTCAGCCCCGAAGAGGCCGAGAACCACCCCTACGGCAACGTGATCACGCGCGCCGTCGGCCCGAGCGAAACCGTCAAGCCCGACTACCTGCGCCTCGACGTCCTCGACGGTGACCGTTTCGTCATCTGCTCCGACGGGCTCACGAAAGAGCTGACCGATTTCGGCATCCGGCACTTCCTCGAGGCCAACGCCGATCCGGCCGCAGCGGTCGAAGCCATGATGGCGGCGGCACTCGAAAACGGCGGTCGCGACAACATCACGATCGTCGTGCTCGACGTGGCCCGCCGGTCCGCCTGAGAATCTCCTCTTGACCGCGGTGACCCGCGGATTCTACGTTCGGCATATGACCTCCGCTCCCGAACGGACGTCGGGCAAGGGATTGGCCAGCGGGACGCTCGGACTCTGGGGTTCGACCGTGATCGGACTGGCCTCCACTGCTCCCGTCTACTCCCTCGTCGCCACCCTCGGTTTCGTCGTGCTCGCCGTCGGTGCCTCGGCGCCGATCGCCTTCGTGCTCGCGTTCATCCCGATGCTGTTCATCGCCTTCGCCTACCGCGAGCTGAACAACGAGATGCCCGACTGCGGCACCACCTTCACGTGGGGCACCAAGGCCTTCGGCCCCTGGATCGGGTGGATGGGCGGCTGGGGTGTCGCTGTGGCGGGCATGGTCGTGCTGGCGAACCTCTCGCAGATCGCCGGCATCTACCTGTGGTCGCTCATCGGCGACGGATCACTCGCCGAGAACGTGCCCCTGGTGACGGCGACGGGCGTGGCGTTCATCGCCGCGATGACCTACATCAGCTACCGCGGGGTCGAGATCGGCGAGCGGATCCAGAACATCCTGCTCGCGGTGCAGTACCTCGTGCTGGTGCTGTTCGTCGTCGTGGCCCTGTGGAAGTTCTTCGACGGCACCGCACCCAACCCGACACCGTTCGACCTGGCGTGGTTCAACCCGCTGGGGTTCACCGACTGGAGCGGCTTCACCGAGGCCGTGCTGCTGGCGCTGTTCATCTACTGGGGCTGGGACACCTGCCTCGCCCTGAACGAAGAGACCAAGGACCCGAAGCGCATCCCGGGCCGCGCCGCCCTGCTGACCACGGTCATCCTGCTCGCCACCTACGTCACCGTCACGGTGGCCGCCATGATGTACGCCGGGGTCGGCGAAGACGGCGCGGGGCTCGCCAACGCCGAGAACGCCGACGACGTGTTCCTCGCGCTGAAGGACGACCTCTTCGGGCCCTTCGCCTGGGTGCTGATCGTGGCCGTGCTGATCTCGGCGGTCTCGTCGACGCAGACGACGATTCTGCCCACGGCGCGCGGCACGCTCGCGATGGCGGCGTACAAGGCGCTGCCCGAGCGGTTCCGCACCGTGCACCCGCGCTTCCACACGCCGTCGTTCTCGACGCTGGTGATGGGTATCGTCGCGAGCGTCTACTACGTCGGAATGACGCTCATCAGCGACAACATCCTGCAGGATTCGATCCTGTCGCTCGGGCTGGCGATCGCGTTCTACTACGCCATGACCGGCTACGCCTGCGTCTGGTACTACCGGCGCGAGCTGTTCCGCTCGGGCAAGAACCTCGTGTACCGCGGCATCCTGCCCCTGCTGGGCGCGCTCATGCTGACCTACGCCTTCGTGCAGTCGGCGATCGACATGTGGGACCCGGAGTACGGCAACACCGTGCTGTTCGGCATCGGCGGCACCTTCGTCGTCGGCATCGGCGCGCTGGCGATCGGCGTCGTGCTGATGGTCGCGTGGTTCCTCGTCCCCGCGTCGAAGCCGTTCTTCCGCGGCGAGAGTCTCAACCGCGAGACCGAGGTGCTCGTGCCCGACGAGCCGATCGCGTACCCGCGTTCGGTCGACGGCGGCATCTGAGGGCACGCTCCGCTCGGCCGGGCCGCGCGTCGGGGAGACGCGGCGTGGTGCCCGGCCGGGCGCGCGCACCCACGAGAGCACACGTTGCGCGTCTGGTCTCGCGACGGATCGACCTCGCTGCGGGGCGGGTCAGACCGCGGAGCGGATGGCGCCGACCTCGCGGCCACCGCCCGAGATGCTCAGGGGCAGCAAGGCGAGCGTGTCGGCGACGGCCTCGGGGGACAGGGCTCCGGCGCGCTCGAGCAGGCGCAGCGCGACGGCGTGGCCGGCGCGGTTGGAACCGTCGAGCATCTTCAACGCCACGGTGGTGCCGTCGGGGGCCGTCATGACCTGCACGCCCTCGGCGCCCATCTTCGAGAAGACGCCGAGACGTTCGATCACCACGGTGTCGGGGCGACCGGGGCCGTCGATCGTCCACGGGTGCTCCCGCACGGCACGCACGAGGGTGCCGGCGCTGCGGTGCAGGGCGAAGGGGGAGCGCTCCGACGAGGTCGCGATGCGCTGGATCGCGCGCGCGAGGCCGATGAGGCTCATGGCGTAGACCGGGGCGCCGCAGCCGTCGATCGCGGTCGTGGTCATGCGCTCGCCGACCAGTCGCTCCAGCACCTCGCGGATGTGCACCTGCAGGGGGTGCTGTTCGTCGAGGTAGTCGGCGGTGGGCCAGCCGTTCGCCACGCACGTGAGCAGCATGGCCGCGTGCTTGCCGGAGCAGTTCATCCGCAGCGGCGAGGGGGCGCCGTGATCGCGGACGAGCTCGTCGCGCGCGGCGGTGTCGCTCGGCCACGCGGCGGGGCAGCCCAGGTCGTCTTCGGTCAGTCCAGCCGACTGCAGGATGCCACGGGCCACCTCGACGTGACGCTCGGTGCCGCAGTGGCTGGCCATCGCGATCGCCAGACGCTCACCGGACAGGTCGGCGCCCGCAGACAGGCAGGCCAGCGCCTGCAGCGGCTTCATGCTCGAACGCGGGAGGAACGACGCGGACGCCTCGCCCAGAGTCAGCTTCTCGGAACCGTCGGGGGCGAGCACGACGGCGACGCCGTAGTGGCGGGACTCGACGAATCCGCTGCGTTCGATGACGGCGAGCTCGACGGAGGCGGGGGGCGTGGCGGGCATCCCTCCATCGTATCCCCGCGGCCCCCTCGTATCCCGGGCCTGCCACCCGCGTGAGGTGCCGGTATTCGTCGCTTCGGCCGCGGCCGAAGCGACACATCCTGGCAGCTCACGCCCGAGGGTCGGCGGGGGCGGCAGACTGGAGAGCATGAACGGAGAACACCACTACCGCCTGCGCTCGACCTGGACCGGCGACCGGGGGAGCGGGACGAGCGGCTACCGCGACTACGACCGCTCCGTCACGCTCCACGTCGATGGCAAGCCCGAGGTCGCGGCATCCGCCGACACGCCCTTCCGCGGCGACCCCGAGAAGTGGAACCCCGAAGAGCTGCTCCTCGCGGCGCTGAGCGAATGCCACCTGCTGTCGTACCTGCACGCGTGCGTCACCACCGGTGTCGTCGTGACCGCGTACGTCGACGACGCGTCGGGCACCATGCAGGAAGACGGCAAGAGCGGCGGGGCATTCACCGAGGTGGTCCTTCGTCCTCGCGTGCAGGTCGCGGAGGAGTCGATGGTCGAGGCCGCCCGCGCCGCACACCGGCAGGCGCGCGAGTGGTGCTTCATCGCGAACTCGGTGAACTTCCCCGTGCGTCACGAACCCGAGATCACCGTCGGCTGAGCCGTCCGCTGCGACGGCGCGCGGCGGCGTCGTACAGTGAGCGCATGCAGTTCGAACCGGCCCTCCGCCGCCTCGACCGGATCGCCGGCGGACGCCACGCCGATCATCGCGTCGCCGTCTCCGACGACCCCCGCGTGGTCCGGGCGTTCCGCTCGGTCACCGTCCTGCTGGCGATCGGCTTCGTGCTGGGGATCGCCACGGTCGTCGTCGCGCTGGTCATGACGCTCAACGGGGCCGACGTCGGCTTCGCGGTGTGGATGCGCTGCCTCGTCGTGCTCGCCATCACCACGACGCTGTTCTACTTCCTGTGGCGCGCCCGGGCCGGGTGGTACTGGGCGTTCCGCCGCCTGCAGCTGTTCAGTCGGATCTTCCCCATCGTCGCCCTGGTGCTCGCGGCCATCCCCGGGTTGTACCCGTTCTGGGTCGTCACCGAGCAGATCCTCTTCGCGGTGCTGCTGATCGGGGTGTCGGACTACCTGCAGTCCGATGTCATGCGGGCGGCGTATCCCAAGCCCGAACGCTGAGTCTCCGGCATCCGGATGCCGGAGACCCGGCGTGGTCGCGGGCGCCGCGGCGAGCACGGCTCCGGCATCGTGACCTCGCGAGGGGCCCTTCGCGCTCCGAGCGCGGGGTGTGCAGGAGTCGTGCGTGCAGCCGCCGGGAGCCCCGACACGGTGGGCACCGCCGGCGACGTCGGGGTCGCTCGGTCGCACAACGGAAAGGACCCCGCCGGCGCGAGGCCGACGGGGTCCGTTTCGTGAAGAGGGTACTCAGCGCACGTCGTCGTCGACCCAGTCCATCGACTTGGTGACGGCCTTCTTCCACAGGCGCAGCTCGCGGTCGCGCTCGTCGGAGTCCATGTCGGGCTCCCAGCGCTTGTCTTCCTGCCAGTTGGCGCGGAGGTCGTCGAGGTTGTTCCAGAAGCCGACGGCGAGGCCCGCGGCGTAGGCGGCACCGAGGGCCGTCGTCTCGGCGACGACGGGACGCACGACCGGTACGCCGAGGATGTCGGCCTGGAACTGCATGAGCTCGTCGTTGGCGGTCATGCCGCCGTCGACCTTGAGCTCGGTCAGGTCGACGCCGGAGTCGGCGTTGACGGCCTCGAGCACCTCGCGGGTCTGGAAGGCCGTGGCCTCGAGGGCCGCGCGGGCGATGTGGCCCTTGTTGACGAAGCGGGTCATGCCGACGATCGCACCGCGGGCATCCGGGCGCCAGTACGGCGCGAACAGACCCGAGAACGCCGGGACGAAGTACACCCCACCGTTGTCGTCGACGGTGCGGGCCAGGGCCTCCACCTCGGGGGCCGAGGAGATGATGCCGAGCTGATCGCGCAGCCACTGGATGAGCGAGCCGGTGACGGCGATCGATCCCTCGAGCGCGTAGTGCGCGGGCTGGTCGCCGAGCTTGTATCCGAGGGTGGTCAGCAGTCCGTTCTTCGAGCGGACGATCTCTTCACCCGTCTGGAAGATGAGGAAGTTACCGGTGCCGTAGGTGTTCTTGCTCTCACCCGGGTCGAAGGCGGCCTGGCCGAAGGTCGCGGCCTGCTGGTCGCCCAGGATGCCGGCGATCGGGGTCTCGCGCAGCAGCGACGAGGATTCGACGGCGCCGTACACCTCGGACGAGGAGCGGATCTCGGGCATCATCGAGCGCGGCACGCCGAAGTCGGCGAGGATGTCGTCGCGCCACTCGAGGGTCTCGAGGTCCATGAACAGGGTGCGGCTGGCGTTGGTCACGTCGGTGGCGTGGACGCCGCCGTCGATACCGCCGGTGAGGTTCCACAGCACCCAGGTGTCGGTGGTGCCGAACACGAGGTCGCCGGCTTCGGCCTTCTCGCGGGCGCCGTCGACGTTCTCGAGGATCCAGACGATCTTCGTTCCCGAGAAGTAGGTCGCGAGCGGCAGGCCGACGATGCTCTTGTAGCGCTCCGGGTCGCCGTCGGCGAGACGGTCGACGATCGACTGCGTGCGGGTGTCCTGCCACACGATGGCGTTGTAGACGGGCTTGCCGGTGTTCTTGTCCCAGACCACCGCGGTCTCGCGCTGGTTGGTGATGCCGACGGCGGCGATGTCGTGGCGGGTGATGTCGGCGCGGCTGAGGGCCAGGCCGATCACCTCCTGGGTGTTGCGCCAGATCTCGAGGGGGTCGTGCTCGACCCACCCCGCGCGGGGGAAGATCTGCTCGTGCTCCTTCTGCCCGACGGAGACGACGCTCCCGGACTTGTCGAAGATCATCGCGCGCGTCGAGGTCGTGCCCTGGTCGATGGCGAGGACGTAGTCGGCCATGGAAGGACTCCTTTGTCTAGTTCAGTGTGAGGAAGGGGTGAAGACGGGTGCGGGGGCGACGCGCAGTCGAGGGGCGCGTCGCCCCCGCGGGAATGTCAGCTGCTGAGGCTGAGCAGCACGGGGGCCAGCAGGCCCGCCAGCAGACCACCGACGAGGGGACCGGCGACCGGCACCCAGGCGTAGCCCCAGTCGCTGGAACCCTTGCCCTTGATGGGGAGGATCGCGTGCGCGATGCGGGGGCCGAGGTCACGGGCCGGGTTGATGGCGTAACCGGTGGGGCCACCGAGCGAGGCGCCGATGCCGACCACGAGCAGCGCGACGGGGACGGCCGCGAGACCGCCGATTCCACCCGGGACGCCGATGTCGGCCACGCCGTAGTCACCGAAGCCGAAGATCACGAAGACCAGGACGAAGGTGGCGATGACCTCGGTGAGGAAGTTGAAGCCGTACGAACGGATCGCGGGGCCGGTCGAGAACACGCCCAGCTTGGCGGCCGGGTCGGGCTCGTCGTCGAAGTGCTGCTTGTAGGACGCCCACGCGAGTACGGCGCCGATGATGGCACCGACCAGCTGCGCGGCCACGGCCACGAGGAACTGGACGAAGGCGATCTTGCCGGCCACGAGGAGGCCGATCGAGACAGCCGGGTTCAGCTGCGCACCGGAGTACGCCGAGACGATGACACCGGCGAAGACCGCCAGGCCCCATCCCCAGTTGACCATCAGGGTGCCGCCGGCGTTGCCCTTGGTCTTGGCCAGGGCCACGTTGGCGACCACGCCACAGCCCAGCAGGATGAGCATCGCGGTGCCGACCACCTCCGAGAGGAAGTACAGCCCCAAGTTGACTTCTTGCATGTCGTCATCGACCTTTCTTCTGTCACCCGGACAACTTCGGCACGGGTGGTGTTATGCGGCTCGGTGCTCCGAACCTACGGCGAGCGTGCGGGCGCGCAACAGGCGGCGCGCCCGCACGTTCTCTCAGATTCGCGCGACGCCGGCCGATGCCAGATCGACGCGGTGGGCGGAGCGCAGGATCTCGGTCGTACGGTTCACTTCTTCGTCGACACGGTCGGAGTCCCAACCGAGGGGCTCCGCAATCGTCTCGGCGACCTCTCGCAGCGTGCGCTCGGTCATCCCGCCCACGAAGGCGAGGTGGGTGCGGCGCAGCAGCACGTCGATCAGGTGCACGACCTGCTCGTTCTGGGCGATCCAGACCAGCTCTTCGCGGTAGTAACCGGCCGCGTCTGCCAGGGCGGTGGGCTCGGCGGGGAGAACCGCGAGGATCGCGTCGGCGCGCGTGCCGTACCGCTCGAGCATGGCATCCACGAGCTCGGCCGAGTGCGCATTCGTGCGCGTGGCGATCCAGCGGCGCCGCTGCTCGGGGGTCGAGGGGAAGCCCGCGCCGCCGCCGATGGGCAGGCCCTGCGTGCTGATGCGGTGCGGACGACGCAGCTTCTGCAGCGTTTTCATGCTCAAGTGCTCGGCCAGCGCGCGGAACGTGGTCCACTTGCCGCCGACGAGGCTCATCGAGGGGACACCGGCGACCTCGTCCTCGACGATGCGGTAGTCGCGCGACACGAAGCCGGGCGCGGTGTCGTCGTGGCGGGGGAGCGGACGGATACCCGAGAAGGTGTACACGATCTGCGAGCGGTCGACGGCGACGCGGGGGAACACGTGGCCGATCAGGTCGAAGAAGTACTCGATCTCGTCGTCGGTGCACACGACCGGCTTCGACGGGTCGGCGTCGATGTCGGTCGTGCCGACGAGGACGCGGTCCTTGAGCGGGTAGATGAGCACGATGCGGCCGTCGGAGTGCTCGAAGAAGATCTCTCGCCCACCGGTCGCCGCGAACAGCTCCGGGTTGTCGAGCACGATGTGCGAGCCCTTGGTGCCGCCCATGAACTGCGTCGTGAGCCCCATGGCGGAGTTCGCGAGGTCGGTCCAGGGGCCGGCGGTGTTGAGCACGACCTTCGCCTTGACCGAGAACTCCTCGCCCGAGACCTCGTCGCGCACGCGAACGCCGTTCGCGTCGGCGCCGACGGCCGAGACGTAGTTGACGGCCTGGGTGCGACCGGCGCCGGCTTCGATGCCATCGCGCAGCACGTCGAGCGCGATGCGCTCGGGGTCGTGCATCGAGGCATCGAAGTACGTGGCCGTGTAAGCCAGGTCGGGGTTGAGCTGGGGGAGCTCGGTCAGCGACTTCTTCTTGCCGAGGAACTTGTGGCGGGGAACGGAGCCGCCGTCGCGCGAGAAGGTGTCGTACATGATGAGGCCGACCTTGATCAGCAGCGCACCACGCTCGTTGGGCTTTCCGCGGCCGTGCGTGACGAGCAGGCGGAAGGGCGCCGACAGGATGCCGGAGAACGTCTTGTAGATCGGGATCGTCGTCTCGAGCGGCTTGACGTAGTGGGGCGCGGTCTTGAGCAGGTCGTTGCGCTCGGTCACGGCCTCTTTGACGAGGCGGAACTCGCCGTTCTCGAGGTAACGGATACCGCCGTGCACCATGTGGCTCGACGCCGACGAGGCGCCCGACACGAAGTCGCCGCGCTCGACGAGGGCGACGCTGACGCCCTGCAGGGCGAGATCGCGGAGGGTGGCGAGGCCGTTGATGCCCCCGCCGATGATGAGGACGTCGAGGTTCTCGGCGTCGCGGAGCGCCTGGACGTCGGCGCGGAGCTGTGTTGCGGGGGACGACATGTCGACTGCGACCTTTCGTTGTTGGTACGACAGTCACAATGCGCCTGTCTGCACGTTGTTGCAAGCCCCTTGAACAAACGTGCACAATGGTGTTCATGGGAACGCAACCATGGTGACGCAGGCGGAAGAGCGGTCCCGTGACGCACTGCGCGCGGCGCAGCTGTACTACATGCAGGACCTGACGATGGACGCCATCGCGCACGAGATGCGCGTGTCACGCTCGTCGGTGTCGCGCCTGCTCCAGCACGCCCGCGACGTGGGCCTCGTCACGATCTCGATCAGCCCGCCCGACGACGCACGGGGCCAGATGGCACAGCGCATCGCCGACCGATTCGGCATCACCGCGCACGTCGTGCCGACCCCGGCCCGCACCTCCGAGGCCGAGCGTCTGGAGCGCACGGCGCTGACCGCGGCGCGCATCCTCGCCGAGCGGGTGGAGTCGTCGATGACCGTCGGCGTCGCCTGGGGGTCGACCCTCTCGGCCGTCGCCCGTCACGTGCCGCTGAAAGACGTGCACGACACCCACATCGTGCAGATGAACGGAGCCGCGAACGTGCGCACCTCCGGCATCCCGTACGCCGGCGAGATCCTGTCGAAGTTCGGCACCGCCTGGTCGTCGTCGGTGCACCAATTCCCGGTGCCCGCGCTGTTCGACGACCCCCGCACCAAGCAGGCGATGTGGCGGGAGCGCTCGGTGCGCTCCGTGCTCGAGATCCAGCAGCGCGTCGGCCTGTTCGTCTTTGGCCTCGGCTCGCCGCACGCCGACGTGCCCTCGCACGTCTACAGCGGCGACTACTTCGACGAGCGCGACCGCGCCGTCATCGAACGCGAGGGCATCGTGGGGGACTGCGCGACGGTGTTCTACCGCGCCGACGGCTCGAGCGACGTCCCCGAACTGAACGCGCGCTCCAGCGGGCCCGACCTCGACACGGTCCGGCGCATTCCGCGCCGCTTCTGCGTCGTGTCGAGCCTCTCGAAGCTCGACGGCCTGCGCGGGGCCCTCGCCGCCGGTCTGATCACGGAGCTCGTCGTCGAGGAGTCGCTGGCGCGCCGCCTGCTGAGCGTGACCCGCTGACCCGCCTCGGTCAGCGCTCGCCGAAGCCCTCGTCGATCAGGGCGCGGAGCTCGTCGAGGGCCTGACGGGCCTGCGGGCCACTCGCGCTCACCCGCACCCGTGCACCCTGCCGGACGCCGAGCGCCATCAGGGCGAGGAGGCTCCGCGCCGACACTTCGTCGGAGCCCGCGTCGAGGTCGGCGATACGCACCTCGGCGTCGTACCGCGACGCCGCCTTGACGAACGTGGCCGCCGGGCGCGCGTGCAGGCCCGACGGGTTGACGAACACCGTCTCGAACGAGATCGCGTCCTTCTCGCCTAAGGGTGCAGAACTCTGGGAGTCGATGCCGTGCGCCGTCGGTTCGTCGTCGCGATCCGCGGATGCCGTGGCCTCGCCCTCGCCGAGCTGACGCTGTTTCGCTGCGCCCGCGCCCCGCACCTCGGCGGCCACGGCGTCGAGATCGGCGCCGCCGGCCGCGGTGACCACCGCGGCCACGAGCCCCTCGACGAACGGCGCGGAGCTCAGCCTCACCCGATCGGGCACGGCGACGAACTCGAGGGCGGTCTCGGCGCTGAGGATCGCGGAACCGAGGTCCATCAGCACGAGCACCCCGTCGCCGGAGTCGGCGTCGTCGATCGCGGCGGCGATGGCGACGGCATCCGTGCCCAGATCGCCGTCGGGACCGCCCGCGGCCACGCGCACCCCGGGCGGCTGCTCGCCGCCCATCTGCAGGGCCAGGTGCACGGCGGCATCGGCCAGCGCGCGGCTGTGCGAGACCGCGACGATCCCGATCACTCGGCCGCCGCCAACGTGTCGCGCAGGGCCTCGAGCAGCATCGTCGCCGAGGTCGCCCCGGGGTCGAGGTGGCCGGCGCTGCGCTCGCCGAGGTAGCTCGCGCGGCCCTTGCGGGCCACGAGCGGCTCGGTCGCGTCGCGACCGCGGGCCGCCGCCTCGGCCGCGGCCCGCGCGGCGGCGGCGGGTGTCGCCCCGGCGGCCGCGGCGGTGTCCCAGGCGTCCACGGCGGGCCAGAGCGCGTCGATCATCGTCTTGTCGCCGAGCTCGGCCTTGCCCCGGGCGACGACCCCCTCGACGCCGGCGCGCAGGGCGGCGCCGAGGGTGGTGGCATCCACCTCTCCCTCGCTCAGCGCGGGCCCCATGCGCAGGAAGAGGGTGCCGTACAGCGGACCGCTCGCGCCGCCGACCGACGAGACGAGCGTCATTCCGACGGTCTTGAACAGGTCGGTCGGGCTGGCGGGACGGGGGTCGAGCCGCGCGACGACGGCATCGAGACCGCGCGCCATGTTCGAGCCGTGATCGGCGTCGCCGATGGCGGAGTCGAGCTGCGTCAGCTCGTCTTTGTGCTGCTGGACGGTGTCGCGGAACGCTCGGATCCACGACACGAGGTCGTCGAGTGCGACGGTGCCGCTCATGCGCCCCACCGCAGGCCCGGGGTCACGACCGGCGCATCCCAGAGGCGCAGCATCTCGTCGTCGGCCTTCACGACGGTGAGCGAGGCGCCGGCCATGTCGAGACTCGTGATGTAGTCGCCGATCAGGACCCGCTGCACCTCGACGCCGGCCGCGGCCAGCAGCGGAGCGATCTCGCCGTAGAGCAGGTACTGCTCGATGAGGGGCGTCGCGCCCAGACCCGACAGCAGCACGATCGCGGGTCCCACCGGCTCGCCGAAGTCGTGGACGATCGGGTCGACCAGGAGGGCGGCGATCTCGTGCGCGGATGCCAGCTTCACGCGCGAGCGGCCCGGTTCGCCGTGGATGCCGACTCCGACCTCCATCTCGTCGTCGGGCAGCTCGAACGTGGGGCGCCCGGCGGCGGGCACGGTGCAACTCGTGAGCGCGACGCCCATCGAACGCCCGGCGGCGGCGACACGTCGGGCGAGGTCGGCCACGGCGGCGAGGTCGGCGCCTTCTTCGGCCCGTGCCCCGACGATCTTCTCGAGGATGACGGTGGTGCCGGTTCCGCGGCGTCCGGCGGTCCAGGTCGAATCCTGCACGGCCACGTCGTCGGAGACGAGAACCGACTCGACCTCGACGCCCTCGGCGGCGGCGAGCTCGGCCGCCATCTCGAAGTTCAGCACGTCGCCGGTGTAGTTCTTCACGATGTGCAGCACGCCGGCGCCCGCATCGACCGCCTGCGTGGCGGCGAGGACCTGGTCGGGGGTGGGGGAGGTGAAGACCTCGCCCGCGGCGGCGGCGTCGAGCATGCCCCGCCCGACGAACCCGCCGTGCATCGGCTCGTGACCGGACCCTCCGCCCGACACCAGCGCCACCTTGCCCGCGCGCGTGGGCTCCGCCCGCAGGATCACCCGGTTCTCGGCATCCACCCGCACCTCGGGGTGCGCGGCCTGGATCCCTCGCAGAGCTTCGGCCAGAACGTCGGCCGGGTCGTTCACGAACTTCTTCACGGGTGCCTCCTCGTCGTGGCGTCGACGGCTCAGGGCCGTCACTCCCGACCCTGCTCGCCGTGCGTCGCCGCGTCAAGCGGCAAAGGCTCAGAGGCGCTCGTGCGGCAAGACCTGCTTGATGCGCTCGAGGGGGTTCTGGGCCGGAGCCTCGTTGTACGCGTTCGCGAGCTGCTGCTCGCTGAGCGCGTGGATCGCGGCCATGATCTCGTCGGTCGCGAGTCGACGGGCGCGGCCCGAGGACGCGGGGCCGTGCGGGGAGAGGTCGAGGGGCGTGCCGAAGCGCACCGTGATGCGCTCCTGGGTCGTCGGGATCTTCGCGCCCACGGGCATGACCTTGTCGGTGCCGATGAGACCGACCGGAACGACGGGGGCCCCGGTCTGGAGCGCGAGGAACGCCACGCCCGTGCGGCCCTTGTACAACCGGCCGTCGAGAGACCGCGTGCCCTCGGGGTACAGCGCCACCGCGCGGCCGTCGTCGAGCAGCGCGCGTTGCTGATCGAGCGCGTCGAGGGCCTTCTGGCCGGCGCCACGCTCGACGGGGATCGCGCCGATGGCGGTGAAGAACTGCCGCGAGGCCCACTTCTCGAAGTACGACGACTTCGCCATGAAGTGCACGGGGCGGGGAGCCGCGACCGGGATGGCGATCGAGTCGATGAACGACAGGTGGTTGCTGGCGAAGATCACCGGGCCCGTGCGCGGCACGTTCTCACGGCCCTCGATGCGCGGGCGGTAGACGGCCCGCGCCAGCGGGGCGATCAGGAAACGGCCGAGGCCGTAGGCCGCACCCATCTGCTGCGGCGCGGCGGCGGGGGTCTCGGCGGCGTCGGAACTCACCCGTCGAGGTTACTCGCCGCCGCATGCCGGGTCGCGCATGCCCGCCCGCGTGTGCGCACCCGCGTCTGCGTGCCCGGGCGCGACGGTGTGCGCGCGGGGACTCCCAGGATCGACAAAGCCGGGTGCGCCAGGATGGACGTTCCCCGTTCTTCTCGAGAGGTCTCCCGTGCGCTTCCGCCCGATCGCTTCCCTGTCCGTCGCCGCCGCCGCGGTGCTGCTGCTGGCCGGATGCACCGGTTCGCCCGATCAGGCGCAGACCCCGGATGCCAGTGCGACCCCGGACGCCGGAGCGTGCCAGACCCCGTTCACCGGCGAGGTCCCCGCCGGGCTCGAGGTGTCGGGTGACTTCCAGGGCCCCGTCACCGTCACGCGTCCCGACGGCTTCACGCCGACCGACGTGCAGCGCACCACCCTCATCGAGGGCTCGGGCGCCGAGATCGCCCCCGGCGACATCGTCAAGGCGAACTACACCGTGATCGACGCCGCCAGCGGTGCCGTCGCGCTCGACTCCCTGACGACCGATCCCGCGGGCATGGACATGGTCGTCAACGCGCAGCAGATCTTCGGCGCGGCCCTGTCATGCGTGCCGATCGGCTCGCGCACGGTGTCGACCTTCCCCGCCGGCCTGCTCGGCGACGGGTCGCCGGCCTACGTGCTCGTGGCCGACGCCATCGAAGAGCTGCCCACGCGCGCCACCGGCACCGAGGTCCCGCCCGTCGACGGCATGCCCACGGTCACGCTGGCCGACGACGGCGCTCCCACCATCACCGTGCCGACCACGCCCGCTCCCACCGAGACGCGCATCGAGAACCTGCGCCGGGGCGACGGCGACGTGGTCAACCCCGGCGACCAGGTGATCGTGCAGTACACCGGCGTGCTCTACGACGGCGGTACCGTGTTCGACTCGAGCTGGGACAAGGGCATGCCCACCGAGTTCCCGACCACGGGTGTCGTCGCGGGCTTCCGGCAGGCACTCGAGGGCCAGACGGTCGGTTCGCAGGTGCTCGCCGTCATCCCTCCCGCCGACGGCTACGGCGACCAGGAGCAGGGAGCGATCCCGGCGAACTCGACCCTCGTCTTCGTGGTCGACATCCTCGGCGTCCAGCACGCTCCCGCAGCCGCTCAGTAGGCTGACGGGATGCGCCGCGTCCTCATCCTCGGTTCCACCGGTTCGATCGGCACGCAGGCGCTCGACGTCATCCGTGCCAACGCCGACCGCTTCGAGGTCGTCGGCCTCGCCGCCGGCACCGACCGCGCCGGCCTACACGCGCAGGCCGAGGAGTTCGGCGTGGAGCACACGGCGCTCGGCGCGGCCGACGCCGAGCAGCTCGTCCGCGACGTCGAGGCCGACGTGGTGCTCAACGGCATCACCGGTTCGGTCGGCCTCGGCCCCACGATCGCCGCGCTCGAAGAGGGCCGCACCCTCGCCCTCGCCAACAAGGAGTCGCTGATCGTCGGCGGTTCGCTCGTCACCGCGCTCGCCGCACCGGGCCAGATCGTGCCGGTCGACTCCGAGCACTCCGCGATCGCGCAGGCGTTGCGCTCCGGTGAGGCGCACGAGGTGCGCCGGCTGGTGCTCACGGCATCCGGAGGCCCCTTCCGCGGGCGCTCGCGGGCCCAGCTCGCCGACGTCACCCCCGCCGAGGCGCTCGCGCACCCCACCTGGGACATGGGCCGCGTGGTCACCACGAACTCCGCGACCCTGGTCAACAAGGGCCTCGAGGTCATCGAAGCGCACCTGCTGTTCGACGTGCCCTACGACCGCATCGACGTCACGGTGCACCCGCAGTCGATCGTGCACTCGATGGTGGAGTTCGTCGACGGCTCCACGATCGCCCAGGCGTCGCCGCCGGACATGCGACTGCCCATCTCGCTCGGGCTCGACTGGCCGCACCGCGTCGCCGGCGTCGGCGCGCCCCTGGATTGGACGCGCGCCTCGCAGTGGACCTTCGAGCCCCTCGACGAGGAGGCCTTCGGCTCGGTCGCCCTGGCCAAGCGCGTCGGACGCGCGGGGGCGACCTACCCCGCCGTGTTCAACGCCGCCAACGAGCAAGCTGTCGACGCGTTCCACGAGGGGCGACTGAGCTTCCTGGACATCGTCGACCTCATTGAGCGCGTGGTCGACCAGCACGAGCCGCCGTCGACGCTCACGCGGGAGTCGCTGGCCGAGGCCGAGGCCTGGGCGCGACGCACGGCCGACGCGATCATCGCCGCGCGCTGACGACGGCTCGCGGGCTCCCGCTCCCGCGGGGCTTCGCGCGCGGGGCGGCAGCGCCGTCCTCACGCGCCGGGCGGCGTCGGGTCGCGGATCCGCGGGACGGGCGGGCGTCAGGCCGGGAAGTCGACCGGGCGCTCGGGATCCGACGACGGCGTCCGGTCGGCGGGGTACGGAACGGGCCACTGCGGATCCGGCACGGCCCAGCCGGCCGCGCGCAGCGCGCGGCGCGACAGCTCACGCGCCGAGTACGGGGTGCGAACGCCCCGGATGTCGCGGTAGTCCTGGTGGCCGGGGCCGGCCCACAGGATGGCGTCGCCCTCGCCGACGAGCTTCACGGCCTCGAGGATCGCCCGCTCGGGCGGGGTGAACTCGTGGACCTCGGCGTCGGGGCGGGCACGGCGCGCGCCCTCGACGAGCACCGTGCGAATGGCATCCGGGTTCTCGTGACGGGGGTGGTGGTCGGTGACGATGAGCACGTCGCTGCCGAGGACGGCGGTGCGGCCCATGTCGAGACGCTTGGTCGCGTCGCGATCGCCGTCGGCGCCGAACACCATGACGACCTTT
Source organism: Microbacterium sp. BH-3-3-3 (assembly GCF_001792815.1). Classification (NCBI taxonomy): domain Bacteria; kingdom Bacillati; phylum Actinomycetota; class Actinomycetes; order Micrococcales; family Microbacteriaceae; genus Microbacterium; species Microbacterium sp. BH-3-3-3. The sequence goes on along the minus strand of NZ_CP017674.1, from coordinate 823,586 downwards.
CCGGGCGTCACGCGGCGGACCGCCGCGAGCGTCTTCTCGAACGCGTCGGGGGAGTGCCCGAAGTCGACGTAGACCGCGGGCCCGTCGGCGCCCGAGACGAGCTGCGTGCGGCCGGGGAGCGAGGCCTCGATGCGCTCGCCGTCGAGGGTGCTGAACAGGTGCTCCCACGTGTAGCCGGTCTCGAGCAGCATGACGATCGCCAGACCCGCGTTGGCGGCCATGTGCCGGCCGATCACCGGCACGACGGTGGTGAGCGAGCGGCCCGCGCGATCGCGCAGCGTGAACTCGGTGCCCTCCTGACGCTCGTCGACGATCTCGACGACCCAGTCGGCGTGTTCCGCCGCGGCGGCGTCGTCGGCGATGGCCGGTGTCGCGATGGTCACGACGGGGATCTCGGCGCGGGCCGCGATCTCGGCACCCGAGGCGGAGTCGAGGCAGACGACCCCCCGTCGTGCGCGGTCGGGACGGAACAGCGGGAGCTTGGCCTCGAAGTACTCGCGCATGTCGGCGTAGTCGTCGAGGTGGTCGTGGGTGAGGTTGGTGAAGCCGGCGACGTCGAAGACCAGACCGTCGACGCGGTGCCGGGTGAGCGCCTGGGCGCTGACCTCGACCGCGACGGCCTGCACACCGCGCTCGCGCATGAGGGCGAGCAGGGCGTGGAACTCCGAGGCCTCGGGAGTCGTCAACCGCGACACGATGACGTCGCCCGCGATGTGACGCTCGGCCGTCGACGACAGACCCGTGACGACCCCGAGCTGCCCCAGGATCCCCTCGAGCAGGTGCGACACGCTCGTCTTGCCGTTCGTGCCGGTCGTGGCGAGCAACTGGGGGAGCTCGTCGTCGGGACCGGTGCCGTAGACCCAGGCCGACAGGTCGCCCAGCAGGGCGCGGGGATCGTCGACCACGACGATCGGAAGACCCGCGGGGCCTGCGATCTCGGCGCCGTCGGCATCGGTGATCACCGCGACCGCACCGCGCTCGGCGGCGGTCGCGCTGAACTCGGCACCGTGGCGGTTGACTCCGCGGATCGCGACGAAGGCCTCGCCCGCGCGCAGATCGGCGGTGGCCAGCGTGATGCCGGTGAGGGTCGTGCCGTCGACGTCGCCGGAGCTGCGCACGCCGAAGCGGCGGGCGAGTTCCGCGAGGTCGCGGCGGGGCGGACGCTCCGGCCGGAGCACGGGCGGGAGGTTCGAGGGCGCGTGGGTCGGCATCTCGTCCATTGTCGCATCCGGTGTCGCACAGACACCGCATCGCGGCCGCACGGGCGGTTCAAAGGGATGCGGCGGTATCGTCGGCGGGTGACTGCGATCGCGTTCCTCCTCGGCGTCATCGTGCTCGTGCTCGGCCTGGCCGTCTCGATCGCGTTGCACGAGGTCGGGCACCTGGTGCCCGCCAAGCTCTTCGGCGTGCGCGTCGGGCAGTACATGATCGGCCTGGGGCCCACGCTCTGGTCGAAGCGCATCGGCGAGACCGAGTACGGCGTCAAGGCCCTGCCGCTCGGCGGGTACATCTCGATGGCGGGCATGTATCCGCCCGCCCCCGACGAGGACGAGCCCGGCACCCGCCGGTCGCGCTTCTTCGCCACGATGGTGCAGGACGCCCGCGACGCCAACGCCGAGACGCTCGTCGCCGCCGACGATCGCGTCTTCTACAAGCTCCCGGTCTGGAAGCGCGTGATCGTCATGCTCGGCGGCCCGCTGATGAACCTCGTGCTCGCCGTCGTGCTGTTCTCGATCGCGCTGAGCGGCATCGGCGTGCAGCAGGGCACCACCACCGTCGCGTCGGTCTCGCAGTGCGTGATCCCGGCGAGCCAGCAGCGCGACGCGTGCACGTCGGCCGATCCCGTCGCCCCCGCCGCCGCCGCGGGCATCGAGCCGGGCGACACGATCGTGTCGATCGACGGGACGCCGGTGGCGACGTTCGCCGACGCCGCGGCGATCATCCAGCGCTCGCCGGGCACGCCGCTCTCGGTCGTCATCGAACGCGATGGGGCGCAGCAGACCGTGCAGTTCACCCCGCAGACCACCGATCGCGCCGTCACCGACGCCCAGGGTCGCCCGGTCGTCGACGCGTCGGGTGCCCCCGAGTTCGAGACCGTCGGCTTCGCCGGCGTGACCGCGCAGCAGTCCCTCGTGCCGCAGCCCCTGTGGAGCGGTCCCCAGGCGACGATCACCCAGATCGAGGCGGTCGGCCGGATCGTGGCGACCCTGCCCGTGCGCATCTACGACACCGCGGTCGACACCCTCACCGGTCAGCCCCGGGACCCCACCAGCCCCATGAGCGTGGTGGGTGCGGGCCGCCTCGCGGGCGACATCGCCGCGGTGGACGCGCCGATCCTCGACCGAGTGCAGTCGATCATCGCCCTCCTGGCGGGTCTGAACGTCGCTCTCTTCGTCTTCAACCTCATCCCGCTGCTGCCGCTCGACGGCGGCCACATCGTCGTCGCCCTCTGGGACGGTCTGAAGAAAGTCCTCGCGCGCGCTCGCGGGCGCATCGCCAAGCCGGTCGACGCGACCCGCCTGGTGCCGGTGACCTTCGTGGTGGTGATCCTGCTCGTCGGGATGGGCGGCGTGCTGTTCCTCGCCGACATCTTCAACCCGGTGAAGCTGCTCTAGGCGGACGCGGCGCTCTCGTCGCCGGCGCAGTGCTCCGGCACATCGACGCGGCCGCACCCGGAACGGGGGCGGCCGCTGTCGCTTGTGTAGGAGGCGTGCCGTTCGCCTCCGGCCTCAGAGCACGTGGGCGATGAGACGCTCCAGCGTGCGCATGCCGTCGCGCGACAGGATCGACTCGAGGTGACCCTGCACCGAGGCGTAGCCCGGGCCGCGGAGCGCGTAGACGTCGCCCGTCTCGGCATCCGCCGCGACGTCGGTGACGGTCTGCGTCGTGCCGGCCGCGGAGCCGACGGCGAGGCCGCGCTGCGTGTCTCCGGCAGCCACCCGCGCCGTGAACGTGTTGTAGAACCCGATCGAGGCGGACTCGCCGAACAGCTCGACGCTCTTCTGCAGGCCCTGGTGCGGCCGGGCGAGGGGTTCGAGGTCGATCCCCAGCGAGTCGGCGAGGATCTGGTGGCTCAGGCACACCGCCAGCAACGGCGTCGATGCGGCGCGGCGGCGTCCGACGACGTGGCGCATCGCGCTCATGCGCGGGCTGTCGTCGCGCGGGTCGCCGGGGCCGGGGCCCGAGACCACCAGGTCGGCGGCGTCGAGGTCGTCGTCGGAGACCTCGGACCAGTGCACGATACGGGTGTCGAGACCCAGGTGGCGCAGCTGGTGCGCGAGCATCGTGGTGAAGCGGTCCTCGGCGTCGACGACGAGCGCCGTGCGGCCCGCGAAGGGACCGGAGCCGTCGGGATCCTGCGGGTTCATCCAGAACGGTGCGAGGCGGTCGTTGCGGGATGCCAGCAGCTCGGCGATCGCGGGATCCTCGCCGAGGGGGCGGCGCGGGGCCGCCGGTGCGTCGGGATCGGCGTCGGCGGGAGCGGCGGGCGTCATGTCGCGGGGGATCGCGCCGATCGCACCGAGCACGCCGGCGGCCTTGCCGTGGGTCTCGCCGACCTCGCCGTACGGGTCGGAGTGGCGCACGAGCGTCGCGCCGACCGGCACGCGCAGCCGCCCGTCGACCAGGTAGGCCGTGCGGATGAGGATGGGTGCGTCGAGGTCGTGCGTGGGTCCCTCGGTGGCGCCGTTCGGGGTGAAGAGCGCGGCGACGCCGGAGTAGTAGCCGCGGGGGGTCGTCTCGTGGCGCGCGATCACCGTGCAGGCGTTCTGCATGGGGGAGCCGGTGACGGTGGGCGCGAACATCGTCTCGCGCAGGATGTCGCGCGGGTCGAGGTCGCTGCGCCCGCGCAGCATGTACTCGGTGTGCGTCAGGCGCGACATCTCTTTGAGGTGGGGACCGGTGATGCGTCCGCCGTCGCTGCAGACGGCGCTCATCATCTTCAACTCCTCGTCGACGACCATGAAGAGCTCTTCGGTCTCTTTGGTCGAGCGCAGGAACTCCGCGAGGGTCTCGGACGTCGCCCCGCCCGCCGGGTGACGGAAGGTGCCCGAGATGGGGTTCATCGTGACGATGCCGCCCTGGGCGCTGACGTGCGCCTCGGGGCTCGCGCCCACGGCGATGTGCCCGTCGGTCACGACGGCGAAGGTCCAGTAGGCGCCCTTCTCGTGCTCGAGCAGCGCGCGGAACCAGGTGAGCGCGGCGATCCGCGGGTCGACGTCGACCCCGGCGACGAAGTCGCGACGGATGACGAAGTTGGCACCCTCGCCGCGGCCGATCTCATCGGCGATGACCTCGCGCACGATGTCGGCGTAGTCCTCGTCGGTGATGTCGAAGCCGGCGTCGTGCAGGGGGATCGCGGTCGTCGGCAGGGATGCCAGTACCTCGGCGCGGGGGAGCGAGATGCGCTGGTCGATGACGAGGCATCGCAGCGGCGCGCCGTCGTCGTGGCAGACGAAGCCGCGCTCGCGCACCTGGCGGTACGGCACGAGGGCGAGCACTTCGCGGGGTGTGCCGGCGTCGTCGACGAGCGGCACGTCGGCCAGCAGGTCGACGTCGACGACGTCGCCCGTGAGGACCTCGACCGTGACGCCGTCACGGGCGATCACGGCGAAGGGGGCAGAACCTGCGGCGAGGTCGAGGAGCAGGGAGGAGGGGTCGGGCCCGGTCATCGAGATAACTTCCGTCTGTGAGCGAGGGTCCAAAGCGGCCGCCGAAAACACGAAGACCGCCCGGGTTCCCCAGGGGGAGGGCGGTCTGTTGCATGCGAGCGCACCGCCTAGACGGTGTGCCACCAGGATGTGTGCGCGCGCATGGCGCCGAACCTACCACAGGGCACCTTCAGCCCCCGTCCGGGTACCACGGCGTAGGCTGAGTCCGTGCCTGCAGTGAACATCGGGATGCCCCGCGTGCCGGAGGTCCTCGCGCCTCGTCGCAAGACCCGCCAGATCAAGGTGGGCAAGGTGCTCGTGGGCGGTGACGCCCCCGTGAGCGTGCAGTCGATGTGCACGACTCCCACCACCAACATCAACGCCACCCTTCAGCAGATCGCCGAGCTCACGGCATCCGGCTGCGAGATCGTGCGCGTGGCCGTGCCGTCGCAAGACGACGCCGACGTGCTGCACATCATCGCGAAGAAGAGCCAGATCCCGGTCATCGCCGACATCCACTTCCAGCCGAAGTACGTCTTCCAGGCGATCGACGCCGGCTGCGGCGCGGTGCGCGTGAACCCGGGCAACATCCGCAAGTTCGACGACCAGGTCGGCGCGATCGCGAAGGCGGCCAAGGCCGCGGGCGTGTCGCTGCGCATCGGGGTGAACGCCGGGTCGCTCGATCGCCGCCTGCTCGAGAAGTACGGCAAGGCCACGCCCGAGGCGCTCGTCGAGAGCGCCGTATGGGAGGCCTCGCTGTTCGAGGAGCACGACTTCCACGACTTCAAGATCTCGGTCAAGCACAACGACCCCATCGTCATGGTGAAGGCCTACCGACTGCTCGCCGAGCGGGGCGACTGGCCCCTGCACCTCGGCGTCACCGAGGCCGGCCCCGCGTTCCAGGGCACGATCAAGAGCGCCACGGCCTTCGGTATCCTGCTGTCGGAGGGCATCGGCGACACGATCCGCGTCTCGCTCTCGGCCCCGCCCGCCGAAGAGGTCAAGGTCGGCCACCAGATCCTGCAGTCGCTGAACCTCCGCGAGCGCAAGCTCGAGATCGTCTCGTGCCCCTCGTGCGGCCGCGCGCAGGTCGACGTCTACACGCTCGCCGACGACGTCACCGAGGGCCTCAAGGACATGACCGTGCCGCTGCGCGTGGCCGTCATGGGCTGCGTCGTCAACGGCCCCGGAGAAGCGCGCGACGCCGACCTGGGCGTCGCCTCGGGCAACGGCAAGGGCCAGATCTTCGTGAAGGGCGAGGTCGTGAAGACCGTCCCCGAGTCCGAGATCGTGGCGACCCTCATCGCCGAGGCCAACCGCCTCGCCGCCGAGATGGGCCCCGACGCCGCCACCGGCACCGCGCAGGTCATCACGGCCTGACGCGGCGCTCACCCGGCCGCCGCGCGCAACGGCGTCGCCGGCGCGCTGCGGGGTTCCGCTAGCGTCGGCATCGTCATGACCGAGAATCCCGCCGCCTCCCTCACCCGTCCGCTCATCGCCGGGGTGGTCACCGCCCTCGTCGGCTTCACCAGCACTTTCGCGGTCGTCCTCACCGGTCTCCGGGCCGTCGGGGCGACGGCGGAGCAGGCGGCCAGCGGGCTGCTCGCCATCACCCTGGTCGTCGGTGTCGGGTGCATCGTTCTCGCGGGGCGCTACCGCATTCCCATCACCGTCGCGTGGTCGACCCCCGGCGTCGCGTTGCTCGCCGCCACGGGTGCGGTCGACGGCGGATGGCCCGCCGTGGTGGGCGGCTTCCTCGTGTCGGCGGCGCTCATCCTCTGCACCGCGCTGTTCCCCCCGCTCGGGGCCCTGATCGCCCGCATTCCCCCCTCGATCGCGCAGGCGATGCTGGCCGGTGTGCTGCTGCCGCTGTGCGTGGCACCGTTCCTGGGCCTGATCCAAGACCCGTGGGGCGTGGCACCGGTGCTGATCGTCTGGCTCGTGGCCTCGCGTCTGCTGCCCCGCTGGGCCGTGCCGCTGGCCTTCCTCGCCGCCATCGCCGTGGTCGCCGTGGAGCTGGCGCGTACCGGCGTCGACGCGGATGCCGCGACCTTGCTGCCGCGGCTGGAGTTCACCGTCCCCACGCTCACCGTCGGATCGGTGGTGGGCATCGCGCTGCCGCTGTTCGTGGTGACCATGGCGTCGCAGAACGTCCCCGGCGTCGCCGTGATGCGCAGCCTCGGCTACACGATCCCGTGGCGCCCCGCGATGCTGGTCACCGGCCTCGGATCGGCCGCCGCGGCGGGCTTCGGCGGACACGCGATGAACCTGGGGGCCATCAGCGCGGCGATCGCCGCCGGCCCCGACTCCCACCCCGACCCGAAGAAGCGCTGGGTGGCGGGCGTCTCGGCGGGCAGCACCTATCTCGTGCTGGGCGCGCTGTCGGCGGCCTTTGCCGCGATCGTGCTGCTGGCCCCGGCAGGCGTCATCCCGGCGGTGGCGGGCGTCGCGCTGTTCGGCGCCTTCGGCTCGGCGGTGCAGCAGGCCATCGATGATCCCGGCGAGCGGCTCCCCGCCGTGGTGACGTTCCTGGTCGCGGCATCCGGGATCGCGGTGTTCGGGGTGAGCGCGGCCTTCTGGGCGCTCGTGGCGGGCCTCGTCACGCGCGCGGTGCTGCACGTGGGGCGCCGCGCCGGCTGAGCCCGGGGGCTGCGCGCGGCCTCAGTGCAGGGTGCCGGCCGACACGGCGAGATCCGTCGGCACGTCGATCGCGGCGCGCACCGCGCTCTCGAGCGCGCGCACGATGTCGGCCAGCGGGAGCGACGGGGCGCCGACGGGGGCGTCCTCGCTCGCGTACGGGACGTGCACGAACCCCGCGCGCGCCCCCGGCGTCGACGCCGTCGCGTGCAGGGCGGCGAACATCACCTGGTTGCACACGAACGTGCCCGCCGAGTACGACACCGCGGCGGGAATGCCGGCCTCGCCCATCGCCGCCGCCATCGCCTTGACCGGGACGGTCGCGAAGTACGCCGCGGGCGCGCCCTCGACGATCGGGCGGTCGACGGGCTGGGCGCCGTCGTTGTCGGGGATGCGGGCATCGGCCAGGTTGATGGCCACGCGCTCCGGGGTGACCTGCGTGCGACCGCCGGCGAGTCCCGTGGCGATCACCACGTCGGGTCGATACCGGTCGATGAGGGCCCGCAGCTGCGCGTCCGCCCGGTCGAAGGTGACCGGCAGCACCTCGACGATCAGCTCTTCGGGGCCGCTCCAGCCCGCCGAGACGGCGCGCACCGCATCACCGGAGGGGTTGGTGGCGTCACCGGCGAACGGCTCGAAGCCCGTGAGAAGCACCGTGGTCATCGTTCCAGGCTACGGCGCGGGGGCTGCGTCGACGATGCCCGCGGCGCGGGCGCCGCACACCCGGCATCCGGCGCGCCCGTCGACGCCGATCGGCGACGTCGTTACCGATCCGACATCGAAAACATTCCCCGCGAGGGAACCGATGGGCGGGATGTGGACACTACAGAGTGTGGATGACGACGACGCCGGGCTCTGGCCCCGGGTATGCCGAGGCGACGAGCTCGCGCTCGCCGCGCTGTTCGATCGGCACGAAGCGCGGCTGTTCCGCCACGCCACGAGACTGCTCACGCACCGCGAGGACGCGAAGGATGCCGTGACGGTGGCGTTCTTCGAACTCTGGCGCAAACGCGCGTCGGTGCGTCTGGTCGACGGGTCTCCGCTGCCGTGGCTGCTGACGGCGGTGGCGCACTGCGCACGCAACCTCGAGCGCTCGGGGAGGCGGTACCGCACCCTGCTCGAGCGTGTGCCCGCGGCACCGCCCGTTCCGGCGCCCGACGTCGACGACGGCGCCGTGCTGGGCGCCCTGAAACGGCTCCCCGAACGGGAGCAGGCCGTCGTCGTGCTGGCGGTGCTCGAGGGCTACGCCGAACGCGAGGTGGCCCAAGCCCTCGGCATCCCCGCGGGAACGGTCAAGTCGCGTCTCGCCCGCGCGAAGGCGAAGATGCGCGACGACCTCGCGCCGGAAGGAGCACGGGCATGAACGACGAGCTGACGCCCGATGAGCGAGCGGCGATGCGCGCACGCATCCTCGGCGGTGCGCGGGGGATCACCCCGACGGGCGCCCACCGGGGCACCTGGATCGCGGGATCGGTGGCGGCGGCTCTGATCGTCGCGATCGCCGGGGGAGTGGCGGCGACGTCGACGCTGAGCGCGCCCGAGATCGCGACCTCGCCGTCGCCGAACGCGACCGCGCCGACGCCCCGCTTCACCGCGACGCCGACGCCCACCCTGAGCCCGACCGCTCCCTCGCCGACCCCGACCGCGCCGGCTCTGGCTTTCGGCGGCGACTGTTCGACCGTCTTCGACGACAGCACGGTCTCGGCTATCGCGGGCGTGGAGATGCGGCTGTCGCGGGAGCCGATCGTGTGGGATGCGAGGTGGCTCGGCGGGATCTCGTGCCAGTGGCGCGCCCAGGACCCGGCCGAATGGCAGGTGGTGAACCTCACCGTTCTGCCGTGGTCCGTCGTGCCGGACGAGGTCCGGTCGCGGGTCGGCGCGGCACCCGTCTGCGACGGGGGTGGGCCCTGCGACTACTCGGAGCGGTTCGGCGACGCGTGGGTGGTCGTCGGTTCCGACGACGGCGCCACCGCGGTACGTGCGGTCGCGGAGGCGGGTGCGCGCGCAGCCGTGTCGCCGGGGACCGAGCGGCCCCTCTCGCCCGGCGCGTGGCGCCTCGCCGACTGCGGCGAGCAGCTTGAGGGGGCGGTGGAGGGGGCACTCGGGCGTGACGATCTCGGACCGCTCGGAACCGACAACGTGCCGCAAGGTCAGGCCTGGGAGGTTCTCACGGCCCGGGGCGCGGCATCCTGGTGCACGTTCGTCCCGGTCTCGTACGACGAGACGAATCCTCCCAGCCTGCGGGTCAGCCTCGCCGCGGGTGCGCGATCCGATCCGGGCGAGGGGGAGCAGTCGGGCGGCAGCCCCGTCGAGGTCGGCGGAGCGCAGACAGCCTGGTGGATGCCCGCAGCAGACGGCAACGGCGGGCGCCTTCTCGCGAACGCCGCCGGAGGGGTCGTCGACGTCAGCGGCGAGAATCTGTCGAGGGAACAGCTGCGAGCTGTGACCGCGGCGATCATCTCCGCCCTCGGCTGAGCTCTCGGCATCCACCTCCCACCCGCCGCGACGGCACGCACCGCATCGCCGGAGGGGTTGGTGGACGACGACGCCGGGCTCTGGCCCCGGGTATGCCGAGGCGACGAGCTCGCGCTCGCCGCGCTGTTCGATCGGCACGAGGCACGGTGTTCGGGATGAGCGCGGCCTTCCGGGCGCTCGTGGCGAGTCTCGTCACACGCGCGGTGCTGCACGTGGGGCGCCGCTGACGGGCGGGGCGTCGGCGGATGCCGTGCTCCCACTCGGTGGGAGAGACCAGTGACCAGGTCTGGTTGACCAAGCTCGCACGGCGGTGAGAGGATTCCGGCATGAAGACCTCCCACGTGAAGGTGCAGTACGCCAAAACGCATCTCTCGGCTCTCATCGCCTCGGTGCAGCGCGGTGACGAGGTCGTCATCGCGCGCGGCGACACGCCGGCGGCGAAGCTCGTCGCCGTCGATGCTCCGTCCCGTCGAGAACTCGGGTTCGTCGCTTACCAGGTGCCTCCCGGCTTCGCCGATGCGCTCCCCGACGACGAGCTCGCCGCATGGGAAGACGGGGCGTGAGGTTTCTTCTCGACACGCACACTCTGTTGTGGGCGTTGACCGCTCCCGAGCGACTCGGACCGCAGTCGTCGTCGGTGATCGCCGATCCGGCATCCCGACTGACTGTCTCGGCGGTGTCGGCCTGGGAGATCGCCACGAAGAACCGGATCGGAAAGCTACCCCGGGCGGACGCGCTCGTGGGCGGCTACGAACGTCATCTCGACCGCCTCGGCGTCGAACGGCTTGCCATCGACGAGACGCACGCGCTTCTCGCGGGTTCGATGCGGTGGGACCATCGCGACCCCTTCGACCGGATGCTCGCGGCGCAGGCGATGGTCGAGTCGCTGACGCTCATCACCGACGACGCCGCCTTCGCCGGTCTCGCCGGGTTGGCGGTGCTCTGGTGACTTCTTCTTCTTCTTCTTCTTCGTCACGTGTCGTGACACGGGCGTGCGCCGCACTGGTGGCGTCGCCGGGCTCTGCACGGCCCGTGACGGACACTGCGCCGCCCGTACGGGCCGTGTCGCTCGCTCAGCGGCGCGCATCGCGCTGCGCGATGGCGGCGGTTCGGTCGAGCCACGCGCGACGCTCTGCGTCGTCGGACCTGCGCACCGACGGGAAGTGCGTCGTCCGCACCGAACGGATGCCGCAGAAGCGCAACGTCTGATTACGGACCTGTCGGAGGGTCGGGTCTCCCGTGTACGCGAGGAACCATCGCGGAGAGTCGCTGGTCAGCAGGAGTCGCCCGGTGCGAGCGGTCAGCAGGCCCTGCGGCACGCCGTTCGCCCCGTAGCGATAGGTGCGCTGCGGGACGAGAACGCGATCGAAGAAGCCCTTCAGCAGTGCGGGGGTGGAGGCCCACCACACCGGCGTCGCGACGACGACGTGCGACGCGGCCAGCAAAGCGTCGAGGGCGTCGGCCAGGTCGGGCTCCAGGTCTTGCCTCTGCCGGTATCCCCGCTGGAGGACCGGGTCGAAGTCGAGGTCGCGCACGGCGAGGAGCCGCGCGTCGCCGTGCGCGTCGGCGTAACGCCGAGCGAGGGCGGAGGTGAGCGAGTCGGCGGAAGGGTGTCCGTCGAGGACGAGCGCGGTCATGGGTCTCCTAATGTGGACAGTGTCCAGAATCTGGACGATATCAACATAGCTAGAATCTTGCCTGTGTCAACATCGTCGAAATACCACCACGGCGATCTCGGCCCCGCTTTGCTCGTCGCTGCGGACGAACTCCTCGCCGAGAGCGGTGTCGGCGTCTTGAGCCTCCGTGAAGTCGCGCGGCGCGCGGGGGTCAGCCACAACGCGCCCTACCACCACTTCGCCGACCGACGTGCGCTCCTCAAGCGCCTGTCGGAGCGCCATATGGCGCAGCTCCTCGAAGGCCAACGACGCGCCGTCGCCGAGGTGACGCCCGGTGCGCCGGCCATTCGCGCCATCGCCAGCGCATACGTCGACTACGCCGTCGCTCACCCGCAAGGCTTCGCGCTGGTCTTCGACCCCGAGATCTGCATCCCCGGTGCACCGTCCGCCGAGATGGCCCCGCTCATCCGTGCAAATGAGGACCTCATCGCCCAGGCGATCGTCGCCGTCGATCCGACTCTGAGCGGAGAGCGTCTGGAGGCCACGGTCGCGGGCGCCTGGTCGCTCGCTCACGGCATGGCGACCCTCGTCGTCGCCGGCCACCTGCCGCAGGACGCCGTCGTATCCGGCCTCGATGCGCTCGTCGCTTTCGTCCGACAGATGCCCACGGCGTGAGCGAGCCGCGGCATCCGCCGCCCTAGACTCGACTCTCGTGGTGACCCGTCTGTCGAACTTCTTCCTCCGCACGCTCCGTGAAGACCCCTCCGATGCCGAGGTGGCCAGCCACCGCCTGCTCGTGCGGGCCGGCTACATCCGCCGCAACGCCCCGGGCATCTTCGCCTGGCTGCCGCTGGGCCTGAAGGTCAAGGCCAAGATCGAGACGGTCGTGCGCGAGGAGATGGCGAACGCCGGTGCTTTCGAGGTGCACTTCCCCGCACTCCTGCCCCGCGATCCGTACGAGCAGACCGGCCGGTGGGAGGAGTACGGCGACGCGCTGTTCCGCCTGCAGGACCGCAAGGGCGCCGACTACCTGCTCGCTCCCACGCACGAAGAGATGTTCACCCTGCTGGTGAAGGACCTGTACTCGTCGTACAAGGACCTGCCGCTGACGCTGTACCAGATCCAGGACAAGTACCGAGACGAGGCGCGCCCCCGCGCCGGCCTGCTGCGCGGCCGCGAGTTCACGATGAAGGACGCGTACTCGTTCGACGCGACCGACGCCGGACTCGACGTCTCGTACCAGGCGCAGCGCGACGCCTACGAGCGCATCTTCACGCGCCTGGGCCTCGAGTACGTCATCGTCGCCGCCGACGCCGGTGCCATGGGCGGCTCGAAGTCGGAGGAGTTCCTGCACCCGACCCCCATCGGCGAAGACACCTTCGTGCGCTCCGCCGGTGGCTACGCGGCCAACGTCGAGGCGTTCACCACGGTCGTGCCCGAGGCACTGCCGATCGAGGGCCGCCCGGATGCCGTGATCTTCGACTCCCCGAACACCCCCACCATCGCGACCCTCGTCGACCACAGCAACGCCCACCTCGACGCGCCCGCCCCCGGTATCGCCGGCCCGGCGACCGACGGGGCCACCGAGTGGACCGCCGCCCACACGCTGAAGAACGTCGTGATGGCCCTCACCCACCTCGACGGAACGCGCGAGCTCGTCGTCGTGGGTCTTCCCGGCGACCGCGACGTCGACGACAAGCGCGTCGAGGTCGCCTTCGCGCCCGCCGAGGTCGAAGCCGCGACCGAAGCTGACTTCGCCAAGCACCCCCTGCTGGTCAAGGGCTACATCGGCCCCTGGTCGCCGACGGGCGCCGTGCTGGGCGAGGAATCGGCCACCGGCATCCGGTACGTCCTCGACCCGCGCGTCGTCGACGGCACCGCGTGGATCACCGGCGCCAACGTCGACCAGAAGCACGTGCACTCGCTCGTCGCCGGCCGCGACTTCGTCGGCGACGGCTTCGTCGAGGTGTCGACCGTGCGCCCCGGAGACCCCGCTCCCGACGGCTCGGGCCCCGTGGAGCTCGCGCGCGGCATGGAGATTGGTCACGTCTTCCAGCTCGGTCGCAAGTACGCCGAGGCCCTGGGCCTGAAGGTGCTCGACGAGAACGGCAAGCTCGCCACGGTCACGATGGGCTCGTACGGCATCGGCGTCACCCGCATCCTCGCGATCATCGCCGAGCTCAACAACGACGCGAAGGGCCTGATCTGGCCCGAGTCGGTCGCCCCGTTCGACGTGCACGTCGTCGCCACCGGTCGCGACTCGGCGGCGTTCGAGCTCGCCGAGTCGGTCGCCGCCCAGCTCGAGGCCGCGGGGCGCGACGTGCTCTACGACGACCGCCCCAAGGTCTCGCCCGGCGTCAAGTTCGGCGACGCCGAGCTCGTCGGCATCCCGCGCATCCTCATCGTCGGCCGTGGCGCCGCCGAGGGCCAGGTCGAGCTGTGGGACCGCCGCACGGGCGAGCGCGAGACGCTCGCGGTCGCCGACGCGGTGGCGGCGCTCACCCGCTGATCGATCCGCCGGAACGGCACCCCGCCGACGCGAAGTCGACCGGGGTGCCGTTCCGCCTTTGACCGACCCGGTCGGTGCGCGCGCCGGTAGCGTGGATGCCATGATCGCCGCCCCCCGCCTGTCGCTGTCCGACGGCTCCACGATCCCGCAGCTCGGCATCGGCACCTACAAGGTGCCCGCCGACGTCACCGCCGACCTGGTCGCCGGCGCGCTCGCCGCGGGCTACCGTCACGTCGACACGGCCGCGCTCTACGGCAACGAGACCGAGGTCGGCGAGGGACTGCGCGCGTCGGGGCTCGACCGCGACGACCTGTTCGTCACGACCAAGGTGTGGAACGACGACCAGGGGTTCGATGAGACGCTGCGCGCGTTCGACGCCAGCAGCGCACGGCTGGGCCTCGACCGGGTGGACCTGTACCTGATCCACTGGCCCATCCCCAGCGCGGACCGCTACGTCGACACCTGGCGCGCCCTGCTGCGCCTGCGCGACGAGGGACGGGCCACCTCGATCGGCGTCAGCAACTTCGCCATCCCGCACCTCGAGCGGCTGCGCGACGAGACGGGTGTGCTCCCCGCGGTGAACCAGGTCGAGCTGCACCCGCGCTTCCCGCAGAACGACCTCGTCGACTGGGACTCCGCGCACGGCATCGTCACCGAGTCGTGGGCGCCGCTGGCGCGCGGCGGGCTGCTCGACGAGCCCGTGCTGATGCGGATCGCCGAGCGCTACGGCAAGACTCCGGCCCAGGTCGTCGTCCGCTGGCACCTCGACCGCGGCCTGGTCGTGTTCCCCAAGTCGGTGTCGCTCGCGCGTCTGCGCGAGAACGGCGACGTCTTCGACTTCACCCTCGACGCCGACGACCATGCGGCGATCGCGACGCTCGACACGGGGGAGCGCACCGGGCGCGACCCCGCGTTGGACTGACGCTCAGACGTCGAGCCGCGCGTAGCGGGCGCGGAACACCGTGAACACGCCGTAGGCAATGAAGCCCAGGCCCACGAGGAACGCCAGCACCGGCCCGGTGGGAAGCGCGATCAGCGCCGACACCGCGCCGTCGAGGCCGCCCGCGGTATCGGGCTCGACGGTCACGGCGGCCACGATGAGCAGCACCCCGACGATCCCGAGCGCGACGCCCTTGGCGAGGAAACCCACCACCCCGAGCGCGCTGAGGGCGTGGCCCGCCGGTCCGTCGGGGATGCGCACCTTGGAGTGGAACGAGCGGCGCAGTCCCATCCACACGAAGCCGATGCCGACGCTCGCGACGACGACTCCGGTGGTGCCCAGCAGCAGCCCGCCGAGGGGAAGGGTGAGCACGGCGGCGCTGGCGTCTTCGGCGGCCTGCTCGGCGCGGGGGCGCGCACCGAGCGCGACCGAGGCCGAGAGGATCCCGATGACGACGAAGACGAGGCCCTGCGGCGCCTCGGCGGCGATCCGCGCGAGGCGGCGCCACCCCGACAGATGACGGGGAGCGACGGCCTGCAGCAGGTGCCAGCAGCCCAGGGCGACGAGTCCGATCGCCAGAGCCCAGAGGGCCACGGCACCGAGCGGCACCGCCGCGAGGGCTCGGAATGCCCCGGTCTGGTCGGTGTCTTCGGCCGCACCGAAGCCGACGGCGAGCACGAGGCCGCCGATGAGCAGGTGCAGGATGCCGTTGGCGACGTATCCCGTGCGCGCCGCGACGCGGAAGGCGGGGTTGGCCTCGGCATCGCGCGCGGCTGTTCGGGCGGAAGACGGCACGGACGAACCGTATGCCGCGGTGCGGGAATCCGGTAATCGCGTGTGCCGTGTCCCTTGCGTCGTGTGCGGCGCCGTGCGTTCGCCCGCGTGGCCGCGCCCGTCGCGCGTCGTCTCGCGGCGTCCGCGGAGGCCCGAGCCCCGCGCCCCGCCCCTCGCCCGATTCGGGCGGTGCCGCGTTGCCTAGGATTGCCTGATGCCCGCTCCCCGCCGCCCGCGCCCGCGCCGGTGGAATGCGCTCCCCGTGCTCACCCGCCACGCCCCGCCGCGCGTGCTGCTGATCGTCGGGATCGTCGTGGTGGTGCTGGGGGCGTTGATCGTGTCGCGGCCGCTCACCTCGCTGGTCTTGCTCGGCATCTACGTCGGTGCCAGTGCCGTGGTGATGGGCATCGTCGAGTTGGTCGCGCGCCCCGCCGGATGGTGGGCGCGGTCGGTGGCCGCCGCCTGGATCGTCGCCGGTGTCGCGGTCCTGGTCTGGCTGGGGCGCAGCCTCGAACTGCTGCCGCCCGTGCTCGCGGTGCTGCTCGTCATCGGGGGGCTCGCGTCGGTGGGACGCGCCGTCTCGCCGGGTCAGGTCAGCGCCCGCGTGCTGTCGTTGGCCTGGGGTGTCGCCCAGATCGCCCTCGGACTGCTGTCGTTCACCTGGCCCGACGTCACGGTCCTGGTGCTCGCGGTGGTGTTCGGGGTGCGCACGATCGTGTTCGGCGTGGGGGTGTTCGCCCGCGGAGTCCGCGGCATCCGTCGTCCGCACGCGCCGCGAACGCCGTTCGACGCGCCGCGGGCCGTTCGACGTCGCCGGACGCGGCTGCGCTGGGCCGCCGCCGGCCGCTACGCCCTCTCCCTGGTGCTGGTCGCGACCGCCGCGGGCGGGTGGTGGCTGAACGACTGGCTCAACGACGGCGCTCCGGTCGTCGACGCCTTCTACGACGCCCCGGCCGAGGTGCCGAGCGGTCACGGCCGTCTCATCCGCTCCGACGCGTACCTCGGCCGCCTTCCCCAGAACGGCGACGTCACGCGCATCCTCTACACGACGAGGGATGCCGTGAGCCGGCCCGCCGTGGCGAGCGCCCTCGTGATCATGCCCAAGGACCCGCCCCCGGGACCGCGTCCCGTCATCATCTGGAACCACGGCACGACGGGGGTGGCCCAGGGGTGCGCACCGAGCCTGCGCGACGCCTCGGCGACCCGGTGGTCGATCCCGGCCCTCGAGCAGGCGCTGAAGGCCGGCTGGGTGGTCGTCGCCTCGGACTTCTCCGGCCAGGGTGCACCCGGCACCTACCCCTACCTGATCGGCCGGGGCGAGGCGCGCTCGTCGCTGGACGCGGTGCTGGCGACGGCGGAGCTGCGCACCGACGTGACCCTCTCGCCCGACACGGTGGTCTGGGGCCACTCGCAGGGCGGACACGCGGCGCTGTGGACCACCGCGATCGCCGAGGACTACGCCCCCGGGATCGACGTACTCGGCACGGCCGTGGTCGCCCCCGTCGCCGACCCGCCCGCCCTGGCGCGCGAGCTGCTGTCGGGACCGCCGAACGCCATGCTCTCGGTGATCACCTCGTGGGTGCTGGTGCCGTACTCGCAGACCTACGCCGACGTGCACCTCGACGACTACATCGCCGAGGGCTCGCGCTCGATCGTGCTCGAGATGACCCAGCGATGCCCCACCGAGCCGGGCGTCGTCGTCTCGGTGCTGACGGCGCTCGGGGTGTCGGAGGACCGCCCGCTGTACAACGCCGACCTCACCGACGGCGCCCTCGGACGCCGACTCGCCGAGAACGCCATGACCGAGCCGCTCGGCACGCCGATGCTCGTGGCCTGGGGAGCCGACGACGAGGTCATCCCGCCGAGCCTGCAGCGCGACTACGTGCAGAAGCTCTGCGCCGAGGGGCAGCCGGTGCGGTGGGCGACGTACGCGGGCTACGACCACCTGCGCCCCATCCTGCCGAAGTCGCGGTTCCTGCCGGTCCTCTACACCTGGACGAAGAACCTCATCGAAGGCAAGACGCAGGTCGTCGACGGGTGCGGTCTGCGCTGACCGCCGGCATCCGGCATCCGGCCCCCGGTCGTCGTGCGGCGCGGTGGTGAAGATCATGTGTCGTTCTCGGTGAATCCTGGCAGGACGGGGTCGTTCTGATTACGGTCGGAGGGTGCCCGAGAACACACCAGAGCTCCGTCCCACCCACCCGCTCGCGATCGCGCCCGTCGTGGCGCCCGCAGCCTCGGTCGACGGCTTCACGAAACAGTTCCTGCAGAACCTGAACTTCGACCAGGGCGTGACCCTGTCGGCGTCCGACGTCAACGACCAGTACCTGGCGCTGGCGTTCACGGTGCGCGACTACCTCATGGCGCGCTGGTTCGACGATCGCGCCCAGCAGAAGAAGCTGCAGGCGAAGACCGTCTGCTACCTCTCGGCCGAGTATCTGCTGGGCCGTCAGCTCGACAACAACCTGCTCGCGGCGCGCCTCACCGACATCGCCACCGAGGCGCTCGCCCAGTGCGGCATCGACATCGACGCCGTGCGCGCGGTCGAGATCGAGCCGGGCCTCGGCAACGGCGGCCTGGGTCGTCTGGCCGCCTGCTTCATCGACTCGCTCGCAACGATGAGCGTGCCGACCATCGGGTACGGCATCCGGTACGAGTACGGCATCTTCCGTCAGGCGTTCGCCGACGGGCAGCAGATCGAGCAGCCCGACGCGTGGCTGCGCATGGGCTCGCCGTGGGACTTCCCGCACCCCGAGGCCGCGCAGACCGTCTCGTTCGCCGGTACGACCGAGACGTACGACGACGACGGCGTCGAGCGCACCCGCTGGGTCCCCGAGTGGAACGTGCTCGCGGTGCCGTACAACATGATGGTCCCGGGCTATCACAACGGCCGCGTCAATACCCTGCGCCTGTGGCGTGCGGTGGCCACCAACGCCTTCGACCTGCACACCTTCAACTCGGGCGACTACGTCGAGTCGGTGCGCGCGCAGACGTTCGCCGAGAACATCTCGAAGGTGCTCTACCCCGAGGACTCCACGCCCCAGGGCAAAGAGCTGCGCCTGCAGCAGCAGTACTTCTTCGTCGCGGCCTCGATCGCCGACTTCATCGAGAACGTGCTTCCCGACGACTTCGACATCGAGGCACTGCCCGAGCGCGTCATCTTCCAGCTGAACGACACCCACCCCGTCATCGGCGTGCCCGAGCTCATGCGCGTGCTCGTCGACGAGAAGAAGCTCGAGTGGGATGCCGCCTGGGCCATCACGCAGAAGTGCTTCGCCTACACCTGCCACACGCTGCTGCCCGAGGCGCTCGAGGTCTGGCCGGTCGACCTGCTCGGCCGCCTGCTGCCCCGCCACCTCGAGATCATCTACCGCATCAACGACGAGTTCCTGCTCGAGGTGCGCGAGCGCTTCGGCGACGACGAGATGCTCATCCGCAACATGTCGATCATCGGCGAGCACCCCACCCGCTCGGTGCGCATGGCCTACCTCGCCACCGTCGCCGGTTCCAAGGTGAACGGCGTCGCCGAGCTGCACTCGCAGCTGCTGCGCGACAACGTGCTCAAGGACTTCGCCCAGATGTGGCCCGACAAGTTCACCAACGTCACGAACGGCGTGACCCCGCGCCGCTTCCTGCGCCTGGCGAACCCCGACCTGTCGGCCCTCATCACCGAGGCGCTCGGCGCGGGCTGGACGGTCGACCTCGAGCGGCTGCGGGGGCTCGAGGCCCTCGCCGACGACGGCGACTTCCGCGAGCGCTTCGCCGCGGTCAAGCTCGCCAACAAGCGGCGCCTCGGGCGTGTGCTCGAGTCCCGCGGTGACGCGCCCCTCGACGACACCCACATGCTCGACGTGATGATCAAGCGCCTGCACGAGTACAAGCGGCAGACACTGAAGGTGCTGCACATCGTCAGCACGTACGAGGGGATCGTGTCGGGGCGCCTGCCGATCGACGAGGTGCAGCCGCGCACGTTCCTGTTCGGGGCGAAGGCCGCACCCGGGTACGGCATGGCCAAGCGCATCATCCACCTCATCAACGCCGTGGGCGAGGTCGTCAGCGCCGACCCGCGCGTCGAGGGCAAGCTCCAGTTGCTGTACCCGGCGAACTACAACGTGACGTTGGCCGAGAGCATCATCCCCGCCGCCGACCTGTCGGAGCAGATCTCGCTCGCGGGCAAAGAGGCTTCGGGCACGGGCAACATGAAGCTCGCGCTCAACGGAGCGCTCACCATCGGCACCGACGACGGAGCGAACGTCGAGATCCGCCGCCTGGTCGGCGACGACAACTTCTTCCTCTTCGGCATGAGCGAGCCCGAGGTCGAGGCGCTCTGGAGCGAGGGCTACCGCCCCGCCGACCACTACCAGGGCGACGACCGGCTGCGCAGCGCCATCGACCTCATCGCCTCGGGAGCGTTCTCGGACGGCGACCGCACGGTGTTCGAGCCGCTCGTGTCGAACCTGCTGTACGAAGACCGGTTCATGGCCCTCGCCGACTTCTCGTCGTACCTCGACGCGCAGGAGCGGGTCGACGCGGCCTACGCCGACCAGGACGGCTGGGTGCGCTCGGCGATCCTCAACGTCGCGCGCAGCGGGTACTTCTCGTCGGACCGCGCGATGCGCGACTACCTCGAGCGCATCTGGCACGCGTCGCCCGTGAGCTGAGCGGTTCCGGATGCCGCGGCCCCCTCGGTCGCGGCATCCGCGTTCCGTGACGTGTGCGCCACGCACGACCGGCGTGCCGCTCGGGGCCTCGCGGGGTGCCCCGCTCTGGCAGGATGCCTTCGGTCGCTGACCGGCGCGGGTCTGTCGGCGCCGGGCGCGCGACGCAAGAGTGAGGATTCACCCGACCCCGGAGGCCCCGTGCAGATCGCCGACATCCCCGTGCCCGACACCCTCGCCGCGCGCGGTGCCCTCGAACTGGCGACGCAGTACCAGTCGCCCGCGATCACCGCGCACGCCCTGCGCTCCTGGCTCTGGGCCGAGGCGTTCGCGCGCGTCGATGGCATCACCGGCATCGACCACGAGCTGCTGTACGTCGCCGCCGTGCTGCACGACGTCGGCACGGTCGCCGAGTACGACAACCACACCCTCTCGTACGAGCACGCGGGCGGCCACGTCGGCATCGCCCTGACCGCGGGGGCGGGGTGGGAGCCCGCGCGGCGCCAGCGCGTGCTCGAGGTGATCGTGCGGCACAACTGGCCGAGCGTCGACCCGGCGATGGATGCCGAGGGCCACCTGCTCGAGACGGCGACGGCGCTCGACATCTCGGGCGCCCGCCCCGACGCGCTGCCCGAGGACTTCCGCCGCGAGGTGCTCCGCGCCCATCCGCGGGGAACGCTCGCCGCCGAGTTCGGCGCCTGCGTGCTCGACCAGGCCGCGCGAAAGCCCGACACCGCGGCGCGCCGACTGGCGGAGGGGGGAGTGGTCGCGAAGCTGGCCGCGAACCCGCTCGAGCGCCGGTGACGCAGGCTCCCGTGCGTCGAGCTGCCCGCCACCGGCCCTCCCGTGCAGAACTCCTGAACTTCGCGACGTCGCGCGGGTCGAGGTACCGGGATCCCGCGGGTCGGCGGGGAGGCAGTGGGCGGATCACAGGAGTCGTGCGCAGCCCGGGCGTCGGCCGAATCGCTCGCCGGGTCGCGGGGCGGGTGGCATCCCGGGTATCGTAGGGGGGTTGTCGGCGCCGGTCGCGTCGACGAGAGCTGAATAACGGAGGGCCCTTGTGGACATCGATCTCGCACTTCTGAAGACGATCGAACGCGAGAAGGAGATCCCCTTCGATGAACTCGCGCGCATCATCGAGCAGGCGATCCTGACCGCCTACGCCAAGCACATCTCGCCCACCGGCGAGATCCCCGCCGGCGCCCGCGTCGAACTCGATCGCAAGACCGGACACGTCGGCGTCTTCACACCCGTGACCGACGACGAAGACATCGTCATCGGCGAAGAGGAGCAGTCCTCCGACGACTTCGGTCGCATCGCCGCCTTCGCCGCCAAGCAGGTCATCAGCCAGCGTCTGCGCGACATCGCCGACGACGCGGTGCTGGGGGAGTTCCGCGGCAAAGAGGGCGACATCGTCGCCGGCGTCGTGCAGCAGGGCCCGAACCCGCGCATGGTGCACGTCGACCTCGGAACGGTCGAGGCGATCCTCCCGCCCGAAGAGCAGGTTCCCGGCGAGACCTACGCGCACGGCTCGCGTCTGCGCGTCTACGTGACGAGCGTGTCCAAGGGCAACAAGGGGCCGCAGATCACCGTGTCGCGCACGCACCCGGGCCTGGTCCGCAAGCTCTTCGCCCTCGAGGTGCCCGAGATCGCCGCGGGCCTGGTCGAGATCGTGTCGCTGGCTCGCGAAGCCGGTCACCGCTCGAAGATCGCCGTCAAGGCCAACGACCCGACAGTCAACGCCAAGGGCGCTTGCATCGGTGAGCTCGGCCGCCGCGTGCGCGCCGTCACCGAAGAGCTCGCGGGCGAGAAGATCGACATCATCGACTACGACGCCGAGCTGCCGCGCTTCGTCGCGAACGCGCTGTCGCCGGCCAAGGTCACCTCGAGCTTCGTCCTCGACGCCACGACCAAGGCCGTCCGGGCGCTCGTGCCCGACTACCAGCTGTCGCTCGCGATCGGCAAAGAGGGGCAGAACGCGCGTCTGGCCGCCAAGCTGACCGGCGCGAAGATCGACATCCAGCCCGACAGCATCCTCGAAGACAACTGAGCGTCCGTCGCTGCGGCGACGGCGAGGTGTACGATGGAACCAGTACGAACGTGCGTCGGATGCCGCGCACGCGCCCCCCGATCCTCGCTTCTGCGTGTGGTCGCCGACGGATCTCAGCTCGTCCCCGACGAGCGGGCGGTCCTGCCGGGCCGGGGTGCGTGGGTGCACGAGACGGACGCGTGCGTGAGAAAAGCTCTCGCGCGTCGCGCCTTCGTACGAGCATTGCGTGTGTCAGGCCCGCTTGACACGCAGACCTTCGAATCACACCACCAGCGAAAAGGCTGAACGGCTATGGACACGAAGTGAACGGCTCGAAATGAGACCCGTCCGCAAGTAACGGTCTGCCCTGTCCGGGGTAGGCCCTCAGACAGGAGAATTGTGGCAAAACCACGCGTGCACGAGATCGCTTCCGAGCTCGGCGTCGACAGCAAGGTCGCGCTTGCGAAGCTGAAGGAGCTCGGCGAGTTCGTCAAGAGCCCCTCATCCACCATCGAGCCCCCCGTGGCTCGTAAGCTCCGCGCCGCCCTCGCGGCCGAGAGCTCCTCCGGATCCTCGGATGCCAAGCCCGCCGCCGCTGCGGCGCGCCCCGGCGCCCGTCCCGGCCCCGCTCGTCCGGCAGCGACCCCGGGCGCCCGCCCGTCGGGTCCGACCCCGGGCCCCGCCAAGCCCGCAGCCCCCGCCGCCGCCCCGGCTCCGGCCGAGGCCGCTCCCGCGGCAGCGACCCCCGCGGCATCCGCTCCCGAGGCTTCCGCCCCGGCCGCGGCGACCCCCGCTCCCGCAGCTCCCGCGTCCGGTGACGCCGAGGCGTCGTCGTCGGCGACCCCCGGTGCCCCCAAGCCCGGCCCGAGCTCGCCCCCGCGTCCGGGTGGCGCGCGTCCGGGCAACAACCCGTTCGCGTCGGCCCAGGGCATGGGCCAGCGTCCCGCCGGTCCCCGTCCGGGCAACAACCCGTTCGCGTCGGCGCAGGGCATGGGCCAGCGCCCGACGCCCGGCAACATCCCGCGCCCGCAGGCTCCGCGTCCCGGTGCCCCGCGTCCCGGCGCTCCCCGTCCCGGCGGTGCCGGTCGTCCCGGCGGTGCCGGTCGTCCGGGCGCCCCGTTCCAGCAGCGTCCCGGCGGCCCCGGTCGTCCCGGCGGTGCCGGTGGCGGCTTCCAGCGTCCCGGTGGCGCACCCGGTGCGGGCGGCGGCGGTTTCGCCGGTCGTCCCGGCGGTGGTGGCGGTCGTGGCCGTGGTCCCGGCGGTGGTACCGCAGGTGCCTTCGGTAAGGGCGGCGGCAAGTCGAAGCAGCGTAAGTCGCGTCGGGCGAAGCGGCAGGAATTCGAGATGCGGTCGGCGCCGGTCGTCGGCGGCGTCAACGTCTCGAAGGGCAACGGCGAGATCATCCGCCTCCGTCGCGGCGCATCGATCTCCGACTTCGCGGACAAGCTCGAGGCCCTGCGCGGCTACAACGTGCAGCCCGGCACGCTCGTGACCATCCTGTTCAACCTGGGCGAGATGGCCACCGCGACCGAGTCGCTCGACGAGGCCACCTTCGAGGTGCTCGGCGCCGAGCTCGGCTACAAGATCCAGATGGTCTCGCCCGAGGACGAGGACAAAGAGCTCCTCGAGGGCTTCGGTCTCGACCTCGACGGCGAACTCGAAGCCGAGAGCGAGGACGATCTCGAGATCCGTCCTCCCGTGGTCACCGTCATGGGCCACGTCGACCACGGTAAGACGCGACTGCTCGACGCCATCCGCCAGACCAACGTCGTGGCGGGCGAGGCCGGCGGCATCACGCAGCACATCGGTGCGTACCAGATCTGGACCGAGCACGACGGCATCGAGCGCGCGATCACCTTCATCGACACCCCGGGTCACGAGGCGTTCACCGCCATGCGTGCCCGCGGTGCGCAGGTGACCGACATCGCGATCCTCGTGGTCGCGGCCGACGACGGCATCATGCCCCAGACGGTCGAGGCGTTGAACCACGCCCAGGCGGCGAACGTGCCGATCGTGGTCGCGGTCAACAAGGTCGACAAGCCCGACGCCAACCCGGCCAAGGTGCGCCAGCAGCTCACCGAGTACGGTCTGGTCGCCGAGGAGTACGGCGGAGACGTCATGTTCGTCGACGTGTCGGCTCGCGAGAACCTCAACATCCAGGCTCTGCTGGATGCCGTGCTGCTCACCGCCGACGCGGGTCTGGACCTCACGGCCAACCCGAACAAGGCGGCCCGCGGTGTCGCGATCGAAGCGAGGCTCGACAAGGGCCGCGGCTCGATCGCCACGGTGCTCATCCAGTCGGGAACGCTGCGCGTCGGAGACGCGATCGTCGCCGGAACGGCTTACGGCCGCGTCCGCGCGATGATGGACGAGAACGGCGACGCGGTCGACGAGGCCTACCCCTCGCGTCCCGTCTCGGTGCAGGGCCTCAACTCGGTCCCCCGCGCCGGCGACGTCTTCATCGTCACCGAAGAAGACCGCACCGCGCGTCAGATCGCCGAGAAGCGTGAAGCCGCCGAGCGCAACGCCCAGCTGGCCAAGGCCCGCAAGCGCATCTCGCTCGAGGACTTCACCCGTGCTCTCGAAGAGGGCAAGGTCGAGTCGCTCAACCTCATCATCAAGGGTGACGTGTCGGGTGCCGTCGAGGCGCTCGAGGAATCGCTGCTCAAGATCGAGGTCGACGACAGCGTCCAGCTGCGCATCATCCACCGCGGTGTGGGTGCGATCACCGAGTCGGACATCAACCTGGCCACGATCGACAACGCGATCGTGATCGGCTTCAACGTCCGTCCCGACACGAAGGCCCGCGAGCGTGCCGCCCGTGAGGGTGTCGACGTGCGGTTCTACTCGGTCATCTACAACGCGATCGACGATGTCGAGCAGTCGCTCAAGGGCCTGCTCAAGCCGGAGTTCGAAGAAGTGCAGTCGGGTGTTGCCGAGATCCGCGAGGTGTTCCGCTCCTCGAAGTTCGGCAACATCGCCGGTGTCATCGTGCGATCGGGAACGATCACGCGAAACGCCAAGGCTCGTGTCATCCGCGACGGTGTCGTGCTGGCCGATGGCCTGGCCATCGAGTCGCTGCGTCGCTTCAAGGACGACGTCACCGAGGTGCGTACGGACTTCGAGGCCGGTATCGGTCTCGGCAAGTTCAACGACATCCAGATCGGTGATGAGATCGAAACGACGGAACTCATCGAGAAGCCGCGAGGCTGATCCACGGGGCGGGGGTCGCGCTGTTCGGCGCGGCTCCCGCTTCGGCCTGCGGGGGTGCGCATTCCCCCGAGCAGAGCGGGGCCCCTACCCCGATGCTCGGGAGAATGCACACCCCCTCCGGCCTACGCTGGGTGCAGCGGCGAACGGCGCCACCTCACCCGGCGGATGAGCCACGGGGCGCTCGACTCGCGGCGGTAGTGAAACAAAGGAGAAGGCAGTGGCAGGAGAGCGACAGGCACGAGTGGCGGACCGGATCCGCGTGGTGCTCGCCGAACGTCTCGAGAAGGGGCTGCGTGACCCGCGGCTCGGTTTCGTGACGATCACCGACGTACGCGTCACGGGCGACCTGCAGCACGCGTCGGTGTTCTACACCGTCATGGGCGACGAAGCGCACCGCAACGACACCGCGGCGGCGTTGAAGTCGGCGACCGGACTGCTGCGTAGCGAGGTGGGAAAGAACCTCAACACGCGCCTCACCCCGTCGCTGGAGTTCATTCTCGACGCCATTCCCGAGAACGCCGACCACATCTCGGCGCTGCTGCGCGAAGCGCGCGAGCGCGACCAGTCGGTCGCCGGTCTCGCCGCCGCGGCCACGTACGCCGGCGACGCCGACCCGTACGTCAAGCCGCGCGAAGACGACGCCGACGACGAGCTCGACGGAACTGACGAGGACGCCGCCGACGACGCCCCCGACGACGAAGACGCACCGCGGGCCTGAGCCCGCGCGACGACACGGCCGGACGCCGCCCCTCGGGGCCGGCGTACGGCCGTTTCTCGTGTCGTGGGCGTGCCGAACTCCTGAGAATCGGCGCGCTGAGTGGTCGCGGAGCGGCTGTATGGCTGCGGAGAGGCGGCTTCTCAGGAGTTCGGCCCGGGGCGGCGGCAGAGACCGGCCCGGGCGGGGGCGCGGCGAGCGGCGTGAGCCGGGCGGCAGGGGCCCGGCACGACGCGGGCCGAACTCCTGAGAAATCTCGGGTGAGCGGGCTGTCGTCGACAGACGCCGCGTCGGGGAAGCAGCCGCTCAGGAGTGTGGCCCGGGCACGCCTCGGCGGCGCCGGCGGCAGCATCGGGCGGGACTCAGGATGCCGGGTGGCCCGGCAGGTGCAGAAGGCCGTCGGATGCCTCGGCGAGGCCGTCGGCGATGAGCGAGTCGATCGCGCGGTCGCGCTGAACGGCATCAGGCCAGTCGGGGACGACGGCGAACAGGGCGACGGGCGCGGGGGCGGCCTCGCGCAGTACCTTCAGCACCGCGCCGCGCGCCTGGCGGTCGCTGCCCTCGTACTTCGCCTGACGTCGGCGGCGGTCCTCCGACTCGGGGTATCCAGCCGCGCGCCAGGCGCACTGCGCCGCCAGCGGGCAGACCTCGCATCTCGGTGACCGAGCCGTGCACACGATCGCGCCCAGCTCCATCGCCGCCGCGTTGACGATGGCCGACTCGACGATGTCGTCGGGCAGCTCGGCATCCATCCGCGCCAGGTCGGCCTTGTTCGGGGACCCCGGCTGCGCGCGCCCCTCGACGACGCGGGCGAGGACGCGCCGCGTGTTCGTGTCGACGACCGGATGCCGATCCCCGTACGCGAAGACCGCGACCGCGCGCGCCGTGTAGTCACCGATGCCGGTGAGGGCCAGCAGCGCGTCGACGTCGCGCGGAACCACACCGTCATGGCGATCGCGGATCTCGACCGCCGCGCGGTGCAGCCACAGGGCCCGCCGCGGGTAGCCGAGATTGGCCCACTGCGTCACGGCGTCGGCCGGGGGAGCAGCGGCCAGGTCCGAGGGCGTCGGCCATCGCGTGAGCCATGCTTCGAGGTGGGGGATGACCCGTGCGACCGGGGTCTGCTGCAGCATGAACTCGCTGACGAGCGTGCCCCACGCGCCGAACCCCTCGCGGCGCCACGGAAGATCGCGCGCCGCGTCGCGGTACCACTCGATGAGCGGGGCGGCGAGTGCGGGCATCCGTTCAGCCTAGAACGCCGCGGGCGGGCGGAGCGTGCGGGGAGGTCGCGAGAAACGCCGATCGTGCCGAGACACGCGGTGTCGCGCCGTGTCTCGGGAGGATCCGCGTTTCTCGCCACGCGCGGGCCGGATACGCCGGGGGTGAGAGCCTCGGGCGGGGGTGCGATGTCGGTGGTCGACCGTAGGCTGGAGGCATGTCGTCCGAGAACACCGCCCCCGAATTGCCGCGGAGCCTGCGCGACCTGATGCGGCAGAACAACCGCGCGGGGCGCGTCGTCGTCGCCGTCGACGGGCTCGACGCCGAGGCGGCGGGCGCCTTCGCCGATGCGTTCGCGGCCGCTGTCGACGAGGAGGGCACGGCGGTCTTCCGCGTCGGCCTCGCCGACGGGGCGCCGCGCGCCCGTGAGCGCCTGATCGCGCCCTTCCGAGCGGGCGAGTCGTTCGGGTCGGGCGAGGCCGCCCCCGCCGACGCGGTGCTCGTCGTCTCCGGACGCTTCCTCCACGCCTCCGAGGTGCGCGGACTCTGGAACTTCTCGATCTGGCTCGAGAGCAACCCGCCCATCGGCACGCCCCGTCCGGAACTGCCCGACGCCGAGAAGCACTACCTCCGCACGGCGCGACCGAAGGCTGCGGCATCCGTCATCGTCGAGAACTCCGACCCCGCCCACCCCGTGCAGGTCTTCGGAGACTTCTGCTGATGGTGCGCCCCGGAATCCTCCTGGTCGACAAACCGGGAGGCATCACCAGCCATGACGTCGTGTCGCGGGCGCGCAAGGCGCTCGGCACCCGCAAGATCGGGCACGCCGGCACCCTTGACCCGATGGCGACCGGCCTTCTCGTGCTGGGCGTCGAGGGGGCGACGCGCCTGCTGACCTACATCGTGGGCGCCGACAAGACCTATGAGGCCACCATCCTGCTGGGTGTCGCCACCGACAGCGACGACGCCGACGGGATCGAGACGGCCCGAGCGGATGCCACGGCCCTGGCCGCCGTGACCGACGCGGCCATCGCCGCGGGTATCGCCGACCTGACCGGCGAGATCGAGCAGGTACCGAGCACGGTGTCGGCCATCAAGGTGGACGGGCGCCGCGCCTACGACCTGGCCCGCGCGGGGGAAGAGGTCGTGCTGAAGGCCCGGCGCGTGACGGTGTCGCGCTTCGCCGTTCGAGAGACCCGCCGGGGTGAGGCGACGATCGAGCTCGACGTCGTCGTCGACTGCTCCAGCGGGACCTACATCCGCGCCCTCGCCCGCGACCTGGGTGCGGCCCTCGGGGTGGGCGGGCACCTGACGATGCTGCGCCGCACGCGGATCGGCTCCTTCGACGTCGCCGTCGCGGCACCCGTCGACGACATCGCCGAGAACGAGCTCGTGCCCCCCGCGACCGCCGCGGCCGTCGTCATGGGGGCGTTGGCCGTGGGCGCCGACGAGGCCCGCGACCTGCGACACGGCAAGCGCATCGACGGCGGCGGGCGCCTCACCGGAGCCGTGGCCGCGGCCATCGATCCCGACGGTGAGCTGATCGGCGTCGTCGAGAAGCGCGGCGCGCAGCTGAAGAGCGTCATGAACATGCCGACGGAGGCCGCCCGATGATCCTGTGGTTCACCCTCGCGCAGGTCGGCATCGCCGTGCTCGCCGGTCTCGTCGCCATCGTGGCGGGGCTCGCCGGTCGCCGCCCGGGAGACGTCACGGTCGGCTCCCTCGCCCTCATCGAGCTGCTGCTCATCGTGCAGATCGTCGTCGCGATCATCGCGCCGTTCGCGGGAAACCCGCCGTCGGGCAGTCTGCTGGAGTTCTGGACCTACCTCGTGTCGGCGGCTCTCGTCCCCGTGGCCGGCGCCGCATGGGCGCTCATCGAGCGCAGCCGATGGAGCACGGTCATCATGGGCGTCGCCGCCCTCGCCGTCGCGGTCATGGTGTGGCGCATGCACGTCATCTGGACGGTGCAGATCGCCTGAGCGCCTCCGCCGACGACCCGGCCGAGCCGTCTCGCGCACGAGGCATCGCGCCATCAGGGTCCCCGACGGGCTCGGCGACCTCGTGCGGAGCGCATCCACGCCGGCGGCGGAGCCGTGCGGCGCGACCCCTCGACGGGCTCGAGCAGCCCGCGGCGGGGGAGCGCCGCTCGACGGCGGCGTGAGCGAACTAGAATCGTGGGGTCATGGCATCCACCACTCCCACCCGCTCCCGGGGGATGACCGGCATCGGCCGTGTCCTCGTCGTCGTCTACGGCATCATGGCGCTCGCCGCCACGGGCCGATCGTTCGTGCAGATCGTGCGCGAGTTCGACGACGCCCCGCTGGCGTACTCGCTGTCGGCGCTCGCCGCGGTCGTGTACATCCTCGCCACCCTCGCCCTCATCTTCTCGGCGCGGCCCGCGTGGTACCGCGTCGCCTGGATCGCGATCGGCTTCGAGCTCGTCGGCGTGCTCGTCGTCGGGACGCTCAGCCTCGTGCTGCCGGCGCTGTTCCAGCACCCGACGGTGTGGTCGGTGTACGGCTACGGCTACCTCTTCATCCCGCTCGTCCTGCCCTTCCTCGGCCTGTGGTGGCTCACGCGCCACCGCCGGATGGCACCGTGATCGTCTTCCGCGATCCGGCGGAGGTGCCGGCGGGGTTCGGCCCCTCGGTCGTCGCGATCGGCAAGTTCGACGGCGTGCACACCGGGCACCGGGCCGTCATCGATCGCGCGCGGGTCGATGCGTCCGACGGCGCCCGCGTCGTCGCCGTCACCTTCGACCGCAACCCGCTCCGCGTGCTGCGACCCGATCTGTGCCCGACCGACGTGATCGGTCCGCACCAGAAGCTCGAGCTGCTCGAGCGCGCGGGGGTGGATGCCACCCTGCTGCTGACCTTCGACGAGGCGCTCGCCGCCCTTCCCGCCGAGGAGTTCGTCCGCCGCATCATCGTGGACGCCCTGCAAGCGCGGACGGTGCTGGTCGGCAGCGACTTCCGCTTCGGTGCCGGGGGAGCGGGCGATCCCGCGCTGCTCACGCGCCTGGGCGCCCAGCACGGCTTCCGCGTCGACGTCGTGGACGACGTGCGCGCGGTGCACGCCGACCGACGGGTGTCGTCGACCTGGATCCGCGAGGCACTGTCGGCCGGAGACGTGACCACCGCGGCTCGACTGCTCGGCCGTGCGCCGTCGGTCTGGGGCGAGGTCGTGCACGGCCTGAAGCGCGGGCGCGAGCTGGGGTATCCGACGGCCAACCTGTCGAGCGACCTCGAGGGCTTCGTGCCCGCCGACGGCGTCTACGCCGGATGGCTCGTCGACGTCGAGGGCGGCCGGCGCATCAGCTACCCCGCCGCGATCAGCGTCGGCACCAACCCGACGTTCGACGACGTGCACTCCCGCCAGGTCGAGGCGTACGTGCTCGACGAGACCGACCTCGACCTCTACGGACACCACGTCGAGGTGCGCTTCGTCGAGCGGGTGCGCGAGATGACGGCGTTCGTCGGCATCGACGCGCTGCTCGTGCAGATGGCCGACGACGTGGAACGGACGCGCGCGATCCTCGCGTGAGGCGGGCCGGGGTCGGGTGGGCTGCGGGTCGGGGCGTCGGATGTGGCCCCGCGGTGGGGAGTGTGGCCGCGCGGCCACCCACGGCCGAGCGGATCCGGCCGTCAGTCCTGTCGCGACAGGTGATTGCGGATGCCGAGGAACGCGGCCGTGGCGCCCAGCACCATCAGTGCGGCGGTGACGACGGCCGCCCGGTGGAAGCCGCCGAGATCGAGCGCGCCGCCCACCACCGCCGACACGCCCGCGATGGCGAGGAGACCGGCGACGCGGGACACGGCGTTGTTGACCGCCGAGGCGATGCCCGAGCGCTCGGTGTCGATCGCGCCGAGCACGGCGGCGGTGAGGGGCGAGATGGTGGCGGTCAGCCCCAGGCCGAACACGACGATCCCGGGCAGCACCTGCGTCCAGTAGTCGAAGTCCTCGCCCACGGTGAGCAGCAGCAGCGAGCCGGCGGCCATCGCGAGCGGGCCCAGGGTCATGAACAGGCGCGGTCCGAAGCGTCCGGCGAGGGCGCCCATCCGGGAACTCAGCGCGATCATGAGCAGCGTGCTCGGCAGCGACGCGAGACCCGCGAGCGTGGCGGGCAGGCCCGCGCCCTGCTGCAGGTAGACGCTCACGACGAAGCCGTTCAGCGACAGGGCCGCGTACACGAACGCGGTGGCGAGGTTCCCGGCCCAGAAGTTGCGGGCACGGAACAGATCGAGCGGCATCATCGGATCGCGCGCCACGCGCTGACGCACGAGGAAGCCGACGAAGGCTGCGGCGCCGATCACCCCCGGCATCCAGATCACCGGTGAGGTCCACCCGAGGTTCGGCTGCTCGATGAGGGCGAAGACGACCCCGCCGAGACCCGTCGCGCAGAGCACCGCGCCGAGGATGTCGACCCGGGCGCCGGGGCGGCGATGGTCCCGCCGGCCCAGACGGGTGAGCAGCCACATCGTCACCGCGATCGGCAGCACGTTAACCAGGAACACCAGGCGCCACGACAGGGTGTCGACGAAGACGCCGCCGATCAGGGGTCCCGCGATCATGGCGACGGTGGTGGCCCCGGTCCAGATGCCGATCGCGCGGGACTGCGCGGGGCCGCGGAAGGTCGAGGTGATGAGGGCGAGAGAGCTCGGCACGAGCAGGGCCCCCGCCACGCCCTGCAGCGCCCGCGCCACGATGAGGAACTCCGCCGTGGGGGCCGCGGCGATTGCCACCGACGTGATGCCGAAGCCGATCAGGCCGACGCGGAGCACGACGACGCGGCCGAAGACGTCGCTGAGCGAACCGGCGACGAGGATGAACGCGCCAAGGGTCACCAGGTACGCGTCGACCACCCATTGCTGGGTCGACAAGCCCCCGCCCAGCTCACCGGCGATGGCGGGGAGGGCAACGTTGACGACCGTTCCGTCGAGGAACGACACGAACGAGGCCAGGACCGCGATCGCGAGAACGGTGCGCTGCTCGCGTGTCATCGGCTCGGCCATGGCTCCAGCGTAGGGTCGCGCGGCGGGGGCGGGTCCGGTTCGGCCGCGGGACGGGCGGCCGGGGGAGGGAGCTTCGTGCGGGAGAGTCGGCCCGCGGCGGGGCGCGGCGTGCGCGGCGGACCGCCGCATCGTGTCTGGGCGACGCCGCGGAATACCCCCAGGGGGTATCGTGTTGTGCCGGGGGACACGAGGAGGAGCCATGCGCGAGAACACGGATGCCACCGCACCCACCGCCGAGGCGGTGCTCGACATCGAAGGCATGACGTGCGCGAGCTGCGTCGCACGCGTCGAGAAGCGCCTGCGCCGCGTCGACGGTGTCGAGGCGGCGGTGAACCTCGCGACCGAGACGGCGCGCGTGCGCTACCCGGCCGAGCTCGACCCCGCCGCGCTGGTCGACGCCGTGCGGGCGGCCGGGTACGACGCCCGGGTGCGCACGCGCGGCGCGACGGCGTCGCCGGCCCCTGTGGCGGCGGCGGGGCCCACCCCCGTCGTGACGGCAGCACCGGCCCCCGTCGCGGCGGTCGCCGTGCCCGCCCCGGGGGGAGAGATCGACGCCGTCACCGGTCGTGACATCGTCGCGCCGCATGGTGGCGCGGCGTCGACCCCGGTTGAGGTCGAGACCGCCCGCGACGCCGCCACCGCCGGACCCGACGCCCGCACGCACGACCACGCCGGCCCCGGTGCCCCCGGCGACCACGATCACGCGCACTCTCCCGGTGCCCCCGGCGCTCACGCCCACGACCACGCCGACGCCCCCGGAACCACGCCCCTGCGCGTGCGCCTCTGGGTCTCGCTCGGCCTGGCGGTTCCGGTCGTCGCGCTCGGAATGGTGCCCGCGTGGCAGTTCCCCGCCTGGCAGTGGGTCTCGCTCGTGCTCGCCACCCCGATCGTGCTCTGGGGCGGGTGGCCCTTCCACCGCGCGACCCTGCGCAACGCGCGCCACGGCGCGGCGACGATGGACACGCTCATCACCCTGGGCACGTTCGCGGCCTACCTGTGGAGCGTGTGGGCGCTCGTGTTCGGCACGGCCGGGCGCATCGGCATCCGGCACGAGGTGATGCTGTTCGGTCCCGTGCACGACTCCACCTCGGTCGTCTACTTCGAAGTCGCCGCGGCCGTGACGGTGTTCCTGCTGCTGGGTCGTGTGATCGAGCAACGATCGACGCGTCGCGCCGGGGCGGCGCTCCGCGCTCTGCTCGACCTGGGTGCCCGTGAGGCCGAGCTGGCCGACGGTCGCCGCATCGACGTCGACGCGCTCGCCGTGGGCGACGAGTTCGTCGTGCGCCCGGGCGCCACCGTCGCCACCGACGGAGAGGTGCTCGAGGGGCGCGCCTCGGTCGACGAGAGCATGCTGACCGGCGAGTCGGTTCCCGTCGAGGTCGGGCCCGGGTCGCGGGTCACCGGCGGCACGATCGCGGCGGGCGGTCGCCTGGTCGTCCGCGCGACGGGTGTCGGCGAGCAGACGCGCCTCGCCCGCATCGCGCGCCTCGTCGAAGACGCCCAGCTCGGCAAGAGCCGCGTGCAGCGCCTCGCCGACCGCATCTCGGGCGTCTTCGTGCCCGTGGTCATCGTGCTCGCGGTGCTCACCCTCGTGGCGTGGCTCGTCGCCGGCCAGCCGGTCGCCGCCGGATTCACCGCGGCCGTGGCCGTGCTCATCATCGCCTGCCCGTGCGCGCTGGGTCTGGCGACCCCGATCGCCATCCTCGTCGGCACGGGGAGGGGCGCGCAGCTCGGCATCCTGGTCACGGGTCCGGCGGCACTGGAATCGGCCGAGCGCATCGACACGATCGTTCTCGACAAGACCGGCACCCTGACCTCGGGCCGCATGAGCGTCACGACCGTCACGGTCGTCGACGGAGGGGATGCCGCCGACGCCCTGCGGCGCATCGCGGCGGTCGAGCGCGGGTCGGAGCACCCCGTCGCCCACGCGATCGTGGCGGCCGCCGGTGACGGACCCGTCGCCGGCGACCTCGAGGCGCTCCCCGGTCGGGGGATCGTCGGCGTCGTCGACGGGGTGCGCGTGTTCGCCGGGCGTCCCGCGCTGGCCGCCGACCTCGGCGCCGCGCTGCCGCCGGCGCTCGCCGCGGCGGTCGAGGCGGGCGAGCAGCGCGGAACGGTGATCGTGGCCGGATGGCCCGACGATCTGGGCGTCGTGCACGCCCGCGCCGTCATCGAGGTCGCCGACACCGTGCGCCCCGAGAGCGCCGAGGCCGTCGCCGAGTTGCGCCGGATGGGTCTGGAACCGGTGCTCCTCACCGGCGACAACCCGCACATCGCGCGCGCGGTCGCCGCGGAACTCGGCATCGAGCGCGTCCGCGCCGGGGTGCTTCCCGAGGGCAAGGTCGCCGAGATCGCGGCGCTGAAGGCCGAGGGACGCACCGTCGCCATGGTCGGTGACGGGGTCAACGACGCCGCCGCCCTGGCATCTGCCGATCTGGGGATCGCGATGGGCGGGGGAACGGATGCCGCGCTGCACGCCAGCGACGTCGCCCTCATGCGCGACGACCCGCGCGGGATCGTCACCGCCGTCGCGCTCAGCCGTCGCACGATGCGCGTGATCCGCGGCAACCTGTTCTGGGCGTTCGCGTACAACGTCGCCGCTCTGCCGCTCGCCGCGCTCGGACTGCTCAACCCCATGGTCGCCGGGGCGGCGATGGCGTTTTCGAGCGTCTTCGTGGTGCTCAACAGCCTGCGCCTGCGCCGCGCGTCCTGAGCCGAGGCCACTCGCGTGGGGTGCCCATATTCGTCGCTTCAGCGGGCTCCGAGGCGACGAATATCGGCACCTCACGCGAGGAGGCGGTCGGGACCGCTAGAATATCGATGACCTCGTCATCCGCTTTCTCGCGAGCCGTTCCGGCGTAGACGCGTTGCGGGTCGCCGACACCGCCGCTTCGGCGGCGGTTCGCGCGACGATTCCCGGGGTCACTGATCCACCGGCATTCGCCGGACGCTCCGGACTGTCATCCGGACGACACGCTCAGGAGGAGCATGCCGACCACGGCAACCGCCGCCCGAGGCTCGAGCCAGCGGCGCAGGAAGACCACGTCATCCCGACGCGACGAAGAAGCCCCCGTCATCCCGATCCTCGCCCGCAAGGTGCGCGAGATCGAGGCCAAGGCTCAGCGCGGAAAGCTGGGGCCGACCAATCGCATCAAGTTCCAGGTCATCGCGTTCCTGGTGCGCGAAGAGCGCGCCCGGGTCAAGGCCGACACCGAGATCACCGACGCCGCGCGCGCCGAGCTGCTCAAGCGGCTCGACGGGGTGGCGACGATCCTCGCCAAGACCGCCGCGCGCGACACCTCGCTGATCCAGCTGCTCGAGGTCGACCAGACCACCTCGCCCGTCGCACGGCGCATGCGCCGCGACTGGCTGATCGAGTCGGGCGCCGAGCTGCCGCCCGACGAGCTGATCATCACCGACACCGCCCCGCAGGTGACGCCGATGGTCTCGGCGGCTCTCGCCGAGAAGCAGGTCGTGCCGGCATCCATCGAGGCGCGCCAGATGGCGAACCCGTTCCTCGCCCCCGACCTCACCCCCCGCGCGACCGGTGACGCCCCGCGGCGCCGCCTCGACGGCTGGGAGCTCATGGGCCCGCTGTACAAGGCGTTCGAGATCGGCGCCGGCGGCTCGGCCGCCAGCATGGAGCTGCCGCCCGTGCCCGAGTTCGACCGGCTCTCGCCGCGCGGGCTCGAGGTCATGCCGCACCAGTCGCGCTTCCTCGAAGCCGTGCGCGAGGGGCACCGCTCCTTCCTGCTCGCCGACGAGCCCGGCCTCGGCAAGACGGCCGAGTCGGTGCTCGCGGCCTCGGTCGCCGACGCGTACCCGCTGCTCGTCGTGGTGCCCAACGTCGTCAAGATGAACTGGGCCCGCGAGGTGCAGCGCTGGACCCCGCAGCGTCGGGCCACCGTCATCTCGGGCGGTGGAGCCGACATCGACGCCTTCGCCGACGTCTTCATCGTCAACTACGAGATCCTCGATCGTCACCTGTCGTGGCTGTCGTCGATCGGTCTGAAGGGCATCGTCGTCGACGAGGCGCACTTCATCAAGAACCTCACGTCGCAGCGCTCGCAGAACGTGCTGGCCCTGGCATCCCGTGTCCGCCAGCAGACGCGGGATCCGCTCATGCTGGCCCTCACGGGTACCCCGCTGATCAACGACGTCGAGGACTTCGACGCGATCTGGCGGTTCCTCGGCTGGACCAACGGCGAGAAGCCCGGTCCCGAGCTCATGGAGAAACTGGATGCCACGGGCCTGACGCCCGCCGACAAGGCGTTCTACCCCGAAGCGCGTGAGGCCGTCATCTCGATGGGCATCGTGCGGCGCAAGAAGAAAGACGTCGCCGCCGACCTGCCCGACAAGCTCGTGGCCGATCTGCCCGTCGAGCTCGACGACGAATTCGGCCGCTCGATCCGCCAGGCCGAGCGCGAGCTCGGTGCACGCCTCGCGGCGAAGTACCGCCGCATCATCGAGGCCCGCGGCGACCGCGGACTCGCCGCCGGCGAGATCGACGACGACATCGTGCGCCTCGTCGCCCACGGTGAGCTCGAAGAGGCCAAGGCCGCCGGTTCCGGCAGCGAGAACGTCTTCACGATGGTCCGCCGCATCGGTCAGGCCAAGGCGCACCTCGCGGCCGACTACGCCGTGCAGCTGCAGCGCTCGGTGGGCAAGGTGGTGTTCTTCGCCAAGCACATCGACGTGATGGATGCCGCCGAGGCCCACTTCAAGGCATCCGGGCTCAAAGCCGTGTCGGTGCGCGGAGAGCAGACGTCGACGGCCCGCCAGGCCGCGATCGACGCCTTCAACACCGACCCGAGCGTCGGCATCGCGGTGTGTTCGCTCACCGCCGCCGGCGTCGGCTTGAACATGCAGGCGGCGTCGAACGTCGTGCTCGCGGAGCTGTCGTGGACCGCGGCCGAGCAGACGCAGGCGATCGACCGCGTGCACCGCATCGGTCAGGGCGAGCCCGTGACCGCGTGGCGCATCATCGCCGCGCACACGATCGACACGAAGATCGCCGAGCTCATCGACTCGAAGGAGGGACTCGCCCAGCGCGCCCTCGACGGGCAGTCGGTCGAGGCCGGCTCCAGCGATTCCGTGCAGCTCTCGGCGCTCATGCACCTGCTGCGTCAGGCGCTCGGCGCGGCCTGAGCCGTCGCTTCTCGCACGCCCCGGGGCTTCGGTCTCGGGGCGTTCGTGCGCGGCGGCGCCCCCGCCGTGTGGCACCGCTCCCGTCTGCGGCGATAGGGTCGGAGACGGCAACGGCGCCGACCTCCACCCGAACCACAGCACTTGAGGACTCTGCCCATGAAGATCGGCATCCTGACCAGCGGCGGCGACTGCCCCGGGCTGAACGCGGTCATCCGTGGCGTCGTGCTCAAAGGCACGACCAACTACGACATCGAATTCGTCGGCATCCGAGACGGGTGGCGCGGCGTCGTCGACGGCGACTTCTTCCCCCTGACGCGTCACGAGGTGAAGGGGCTGTCCAAGGTCGGCGGCACCATCCTCGGCACCAGCCGCACCAACCCCTACGAGGGCGCGCGCGGCGGCGCCGAGAACATCTCGAAGACCATGTACGGGCACCGCATCGACGGCATCCTGGCCATCGGCGGCGAGGGCACGCTCGCGGCGGCCGACCGTCTGTCGAAGGACGGCATCAACGTGCTCGGCGTCCCCAAGACGATCGACAACGACCTGCGCGCGACCGATTACTCGTTCGGCTTCGACACCGCCGTCAACATCGCGACGGATGCCATGGACCGCCTCCGCACGACCGGCGACTCGCACCAGCGCTGCATGGTGGCCGAGGTCATGGGTCGCCACGTCGGCTGGATCGCGCTGCACGCGGGTATCGCCGCGGGCGCGCACGTCATCTGCATCCCCGAGGTGCCGATGTCGATCGACGAGATCGTCGAGCAGGTCACCCGCGCCCACGACCGCGGCCGCGCGCCGCTGGTCGTCGTGTCGGAGGGCTTCAAGCTCACCGGCATGGACGAAGCGTTCAGCGACAAGGGCCTCGACGCCTTCAACCGTCCCCGCCTCGGTGGGATCGGCGAGCTGCTCGCGCCCGAGATCGAGCGCCTCACCGGCATCGAGACCCGCTCCACGGTGCTCGGCCACATCCAGCGCGGTGGCTCGCCGTCGGGCTTCGACCGCGTCCTCGCGACGCGCCTCGGCCTGCACGCCGCCGACGCGTTGAACGAAGGCGCCTGGGGGCAGATGGTCGCGATGCGCGGCACCGACATCGTGCGCGTGCCGTTCGCCGACGCCCTCGGCGAGCTCAACAGCGTGCCCCTGTACCGCTACGAAGAGGCCGCCGCGCTGTTCGGTTGAGCCGCGCTCGTTCGACGCCCCGTCCCGCTCGCGCGGGGCGGGGCGACTGCGTTTCGTCGAGGCGCGTGTCCCACTTCGTGCAGCTTTACGGTCGCCTTCCTGCTCGAAGTGGGACATGCCCGTCGCGAGGCGACACACCTCACGATCTGCGGAGACGGTGATCTGGCCGCCTACCGGCCATGTCCCACTTTGTGCAGTCGAGGCGGAGGAAACCTGCACGAAGTGGGACATGCGAGCTGTCACTCACGCCAGCCCGCGCGTTCGAGCGCCTCCCGTACTTTTTGAACCGCCGGAGCACCGTCGGACCGCATGTGGTGGAAGAGGATGCGCACGTGCTCCCAGCCGCAGGCTCGGATGGCGTCCCATCGATCGGCATCCCGTGCGAACTGCCGCATGTCTTCGGCGTGGACGCGGCCGTCGTACTCGGCGCCGACCTTCCACTGGGGATAGGCGAGGTCGAGCTCGGCGACGAAGCGGCCTTCGGTATCGCGCAGCATCCAGGAGATCTCCGGCTCGGGCAGACCGTTGCGCACGAGCAACAGGCGAAGGCGGGTTTCGGCCGCCGAACGCGGTCCGTGACGGCTGAGCGCGAGCGCGCGGGCGAGCGCCTTGCCCTCGCTATCGCCCATGCGGACGATCTCGGCGCGAAGGTCATCGGCATCGACCCGCGGGCGCAGTTCGGTGAGCAGGAAGTCGGCCGCTGCGACGAGGTCGTCGATGCGCCAGAGAGTCGCGCACTGTCGCCCTGCCCTGACGGGATCCTCGACGGGCCAGCCCTCCGGTGTGTGCGCGGTGGCCGCGTCGCGCGTCTGAAGTCGATGGCCGCGGACGCCGCCGATGCGCGGCTCGCGTTTCGGGCGATGCGCCGACACATGGATGCCGGGAAGCCAGGGAAACGGAGGCAACGGAACGCCGAGCAACCCCAGCGCGGTTTCGTGGCTGAAGAACTGTCCGTCGCGAAGGCGCGGCGCGTACTCGGCGGCGCGGGCGCGCAGATCGTCGGGAGGCGCAGGCGCAGCGATGGAACGAACGCCGCGGTACGGCATCCGCATGCCGACGTGGCGCAGAGCGAAGCGCGAGCGCCCCGACGCCACGGCATCGCGGACGGAGAAGATCAGCGGATCGTCGACCATCACTCGAGGATGCAGGCACCGCGACTGCGGTCACGAGTGCGCGGGGCGTTCTGTGGATGGTTGCGCGGATGGGCGCGCGGGGGAGGACCGTCCCCGCCCGACGGTGCTCAGCAGGCGGTGAGCGGCCGCCGTGCGCCCGTGTCCCACTTCGTGCGACTTTGGTGCGCGATAGCTGCACAAACTGGGACATGCCTGCGCGAGCGACGGCAGGCGGCCGCCGCCTCGGCCGACGGCGAGCGGTCGCCGTGCGCCCGTGTCCCACTTCGTGCGAGATTCAGGCGCGATAGTCGCACAAAGTGGGACACGCCCTGCAGCCCACAAGGCCGAACGCCCCGCCGCACGAAGCGACGAGGCGTCCAGCGACGAGGCGTCCAGCACCGAGGCGTCCGGCGGCGGCTCGGCCTACTCCGCCAGGCCCAGCACGTCGAGCAGCCACGCGATCTCGAAGGCCCGCTCGCGCCAGGCGTTGTAGCGGCCGCTGACGCCGCCGTGGCCGGCGACCATCTCGCACTTCAGCAGCGCGTCGGCGCCCACTTCGCGCAGGCGCGCGACCCACTTGGCGGGCTCGACGTACAGCACTCGGGTGTCGTTGAGCGAGGTGACCGCCAGGATGCGGGGGTACTCGACGCCCTCGCGCACGTTCTCGTACGGCGAGTACGACTTCATGTAGGCGTACACGTCGGCGTCGTGCAGGGGGTCTCCCCACTCGTCCCACTCGATGACGGTGAGGGGGAGCGAGGGGTCGAGGATGGTCGTCAGCGCGTCGACGAAGGGCACATCGGCGAGGATGCCGGCGAACAGCTCGGGCGCGAGGTTGGCGACGGCACCCATGAGCAGTCCGCCCGCACTGCCGCCCTCGGCGACGATGCGGTCGGGCGTGGTGTACCCGGCATCGACGAGGTGACGGGCGGCGGCGACGAAGTCGGTGAACGTGTTGCGCTTGGCGCGCATCTTGCCGTCTTCGTACCACTGCCGACCCATCTCGCCGCCGCCGCGCACGTGCGCCACGGCGAAGACGACGCCGCGGTCGAGCAGCGAGAGACGCGGCACCGAGAAGCCGGGCTCGATGGAGTGCTCGTACGACCCGTAGCCGTACAGGTGCACGGGACGCGGAGCCGCACCGGGCTCGCCGAACGAACGCTTCCACACCAGCGACACGGGCACCTGCGTGCCGTCGTCGGCGGGGGCCCACACCCGTGCCTGACCGTAGTCGTCGGGGTCGAAGCCCCCGAGCACGGGCTGGCGCTTGCGCAGCAGCAGCTCGCCGGTGGCGACGACGTAGTCGAACACGGTGCCGGGGGTGACGAACGAGCCGTAGCCCAGCCGCAGGACCGGGGGAGCGTACTCGGGGTTGCCGCCGGTGCCGACGCTGTACAGCGGCTCGTCGAAGGCGATCTCGGTCACCGCGCCATCGGCGTACGACAGCATCCCCAGGCGCGCGAGGCCGTCGCGACGGTAGCCGACCACGCCCCAGTCGCGGAACGTGTCGACGCCGAGCAGCCGCTGACCGGTGCGGTGGGGGATCACCGTCTCGCGGGGGCCTTGGGGATCGGATGCCGAGACCCGCACGAGTTCGAAATCGAGGGCGCCGTCGTTGTGGAGCACGTAGAGCACGTCGTCGCCGTCGACGACGGCGTGCGACGAGGAGTACTCGACGCCCTCGCGTCGCGGCCACACCACGCGGGGCTCGCCGCGGAGGTCGTCGGCGTCGAGCAGCCATTCCTCGGAGGTGATCGAGGAGCCCATCTCGATCACGAGGAAGCGATCGCTGCGGGTGAAGTCGGCACCGACCCAGTAGCGGTCGTCGGGCTCGTGGAACAGCTTCACGT
The DNA here is from genome assembly GCF_001792815.1 of Microbacterium sp. BH-3-3-3. Lineage (NCBI taxonomy): Bacteria > Bacillati > Actinomycetota > Actinomycetes > Micrococcales > Microbacteriaceae > Microbacterium > Microbacterium sp. BH-3-3-3. Next base: position 781,846 of record NZ_CP017674.1, on the reverse strand, counting down.
CGGCATCCACGGGGGTGCCGATCTCGTGCAGCCACACGGTGTCGGGACGCCAGGCGTCGTCGACGGTCGTGTAGACGATGAAGCGTCCGTCGGGCGAGAAGGTCGCCCCCGAGAAGGTGTCGGGGATCTCGTCGGCCAGCGTCTCGCCGGTGGTCAGGTCGCGCACGCGCACGGTGTACCGCTCGTCGCCGGCGACGTCGACGCCGTAGAGCATGCGGGTGCCGTCGTTCGAGATCTCGAAGCTGCCGAGCGAGAAGAAGTCGGTGCCCTCGGCCTCGACGTTGCCGTCGAACAGCACCTGCTCGCCGGCGACGGGGGTGCCGGGCGAGAGAGTGGGCGGGGTCCAGTCGTCGGGGGAGTCCAGGGGTGCCCGGCACTGGATGCCGTACTGCGCGCCCGCGACGGTGCGGCCGTAGTACCACCAGTCGCCGCGGCGCGCGGGGACCGAGAGGTCGGTTTCGAGGGTGCGGCCCTTGATCTCGCCGAAGATCGTGTCGCGCAGGCCCGCGAGGTGCCCGGTGCGGGCCGTCGTGTAGGCGTTCTCGGCCTCGAGATGCCCGGCGACCTCGGCGTCGTCTTTCGCGCGCAACCACTCGTACGGGTCGTCGAAGGTGTCGCCGTGGTGCGAGCGCGAGACGGGCCGGCGGGCGGCGACGGGCGGGGTGGGCTGCGGGTCGAGGTCGGTCACCGTTCCACGGTAGTGCGCTCCTCCGACGCGGGCTTCGGAGAACGCTCAGCGAGCCGCGCGCGTTTGACCCCCGGGGTCCCCGATGACAGGATGTGGACGCGACCCCGGTGAACGGGTGTCGAACTCCAGGTGAACTCTTCGTTCGTCGCGCCGATCCCGTCGGCATCCCTTCTTCCTTCTCACGGAAAGCGAACGGTGGAGAGCGCAGCCCTCATCATCGTGCTGGTCATCGCGCTGGCACTGTTCTTCGATTTCACCAACGGATTCCACGACACCGCCAACGCGATGGCCACCCCCATCGCCACCGGTGCGTTGAAGCCGAAGGTCGCCGTCCTCTTGGCGGCCTCGCTCAATCTGGTGGGCGCGTTCTTATCGACCGAGGTCGCCAAGACGATCTCGGGCGGCATGATCCGCGAAGACCAGTTGAGTCCCGACATCTTCCCGCCCATCATCTTCGCCGGTCTGATCGGCGCGATCACCTGGAACATGCTGACGTGGCTGCTGGGGCTCCCCTCGAGCTCCTCGCACGCGCTGTTCGGCGGCCTGATCGGCGCGACGCTCGTGGGCGTCGGCGCCTCGGCGATCGACACGGGCGTGGTGCTGAGCAAGGTGATCCTGCCGGCGTTGATCGCCCCTCTGACGGCCGGCATCATCGCCTTCACCGTCACCAAGATCGCCTACGGCATCACGCGCCGGTACGACATGAAGGCCGACGGGCGCGACGGCTTCCGCTGGGGCCAGATCTTCACCTCGTCGCTCGTGGCTCTGGCGCACGGCACCAACGACGCGCAGAAGACGATGGGCGTCATCACCCTTGCCCTCATCACCGTCGGGTGGCAGTCGTCGGCGAACGCCGACCCGCAGCTGTGGGTCGTCTTCGCCTGCGCGATCACGATCGCGCTCGGCACCTACATGGGCGGGTGGCGCATCATCCGCACGCTCGGCAAGGGGCTCACCGACGTCAAGCCCGCGCAGGGCTTCTCGGCCGAGACCTCCACGGCGGCCACGATCCTGGCATCCAGCGCCCTCGGCTTCGCGTTGTCGACGACGCAGGTGGCCTCGGGATCCGTCATCGGTTCGGGCCTCGGCCGCCGCGGCTCGACCGTGCGGTGGAACACCGTGGGCCGCATCATGATCGGCTGGGTGCTCACGCTTCCCGCCGCCGGCGCCGTGGGCGCCGCCGCGGCCCTGATCGTGGTCTGGCTCGGCGGATGGGGCGTGGCGGTGGATGCCGTGATCGCGGTCGTCATCGTTCTCGGTCTGTTCCTGCGCTCCCGGCGCGACTCGGTGACCTCGGCCAACGCGATGAGCGAGGTCGCCGACTCCGGCGCCGCCGTGAAGGTGCCGCGCAAGCCCGAGCCCACGCGCGGCCAGCGCCGCCACGACGACGCGAGGAAGGACCGCGCGTGAGCATCGACTGGGAAGCCTTCCTGCACGTCTTCGTCGCCGCCCTGCTCGGGGCGACGGTGGTCGTGACGTTCTACGCCCTGGGCTTGCGCCTGCTGGTGCGCGGTGGCCGTCCGCCGCTGGTGGCGCCGGCCGAGTTCACCGACGCCATCACCGTGCTCACCGACAAGCAGAAGCGTCGCGCCGAGAGGGCGGTCGCCAAGGCCGCCGCGCGCAACCCGCTGAGCGAGGGGCAGAAGAGCCTCTCGCTGGTCGCCGCCTACCTCTGCTTCGCCGTGTGCGCCGCAGTCGTGCTCGGCGCGCTGCTGCTGATCCTGCTCAACCACTGATCCTGCTCGCCCACGGAGGCGCCCGGGGAGCGGTGTCGGAGGCCCCTCGTAGGCTGGGGGCATGGCATCCGTGCAGTTCGGTCAGCATGCGCCCGCCGCGCGCGTGATCCTCCACCTCAGCGACACGCACCTGCTGGGCGGCGACCGGCTGCTCGGCGATCGCTACGACACGGCGCAGCACCTGCGCCGCACGCTCGCGGCCGCCGAGGCGACCGGGGTGCGACCGGATGCCGTGGTCTTCACCGGCGATCTGACCGACCTCGGCGAGCCCGAGGCCTACCGGGCGCTGCGCGCCGAGGTCGAACCGTGGGCGGCGCGTCTGGGGGCGCCGGTCGTCTGGGTGGCCGGCAACCACGATGAACGGCCCGCGCTGCGCGCCGAGCTGCTCGACGGCGAGCCGAGCGAGGAGCCCGTGACCGGGGTGTACGACCTCGGGGGACTCCGGCTCATCGCGCTCGACTCGACCGTGCCGGGGTGGCACCACGGCGACCTCGACGCCGCCCAGCTCTCGTGGTTGCGCGCCGAGCTGGCCGAGCCGGCGCCGCGGGGCACGATCCTGGCGCTGCACCATCCGCCGCTGCCCTCGCACATCCCGTTCTTCGACATCCTCGAGTTGCGCGATCAGCGCGGTCTCGCCGACGCGATCGCGGGCACCGACGTGCGCGCGATCCTCGCGGGCCACCTGCACTATTCGACGTCGGGGACCTTCGCCGGGGTGCCGGTGAGCGTGGCCGCGGCCTCCTGCTACACGATGGACCTCGCCCGCCCCGCCGACGAGGTCAACGGAATGGACGCCGGGCGCGCGTTCCACCTCGTGCACGTGTGGGACGACACGATCACCCACGCGGTGGTCCCGGTCGTCGACGCGCAGGCCACGGGCTTCTTCACGTCCGAGTGGACGGCGCGCATGGCGGCGTTGAGCCCCGAGGAGCGACTCGAGGCGTTCTCGCGCAAGCGGTGACGCCGCCGCGCGACGGCCGCCGCGTTCGGTATACGCGCGGGAGCGTGTCGGTCGGGCGACAGGCCGCGGCGTCGAACGACCGCGACAGGACCGGTGGCTAGGCTCGTGGCATCCCTGCTCGCCGTGACAACCCACGAGGACACCACATGGCTTTGGACGCAATGACGCGCACCCGTACCGAGACCGATTCCCTGGGATCCCTCGAGATCCCCTTCGAGGCGTACTGGGGCATCCACACCGCCCGCGCGCTCGAGAACTTCCCCATCGCGAAGCGGCCGATCTCGGTCTACCCCGATCTCGTGCGAGCCCTCGCGATGGTCAAGCAGGCCTCGGCCCGCGCGAACCGCGAGATCGGCGTGCTCGACGCGGCGAAGGCCGACCTCATCGACCGCGCCGCCCAGCGCGTGATCGACGGTGAGTTCCACGACGAGTTCACCGTGGGCGTCATCCAGGGCGGGGCCGGCACCTCGACCAACATGAACGCCAACGAGGTCATCACCAACATCGCCCTCGAGCTCGCCGGCCGCGAGAAGGGCGACTACGGCTTCCTCTCGCCCATCGACGACACCAACCGCAGCCAGTCCACCAACGACGTCTACCCGACGGCCATCAAGATCGGGCTGGCGCTCACCCTGCAGAGCCTGCTCGAAGAGCTCGCGCTGCTGCGTCAGTCGTTCCTGACCAAGTCCGAGGAGTTCCACGACGTCCTCAAGGTCGGCCGCACCCAGCTGCAGGATGCCGTGCCCATGACGCTCGGACAGGAGTTCCACGGCTTCGCCACGACGCTGGGCGAGGACTACAGCCGCCTGACCGAGAACGCCTACCTGCTGTACGAGATCAACATGGGCGCCACGGCCATCGGTACGGGCATCACCGCCCACGCCGGGTACGGAGCCGCTGTTCTGCGGCACCTGCGCCAGATCACCGGGCTCGATCTCGAGACCGCGACCGACCTGGTCGAATCCACGAGCGACACCGGCGCGTTCATGTCGTTCTCGTCGTCGCTCAAGCGCAACGCCGTCAAACTGTCGAAGATCTGCAACGATCTGCGCCTGCTCTCCAGCGGTCCGCAGGCGGGCCTCGGCGAGATCAACCTTCCGGCGCGCCAGGCCGGCTCGAGCATCATGCCCGGCAAGGTCAACCCCGTCATCCCCGAGGTCGTGAACCAGGTCGCGTTCTCGGTCGTGGGGGCCGACATGACGGTGACCATGGCGGTCGAGGGCGGGCAGCTGCAGCTCAACGCCTTCGAGCCCGTCATCGCCCACTCGATCTACCAGTCGATCACGTGGATGCGGCAGGCGATGTGGACCCTGCGGGTCAACTGCGTCGACGGCATCACCGCGAACCGCGAGCGCCTGGGAGCCATGGTCGGCTCCTCGGTCGGCGTCGTGACGGCGCTGACGCCCTTCATCGGCTACGCGGCGTCGGCGGCCCTGGCCAAGACGGCTCTGCTGACGCACCGCAACGTCGCCGACCTGGTCGTCGAGGCCGGGCTGATGACGCGCGACGAGGTCATCAAGCAGCTCTCGCCGGCGCGCCTGTCGGGCCTGCACCCGATCACCGAGGCGATCCCGGTCATCCGTGCCGTCGAGGACGTCGTCGAAGGCTGAGACGAACGAACGCCGGGGCCGGGACCAGTGGTCGCGGCCCCGTCGTCGTGTCGAGGGTGAGCGCCGAGTCGCCCGCCCGGGGGTCTGGCGTCGGTCACCGGGCAGCCGTCACCGGCGGTCCGGCGGCGCCGTCGCCGCGCGGGCGTGGCTCAGTCGACGATCCGGCAGTGCGTGGTCAGCTCGCCGATGCCGTCGATCCCGACGGTCACCGTCGAGCGGTCGCGCAGGAAGATCTGCGGGTCGCGCGAGTAGCCCGCTCCGCCGGGGCTGCCGGTCGAGATGAGCGTGCCGGGCAGCAGGGTCGCCGACTCCGACAGCTTGTGGATGAGCGTCGCGACCGTGCGCACCATCTGGCCGGTGCTGGCATCCTGCACCGTGTGCCCGTCGACGACGGTCCAGATGTGCAGATCCTGCGGGTCGGGGATCTCGTCGGCGGTCACCACGAACGGGCCCGTCGGGGTGAAGCCGTCGAACGACTTGCACCGCGACCACTGCGCCTCCGAGAACTGGATGTTGCGCGCCGTGATGTCGTTGACGACGGTGTAGCCCCACACGTGGTCGAGGGCGTCGGGCTCGGCGACGTCGCGCCCGGGGCGCCCGATGATCACGCCGAGTTCGGCCTCGTAGTCGACGGCCTCGCTGAGCTGTCGCGGCCACGTCGTCGTCGCACCGTGGGCGGTGAGGGAGTTGGGCCACAGCACGAAGACGGTGGGCCCGGTGTCGGTCTTCAGCCCCAGCTCGCCCGAGTGGGCGGCGTAGTTCAGGCCGACCGCGAGGATCGCCGGGGGAGCGAGCACCGCCGAGGCGAAGGCGACGCCCGAGAGCGGATGCCGCGGTGCACCGGCGGACGCCGCGCGCACGCGCTCGAGCAGGGCGTCACCGCCGGCGATGAGCTGTTCGAGCTGGCGGGGGGCGCCCTCGAAGAACTCGTCGACGAACGAGAACTCGTCATCGTGGACGCTGACGAGACGGGGGGACTCCGCCCCCTCCGGGGAACGGACGTGGGCGAATCGCATGCCTCCACGCTACCGGGCCGCACCGGCGGGGAGTCGTCGCAAGCCCGGGATGCCGTGTCGCCGGCCGCCCCTAGGCTGTGCGCATGAGCTACCCCTCGCCGTTGGCGCAGCCCGGTTCCGCGGAGCCCGCCCCCATCTCCCCGGCACCGCAGGCGGCCGGCTCGGCCGCGCCTCCGCGCCGGCGCCGCGGGGGCATCGCCCTGTGGGTGGTGGCCGTGCTGCTGGTGCCGGTGCTCGCCCTGCTCGTCCGCTACTTCACGGGCGTGTTGGGAACGGCGGCCTCGTTCATCGGGCTCGTGCTGGCGGTGATCCCGTTCGTCATCGTCTGGTTCGCGGTGCGCTACATCGACCGGTGGGAGCCCGAACCGAGACGACTGCTCGTGTTCGCCGTGGCCTGGGGCGCGGTGGCGGCCGTCGCCCTCGCGCTGGGGGTGGACCTCGTCCTCACCCTGGCGGTGGGCCGGCTGCCGGCCGAGTTCAGCTCGGTGGTGCAGGCACCGATCGTCGAAGAGCTCGCGAAGGGCCTCGGCGTGCTCCTGATCTTCGTGTTCGCCCGACGGTTCTTCGACGGCCCGGTCGACGGGATCGTCTACGGCGCGCTGATCGGTGCGGGCTTCGCCCTGACCGAGAACGTGCAGTACTTCGCCATCAGCTACCTCGAGGGCGGCCCGGGCCAGGTCGCCACGACCTTCTTCCTGCGGGCGGTGCTGTCGCCGTTCGCGCACGTGATGTTCACCAGCCTCACCGGCTTCGCGTTCGGCCTCGCCGCGCGTCGCGGACTGCGCGGGGGCGGTGCCCTCGCCTACGGGATCCCCGGAGTGCTCGCCGCGATCGTTCTGCACGGGCTGTGGAACGGTTCGGCCACGTTCGCCAACTTCTTCGAGGTGTACGCCACGCTGCAGGTGCCGCTGTTCCTGGCGTTCATCGCCGGCATCCTGGCCCTGCGGCGCGAAGAGACGCGTCTCACCCGCGCACGGCTGGGCGAGTACGCCGTCGCGGGCTGGTTCACGCCGCAAGAGGTCGACATGCTCGCCACCCGCCCCGGGCGCCGTTCGGCCCTCGCGTGGGCGCGCACGTTGCCCGGTGACCGCACGGCGGTGATGAAGGCCTTCATCGCGGATGCCACGGCACTCGCCGCCGCGCGCCAGCGCGCCCTGTCGGGGCGCGATCCGCAGGCTGTCACCACCGAGCGGTACCTGCTCGAGCGCACCACCGACGCGCGGGCGGCGCTGCTCGCGCCGTGAGGTCTTGACAGCGCGGCGAGGCGGGAGCACCATCGATGTAGGCCAACTCAGCGCCCGGTAGACACGCAGGCATCGCCGCGGCACCGGGCGCTGAGTCTTTGTCCAGGGGCCGTCATCGACCGCCGGGCCGTGCTTGGATGGAGGCATGACTGATCGCACCAAGCCGGAGTTCGACGCTCCCAGCGGCCCCGCCCCCTCCGACCTCGTCATCCGCGACATCGCCGTCGGCGACGGCGCCGAGGCGAAGCCCGGCGACACCGTCACCGTGCACTACGCCGGTGTGGAGTACGAGTCGGGCGAAGAGTTCGACTCCTCGTGGGGCCGGGGCGAGAGCATCCAGTTCCCCCTCCGTGGCCTCATCCAGGGCTGGCAGGACGGCATCCCGGGCATGAAGGTCGGCGGTCGCCGCGAGCTCGTGATCCCGCCGCACCTGGCCTACGGTCCCGCCGGCGGACACTTCCTGGGTGGCAAGACCCTCATCTTCATCATCGACCTGCTCAAGGTCGGCTGACCAGCCGTTCTTCACGGAACGTTCACGAACCCGAGGGGGCTGCGGCTCCCTCAGGTTCGTTATTTTCCTCGATCGTGGAATACATTCGTGTGAATGGGAGTTGGATCCCGGCAGGACGCCGAAGCGGCTCCCCAGACCTCTAGGAGTGACATGACTGACACCACCGCCCTCGACATCCCCGGCTACAAGACCGGCACCTGGGTCCTCGACCCGTCGCACAGCGAGGTCACCTTCTCGGTGCGCCACATGATGATCTCGAAGGTGCGCGGCACGTTCGGTGTGAAGAGCGCCACCATCGTCGCCCCCGAGAACCCGCTCGAGGCCACCGTCGAGGCCTCCGTCGACGTGACCTCCGTCGACACCAAGGACGAGGGCCGCGACCAGCACCTGCGCTCGGCCGAGTTCTTCGACATCGAGACCTACCCGACGATGGACTTCCGCTCCACCGGCGTGCGCGTCGAAAAGGGCGACTTCCTCGTCGACGGCGACCTCACCATCCGCGGCATCACCAAGCCCGCCACCTTCTCGCTCGACTTCGGCGGCTTCGGCACCGACCCGTGGGGCAACTACAAGGCCGGCGCAACCGCCAAGACGGTCATCAACCGCGAAGACTTCGACCTGACCTGGAACGCCGCCCTCGAGACCGGCGGCGTGCTGGTCGGCAAGGACGTCACCATCGAGCTCGACCTGCAGCTCGCGCTCCAGGCGTGATCTTCGCGAAGGCCCCGGGTGCTCGGCATCCGGGGCCTTCGGCGTTTCTCGGGTGACCCCGGGTGCTCGGCATCCGGGGTCGTTGTGGTTTCTCCGTCGTGCGCGGAAGCCACCCGCGGTGCGTCACCCCGCGGTGACGCGACGCCGCAGGCGCAGCCTCTGCTGTACGAGCAGGATGCCGACGAACACCACGGCCGCACCCACGGGTTCGTTCCACGAGATGCGCTCCCCGAGCACGAGGATGCCGAGAGCCACCCCGACCACGGGGGTGATGTACGTGACGGTCGAGGCCCGGGTGGGGCCCCACGCGCGCAGAGTGTTCTGGTTCCAGACGTAGGCGATGCCGGTCCCGAGTACCCCCAGGGCGACGATGCTGAGCACCACCGGGGTCGTCAGGTCCATCGGCTCGGCCAGGATCACGGGCGACAGCAGCACCATGAACGCCGCCGCCGGGCCGATGTAACCGAAGGCGAAGGCGATGCCCGACAGTCCGGTGTCGCCGAGGAACCGACGCATGTACGCGAGGCTGAAGCCGTAGCAGGCGGTGGCGCCCAGCAGCGCGATCTGCGCGACCGTGCTGTCGCCCACGTCGGCGACCGCGCCCGGCGCGATGATCACGACGACCCCGGCGATGCCCACGGCGATGCCGAGCAGCTGCCCGGGCTTGAGGCTCTCGACGCGGAACACCGCCCACGCCATGATCGCGGTCATGATCGGCGTGGTCGCGTTGAAGATGCTCGCCAGTCCCGACGAGACGTGCTGCTCGGCCCAGGCGAACAGCAGGAACGGCACGACGCAGAACGTGGCCGCCAGAACGCACAGGTGACCCCACACCCGTCGGCTGCGGGGGAGGCGTTCGCGTCGGATCGCGACGATCGCGGCGAGAGCGAGCGCACCGAACAGCAGCCGCCCGCCGGCGACCTGCGCCGGGGTCATTCCGGTGAGGGCGATCGCGATGAAGAGGAAGCTCGAGCCCCACACGATGCCCGTGAGCACGAACTGCACGGCGATGGAGACGGGGGAGGGAGAGGAACCGGATGCCACGATCCCGACCCTAGGCCCGAGCGCCGACATCGCGCGGGCGAAGCGGATGCGACGGCGGAAATCCGCCGACGGTCGGCAGTGCGGGTGCGGGGCGGTGCTCGCACGGAGCCGCGACACGAGGGGTCCCGGGTCCCCGCGCGGAGAAGACCCGGGGACGGGTGCCCTCCGCGGAGCGGGGTGCGCGCGATGCGCTGCACCGCGGCTCTCGTCGCGCTGGGGGTCAGGGCTGCGGGTTCAGCGCGTCGTACGCGCGGAACCGGGGCGTGAAGCGCACCAGCGTGCCGACGAGGCCGAGGATCACGATGCCGCCGAACAGCGGCGGCACCCAGAGGGCCGTGGCCGTCGCGAGGGTGCCCGCGTACAGGGCTCCCACGCGTGGGCCGCCGGCGACCACGACGATGAAGATGCCCTGCAGGCGCCCGCGCATGGCATCCGGGACGGCCGCCTGCATCATGGTGGAGCGATAGATCGCGCTGACGTTGTCGGCGGCTCCCGAGACGGCCAGCACCACGGCGGCGAGGGCGATCAGCGCGACCGCGGCGTGCGTCTCGTCGACGACGTCGGGGCGCAGCCAGCCCAGGGTGGCGGCGAGCAGGACGAGACCGAACAGGCCGATCGCGAGGCCGTAGACCTGGATCGCGCGTTCGATGCCGAGCCCCTGTCGACGGACGCGGCCGATCGGCCCCGAGAACAGGCTGGAGAGGAACGCCCCCGCCGCGACCGCCGCGGTCAGCACCCCGGTCGTGATCGCACCGCCGCCCAGCAGCACCGCTCCGATGGCAGGGAAGAGTGCCACCGGCTGGCCGAAGGTCATGGCGATGATGTCGAGCACGTACTGCAGGCGGATGTTGGGCGCGCGTTTCAAGAACCGCGCGCCGTCGCGCAACGACTCGAGGCCCGGGCGCACCACGACGCCCTCGGGGCGGAGCCGGGGGAGCGACCACAGCCCGAGGAACAGCGAGCTCATGAGCAGCACGTCGAGCGAGTAGGTCCACGCGTACCCCGCGACGGCGACGAGCACACCGGCGAGGGCGGGTCCGGCCATCACCATGATGCCGACCGTCACGCCCTGCAGGGCCGCGGCGGCGGGAAGGAGGTCGCGGGGGATGAGGCGTGGGGTGATCGCCGACTTCGTCGCCATGACGATGGAGTTCGCCGCCGAGTTCACGACGCTCAGGACGAACAACCAGCCGACCGTCTCGAGCCCCGACCACGCGAGGGCGGCGAGCAAGCCGGTCGACGCGAAGGTGACGAGGGCGGCGAGCAGGGCGACCGTGCGGCGGTCGAACGCGTCGGCGAGCATGCCGCCGTAGAGGCCCGCGATGACCATCGGCACCAGTCCCGCCACGGCGATCATCGACACGGCCAGCGTGCTCTGGGTCAGCTCGAACACGTGCAGCATGACCGCGACGACCGTCAGCTGCCCGCCGAGCCCCGACAGGGTGGAGCCGATCCACAGACGGGCGAAGGCAGGCGACGTGGTGAGGGGCCGCAGGTCGATGAAGGCGCTCTGACGGCTCACTCGTCGACCTCGAAGCGCTTCACGCGAGCGGTGTGGCCGCGCACGACGCGGACGCGGCTCGGGGCGACGTCGAAGTGCGCCGCGAGCACGCGCGCGGCGCCGGCGTTCGCGGCCCCGTCGACCGCGCGTTCGCGGACGTGCACCACCAGGCCGTCGGGCCCGTCTTCGACCAGCGGGCCGCGGCGGGAACCCGGCTTGACGAAGACGGTGAGCTGCACGGATCGAGGCTACGCCAGCCCTCCGACATCGCGTCGCCGCAGGCACAGAGCATCGGGCGTGTGTGAACGGGTGAGCCGTGCTGTAGACTCATGCGGTTGCCGTTTGATCGGCCGCGGATAAAGAGAGCCCACGTATCAGGCGTCGGGCGCCGCGCAATGAGAGAAAGGGGATCCCATCTATGCCACTCGAATCTGACGCCAAGAAGGCGATCATCGAACAGTACGCGACGCACCCCGGTGACACCGGATCCCCCGAGGTGCAGGTCGCGATGCTGACGCAGCGCATCAAGGACCTCACCGAGCACCTCAAGGAGCACAAGCACGACCACCACTCGCGTCGTGGTCTGTTCTTGATGGTGGGTCAGCGCCGCCGTCTGCTCGGCTACCTCCAGGACATCGACATCGCGCGTTACCGCTCGCTGATCGAGCGCCTGGGTCTCCGTCGCTAAGCGCGACCCCGCGTATATCGCTTTCTCGAAGGCCGTCCCACGGTGTGGGGCGGCCTTCGCTGTTCCCGGATGCCGGGCGCCCGGCATCCGGGGTCTGGCGCTGATGCCCGCGCCTCGTCCCCATAAACGCCATTCCTGCGCATAAACGCGGTGTCTGAGCTTTTATGCGAAGGAATGGCGTTTATGCGTGCCCGGAGGGAGCGCGGCGTCGGGCAGGACGTGACCCGATGCATCGTCGGGGCCCGTGGCCGGGGCTGTCCCGGCTCGGCCGACCGATCCGCCCGCCCCGCTCTCATAAACGCCATTCCTGCGCATAAACGCGGTGTCGGAGCGTTTATGCGCAGGAACGGCGTTTATGCGTGCCGGGAGGGAGCGCGGCGTCGGGCCGGATGAGACCGGGTACCTCGTCGAGCCCCGTACCAGGGGCTATCGGGGCCGCGGCCCGCCCCCGGTGCGCACGCCTCGCCGCGCCCGCCCCGCCGCGCCCGCCCCGCCCCCGCCCAGCACGGCGAACGCCCGCCGCCGGCCGGACCGACGACGGGCGTTCGAGAGACGCGGACTCAGGATGCCGCGCGCGCGGCCACCAGGTCGGAGTGCCACCGCTCGGCCACGTCGGGGTGCGCGCGCAGGCGCGACTTGAGCGCGTTCTCGCCGTAGGTGGCGTGGATGGGGTTGGTGGGGTCGTCTTCGACGCCGTGGGCCTCGGCCGCGAGGTCGGCCGGCAGCTCGATGATCGGCAGGCGCGCGTCAAGGGCCGGGTTGAAGAAGAACGGCACCGAGATGCGCTCGTCGGGGAACCGCGGCGAGATCACGCGGTGGTTCGTCGCCCGGAGGTAGCCCTGCGTGGCGTACTCGAGGAGCTCTCCGATGTTCACGACGAAAGCGCCCGACACCGGAGGGGCGTCGACCCACTCGCCGTCGCGCTCGACCTGCAGTCCGCCCTTGCCGGGCTCGACCCAGAGCAGCGTCAGGACGCCCGAGTCCTTGTGCGCACCGACACCCTGTTGGGGCGTGGGGTCGTCCTTGCCGGGGTAGCGGACGATCTTGATGAGCGTCTGCGGGTCGCCGAAGTGGCGGTCGAAGTACTGCTCCTCGGCGCCCAGGGCGAGGGCCCACGCGCGCAGGAGCTTGCGGGCGACGCCGGTGAGGTGGTCGTGCCACTCGGTGACGACCTCTTTGAGCTCGGGCTGCGCCGCCGGCCACAGGTTGGGACCGATCAGCCGGTCGTACCCGGGGCCGTCGGGGTCGTCCCCACGCCCACTCGTCGCGTCGCTTGCGCGCCGCGGCGAGCCTCCGGGCGTGTGGGCCCAGATGGCCTCGCGCTCGGGTCCGATGTCGATCTGCTCGCGCCAGTCGACCCGGCCCTGCGTGCGCTCGCCGCCGACCCGCGTGTATCCGCGGAAGTGCGGGCTCGTGACGTTCTCGATCGCGAGCTTGTCGGCCTCGGGCAGCGCAAAGAAGTCCTTCGCGGCCTCCAGCAGGCTCGCCTCGAGCGCGGGGCTCACCCCCGTGCCGGTCAAGTAGAAGAAGCCGACGTCGTGGGTCGCGGCGCGCAGCTCGTCTCGGAAGCGGGCGGCGGCATCCGGACCCTGGTCGAGGAGCGAGAGGTCGAGCACGGGGAGAGTGAGGTCGGACATGCGACGAGGCTAGGTCGATCCGCGTGGCGCCGCGCGAATGTTGCCGATGGTTACCGACGGAGCCTTCGTGGACGGCGGAACGGAGGGGGCGCGAAGGCGGGTCGATCGCACTCCCGGGGCAAACCCCGCCGATCGGCGGGGTGCGAACCGGCCAGGGAGATGCGTATCGTGTCCTGGTCAGGTGAGGCTGTCCTTACCTTCCCGCAGTGCCGCGGCGCCCCACCCGAAACCCGAGAGTCGGAACCCCGCCCGTGCTTGCCAGCTTCTTCGCCACCTTCCTCATCGGCCTTCGCGAAGGCCTCGAGGCCGCGCTCGTCGTGGGCATCCTCGTGGCCTACCTCACGCGCCTCGGGCGTCGCGACGCCCTCCCGCGGCTGTGGATGGGCGTGGGGCTCGCGATCGCCCTCGCCCTCGCGGTCGGCGCCGTGTTCACCTTCGGCGCGTACATGCTCACGTTCGAAGCGCAGGAGCTGCTCGGCGGCGGGCTGTCGCTGCTCGCGGTGGCGATGGTGACGTGGATGATCTTCTGGATGCAGCGGGCCGGCCGCACGCTCAAGGCCGGTCTCGAGGGGGGCGTCGACAGGGCGCTCCGCGGCGGCGTCTGGGCGATCGTCGTGATCGGCTTCGTCTCGGTGGCGCGCGAGGGGGTCGAGACGACGCTGCTGCTGTGGTCGATGGTGCAGTCGTTCGGTGACACGCCCGCGGCCCTTCTCGGTGCGCTCGTCGGCCTGATCGCCGCCGTTCTGCTGGGCTGGCTGATCGCGCGGGGGATGCTGCGTCTGAACCTCGGTCGCTTCTTCACCTGGACCGGCGGCTTCCTCGTCGTGGTCGCCGCCGGGGTGCTCGCCTACGCGCTGCACGACCTGCAGGAAGCCGGTGCCCTTCCCGGCCCCTTCGGCAGCGCCGCCCCCCTCGACCCCGTCACCGGCCTCGTGGCGACGGGCTGGAGCGGGTTCCCCTTCGGCTGGGCGTTCGACGTCTCGGACACCATCGCCCCCGGTGAGGCGCTCGCCGCGCTGCTGCAGGCCACGGTCGGCTTCATGCCCGCCATGACCTGGCTGCAGGTCATCGCCTGGGCCCTGTACATCGCGATCGTCGTGCCGCTGTTCGTGCGCGGAGTGCGCGCGAACCGGCGACCGAAGCCCCGCGCCGCCGACGCGGCGTCGGATGCGAGCGTGAGCCCCACCCCACAGACCCTCGACGCCGCTCGCGTACCCGACGCCGCGGCATCCACCCATCCGAATGGAGCATCATGACCTCGACTCGCCTCCTCGCGGCCACGGCCGTCGCCGGCGCGGCCGTCCTCGTCCTCTCGGGCTGCGTCGCCAAGACCGACGCGGCCGCCTCCGGTGCCCTCACGGTCACCTCGACCGGTGACGGGTGCGCCGTGTCGGCGGGATCCGCCCCCAGCGGCACCGTCGCCTTCGACGTGAGCAACAAGGGCGACCAGACGACGGAGTTCTACCTGCTGGCCTCCGACGGCCTGCGCATCGTCGGCGAGGTCGAGAACATCGCCCCCGGCGCGTCGCGCAACCTCACCGTCGTCGCGCAGCCCGGCGACTACTTCACCCTCTGCAAGCCCGGCATGGTGGGCGACGGCGTGGGCCGGGCAAGCTTCTCGGTCACCGGCGACGCCGTGGCCGTGACGGGACCGGATGCCGAGCAGAAGCAGCAGGCCGTCGACCTGTACGCCGCCTTCGTGAAGGACCAGGTGGGTCAGCTGCTCCCCGCGGTGCAGACCTTCGTCGCCGCCTACGAGTCGGGCGACGACGCGGCTGCGCAGACGCAGTTCCCGCGCGTGCGGGCCTACTACGAGCGCATCGAGCCGATCGCCGAGGCCCTGGGCGATCTCGACCCGCGCATCGACTACCGCGAGGTCGACGCCGTGGCGGAGGGCCTGGACTGGACCGGCTTCCACCGCATCGAGAAGGACCTGTGGGTTCCCGCGCAGGACGCGCTGAACGCGGACGGCGAGACGCCGGCGTGGAAGGACTGGGCGCCGTCCACCCCGGCCGAGCGCGCCACCTACGGCGACAAGCTCATCGCCGACACGCAGGAGCTGTACGACTACGTGCACGGCGACGAGTTCGTGCAGGCGCTGGACGCGCAGGGCGTCGCGGGCATCTCGAACGGTGCGATCGCGCTGCTCGACGAGGTCGCCACGGGCAAGATCAGCGGCGAAGAGGACTGGTGGTCGGGCACCGACCTGTACGACTTCGCCGCCAACGTCGAGGGTTCGAAGATGGCCTTCTCGCTCGTGCGGGACTTCGCCGAATCGAAGGGCGACAAGGGCACGACCCTGGTCACCCGCATCGACACCGGGTACGCCGACCTCGAAGCGGCCCTGGCCGCGCACGGTTCGGCCGACGCGGGCTTCGTCGCCTACTCGCAGCTCACCGACGCCGACAAGCGCCAGTTCACCGATCTCATCAATGCGCTGGCCGAGCCGCTCTCGCAGCTCACGGTGACCGTTCTGGAGTGAGCGTGACCGACGAAGAGCAGACCCCGACCACGGTCTCCGACCCGACCCCGGAGGCCACCGGCCTGTCCCGACGCGGCCTGATGGGGCTCGCGATCGGGGCGGGTGCGGCCGGCCTCGCCGTCGGCGCCGGCGGCGGGTTCGCGGGCGGTGCCGCGTACGGTCAGGATCAGGCGCGGCGGGCGATGGATGCCACGGCCCCGGCCTCCGGCATCCATCAGGTCGGCATCACCACACCGGTGCAGGACCACCTGCACTTCGCCTCGTACGACATGATGGCCCGCACCACCCGCGACGATCTCGCCGAGCTGCTGTCGGACTGGACGTACGCGGCCACCCGCATGATGCAGGGGCTCGACGTCAGTGCGACGGGGGCGGTCGGCGGGTCGCCGCAGGCACCGCCCGACGACACGGGCGAGGCGGTGGGGCTCCCGGCGAGCAACCTCACGATCACGGTCGGCTTCGGTCCGACCCTGTTCGACGCGCGCTTCGGCCTCGAGGGGCAGCGTCCGGCGGGGCTCGAGCGGCTGCCGGCGTTCCTCGGTGACGACCTCGACCCGCTGCGGTCCGACGGCGACCTGTGCATCCAGGCCTGCGCCGACGATCCGCAGGTGGCCGTGCACGCGATCCGCAACCTCAGCCGCATCGCCTTCGGGCGGGCGACGATCCGGTGGTCGCAGTTGGGCTTCGGTCGCACGTCCAAGACCACGGCCGCGCAGGCCACCCCGCGGAACCTCTTCGGGTTCAAGGACGGCACGGCCAACGTGCTCGCCGACGACACCGCCGCCCTCGACGACAACGTCTGGGTGTCGGCATCCGAGGGTCCGGCGTGGCTGGTCGGCGGGTCGTACCTCGTGGCGCGGCGCATCGCGATGCTCATCGAGACGTGGGACCGCACCCGCCTCGCCGAGCAGGACCGCGTGATCGGCCGCGACAAGGGGCAGGGAGCGCCGCTCTCGGGTGGCGACGAGTTCACGAAGCCCGACTTCCAGGCGACGGATGCCGCGGGGCAACCGCGCATCGACCCGCGCAGCCACGTGCGCCTGGCGCACCCCGACACGAACGGCGGCATTCAGATCCTGCGCCGCGGGTACAACTTCGTCGACGGGACGACCGATCTCGGGCGGCTGAACGCCGGGCTCTTCTTCCTGTCGTTCCAGAAGGCCCCCGACCGCTACGTCACCCTGCAGCGGTCCCTGTCGACCGATGCGATGAACGAGTACGTCCGTCACGTCGGGTCGGGGCTGTGGGCCGTACCGCCGGCGCCGGCCGCGGGGGAGTCGGTCGGGGCGGGGCTGCTCGGCGCGTGAGGAAGCCGACGCCTGCGTGACGCGCGCGGGGCGCTGAGGGACACCTACCGCGACCCGCGACCCGCCCCCAGCTCCCGGTCGCGGAAGAGCCACGGCATCCGGGGTTCCACCAGGGGGCGGGCGAGTCGGCGCGCGGGGCCGCTCGACAGGCCGACGGCGATCGCCACGCTCGCGACGGCGATGAGGGGGATCCACAGCGCCGCGGGTTCGAGACCCCGCAGGACGCCCGACTGGCGGAACGGGTACAGCACGAACGTGTGCAGCAGGTAGACGTACATCGTGCACCGGCCGAGGTGCGTCCACGACGTCTCGCGGCGCGGGACGAGCAGCAGGAACGCCGTCATCAGCACGAGCGCGAGCGCGATGATCGCGAGCCGTACCCCGCCCGCCCACCAGTGCGGGGCGCCCAGGTCGGCGTACGTGTCGACGAAGAAGAACCACGTGCCCAGGCGCACGTCGCGCCAGACGTCGACGAAGGCGAACGCGATCGCCCCGGCTCCGGCCAGGACGAGGGCGGCGACGATCCGCAGCCACACCGGTCGGGCGTCGAGCAGCCCCCGGCGCGCGACGACGTCCCGCTCGCGCAGCCACCACCCGAGGGTGAAGAACGGCAGCAGGCCGAGGAAGCGCGAGAGCGAGAGGGTCGAGTCGATGCCGGGGAGGTACCCGGCGACGATCGAGATCGCCAGCGCCCACAGCACGGGCGCGCGCAGCAGCGCGAGGTACGGCAGCACGAGTCGGAACAGCGCCAGCGCCAGCAGGAACCACAGCGTCCACGACGGCTGGGCCGGATCGAGGTCGGTCCGGCCGGTCACGAGCAGCTGGGTGATCGTCCAGAGCGTCTCGAAGATCAGGTACGGCGCGATCAGGTCGGTGAACAGTCGCGCCATCCGTCGGCGGGTCGGTTCAGCCGACGACGAGAAGTAGCCCGCGACGAGGGCGAACAGGGGCATGTGGAACGCGTAGACGAGCAGGTACAGCGCCTCGGCGGCATCCGAATCGTAGGTCAGTCGCTGCACGGCGTGACCGAACACGACGAGCACGATCGCGGCGAAGCGGGCGTTGTCCCAGAAGGGCACACGGGTCGGTGTCGTCATCGCCAGCGACGATATCCGCGCCGGGAGCGGCGGTCCACGGGGGTGGATTCCGGATGCCGATGAGGTAACGCGGAATAAAGCTCGGCCTCGCACGTTGGAGCATGTATATTCAGTTGCATACAAATAAGAGGGGCGCTGATTCAGATGAGCACGGTGAACGAGACGAACAACTGGCCCGGAATGCAGTTCGGCGTCATGACGGTGAGCGACATCACCCAGGACCCGACCACCGGTCAGACGCCCAGCGAAGCGCAGCGCATCAAGGACACGCTGACCATCGCGAAGCACACCGAAGAGGTCGGCCTCGACGTCTTCGCCCTCGGCGAGCACCACAACCCGCCGTTCTGGTCGTCGTCGCCCACGACCACGCTGGCGTACATCGCCGCGCAGACCGAGCGCCTCATCCTCACGACCTCGACGACGCTCATCACCACGAACGACCCGGTGAAGATCGCCGAAGACTTCGCCATGCTGCAGCACGTGTCGGGGGGCCGCGCCGACCTCATGCTCGGCCGGGGCAACACCGGACCCGTGTACCCCTGGTTCGGCAAGGACATCCGCCAGGGTCTGCCCCTGACCATCGAGAACTACGACCTGCTGCACAAGCTGTGGCGCGAGGACGTCGTCGACTGGGAGGGGAAGTTCCGCACCCCGCTGCAGGGCTTCACCTCGACCCCGCGTCCCCTCGACGGCGTCGCGCCGTTCGTCTGGCACGGCTCCATCCGCACCCCGGAGATCGCCGAGCAGGCCGCGTACTACGGCAACGGCTTCTTCGCCAACAACATCTTCTGGCCCAAGGAGCACTACCAGCGTCTCATCACGCTGTACCGCGAGCGCTTCGCCCACTACGGCCACGGCACGCCCCAGCAGGCGATCGTCGGGCTCGGCGGACAGGTGTTCATGCGCTCCAACTCGCAGGACGCCGTGCGGGAGTTCCGCCCCTACTTCGACAACGCCCCCGTCTACGGCCACGGCCCGAGCCTCGAGGACTTCAGCGAGATGACCCCGCTGACCGTCGGCTCGCCGCAGCAGATCATCGACCGCTACGCGTCGATGCGCGAGACCTACGGCGACTACCAGCGCCAGCTGTTCCTCATCGACCATGCGGGGCTTCCCACCAAGACGGTGCTCGAGCAGCTCGACATCCTGGGCTCCGAGGTCGTGCCGGTGCTGCGCAAGGAGCTGCAGAAGAACCGCCCCGCCGAGGTGCCCGACGCGCCCACGCACGCCAACATGGTCGAGAAGGCGTACGCCGGTGCCGCTCCGCGCCAGGCCGTTCCCGCCGCGAACCGCGGCGACAACCTCACCGCGGGCAGCCCGTACCAGGATGCCGTGAAGGCCGGCAGCGCCTTCGGTTCCGCCGCGACGCGCGTGGGGGCCTGACGTGGCCGCCCGCCGCATCGCGGTGATCACCGCGGGACTGTCCACGCCGTCGTCGACGCGCATGCTCGGTGACCGCCTCGCCCACGCGGCTCTGGCCGAGCTGCGCGAGCGCGGCATCGACGCCACCAGCGACGTGTTCGAACTGCGCGACTACGCGCACGACCTCACCGACAACCTGCTCACCGGCTTCGCACCCCCGGCGCTGGAGCAGATGATCAACACGGTCGTGTCGGCCGACGGCATCATCGCCGTGACGCCGATCTTCTCGACCAGCTACTCGGGCCTGTTCAAGTCGTTCATCGACGTGCTCGACCCGCAGGCGCTGAACGGCACGCCCGTGCTGATCGGCGCGAACGCGGGGACGGCGCGTCACTCGCTCGCGATCGACTACGCCATCCGGCCGCTGTTCACCTACCTGCACGCCAATCCCGTGCCGACCGGTGTGTTCGCGGCATCCAGCGACTGGGGATCGAACGCCGACGAGGTCGCCCCGCTGGGCTCGCGCGTCGACCGCGGAGCCCGGGAGTTCGCCGACGCGATCGCCGCGCGCGAGCCGGTACGCGACGCCGATCCGTTCGACCCGTCGTCGTACCTCGGCGAGGGCCGCTCGTTCGGCCACCTGCTGGGTGGTCTGTCGGGGGAGTGACCCCGCATGACGCCCCGTCGCCCTCGCGGGCGGCGGGGCGTCGTCGTGTGCCGGGCCGGGCACAACCTCGGTCATGAGCACGACCTCAGCCGGGAGGGGCCCGTTCGGGCTGAGGTTGTGCACATCGCTGAGGTTGTGGCGTCGGAGTGGGCGGCCGCGCGCGCGTTCGAGGAACCGCATCGCTGAGCCCGTGCACCCGGCCCGGAGCGAACCCGCCCTAGGGTGGGGGCGAGCAGAAGGAGCCGCGATGGATGCCGCGCAGTGGGACGAGCGATACCGCGCCTCGGCCGGAGGAGTGTGGGCCACCCAGCCGCCCGCCGCCGTGCGCGAGATCGCGGCGACGCTGCCGCCGGGAACCGCCATCGACGTCGCGACCGGCGACGGGCGCACGGCGCTGTGGCTCGCCGGGCGCGGCTGGAGCTGCACGGGAGTCGACTTCTCGGGCGCCGGTCTCGCGCTCGCCGCGGCGCGGCCCGGGGGTGACGCGGTCACCTGGACACGTGCAGACGTGCACGAGTGGGAGCCCGCGACTCCCGTCGACCT
Source organism: Microbacterium sp. BH-3-3-3 (assembly GCF_001792815.1). Lineage (NCBI taxonomy): Bacteria > Bacillati > Actinomycetota > Actinomycetes > Micrococcales > Microbacteriaceae > Microbacterium > Microbacterium sp. BH-3-3-3. Next base: position 761,041 of record NZ_CP017674.1, on the reverse strand, counting down.
CGTCGTGTCGTGCTACCTGCACCTGCCCGACAGCGCCGCCGCCGTCGCGCGGATCGCGGAGTGGGTCGCACCCGGGGGGTCGCTCGTCGTGATCGGTCACGATGTCGACAACATCGCCGCCGGTGGTCACGGACCGACCGACCCCGCGATCCTGTACACGCCCAAACTGCTGCGCAGCGCCCTCGACGAGAGGTTCCGCATCGAGCGCTGCGAGCGCATCACGCGCACGAGCGCCGATGCCGAGCTGCGGGGCGGGCACGCCTCCGCGGCGATCGACACCCTTCTGCACGCGGTGCGGGTGGGTTGACGCGCCGGGTCGGCGGCCCCGACGTCGCGGGGTCGTCGCTCGCGGAGGCGTCGACGGGCGAGCCGCCGTGCTGCGCGGGGTAGCGAGGCGTCGGCGCGCTCGCCTCACAGCACGATGTCGTCGGCGCTGCGCAGTTCGCGCGCCGCGACCGGGCGCAGCCCCCGCCGCACGAACGTGTCGGCGGCCTGCAGCGGCCCCACGTCGACACCCGCCTCGGCCGCGATGTCGGCGATGGGCACCTGGAACGTGCGGAACGCCCCGAGCGGTGCCACCGTCAGAGCCTGCCGCGTGTCGACGAGCGCGCTCTGATCGAGCACGAAGCCCGCCGCCGCCAGGGCGTCGCCGTCGCGCCAGGCGGCGATCTTCCAGAACCGCAGGGGCACGCGGATGCCGCGATACGGCGGGTCGTCGGCGCCCCGCACCGGGGCGGTGAACACCGCGAGACGCCGGTCGGTCGTCTCGGCGTAGGCGAGCACGTGGTCTTCGAGGCCCAGCCAGAGCTCTTTCGACTGGTTGAAACCCGCAGCCTGGGGAGCGGCGTTCGTGTAGAAGAACGTCGCCTCGGTGGCAGCTCGAGCCTCGGACGCCGAGCCCCAGCCCGGATCGCGCCGCCGCACGAGATGGCCGCGGTCGAGGTCGTTGCGGCTGTAGACCTCGGGTCCCGCCTGCGCGTCGGCGGAGACGCGCGGATCGAGCCGCCACTCGCCCGTGCGCGGCTGCTCGCGCAGCGTCGCCCCGTCGATGACCACCCCGGTGACGGCGGCGAACCGCCGCTCCTCGTCGAGGAGCACCGAGAACCGCGGGTAGTCGAGCCGGGTGACCGGCGCGGTGGGGGAGGGGAGGGGCAGGGGGATGCCGAGGAAGTCCGGGTCGTAGCCGTCGCTCATGCCCCCATGCTGCCCGGGGCCTCCGACATCGCGACAGACGCGCGCGGAGAACATCGTGTGAAGACCCGGCCCGCGTCGGCGTCGCGCCCGGGGTCCGGCATCCGCCGCCGACGATCAGCCCCGCGACGCCACCCTGCGCTTCGCACGACGCGCCAGCACGAGATCGATCCCCACGCCGATCCCCACCGCCACGACGATCGACACGACCACCGCGACGACCGGCCCGCCCGGCACCACCGCGGCCACGATCGCGCCGATCACGGCCTGGTACGCCGCCCAGGCGAGCGCCGCGACCGCCGCCACCCCGAGGTAGCGCGCCGGAGCCACCCGCGCGGCGCCCGCGGCCAGGTTGACCGCGAGGCGCGCGAAGGGCACGAACCGCGCGGTGAACAGCACCACGGCGGCGTTGCGTTCCAGGCGCGCCCGCGCCCAGGCGAGGGCGGCGCGCACGCGGGGGCGGCGCATCCACGCCCAGCGCTCGACGCCGACCGTGCGACCGACCAGGTAGCAGCAGGCGTCGCCGGCGAAGGCCGCGGCTGCGGCGACGAGCACGACCCCGACGAGCGGCGGCGTGCCGTGCGACACCGCCAGTGCCCCGAAGGCGGTGACGGCCGCCTCGCCCGGGATGACGACGAGGAAGGCGTCGGCGAACACGAGGACCGCCATGCCGAGCAGGGCCCACGGGCTCGCGGCGATCGCCTGCAGCCACCCGTCGACACCGTCCATTCCGTCACTCTCCGCCGCCGATCGAGACGCCCCGCCCACGCGGCGGTGACGCCCAGCGGAGCATCGGGTGAACATCGCGAACCTGGCCCCGATCCGGCCCCCACCGGCCCGCCCGAGGTCCCACCCTGGAGGCGTGAGAGTCGCGCTGCTGGCCGAATCCTTCCTTCCCCACATGAACGGGGTCACCGGTTCCGTTCTGCATGTGCTGCGCCATCTGGCCGAAGCGGGGCACGAGACCCTGGTCATCGCTCCGAAGTCGGGCGATGTCACCGCCGATCTGCACGGCGCCCGCACCGAGCTGCTGCGCTCGGTGCCGCTGCCGTCGTACCCCGAGGTGCGCGTGGTGTTCGCCCGGGCGGCCCGCCTCGGGGCCCTCCTGCGTGACTTCGATCCCGACGTGGTGCACCTGGCATCCCCGTTCGTGCTCGGCTGGCAGGGGCTCGCCGCCGCCGACGCGCTGAGGATCCCCTCGGTCGCGGTCTACCAGACCGACGTCGTCGCCTACTCGCAGAAGTACGGCCTGCCCCACGCCACGGCGCTCGTCGCGGGGCACGTCGCCCGCCTGCACCGCCGCGCCACGCTCACCCTCGCGCCGTCGTCGGCGTCGACGCGCCAGCTCGAGGGTCTGGGCGTCGACCGCATCCGCCGCTGGGGTCGGGGAGTGGATGCGGTCCGCTTCGCGCCCGAGCACCGCGACGACGCGTGGCGGGCCGAGGTGGCCCCGAACGGTGAACGCATCGTGGGGTACGTCGGGCGCCTCGCCCCCGAGAAGCAGGTCGACGACCTGCGCGCGCTCGCCGACGTACCCGGCACGCGCCTGGTGATCGTCGGCGACGGCCCCTCGCGGCCCGCGCTCGAGGGGGCGATTCCGGATGCCGTCTTCACCGGGCACCTGTCGGGTGCGGCGTTGGCGCAGGCCATGGCCGGCTTCGACGTGTTCGTGCACCCGGGTGAGAGCGAGACGTTCGGCCAGACCATCCAGGAGGCCCTCGCCAGCGGTGTTCCCGTGGTGGCGACCGGCGTGGGCGGGCCGCTCGACCTGGTGCGCTCCAGCGTCGACGGCTGGCTGTACCGTCCCGGCGACCTCGACGACCTGCGCGCCCGCGTCGCCGATCTCGTCGGCGACGAGTCGAAGCGCCGCGCGTTCGCCCGCGCCGCGCGCGAGGCGGTGCAGGGGCGCACCTGGCAGGCCCTCACCCGCGACCTGGTCGGGCACTACCAGGATGCCGTCGCCCTCCGCGCCGTCGACGACAGCATGCTGCTGCGCGGGGGAACGCGACCGGCCGCCCTGTCGGCATCCCGCACCCGGGGGCGGTGGACGCGCTTCGTCGCGCTCGGCGACTCGTTGACCGAGGGCCTGTGCGACGCGTCGCGCATGCCGGCGGGGCAGTACCGCGGGTGGGCGGATCGTCTGGCCGAGCTGCTGGCGCACACCAGCGACGCGGGCCCTTTCCGCTACGCCAACCTGGCCGTGCGCAGCCGTCGGGTGCGTCACCTGATCGACGAGCAGGTCCCCGCGGCGCTCGCCCTCGAGCCCGACCTCGTGTCGATCCTCATCGGCGCCAACGACCTCGTGGGACCGGCGCCCGTCATCCCGGCCATCGTCGCCGAGGTCGAGTCCGCCGTGCGCGCGATCCGCCGGACGGGCGCCGACGTGCTCCTGGTGACGACCTTCCTGCCCCGACGCGCGGCGGCCCGCATCTTCGCGCGACGCTTCGCGACGTACAACGTCGAACTGCGGCGCATCGCGCAGGAGCAGGGTGCGATCCTGCTCGACCTCGAGGCCGTCGCCGACCTCGGCGAGCTGCCGCACTGGGCCGACGATCTGGTGCACCTGCGTTCGGCCGGGCATCGCCTCGTGGCCTATCGCGCGGCCGAGGCCCTGGGGGTGCCCGACGCGTCGGCGCTGCTCGGACTCGACGAGGCGCTGCACGCCGACGATGACGCCCCGCACGGCGCCTGGCTCACGCGCGACGCCCTGCCGTGGGTGTGGCGCCGCGTCCGCGGACGCACCGCGGGCGACGGCATCCGGGCGAAGCACGCGGGCTACGTCGAGCTGCCCACCCGCGGCGATCGCGAGCGTACCCGCGCCGTCTGACGAGGGCCTTGTCGCGGACGTCGTGGTGGTGTCGTCGAGAGCACACGCCACGGCCCGTGCGTTCGCGAAGGACGGGTGGTCTCGTGAGCTAGCGGGCGGCGGGGCCGCGTCAGTACCAGCCGGTGCGTTCCGAGTGCGCCCATGCGCCGCAGGGGCTGCCGTAGCGGTCGGCGATGTAGCGCAGGCCCCACGAGATCTGCGTCGCCGCGTTCGAGCGCCAGTCGAGACCCGCCGAGGCCATCTTCTCGCCGGGAAGGGCCTGGGGGATGCCGTAGGCGCCGCTCCCGGGGTTCAGCGCGTCGGCCCGCCAGCCCGACTCGCGGTTCCACAGCGACACGAGGCACGAGAACTGGTCGTCGCCCCAGCCGTAGCCGCTGATCGCTCCGCGCGCGTGGGTGCGCGCCTCGCTCGGGCTCATCACCGGGCCGGCGGGGGCCGTCGAGCCGCCGCCCGAGCCGCCGCCGCCGTTTCCGCCACTGCCGCCGTCGGAGTTCCCGCCGCCGCCTGAGTCCCCGCCGCCGCTGCCGGAGCCGCCGCCGTTCCCGCCGCCGGGATTCGACCCGCCCCCGGAGCCGCCGCCGTCGCCGGACCCGCCGCCGGGAGTGGACCCGCCGCCCGAGTCGCCGCCGCCGGAGCCCGAGCCGCCGCCGGACCCACCGCCCTCGCCCCCGGAGCCTGGACCGCCGCCGGTCGACCCGCCGGGCTCGGCGGCGTCGCGTTCGGCCTTCTCGCGCTCGCGCGCCGCGCGCTCCTGCTCGGCGGTCGTGCGCCGCAACTCGGCCAGCTGCGCGTACAGGTCGTTCAGCTGAGCCTGGGCGGCGGCGACGGTCGCCGTCTCGGTCGTGGCCTCGGCGGCGGCGGCCGCCGCCGTCGTCTGCGCCTCGCCCGCCAGGCGTGCGGCCTCGGCGCGGGCCTGCTCCGCCTGGGTGCGCAGAGACGTGGCGACGTCGGCCGCGCTGCGGGCCTGGCCGGCCGTGCGCGCCGCGACGGTGGCCATCCGATCCAGGATGCCCAGACGCGACAGCACGGAGTCGGGATCGGCGCCCGTCAGCAGCTGCGCCACGAGGGGGCCGCTCCCGGTGGTGCGGTAGAGGCGCGAGGCGCTGGCGCCCGCCCGGGTGCGGGTGGACGAGAGGTGCGCGTCGGCGGCGGTGCTCTGCGCCGTCAGCGTCTCGGCGCGGGCGGCGGTGGACTCCGCGAGCAGTCGGGTGCGCTCGGCGGTCGCCGAGGTGTCGAGCGCGCGACGCGACGCCGACGCGGCGGACTGCTCCGCGGCATCCAGCGCCTGCTTCACCTGGGCGACGGCCGCCTCATCGACGGCGGCGGTCACGGCCCTCGTCGCGGAGGCGGGTGAGGCGGCGGCGGCCGACAGAGGGGCCATCGCCGCGCCGAGGAGCACGCACACGAGGAGCGTGTGACTGCTGCGACGGATGATGCCCATGAGGTCACGCTAAAGCACGAAGCCGTGCGGTGACCACCCCGTTCCGCGCGGCGCTGGTAGGGTGAGGACGATGCCGTCTTGGCATCCGCTCAATTACACATGAGCTCACGGAGCAGGCCGGCAGACGCTGGTCCCCTGTGGTGGACTCCCCGTCGTTTGCCGGGTGGTCGTCTACTGGTGGCCAGTCGCCGGGATTTCCGGGCCGACACGTCGGCGCGCCCTTTCTGCCTGTTCCTGCTCCTTCGCATGCAGCTCGTCGCCCACACGGGGCGGCGAGCCTAAACAAAGAAGGAGGGACCTCTTGGAAGGTCCAGAAATCACCGCCGCTGAAGCCGTTCTCGACAACGGCCGTTTCGGCACCCGCACCATCCGCTTCGAGACCGGACGCCTCGCTCAGCAGGCCCAGGGCGCTGTTGCCGCCTACCTCGACGAAGAGACCATGCTCCTGTCGGCCACCAGCGCCGGCAAGCACCCGCGTGAAGGCTTCGACTTCTTCCCGCTGACCGTCGACGTCGAAGAGCGTTCGTACGCCGCCGGCAAGATCCCCGGCTCGTTCTTCCGCCGCGAGGGTCGCCCCTCGACCGAGGCCATTCTCGTCTGCCGCCTCATCGACCGCCCGCTGCGCCCCTCGTTCGTCGAGGGCCTGCGCAACGAGGTCCAGATCGTCGTCACCGTGCTGTCGATCGCACCCGGCGAGTTCTACGACGCCCTCGCGATCAACGCCGCGTCGCTGTCGACCCAGATCTCGGGTCTGCCCTTCTCGGGTCCCATCGCCGGTGTGCGCCTCGCGCTCATCCCCGGCCACGGTGAGAACGCCGACCAGTGGGTCGCGTTCCCGACCGTCACGCAGCTCGAAGAGGCCGTCTTCGACCTCATCGTCGCGGGCCGCGTGCTCGACGACGGCGACGTCGCCATCATGATGGTGGAGGCCGAGGCCACCGAGGGCAGCTGGAACATGATCAAGGGCGGCGCCACCAAGCCCAACGAGCAGGTCGTGGCCGAAGGCCTCGAAGCGGCCAAGCCGTTCCTGCGCCAGCTGGTCGACGCGCAGAACGAGGTCGCCCGCACGGCGGCCAAGGAGATCCAGTCGTTCCCCGTCTTCCCGGCCTACAGCCAGCAGACGTACGACTTCGTCGCCGGTCGCGCCTACGACCGCCTCGTGCCGGTGTACCAGATCGCCGACAAGCAGGAGCGTCAGAACGCCGACGACGAGATCAAGACCTCGGTCAAGGCCGAGCTCGTCGCCGCCGTCGAGTCGGGTGAGCTGCCCGCCGTCGCGACGCTCGAGTTCAGCGCCGCGTACAAGTCGGTCACCAAGACGATCGTCCGCGGTCGCATCCTCGCCGAGGGCGTCCGCATGGACGGCCGTGGTCTGGCCGACATCCGTCCGCTCGACGCCGAGGTGCAGGTCATCCCGCGCGTTCACGGCTCGGCGATCTTCCAGCGCGGCGAGACCCAGATCCTGGGCGTCACCACGCTGAACATGCTCAAGATGGAGCAGCAGATCGACTCGCTGTCGCCCATCACGAGCAAGCGCTACCTGCACCACTACAACTTCCCGCCGTACTCGACCGGTGAGACCGGTCGCGTGGGCAGCCCCAAGCGTCGCGAGATCGGGCACGGCTTCCTGGCCGAGCGCGCGCTCGTGCCCGTGCTGCCCAGCCGCGAGGAGTTCCCGTACGCGATCCGTCAGGTGTCCGAGGCCCTCGGGTCCAACGGCTCCACCTCGATGGGCTCCGTCTGCGCCTCGACCCTGTCGCTGCTGAACGCGGGTGTGCCGCTGCGCGCTCCCGTCGCCGGTATCGCCATGGGCCTGGTCACCGACCAGGTCGACGGACAGACGCGCTACGCCGCCCTGACCGACATCCTCGGCGCCGAAGACGCCCTCGGCGACATGGACTTCAAGGTCGCGGGTACGTCGGAGTTCATCACGGCGATCCAGCTCGACACCAAGCTCGACGGCATCCCGTCGTCGGTGCTCGCCGCTGCCCTCACCCAGGCGAAGGAGGCTCGTCTGACGATCCTCAACGTCCTGAACTCGGCCATCGACGCCCCCGACGAGATGGCGCCCACCGCGCCCCGCGTCATCAGCGTTCAGATCCCGGTCGACAAGATCGGTGAGCTCATCGGACCCAAGGGCAAGACGATCAACTCCATCCAGGACGAGACCGGCGCCCAGATCTCGATCGAAGACGACGGCACCGTGTACATCGGCGCGACCGACGGCCCCTCGGCCGAGGCTGCCCGTGCGCAGGTGAACGCGATCGCCAACCCGACCAACCCCGAGGTCGGCGAGCAGTTCCTGGGCACGGTCGTCAAGATCGCGACCTTCGGTGCGTTCGTCTCGCTCCTGCCCGGCAAGGACGGACTGCTGCACGTCAGCGAGGTCCGCAAGCTCGCCGGTGGCAAGCGCGTCGAGAACGTCGAAGACGTGCTGTCGGTCGGTCGCAAGATCCTCGTGCGCATCACGAAGATCGACGACCGCGGCAAGCTGTCGCTCGAGCCGGTCGTCGACGAGGCCGCTGACGCGACCGAGCCGGCCGACACGCAGAGCTCGGCCGCCGCGAGCGAGGGTCCCGAGGCTCCCGCCGAAGGCTGATCCTCTCGTCTGATCGGATGCCCGTCCCGCTTCTCGCGGGGCGGGCATCCGTCGTGTGACGGGTGTGACGCATGGGGTGATCGGTGCACAAGCGTTACGCAATGTTTATCGCCGGGGCGGGCGAATCGGCGGCCCACCGCGGGCGAAGCTTTAGCCTCGAAGTACGTCGGGGGGCGTGCAGTTACGGGTTCGCCGTACCGTCGCCCGGCATCGAGGGGATTCACCATGAGCGGCCCGGGCGTCGACGAGACGGCCTCGCCACGCCTGCGTCGTGATCGCGCGTCGCACCCCTCTTCTCCGATCACCCTGCAGGGGCCCGGTCTGGGCTCCCACGTGCGGGTTCCGCTCGGTGAGACCGGCTTCGAGGTCTTCCCGCTCTTCCTCGGTGGGGGGGAGTTCGGCTGGAACGTCGACGCCGGCGCCAGCCACGACATCCTCGACGCCTACGCCGAGCTCGGTGGGAACGCGCTGCACACCGCCGACAGCTACGCGGCCGGCCGCAGCGAGTTCATCATCGGTGAGTGGCTGCGCACCCGGCGCATGCGCGACGAGGCCGTGGTCACCGTGCGCATCGGAGGACACCCCGACAACCCCGGGCTCGACTCCGTCAACCTCGTGCGTGCCGTCGAGGCGTCGCTCACGCGCCTGGGCACCGACCGTATCGACGTGCTGTCGCTCGACGCCCCCCGCGGCGACACGGCCCTGCTCGAAGACACGCTCGCCACCAGCGAGTGGCTCGTCGATTCGGGCAAGGTCCGGGCCATCGGTGCGCACGGGTACACCGCCGCGCAGCTCGTCGAGGCCCGCATCCTGTCGTCGGCGGGCTACCCGCGCATCTCGGTGCTCGACGTTCCCTACAACGTGCTGCGCCGGAACGAGTTCGACGGCGACCTGCGACTGATCGCGTCGGCGCAGGGGATGGCCGTGACGCCGTCGCACGCCCTGGCGCACGGTTTCCTCTCCGGCGAGACCCGCACGCGCGACCAGTCGTCGCAGTCGGTGCGGGGGTTCCAACTGGCCGCCAACTTGAACCGCCGGGGGACTCGTGTGCTGCGCGCCCTCGACACCGTCGGCACCGAGCTCGGCATCCCGGATGCCGCGGTGGCCGTCGCCTGGCTGCTCGCGCAGAAGATCGTCACGGCCCCCATCGTCAACGCCTTCGCGCCTCGTCACGTCGTCGAATGCATGCGCGCCGTGGGCGTGCGCCTCAGCCGGGCCCAGCTGGCGGATATCGCACGCGCCGCCGAGTGACCGGCCCGCGCGCGAGAGCGTGACGTAGGCTGGAACACGGGGCCGGGGGACGGCAGATCGACGACGAGGTGAGCTGACGTGACGCACTACATCTATCTGGTGCGCCACGGCGAGCACCAGGATGCCGAGCACGGGCTCACAGACGGCCCCCTGTCTCCGCGTGGTCAGCGTCAGGCGGCCCTGCTCGCCGACCGGCTGTCGGGGCTTCCGCTCGACGCGGTGTGGCACTCCCCGCTCGAGCGTGCGGCGCAGACGGCGCGAGCCGTCGCCGAGCGTCTGCCGTCGGTGGCTCCGGAGTCGTCGGCCCTGCTGTTCGACTGCGTGCCCACGGGGATGACGCCCGAAACGCCCGCGGCCTACGAGTCGTTCTTCGGGTCGGTCTCCGAGGCCGAGATCGAGGCCGGCCGCGCGCAGATGGCCGACGCCACCGCCGAGTTCCTCGCCCGCAAGACGGGGGAGGTGCACGAGCTCGTCATCACCCACAACTTCGTCATCTCGTGGTTCGTCCGCGAGGTGCTGCAGGCCCCCGACTGGCGTTGGATGACGATCAATCAGGCTTACTGCGGCTTGACCGTCATCGCGCAGAAGAAGGGCCGGCCCTGGACGCTGCTCTCGCACAACGACCTGGCGCACCTGCCGGTCGAGCTGCGCACGGGGCTGATGGACCCGCTCCCGGTCTGACGGACCGCGCACCGTACATCTGTGGACAGCGCGTCGAACGTGTGCGCGCCGCCTAGGCTGGACGCATGACGACGCGTGTGGCCATCGTGGGCGGTACCGGCAAACTGGGCGGGGTGATCCGCGAGGTCGTCGAGGCCGAGAACGGGTACGAGGTCTCGGCGATCCTGACCTCGACCTCCGACCTCAGCGAACTCGACGGCGCCGACCTGGTCGTCGATGCCTCGACCCCCGCCGTCTCGATCGATGTCGTGCGCGCCGCGATCGAGCGCGGCATCAACGTGCTCGTCGGAACGTCGGGCTGGTCGAACGAGCGCATCGCCCTCGTCCGCTCGCTCGTCGAAGCCAGTGGCACGGGTGCCGTGTTCATCCCCAACTTCTCGCTCGGATCCGTCATCGGCAGCGCCCTGGCGGCCGCGGCCGCCCCGTTCTTCCCGTCGATCGAGATCGTCGAGGCCCACCGCGAGACGAAGATCGACTCGCCGAGTGGAACCGCCGTACGCACCGCCGAGCTCATCGCCGCGGCGCGCGCCGAGGTCGGTCCCGTCGACTCGCCGCACGTCGACCAGCGCGCACGGGGTCAGCGGGTGGCCTCCGTGCCGATCCACTCGCTGCGGCGACCGGGCGTGGTCGCTCGCCAAGAGACCGTGCTGTCGGGGGCCGGTGAGTCGCTCACGATCGTGCACGACACGGTGGAGCCCGCCACGGCCTATGCCCCCGGCATCCGCATCGCCCTCGCGGCGGCGCGCGAGGCGCGGGGCGTCATCGTCGGGCTCGACAGCTTCATCGACATCGGCGTGCGCACCCGCCCGATCGAGCCGGGGGCCCCGATCGCCGACGGCGACGTCTCGGGCCAGGTGGCGGGCGCCACCAGCGCATGAAAACGCGCATCGCCGTCGCCGTGATGACGGTGCTGCTTCTGCTGTACGTGGTCCTGGCCGGACAGCGGGCGATCGTGCTGCTCACGAGCGGCGACGGGGTCGGGATCGCGATGGGCGTCGCGCTCCTCGTGCTTCCGCTGCTGGCGCTCTGGGCCATCGGCCGGGAGCTGTGGTTCGGCGTGGGCGCGCAGCGCCTGGGGGAGCGCCTCGATGCCGAGGGCGGGCTGCCCGACGAAGACCTGCCGGTGCGTCCCAGCGGGCGCATCGAGCGCGAAGACGGCGACGCCCTCTTTCCGCAGTACCGCGCCGACGTCGAGGCGCACCCCGAAGACTGGCGGGCCCGATACCGCCTGGCCCTCGCGTACGACGCGGCGGGTGATCGACGCCGTGCCCGCGAGTCGGTGCGCACGGCGATCCGACTCGAGGGCGCGGAGCGCCGCGCGCGCTGAGTCGCAGCCGGGGCGCCGACGGCGCCGCGACCGCACCGCGCCGGGCGAGAAGCACTGCCCGGCGCGGGCGTCTCAGGCGGCGTCGTGGGCGGGGACGGCCGAGGCGACGGCCTCGTCGACCGTGCGGTGCGTGAAGGTGAAGCCGTCGTTCTCGAGGGCGGTCGGACGCACGTCGGCGTCAGAGGTCAGCAGCGCCTCGGTGGCGTCGGCGCCGAGAGCGAGCTTGACGCCCCAGATCGGGGCGCGCAGGGCGTAGGGCCGGTTCATGCGTCGGGCGAGGGCGAACCCCAGATCGTTGGCGGTCGCCCGCGTGGGACCGGTGAGGTTGACCGGGCCGTCGAGGTCGGAGTCGATGACGTGCCGGATGGCGCGTACCTCGTCTTCGAGCGTGATCCACGGCCACACCTGAGTGCCGCGGCCGATGGGGCCCGAGATGCCGAGCTTGGTGAGCAGCAGCAGGGGCTTGAGCACCCCCTGCTCGTGCACGACGGGAGCCGTGCGCAGGAACGCGACGCGAGCCTTGTCGCCCGCCCCGCGCGCCGCGGCCTCCCATTCGACGCAGATGTCGACGAGCAGACCCCGACCCGAACGGGCCTCCTCGGTCAGTACGACGCCGGGCTGCGAGCCGTAGAACCCGGTGGCACTCGCGTTGATCAGGGCCGGAGCGTCGTCGCCCAGCGCGCGTACGGCCGCGGCGAGGGTGCGCGTCGGCGTGATGCGCGACCACAGCAGCTCGCTCTTGTACGACGGCGTCCAGGGGAAGTGTCCGATCGATGCGCCGTTCAGGCACACGACCGCGTCGGCTCCGGCCAGCACGTCGGGATCGAGCGGGGCGGCGTTCTGGAGCCACTGCACCTCGTTCGCGTCGCGCGGCTCGTGTCGGACGAGAGCGGTGACCTCGACGCCGTCGGAGCGCAGCGAATCGGCCAGAGCGGAGCCGATGAGGCCCGACGCGCCGGCGATGACGACGCGTCGGGCCGAAGACTCAGGCAAGCGTGGCCTCGAGGGTGATGTCGATGCCCGCGAGCGCCTGCGACACGGGGCAGTTGGCCTTCGCGTCGGCGGCGATCTTCTCGAACGTCGCGGCGTCGAGACCGGGCACGACGGCGTTGACGTTCAGGTGGCTGCCCGTGATGCCGGTGCCGGGCTTGAACGTGATCGACGCGGTGGCGTCGACCGACTCGGGAGGGGTGCCGTTCTCGGCGAGGGCGTTCGACAGCGCCATGCTGAAGCACGCCGAGTGCGCACCGGCGAGAAGCTCTTCGGGGGTCGTGACCGAGTTCGACCCCTCGCTGCGGGCCTTCCAGTTCACACCGAAGGTGCCGATGCCGGACGAGGTGAACGTCACCTCACCCGAACCTTCGAACAGGCTGCCCTTCCAGGCTGTGGCTGCTTCGCTCGTGACGGCCATGGGGACCTCCATCATCACGCGCGGTCCGGATCGACCGCGACGCGGCCAGCCTAACGAGGGTCTGCCACACCGCTCGGGTCTTGACAGCCTCCGCGAAGGTGGCTGTCAGGCGGATGCCGTGCCCCGGCGCCCGATGAGGCCGACGCGCTGCAGAACGAGGTAGAGCTGGCAACCGAGGCACAGCCCGAACGCGGCGTTGAGGAAGGCGGCGACGAAGGCCATGGCGGCGGCGATCGGGAGGGCCCAGGGGACCCCGGCGAGGTGCAGGACGAGACCGACCGCGGTGACGAACAGGCCGACGCCCTGGGCGAACCGCGGGGGACGCGGGTCTTCGAACTCGGTCGGCGGCGACAGGCGCGGTCGGACGACCCGGCGGAAGAGCACACCCCAGGGGGCGGTGCGCGGGGAGGCGACCCCCCAGACGAACAGCAGGGCGATGACGAGCAGCAGGAGGAAGCCGGGGTCGACGATCCGCGCGCCGACCGAGACCTGCGGCAGCAGCCAGGTGCCGGGGGACGACGTCTCGTGCGCCGTCGCGACGCCGATCAGGCTGAGCACCGTGGCGATCAGCAACAGGACGGCGGTGATCGACGCGGCGAACCGGGGGCCGCGGACGTCGATGCGGGCGTTCTCAGACATGCGGGGCCTCTTCGTGCAGACGATCGAGTTCGGTTTCGACGACGGCGCGGGTCGGTGCGCCGGCGATACGGGTGCGGATGGTGCCGGTGCGGTCGAGCACGAGGGTCGTGGGGGTCTGGAGCACGCGGAACCGCTGGGCGAGGTCGGGGCGATGGGTGAGATCGACGTCGAGGTGGCGGACACCGGTGCGCTCGTCGGCGACCGCCGACAACAGGCGATGGACGCCCGGGCAGCGCGAGCACAACTCGGTGCTGAACTGCAGAAGGGTCGCGTCCTCGCCCAGGGGGCCCGTGCCGAGCGTGCGCGGGTCGATCGACTCGGCGGAGTCGACGGCGCGGACGCGCCCCTGACCGCGCCGCAGGAGCAGGCCCACCGCGGCGGTCGCCGCGAGAAGCGCGGCGGCGATCACGAGGGCGAGAGTCAGGTCCACGATCGTCAACGGTAGCCGCCGCCACCGACACCGGGGCGGATGAGTCGTCGCGTGACGGGAGTACCCCTCCTCCCCAGATGGCGGATGTCCGCGATGCCGTACGGGCACGGTCGTCGCGGGCCCCGCGCGGGTATCGTGAAGCGCGTGACCGCCGACATCCTCACCCCGTACGAAGACCTGCTGCGCGACGTGTTCGAGAACGGCACGCACAAGTCCGATCGCACCGGCACCGGCACCACGAGCGTCTTCGGCCGACAGATCCGGTTCGATCTCGCCGACGGGTTCCCCCTCATCACGACCAAGCGCGTGCACCTCAAGTCGATCGTGTACGAGCTGTTGTGGTTCCTGCGCGGTGAGTCGAACGTCGGCTGGCTGAAAGAGAACGGCGTCTCGATCTGGGACGAATGGGCCGACGCCGACGGCGAGCTCGGACCCGTGTACGGCGTGCAGTGGCGCTCCTGGCCCACCGCCGACGGCGGCACGATCGATCAGATCGCACAGGTCGTCGAGCAGATCCGGCGCGACCCCGACTCCCGTCGGCTGATCGTGTCGGCGTGGAATCCCGCCGACATCCCCGACATGGCTCTCGCGCCGTGCCACGCGCTGTTCCAGTTCTCGGTCGCCGACGGAAAGCTGTCGTGCCAGCTGTACCAGCGCAGCGCCGACATGTTCCTGGGGGTGCCGTTCAACATCGCCTCCTACGCGCTGCTGACCCTGATGGTCGCTCAGCAGACCGGCCTGGAGCCCGGCGAGTTCATCTGGACGGGCGGCGACTGCCACGTCTACGACAACCACCGCGCGCAGGTGCAGGAGCAGCTCACGCGGGAGCCGTACGCCCTGCCCACGCTGCGATTCGCCCGCACGCCCGACTCGATCTTCGACTACCGCTACGACGACGTGATCGTCGAGGGCTACCAGCACCACCCCGCCATCAGGGGAGCCGTCGCGGTATGACCTCGATCGGGCTCGTCTGGGCCGAGGCCCACGGCGGCGTCATCGGCGCCGACGGAGGAATGCCCTGGCACGTCCCCGAGGACCTCGCGCACTTCCGCGAGGTCACCGGGTCGTCCGACGTCATCATGGGTCGGCGTACGTGGGAATCGCTCCCGCCGCGCTTCCGGCCGCTGCCCGGCCGGCGCAACATCGTGGTGACGCGCTCCGACGACTGGTCCGCCGAGGGTGCCGATCGCGCGCTCTCCCTCGACGCAGCACTCGACCGCGCCGAGGGAGAGCGTGCGTGGGTCATCGGGGGCGGGCAGCTCTACTCCGAGGCGATCGGCCACGCCGACCGCATCGAGCTCACCCGTCTCGACGTCGCCGTCGACGGGGACACCCACGCTCCGGGCCTCGACGGATGGTCGCTGGTCGCCGCCACCCCCGTCGAGGGATGGCACGTGTCGCGCAGCGGCATCCGGTACCGCTTCGAGACTTACGAGCGCCGGGGCGCCTGACATGACGCGCACCGCTCTCATCACGGGCGCGAGCTCCGGTCTGGGCGCGGAGTTCGCCCGCCAGCTCGCCGCGCGCGGCGCCGACGTCGTGCTCGTGGGCCGCAATCGCGAGGCACTCGAGGCCGTCGCCGCCGACGTGCGTGCCGCGCACGGCGTCGGGGTCGAGGTCGTCGTCGCCGACCTTCTCGACGACGACGCCGTGGCCCTCGTCGAGAGGCGGGTGGCCGCGGGCGTCGACATCCTCGTCAACAATGCCGGTTTCGGACTCGACCTCGCGTTCGACGAGAACGCCGTCGACGACGAGGTGCGTCACCTGCGTCTGCACGTCGAGGTCGCCCTGCGTCTCACGCACGCCGCGCTGCCGGCGATGCTCGCGCGGGGGAGTGGACGCATCGTCAACGTCGCCTCGGTGGCGGGTTTCGTGCCGCGCGGCACCTACGGCGCGGCGAAGGGGTGGCTGATCTCCTTCAGCCGCTGGGCCAACGTCGCCTACCGTAAGCGGGGCGTCAGCGTCACCGCGGTGTGCCCGGGGTTCGTGCACACGAACTTCCACGAGCGTCTGGGCCTGCCTCCCGGCGAAGAGGGGGTGCCGCCGGGAATGTGGTTGACGGCCACAGACGTCGTGCGCGAAGGACTCCGCGATGCCGCGCGCGGACGCGCGGTGTCGGTACCGTCGCTGCGGTACAAGGTGCTGGTCGCCGCGTCGCGTCTGCTGCCCGACGGGCTGGTCGTGCGCGCCGCCGCCCGAGGGCGCTGAAACTCCCTGAGCCGCGGCCGGCTCGGGCCACCGCGACGGCCGGGTCGCTGCTCAGCGGAAGCGTCCCAGGTGGATGCCGGCGAACGCGAGGGCGGCGATCGTCTCGCCGTCCGAGACGGTGCCGTCGGCCACGAGGGCCAGCAGCTCCGCGAACGGGATCCATCGCACCTGGTCGATCCCCTCCTCGTGCTGGGACGCCGTGGCATCCGTCGTCTCGAGACCCCGCGCGAGGTACACATGCTCCGGGGCGTCGGCGATGCCGTTGAGGGCATTCATGCGGCCGAGGTAGTGCCACTCGGATGCCGTGACCCCGGTCTCCTCGAGGAGTTCCCGCTTCGCGGCCTCGAGCGGATCCTCGCCGTCGGAGCCGCCCGCGGGCACTTCGAGCGAACGCCCGGTCGTGTAGCGCTCGAGCTCGATGACGCACACGCGCTCGTCGTCGTCGAGGGCGATCACGAACACCGCCGGGTGCTGCACGCGGACGACCCCGTAGATGCCGTCGCCGTGGGGCCCCGTCACCTCGTCTTCGCGCACGTGGATCCAGCGGTTCTCGTAGACGGTGCGCGATGCGCGGGTGGTCCAGGCCATGAGGTCACCCTACGGCGCGGCTCGTGCCGTGGTTCAGATGCAGGAGCGGGCTGGGCGCGACGGCTCCATTCGCCACATCTGTGCGCAGGCGCACCAGCGATCATGCATATCGACCGCCCACCGCGCCCGCCGCCCGCCGGGCAGGCGGGGCCGGCGGGCGGGCTGTTATCCACAGCCGCGCCCGGAGGCGCCCGAGCGCGGGTCGCGCTCGGGCACGCTGCACGAGTGCGCACATCCACCGCCATCGAACTCGTGGCGCGAGCCGGGGGCGTGATGCGGCGAGCCGACCTGATCCGCCGCGGTGCCACGCATGCCGACGTCCGCCGATTCGTGCGGGGCGAGGTGTTCGAACGCCTGCGCGACGGCGTGCTCGCCCTGCCCGAGACCGATCCGCTCGTCGCGACGGCGGCGATGCACGGCGGATCCGTCGCGTGCGCCTCCGCCCTCCGCCGGTACGGGGTCTGGTTGTGGGAGGACGACGCGCGCGTCCACGTGTGGCTGGGCACCTCGGGTCGCCGCCACGGTCATCCCGGATGCCGGTGCGTCAACCACCACGATGCCGGGACTGCCTCGTTCGGTGTCGTGTCGATCGTTCAGGCTCTCGTGCAAGTGGCGACCTGCCTCGGAGACGAGGTCTTCTTCGCCGCCTTCGAGTCCGCATGGCGCAAGGGGCTGATCGATCGTGCACAACGGGCAGAAGTGAGGGCGGGACTGCGCGCTGGACGACGAGGGCTCGTCGACCTCGCGCGTCCCGATGCCGACAGCGGGCTCGAGTCGATCCTTCGGCTGCGGTTGAGTCGTCTCGGCATCCGCCTGGAGAGTCAGGTACGCATTCCCGGCGTCGGCGTGGTCGATTTCCTGCTCGACGGGCGGATCATCCTGGAGGTCGACGGCCGCGAGAACCATGACGGGGTGTCGCTGCGGCACAAAGATCTGCGCCGGGACGCGATCGCCGCGGCGCAGGGCTTCGAGACCTTGCGCTTCGACTATGCGATGGTGCTGCACGAATGGCATCTGGTGGAGGCGGCGGTCCTGGCGCGCCGCGCACACGCGCGCGGTGGTCGGTATGCATGACCGGCATCATGCAGCAGGGGCACTTCGACGCCCGATGTTCACTGCTGCCCCACCGATCATGCAGATGGACGCCGCGGAGAGCGGGCCGCGAACCGATATCCTGGGTGCATGACGCACTCCGGCAATCCCTTCGGTCAGGTGCTCGTCGCGCTCATCACCCCGATGACCGCCGACGGCGAAGTCGACTGGCCCGCCGTCGAGAAGCACATGGACGACGTCATCACCGCGGGCGCCGACGGCATCGTCGTCACCGGCACCACCGGTGAGACCTCGACCCTGACCGACCCCGAGAAGCTGCGTCTGGTCGAGGTCGGCAAAGACGTCTCGGCGGGCCGCGCCAAGATCCTCACGGGCGGCGGGTCCAACGAGACCGCGCACGCGATCGAGCTCTACAAGGCCAGCGAGAAGGCCGGCGCCGACGGCATCATGATCGTCACGCCGTACTACAACAAGCCCACCCAGGCCGGCATCCTGACGCACTTCCGTCTCGTCGCCGACGCGACCGACCTCCCGGTGATCCTGTACGACATCCCCGGCCGCACCGGTGTGCCCATCAAGTACGAGACGATCCTGCGCCTGGCGAAGCACCCCAACATCCTCGCGATCAAAGACGCCAAGGGCGACTTCAGCGAGGTCAGCCGGGTGCTCAACCAGACCGACCTCATGTACTTCTCGGGTGACGACGCCAACGTGCTGCCGCACCTGTCGATCGGTGCGAGCGGGCTCATCGGCGTGACGGCCAACATCGCCGCCGCGCCTTACCGCACGATCGTGGATGCCGTGAACGCCGGCGATCTCGCCACGGCCACCGCCGCACACCGGGGCCTCGAGCCGCTCGTGCGCGCCGTCATGACGCACGTGCCCGGCACGGTGGCCGCGAAGTACATCCTGCACGGCCTCGGGCGCATCGCCAGCCCGCGCGTGCGCCTGCCCCTGGTCGGCCCCGAAGAGTGGGAGGCCGCGGTGATCGAAGACGAGCTCGCCCTGGTCGCCGACGTCGCGGGTGCCGACTTCTCAAACTTCCGCCCCGACCGCAACGCGGCCGCCGGCGGTGCCCTGCCGAAGGTGCACGGCACCACGAGATAGACATGGGCGTCCGCCGATCCGCGGCCTGGGACGCCACACGAGGGGATGCCACGCGGTGGCATCCGAGGAGGCACTTATGCCCACGACTGTTTACGATCCCCCCGCACTCGCGCCCGGCACGCTGCGCGTGGTCCCGCTCGGCGGTCTCGGCGAGGTCGGACGCAACATGACCGTCTTCGAGTACGAGGGCAAGCTGCTCGTCGTCGACTGCGGCGTGCTGTTCCCCGAGGAGCACCAGCCCGGCGTCGACCTGATCCTGCCCGACTTCGAGCCGATCAGGCACCGTCTCGACGACATCGTCGGCGTCGTTCTGACGCACGGACACGAAGACCACATCGGCGCTGTTCCCTACCTGCTCAAGCTCAAGGGCGACATCCCCCTCATCGGGTCGGGACTCACGCTGGCGCTGATCGAGGCGAAGCTCAAAGAGCACCGCATCCGCCCCTACACCCTGACGGTGAAAGAGGGGCAGCACGAGAAGGTCGGGCCCTTCGACCTCGAGTTCATCGCGGTGAACCACTCCATCCCCGACGCGCTCGCCGTGGCGATCCGCACGCCCGCCGGCCTCGTGCTCGCCACCGGTGACTTCAAGATGGATCAGCTTCCGCTCGACGGCCGCATCACCGACCTGCGCGCGTTCGCCCGCCTCGGTGAAGAGGGCGTCGACCTGTTCCTCGTCGATTCCACCAACGCCGACGTCCCCGGGTTCACGCCCACCGAGCGGGCCATCGGTCCGGTGCTCGATCAGGTCATCGCGCGCGCTCCGCGCCGCGTGGTCGTCGCCAGCTTCTCGAGCCACGTGCACCGTGTGCAGCAGGTGCTCGACGCCGCGCACGCGAACGGTCGGCGCGTGGCATTGCTGGGTCGCAGCATGGTGCGCAACATGGGCATCGCCGCCGACCTCGGGTACCTCAACGTCCCCGACGGCGTGCTGATCGACTACAAGAAGGCCCGCGACCTGCCCGACGACAAGATCGTCTACATGTCGACCGGTTCGCAGGGCGAGCCCATGGCCGTGCTCAGCCGCATGGCCAACCTCGACCACGCGATCGAGCCGGGCGAGGGCGACACGATCATCCTGGCATCCAGCCAGATCCCGGGGAACGAGAACGCGATCTACCGCGTGATCGACGGGCTGACCAAGCTCGGCGCGACCGTCGTGCACAAGGGCAACGCGAAGGTGCACGTGTCGGGTCACGCCGCCGCGGGTGAGCTGCTGTACTGCTACAACATCCTCAAGCCCAAGAACGTCCTGCCCGTGCACGGCGAGTACCGCCACCTCATGGCCAACGCGAAGCTCGCGCGCGAGACCGGGATCCCCGAAGAGAACACGATCCTCGGCGAGAACGGCACGGTCGTCGACCTGCGCGACGGCGTCGCCCGCGTGGTCGGTCAGATCGACATCGGCTTCGTCTACGTCGACGGCTCGTCGGTGGGCGAGATCACGGATGCCGACCTCAAGGACCGCCGCATCCTGGGCGAGGAGGGCTTCATCTCGGTGATCGTCGTCGTCGACTCGGCGACCGGCAAGATCATCTCGGGTCCCGAGATCCACGCCCGTGGTTTCGCCGAAGACGACAAGGTCTTCGACAGCGTCAAGCCCAAGATCGCCGCGGCCCTGGCCGAAGCCGCCAAGTCGGGTGTCCGCGACAACCACGCGTTGCAGCAGGTCGTGCGCCGCACGATCGGTCGCTGGGTCAACCAGTCGCTGCGCCGTCGGCCGATGATCGTGCCGATGGTCATCGAGGCCTGACCCGCGTTCCGAAGCGCCGCCGGACGACCCTCGGGTTCGCCGGCGGCGCTTCGTCGATTCACCCGGCGCGGGAGCGGCGCGCCGCCGCTATCATTCGGGCATGCCCGGTCTCCCGATCCGCGCGGCCGTCGCCTCCGACGGCGCCTTCCTCGCCGACATGACGGTCGAGGCCGCCCTGTGGCGCGCGGGAGCGGCACGTGCTCGTCACGAGATCGTGAGCAGCCCCGAGTACCGCCGGTACATCGCGGGATGGATGCGTCCCGGAGACGCCGGCTTCATCGCCGAGTCGCCCGGGGGAGAAGCCGTCGGCGCGGCCTGGTACCGGATGCTGCCGCGCGACGAACCCGGATTCGGATGGGTGGGCACCGGGGTGCCCGAGCTGATCATCGGCGTCCGGCCCGTCTGGCGTGCCCACGGCGTCGGGCGCGCGCTCCTGCAGCGCCTCGTCGATCAGGCCCGTGCGCAGGGCTACGCCCGGATCAGCCTCAGCGTCGAGCGCGGGAACTACGCCGTCAGCCTGTACCGATCCGAGGGCTTCGCGGTCACGCGCCCCGGGATCGGACGCGACGTGATGGTGAAGCGCCTGGGCTGAACCCCGCGTCGGTGCGGGCGAATGTCGGGGGTCCCGCCTACCGTGGAGGCATGGCTCGCAGTTCGTCCCCCACCGGCGGTCGCGCCCCCGCGAAGGGGTCTCCGCGATCGAAAGCCTCGGCTCCGGCGCCGAAGCGCTACGTCGACGAGCCCGAGAAGCCCTCGGCCGCCGTCCGCGCCTGGATGGCGCTCGCCCACGGGGTGGGCGGGATGTTCCGCACCTTCGGCCCCGAGAACCTCGAGCGGGATCAGCGTCGAGACGGCTTCCCGTTCTTCCTCGTCGTGCTCGCCGTCGTCGGTGCCGTCGTGGAATGGTTCTTCATCGGGACCGAGGCGGCGGCGCTGATCAGCGCGTACAGCTTCGGGCTCCTCTTCGGGCGTGTCGCCTTCGTGCTCCCCGTGCTGTTGCTGCTTCTGGCGGGATGGCTCTTCCGGCATCCCTCCTCTGTCCACGACAACGGCCGGGTCGGCATCGGCTTCGGCCTGTTCGTCGTCACCGTGTCGGGCTTCTGTCACGTCGCGGGTGGCCGACCAGCCCCCAACGAGGGCGGACCGCCGGTCCTCAGCCGCGCCGGGGGGATCGCCGGCTGGATCGTCGGAGAACCGCTCACCCTGCTGACCGAGGTGGGCGCGTACATCGCCCTGTCCCTGCTGGCCGTGCTCAGCGTCCTCATCCTCACCAAGACGCCGCCCAACCGCATCGGCCGTCGCCTCGGCGACCTCTACGCCTGGATGTTCGGCGCCGAGCGCGTCGAGCGCGACGCGACCACCAAGGTCCTCCCCGTCGACGATCATGACGACGAGCCGGCCGAGAAGTCGCTGCCCTGGTGGCGGCGCAACAAGTCCGGTCGCGAAGAAGACACCGACGGCGCCCTGGGGTCGGACGACCTCACCACCCTGCTCAGCCCCGGCACCACGCAGGGCGGCTTCGAATCCGCGGTCGTGGCACCTGAGCCCGTCACCGCCCCCCTTCGTCCGCCGGTGCCGTCGACCCCCACGCCCGATGCCCTCACCGAGGTGTTCGACGCGCGCGCCCTCGCCGGAGCCGCCGCCGGTCGGGGGCTGCACGACGACTCGCCCGTCGACGACGCACCCGACCACGAACTGCCCGGCATCTCGGGCCTCGGCGGCGACAATGCGGGGGCCCCGCCCGCGGCGAACTACCGTCTGCCGGCGGTCACCGCGTTGGCCGCCGGAACCCCGCCGAAGGCGCGTTCGGCCGCCAACGACGCGGTGGTCAAGGCCATCGAGAGCGTCCTCGAGCAGTTCAAGGTCGACGCCCGGGTGACGGGCTTCTCGCGCGGCCCCACGGTCACGCAGTACGAGATCGAGGTCGGACACGGCGTGAAGGTGGAGCGCATCACCGCGCTCACCAACAACATCGCCTACGCCGTCGCCTCGAACGAAGTGCGAATCCTCGCGCCCATCCCCGGCAAGAGCGCGATCGGTGTCGAGATCCCCAACGCCGACCGCGAGATCGTCACGCTCGGCGACATCCTGCGCTCTGACGCGGCCACGTCGTCCACGCACCCGATGACGATCGGCGTCGGCAAGGACGTCGGTGGGGGATTCGTCGTGGCGAACCTCGCGAAGATGCCCCACCTCCTGGTGGCCGGCTCCACCGGATCCGGAAAGTCGAGCTTCGTCAACTCGATGATCACGAGCCTGCTGATGCGGGCCAAGCCCTCCGACGTGCGCATGGTGCTCATCGACCCCAAGCGCGTCGAGCTGACGTCGTACGCCGGCGTTCCGCACCTCATCACGCCCATCATCACGAACCCCAAGAAGGCCGCCGAAGCGCTGCAGTGGGTCGTGAAAGAGATGGACATGCGTTACGACGACCTCGCGTCGTTCGGCTTCCGTCACATCGACGACTTCAACAAGGCCGTCGTCAACAACGAGATCACGCTGCCCGCGGGCAGCGAGCGGGTGCTCAAGCCGTACCCGTACCTGCTCGTGGTCGTCGACGAGCTCGCCGACCTCATGATGGTGGCGCCCCGTGACGTCGAGGACTCCATCGTGCGCATCACGCAGCTCGCCCGTGCGAGCGGCATCCACCTCGTGCTCGCCACGCAGCGTCCGTCGGTCGACGTGGTCACCGGTCTCATCAAGGCCAACGTGCCCTCGCGTCTCGCGTTCGCCGTGACGAGCGTCACCGACTCCCGCGTCATCCTCGACCAGCCGGGTGCCGACCGTCTCATCGGTCAGGGTGACGGGCTCTTCCTGCCGATGGGGGCCTCGAAGGCCGTCCGCGTGCAGGGGGCGTGGGTCAGCGAGCAAGAGATCGAGAAGGTCGTCGCGCACGTCACCCAGCAGGCGCGGCCCGAGTACCGGTCCGACGTGCAGGTGGCCGCCGAGAAGAAAGAGATCGACGCCGACATCGGCGACGACCTCGAGCTGCTGCTCGCTGCGGCGGAGCTCGTGGTCTCGACGCAGTTCGGGTCGACCTCGATGTTGCAGCGCAAGCTCCGCGTCGGCTTCGCGAAGGCCGGCCGCCTGATGGACCTGCTCGAATCCCGAGAGATCGTGGGACCGTCCGAGGGATCGAAGGCCCGCGACGTGCTCGTCACCAACGAGCAGCTTCCCGCGGTGATCGCTCGTCTGCGCGGCGACGACGCCCCGTCGGCACCCGCGCCGGCAGCGGCTCCGTCGGCGGCATCGGCCCTCGCCGATGACGACCGCTACGGTACCGATGCCATCGCGTCTCAGTACGATGGCCTCCCGGTCGTCGAGAGCGACGACGACGAAGGCTCGGAAGACGCCTGGCAGCTGACAGGACGCGACTGATGGCAGTGCACCCCCAACTCCCCAATGCGATCACCATCGCGCGCATCCTGTGCGCGCCGGTGTTCCTGTGGTTGCTGCTGGCCGATGACGGACGGGGCGGAGGACTCCGGTGGGCGGCCGCGGTCGTCTTCATCGTCGCGATCGCGACCGACGGCATCGACGGGTACATCGCCCGTCGGTACGACATCGTCAGCGATCTCGGCAAACTCCTCGATCCGATCGCCGACAAGGCTCTGACGGGCGTGGCCTTCGTCGGTCTGTCTCTGCTCGGCGAACTGCCCTGGTGGGTGACGATCATCGTGCTGATCCGAGAGATCGGCATCACGATCTACCGCTTCATCGTCGTCAGCGACCACGTGCTGGCGGCCGCATGGATGGGCAAGCTGAAGACCGTGGCCCAGGCCGTGGCGCTCTCGATCGCGTTGGTTCCGTTCGCCGGTCTGTCCGACGCGAGCGCGTGGCAGAACACCGTCTGGTGGGTGAGCGTGATCACCATGACGATCGCGGTCGTGCTGACCATCGCCTCGGGCCTCGATTACGTCGTCACCGAGATCAGAGCGGCGCGCAAGGGCCGAGTCGCCCGATGATCGACGGCGTTCCCGAGGACTTCGACGAGACCTTCGTCCGGGACCCTCGTGAGAGTGCGGCGTCGTTGATCGAGCGGCTGGTGGAGCTGGGGTGGACCGTCGCGGTCGCCGAGTCGCTCACGGGTGGGCTCGTGGTGTCGTCGCTGGTCGATGTGCCGGGGGCGTCACGCGTCGTGCGGGGCGGAGTCGTCGCGTACGCGACCGATCTGAAGCACAGCGTGCTGGGCGTCGATGCGGCTCTGCTCGAGGCGCACGGGGCCGTGCATCCCCGCGTGGCGCGCCAGATGGCTCGCGGTGTCCGTGACGTGCTCGGCATCGATGGCGCGGCGGCTCAGGTGGGGATCGCGACCACCGGCGTCGCCGGTCCCGACGAGCAAGACGGACAACCGGTGGGTACCGTGCACATCGCCGTCTCCACGCCCCTGGGAACGCGAGTCGACTCGCTCGTGATCGCGGGAGATCGTGATCGCATCCGTCACGAGACGGCCCACCAGGCGATCCGACGGGCTCTGGCGGCGCTGTGACGGCGACTCGCGACCGGACGCCGAGACCGTCCGCGAGCCGTCGCGAGAACCCGCCCGAATTCGCGGGAACAAATGGTCGCACATCCCGGTTTCGTCTAGCGATTCCCATCCGGTGCACAGCGCGCGGCATTAGGGTGACACAGACGGTGTTTACAGTTGTCCACCCGGACAGCGACGGAATCAGCAGTGAGGAGGGCCCGAAATGATCCTGGTTCGTCAAGAGATCGGCGAAGTCCTGCGTGACCTCCGCCAGCAGAAGGGTCGCACCCTCCGCCAGGTCGCGAGCCGCGCGAGCGTGGCCCTCGGGTACCTCAGCGAAGTCGAGCGTGGCCAGAAAGAGGCGTCGAGCGAGATCCTCGCCTCGGTGGCCGAGGCCCTCGACGTTCCCATCTCCACCATCATGCGCGAAGTCGGAGACCGACTTTCCGTCCTCGAGGGGCTCCAGACGTTCCCCGACGTCGTTCCCGACGAGCTCGTCGCATCGGTCGAACCCGAGCTCTCGCTGCGCTGAGCAGCCGACTCGTCGTCTTCCATGCGTCGTAGCGAGTTCGATCGCGCCGTGGCAGATGAATTCGGCGCACGCGGCGGCTCTCTGCTGACCGACCTCGTCCTGTCCGCGGTCGGCGGCCGCACGAGCGTCGACGCATTGGCGGCGGGAGTCGACCCGCGCGACGTCTGGCTGGCGTTGTGTGCCGAGACCGACGTGCCCGCCGACCGTCGGTACGGCGTCGGACGCCTCGAGCCGCGACGACACTGAGGTTTCGGGAGTCGGACACGCCGGGCGCGGCGGTCATCGAATCTTCGTTCGATTGTCGGTAGGCTTCTTCACAAGAGCGATTGCGACGCGTTCATCCCCATCGGGGAGGTTCTCCTCCGCCAATGTCGGAGGCCCTCCCTAACGTGGACAACGTCGAACGACACTCTGAACGCCTTGTCGGGCAGCCCCATCGTCGATGGGGAGCGCGACAGCCTATAGGCGACCGGAACGCGAGCAGAAAGTAGACGTCATGCCCTCACCCGCAGAGCGCGAAAAGGCCCTCGAGTCAGCCCTTGCCCAGATCGACCGGCAGTTCGGAAAAGGCTCGGTCATGCGCCTGGGCAGCGACGACCGTGCGCCCATCGCGACCATCTCCACCGGTTCCGTCGCCCTCGACGTCGCTCTGGGGATCGGCGGACTGCCCCGCGGCCGCATCATCGAGATCTACGGCCCGGAGTCCTCGGGTAAGACCACGCTGACCCTGCACGCGATCGCCAACGCGCAGCGCGCCGGCGGCATCGCCGCGTTCATCGACGCCGAGCACGCGCTCGACCCCGAGTACGCCAAGAAGCTCGGCGTCGACATCGACGCGCTTCTGGTCTCGCAGCCCGACACCGGTGAGCAGGCGCTCGAGATCGCCGACATGCTGATCCGTTCCGGAGCCATCGACCTCGTCGTCATCGACTCGGTCGCCGCTCTCGTGCCCGAGGCCGAGATCAAGGGCGAGATGGGCGACTCGCACGTCGGTCTGCAGGCTCGTCTGATGTCGCAGGCGCTGCGCAAGCTCACGGGTGGGCTCAACACCACCAACACGACCATGATCTTCATCAACCAGCTGCGCGAGAAGATCGGTGTGTTCTTCGGCTCGCCCGAGACGACCGCCGGGGGTAAGGCGCTGAAGTTCTACGCGTCGGTTCGCCTCGACATCCGTCGTATCGAGACGCTCAAGGACGGCACCGAGGCAGTCGGAAACCGCACGCGCGTCAAGGTCGTGAAGAACAAGATGGCTCCGCCGTTCAAGCAGGCAGAGTTCGACATCCTGTACGGCGTGGGCATCTCGCGAGAGGGCAGCTTGATCGACTTCGGTGTCGAGCACGGCATCGTCAAGAAGTCCGGGGCCTGGTACACCTACGACGGCGAGCAGCTGGGTCAGGGTAAAGAGAACGCCCGAAACTTCCTGATCAAGAACCCCGACATCGCCGGAGACATCGAGACGAAGATCAAGAACAAGACGGGCATCGGCGCACCTCCCGTTGTCGCCGAAGCTCCCGCTGACGACGAGCTGGCTGCCCGCCGCCCGGCCTGATGACGGAACACGAATCGGGTTCTGGTCTTCGTCCGTTCAGACGGGCGGGCGGCGACCAGAACCCTGACGATGTAGACGACCGAGGGCTCGGCGCCGTCGACGCGGGCTCCGTCGGTGAGGTCGCGTCGAGCGACGAGGCCTCGCTCGGCGTCGACGACGCACGGGGTGCGCGGCCGGCGCTGCGCGCCCTGGACGACGACACCCTCGCTCCCGTCATCCCGCTCTTCGGAAACGGCGGAGCGAAATCGGCTCCGCACCCCTCGCGAGGCGCATCGGACGATGCTCCCGCCGGATCGTCGTCCTGGCGCGACCGGAACGAGCACCCGGCGCAGCGCGGCTCACGAGGATCAAAACGAGGGTTGTCACGAGTCGACGACCCCGGCGACGCCGACGAGGGGCTCGCACCCGAAGAGGCTGCGCCGGGCCCCGACGAGATCCGCGAGCGCGCCGAATCCGTGTTGCTACGCAAGCTGAATTCCCGCTCGCTGTCGTTGTCCGAGGCGCGGACGGTTCTGCGCGGTGTCGACGGTGTCGACGACGCGATCACGGCCGAGATCATCGATCGCTTCCTCGACCTCCGCTATCTCGACGACGCCTCGTTCGCCGAGCAGCTGGCCATGTCGGCGACCGAACGTCGTGGGCAGGGTCGTCGTGCCGTGGCCGAGACTCTGCGCAAGCGCGGCATCTCGCGCGATGTCGCCGAGGCGACGATCGCCGAGATGCCCGACGACGACGCCGAGCGGGCGTTGGACTTCGCGCGATCGAAGGTGCGGTCGGTGGGCGGCAAAGACTTCGACACCGATCTGCGCCGCCTGGTCGGCCAGCTCGCGCGACGCGGTTACCCGTCATCGGTGGCGTTGACGGCGGCGCGGACGGCGCTCGACGAGGCCGGACTGGGTCGCGGTCGTTCGACGTTCCGGTCTTCGCCGTCGACGAGCGTTCGTTTCACACCCGACGACTGAGGCCCGCGCGTCGCCGGGCGGGTCCCGGACGCCGGATGTCGGCGGACCCGCTCAGCGCCCCCGGCGCGCCCGCTTACCGCATTCCGGCCTGCCGGCTTGCCGCTTTGCGGCGTACCGGTCACCGCACCGCGGCGTACCCGGTCACCCCACTCCGGCGTGCCGCACCGCGGCGTACCCGCTCCCCGCACTCCGGCGTGCCGGCTCACCGCACCCCGGCGTGCCCGCTCACCGCACCCCGGGCGGCACAGGCACCACGCCGGCGGCCACCATGCGGCCCAGATCGCGTCGACTCGCTGCCCCCACCTTCAAGCGCGCCTGGTACACGTGCGATTCGACCGTGCGTACCGACAGGAACAGTCGCGTCGCGATCTCCCGGTTCGTCAGGCCCTCGACGACCAGCACGGCGATCTCGTGCTCGCGTCGGGTCAGTTCCTCGCCCGAGGCCAGGGCTGGGGAGTGCGCGGGGAGCCGCTCGATCCCTCCCGGTTCCGCCGACCGCTCGCCGTGATCCGCGGTCCACAGGTTGTGCAGGCGCAACTCGTCGACGGGAGTCGATTCCTCTTCCGCCGAACGGGCCGACAACCGCCGCACCGCCTCGGCGGCGAGGGGGAGGTCTGTGGTGGCGGCGAGCTGGATCAGTTCGTCGGTCTCTTCCCGGGTGGCTGCTCCCAGGGTCGATAGGCGGAAGAGGTCGCGGATCCGCAGCGCCGCGGCGGTCGTCCCGGCCGTCACTTCGGCCGCCGCACGAGCGGTCGCCCGTGCCTCCTCGTCTCGCCCTTCGGCCGCGAGGATGGTCGTTTCGACGTACCGCATGCCGTGGAGGAGCATCGGGCTGGCTTCCAGGTCCAGACTCGCCAAAGAGGCGCGTGCCTCCTTGGTTCGTCCGCTCATCGCGAGTTCCTCGGCGACGCCGAGCTCGATCATCGCGGCGTTCGAATCCGTGACGGCGAGCGGCTGCCGGCCGAGCGCCGCCTCCCACTCCCGCTGCGACTCCACCGGTCGGCCCTCGCCGGCGAAGGCGATGGAGGCGGCAGCCCCCGCGAGCGTCAGCTCGGCGGCCCCGCCCTCGCGTGCCGCGATGTGCAGCTCTTCGTCGAGCCGCTGGCGCACGTCGTTTCCATCGGCCCCCGCCACCTGGTATCCGGCGAGCATGAACATCACGGCTGACAATCGGTCCTTGGCGGAGATCCCCGTGACCTTCTGGCGGGAATCCAAGAGTCTTTCCGCGGCGCGGTAGTACCGGTAGGCGGCGCTCCACCCGCCGCGAAAGGCCGCCGAGGTTCCGGCGGTGATGAGTGCGCGCAGACGCGCCTCGGACGACGCGGCCTGCACCGCCACGGCTTGAGCCGCGAGGTCGGCGGCCGCAGCCCAGTCGAGGGCGTCGCCCGCTTGGCCGGATCGCACGAGTAAGACTTCGATCCGGGTGTCCGCGTCACCCTCGGCACGCGGGGCTGCGGAGTCCGGGGCGCTCGCGCGCCGTCGCGCGCGCAGCCGGGCGAGTCGCCGAAGGACGTCGCGATCCGACGCGTCGACGCCGGACTCGGAATCGCTCCATCCGCCGCTGGCCAGCACCGCCTCCAGTCGGAGGTCGGGGTGATCGTAGGCGCGCAGGCCCCGTGCGGCGTGTGCGGCCGCGTGAGCGGAATCGCCTCGATCGTTGGCGATCCTCGCCGCGTCGAGCGCGATCCGTGCGCGGACGAGGGGATCGACCTGCGGGGCGTCGGCCGACGAGGAACCGTCACGGTGCCACTTCTCGGCGACGTGGAGCGAGATCGGCAGGCTCCACCATTCGTCTGCCTCGGCCAGCATGCGCTCACAGGCGGCGTCGATGACCGCGCGCACGCACGCCGACCCGAGTTGACGTTCGCCCTCGCGCGCGATCAGATCGTTCGCCGTGAGGCGCCGAGCCGGAGTGCCGTCGGCGTGCATCAGTCCGCCGGCCACCAGACCGTCGACGGTGTCGGACGGGAACAGGCGTGTCGCCACGCTGAGCTCGAGGTGGGGGAGTCGGTGGACGACGGAGAGGCACATGAGGTCGTCGGGGGCGATGTCGGCGACGTGACTCTCGACAGCGACGGCCAGGCGGCTCTGCGGTGCGATGTTCTCGAGCGCGCGGAGGGGATCACGTCCCGCGGCCACGGCCGAGAGGGCCTCGAGAAGGAGGTGCCGCAGAAGCGTGCGGGAGCCGTCGGCGCGCCACACGAGCCCCGCGCGGGTGGCGCTGTCGAGAGCCTCACTCCCGGGGAAGAAGGCCACGAGCTCCTCGGCGTCGACGGAGATGAGCTCACCGAGATCGATCCGCTTCGCGAAGCCGTCGTGCCACAGCCCCAGGGCGAGGCGCTGCGCGTCGGATTCTGCGGTGGGGCGGGCTGCCCGTGCCCGCGCGGTGCGCACGCCGATGAGGACGGTGACCCGCCGCGCGGCCGCCGCGCGGACGATCGCGGTCGTGGAGGCGGTATCGAGCGCGTCGACGTCGTCGACGATCACGATGGTGCGGGCGGAGTCGGGTGGCGGGCCGTCCCGCAGAGCGGCCGCCCGAGGATCGTCGGTGGCGTCGATCGCGCCGAACGGGATGTCGCTCAGGAGGGTGGACGGACGCAGCACGACGGGCGCAGGCCCCCAGCGTTCGAGCTCGGCGGCGACGGTGCGGAGCAGGTAGCTCCGTCCACTTCCTCGTGGCCCCGCCACCACGAGAGAGGTCCCCTCTCGCAGTCGGGATGCCAGCGCGCCGGCATTCCTGTCTGCCCCCACGAGGGCTTTCGCCCACTCCCTCGATCGTTCTTTCCGCATGCCCATCTCCCCCCGGAAAAAACCCGCAGGCGGACGGGTTATGGCGTACGACCGAAAGGCTACCTACTGAGCGCAGCATCTTCCGGCCTCTATCCGCAGCGTATTGCGCCTTTTGCGCCGAAGGCGGCAGACAGGTAGTCCCCATCTCTCGAGACCAGTAGTGCCCCCCAGTAGTCTCCGGCGACGAAGGTCGCTCCGATCCTGTCCTCGTGGCGCCGAGATCCCGCCCGAGGCGCGTCCCGCCCCGGCGCTTAGACTTGCTCGCATCATGACGACCCCCGTTTCCTCCCCGACGCTCATCGCTCCCTCTCCCGCCGCACAGGGCGAGACGGGCGCCCGCACCTACGAGGTGCGCACCTTCGGATGCCAGATGAACGTCCACGATTCGGAGCGCCTGTCGGGATCGCTCGAGAGCGCGGGATACGTCCGCGCCGATGTCGGGTCCGAGGCCGACGTCGTCGTGATCAACACGTGCGCCGTGCGAGACAACGCCGCCGGCAAGCTGTACGGCACGTTGGGGCACCTGAAGTCCCGCAAGGACGCCCACGCGGGCATGCAGATCGCGGTCGGCGGGTGCCTGGCGCAGATGGACAAGGACGCCGTGCAGCAGAAGGCGCCGTGGGTCGATGTCGTCTTCGGCACGCACAACATGGGATCGCTGCCCGGAATGCTCGAGCGCGCCCGCCACAACGGCGAGGCCGAGCTCGAGATCCTCGAGTCGCTCGAGATCTTCCCCTCCACCCTGCCCACCAAGCGCGACTCGGTGCACAGCGGCTGGGTGTCGATCTCGGTGGGATGCAACAACACCTGCACGTTCTGCATCGTGCCGAGCCTGCGCGGCAAAGAGAAAGACCGTCGCCCCGGCGACATCCTGAACGAGATCCGCCTGCTGGTCGACGACGGTGCCATCGAGGTCACCCTCCTGGGCCAGAACGTCAATTCGTACGGCGTCGAATTCGGCGACCGTCTCGCCTTCGGCAAGCTCCTGCGCGCGGCCGGCGAGATCGAGGGCCTCGAGCGCATCCGGTTCACGAGCCCGCACCCCGCCGCGTTCACCGACGACGTCATCGCGGCGATGGCCGAGACGCCCGCCGTCATGCCGCAGTTGCACATGCCGTTGCAGTCCGGTTCCGACCGCGTGCTCAAGGCGATGCGCCGGTCTTACCGGAGCGAGAAGTTCCTCGGCATCCTGGATCGGGTGCGTGAGCGCATGCCGCACGCGGCCATCACGACCGACATCATCGTGGGCTTCCCCGGCGAGACCGAGGAGGACTTCCTCGAGACGTTGCGGGTCGTCGAGGCATCGAGGTTCGCGACCGCCTTCACGTTCCAGTACTCCATCCGCGAGGGGACGCCGGCGGCCACCATGCCCGACCAGGTCCCGAAGGCCGTCGTGCAGGAGCGCTACGAGCGGCTCATGGCGCTGCAGGACCGCATCGCGGCCGAAGAGAACCAGAAGCAGCTCGGACGCACGCTCGAGGTGCTCGTCTCGGCCGGCGAGGGCAAGAAGGACGCCGCGACGCACCGCCTCACCGGTCGCGCCGAAGACAATCGTCTCGTGCACTTCGAGGTGCCGGCGGGCTCTCCCGTCCCACGCCCCGGCGACGTGGTCTCGGTCACCGTGACGCACGCCGCGCCCTTCCACCTGCTGGCCGACGCGCCCGATGCCGCCCCCCTGCGCATCCGTCGGACGCGCGCGGGAGATGCCTGGGACCGTTCGCAGGCGGAGTCCTGCGGCGTCCCGGCGCCGGCGGGCGACGCCGCGACCCCGCGCGCGGTCTCGCTCGGTCTGCCGTCCCTGCGCGTCGGAGTGTGAGTTCCGCCGCGCCGCGCGTGTGGGCCGTCGTCGGGGCCACCGGCACCGGCAAGACGGGGCTCTCCCTCGATCTCGCCGAGGCCCTCGCCGCCCGCGGACGCGCGGCCGAGATCGTGAACGCCGACGCCATGCAGCTGTACCGGGGCATGGACATCGGGACCGCGAAACTCCCGGTCGGTGACCGCCACGGCATCGCGCATCACCTCTTCGACGCTCTCGCCGTGACCGACGAGGCGGCGGTGGCCTGGTATCAGGATGCCGCCCGCGCGGCGATCGCCCAGATCCACGGGCGCGGAGCCGACGCGATCCTCGTGGGCGGCTCCGGCCTGTACGTCTCCGGAGTGCTGTGGGACTTCCGGTTCCCCCCGCGCGACGAGGCCGTCCGGGCGCGGCTCGAGGCGGAGCTCGACCGTCTCGGCGCGGGTGCGCTGTACGCGCGCCTGCGCGAGGCCGATCCCGCCGCCGCCGAGCGCATCGATCCGCGCAACGGTCGCCGGGTGGTGCGGGCACTCGAGGTGCTGGCGCAGGGCGGCGAGACGCACGGCGGCGCCCTTCCCTCCGCGCCGGAGTTCTGGCATCCCGATACCCGGATCATCGCGACGACCGTCGACCGCGAACAGCTCGTGCCGCTCCTCGACGCCCGCGTCGAGGGCATGTGGGCCGCCGGCATGGTCGACGAGGTCGAGCGGCTGCGCGGCGACGGGCTCGAGCGCGGGGTCACCGCCGCACGGGCGATCGGGTACGCACAGGCCCTCTCGCAGCTCCGCGGCGACCTGACACGAGACGAGGCGGTGGCCGAGACGCAGGCCCTCACTCGTCGGTACGCGCGGCGACAGGTGTCGTGGTTCCGCCGCTACGCCGAGGCTCGATGGGTCGACGCCCGCACCGTGGATGCCACGACCCTGATGTCCGCGGGGGAGGCGGGGGAGTGAGCATCATCGTGCGGAGCTTCGAGCTCGACGACGAGGACGCCGTCGTCGCCCTCTGGGAGGAGGCGGGTCTCACCCGACCGTGGAACGACCCCCGAGCCGACATCCGCCGCAAGCTCACGGTGCAGCCGGAGTTGTTCCTCGTGGCCGTCGACGGCGACACCGTGGTCGGCAGCGTCATGTCGGGCTACGACGGCCACCGCGGATGGCTCTACTACCTGGCCGCGGCGGCGTCGCACCGCGGTCGAGGTGTCGGTCGCCTGCTCGTGGCCGAGGCGGAGCGGCTGCTCGAGGCGCTCGGCTGTCCGAAGGTGCAGCTCATGGTGCGTCCCGAGAACACGGGTGCCCGGGGCTTCTACGACGCCCTGGGGTACGAACCGTTCGAGACGTGGGCCACCGGGAAGAGGCTCGTCGTCGACGGACCGGGCGGACCGCCGCCACCCGGCTGAGCGCGGCGGTCTGCGTTCCCGGCGCTGGCCTCACGCGTCGGGCCCACGGGTCTATCGCCGACCCGCGCCCGCTCGTGTCAGTCCCGGACGGTGATGCCACGGTCCGCGGCCAGGAGCGGGGCCAGCTGCTGCAGCTGCATCGACGAGATGGTCGCGCCTCGCAGCGCCGACAGACCCGCGAGGCCTTCCAGCTCGGCGCCGCGGAGGTCGGTGTGCTGCAGCGTCGCCTGCTCGACGATGAGCTGCGAGATCCGGGTGCCGTTCGCGGCGAAGCGGGTGACCCGGGACTGCCCCAGGTCGAGTTCGTCGATCGTGCAGTCGGTGAAGGCGACGTCTTGCAGGTGGGACCCGCGCAGGTTCACGAATCCGAGTCGGCAGTTGACGAAATGCACGCCGTTCCAGGTCGACTCGTAGGCCTCGAGCGATCCCGTACGCGAACCCTCGATCTCGACGTCGCGCCACGTGGTCCGCGCCGACCGGACGATCGGCACGTCCCAGCCCGACAGCGCGGATTCGGACAGGTGCGCGTACCGCAGCGTGACCTCGGGCACGCGGAGGCCTTCGATGCGGCACAGCGTCAGTTCCGCGCTCTCGAGGTCGAGACCGTCGATGCGGAGGTCGCGGAACGACAGCCCCTCCAGGGCCGCCCGGGGAGCGAGGGCCGCAGGCGCTCCGGCATCGAGATCGTCCAGCGGAGGGCGATCGAACGAGGGCGCGACCAGGGCGGCGGGCTTGGGCATGGGTCTCCTCGAATCGGACGGGGCGGAGGGCTGGGACAGCCTAGCGACCGCCGCGAGGAGCGCGTGCAGTCACCCGCGCGGTGCCGTTTCGCAGACGCCCCGGGAAGCGACCCCGACGCCCGCTCCTAGACTGGTCGCATGGCGACTCTCGCGTTCACCAAAGGCCACGGCACCGGCAACGATTTCGTGGTCGTGGCCGACCCCGACGGCGAGCTCGACCTGTCCGCCGCGCAGATCGCCGCGCTCTGCGACCGCCACTTCGGCATCGGTGCCGACGGCCTGCTGCGCGTGGTGCGCTCCTCGGCGATCGACGAGGGGGCGGATGCCATGGCATCCGGCGCCGAGTGGTTCATGGACTATCGCAACGCCGACGGGTCCGCGGCAGAGATGTGCGGGAACGGCACGCGCGTGTTCGCCCGCTACCTCACCGACACCGGCCTCGCCTCGATCGAGGGAGGCCTGCGCATCGGCACCCGCGCGGGGGTCAAGACCCTCACCCGCAGCGATCGCGGCTTCGAGGTCGATCTGGGGGCCTACGCGATCGAGGCGGAAGAGACCCTCGTCCGCGCGAAGGGGCTTCCGGTGGCGCGACCGGGCGTGGGCATCGACGTGGGCAACCCGCACGTCGTCGTCGCGCTGTCGTCCGAGGCGGAGCTCGACGGCCTCGAGCTCGCCTACCAGCCGGTGCTCGATCCCGCGCCGCGGCACGGGGCGAACGTGGAGTTCGTCGTTCCCGCCGATCCGCTGGTGCGTGACGGCGTCGGCGCGATCCGCCTGCGCGTCTTCGAACGCGGAGTCGGCGAGACGCTCAGCTGCGGCACCGGCGTCGCGGCCGCCGCCCTGGCCGTGCGGCACTGGGCGGGGGCGGCTGCTCCCGACTCGTGGGTCGTGGACACCCCCGGCGGCACGCTCGGGGTGCGGGTCGCCGAGGGGCGCGTGTTCTTGTCGGGGCCGGCATCGCTGGTGTTCACCGGCGAGGTCGCACTGGCCTGAGCTTGTCGATGGACCGCGGTCCGGCGCGAGCCGAGGGGCATCCGGCCGACGGTCGGGATCGTCGCTGCGCCTGAACGACGGCGACTCAGGCGATGATGTCGATCGGCTCGCTCGGCGGCGAGCCGTGACGGCGCACCCGGAGCACACGGAAACCGCGCCCGGTGGCGGCCCGCTGCACGCTGTAGCCGTTCTCGAACGTCGTGGACAGCCAGCGCTGCAGCGAGTCGGAGCCGAGGTTGCGCTGCACGACGAACCACCCGTCGCTGCGCTCGGTGAGCCGCGGGATCCAGTGCTCGAGCATGCCGTGCAGTTCGCTCTTGCCCACGCGGATCGGCGGGTTCGACCGGATGGTCCGGAACGACACGTCGTCGGGAACATCTTCCGGTCGCACCGCGTTGATGTTGGTGAGGCCGAGGGACTGTGCGTTCCGCCTCACGAGATCGAGAGCACGTTCGTTGACGTCGACCGCCCAGATGGTCGCGTGCGGTGAGGCGAGCGCGAGCGACAACGAGATCGGACCCCACCCGCACCCCAGGTCGAGGAAGTCCCCGCCGGCGGGAGGGGGAGGGGTGTTGTGCAGCAGCACCGAGGTTCCGGCATCCACGTGATCGGGACTGAAGACGCCACCCGCCGTCACGGCCTCGAATTCGCGCCCCGCGAGTGTCACTCGGATACGGCGGAGCTGTTCGGGACTCGACGGCGACGCGCTGAAGTAGTGCTCGCTCCCCATCCCCACAGAATATCCGACCCGGCCGCGCGACGCCGCGGGCGGCTAAAGTGCGAGAACACCAGGAGAAACCGCGGGAACACCCGCGGACGGAAGGAACACATGACCGAACAGACCACACCCCCGAGCACGGACGCGACGCCGGTCGACCCGGTGGACCGCGTGCTGTCGCGCGCCGAAGCGCACCGCGGGGTCCGGGTCTTCGGTGCAGCGCAGGCGCTCCAAGACGCCTCCACGGCCTACGGCGGCGACGCCGACGGCGACCAGTGGGACCGCGAGGAACGCGCAGCGCTGCGCCGCGTGGCCGGTTTGTCGACCGAGCTCGAAGACGTCACCGAGGTCGAGTACCGCCAGCTGCGCCTCGAGAACGTCGTTCTCGTCGGCGTGCACCCGCAGGGCGAGCAGGCCGATGCCGAGAACTCCCTGCGCGAGCTGTCGGCGCTGGCCGAGACCGCCGGGGCCGTCGTGCTCGACGGCGTTCTGCAGCGCCGTCCGCATCCGGATCCCGCGACCTACGTCGGTCGGGGTAAGGCGGCGGAGCTGCGCGACATCGTCGCCGCCGTCGGCGCCGACACCGTGATCGCCGACACCGAGCTCGCCCCCAGCCAGCGTCGCGCGCTCGAAGACGTCGTGAAGGTGAAGGTGATCGACCGCACCACGGTGATCCTCGACATCTTCAGCCAGCACGCGAAGAGCCGCGAGGGCAAGGCGCAGGTCGAGCTCGCGCAGCTCGAATACCTGCTGCCGCGTCTGCGCGGCTGGGGTGACTCGATGTCGCGCCAGGCTGGTGGACAGGTCGGTGCCGGAGGCGCGGGCATGGGCTCGCGCGGTCCGGGTGAGACGAAGATCGAGCTCGATCGTCGTCGCATCCGCACGAAGATGGCTCTGCTGCGCAAGCAGCTGCGCGACTTCGCCCCGGCGCGCGAGGCCAAGCGTGCCGAGCGCAAGCGTCACACCATCCCGTCGGTCGCGATCGCCGGGTACACCAACGCCGGAAAATCCAGCCTGCTCAACCGCCTCACCAGCGCGGGCGTGCTGGTCGAGAACGCGCTGTTCGCGACCCTGGATGCCACGGTCCGCCGTTCCGAGACGACCGACGGGCGCGTGTACACGCTGACCGACACGGTCGGCTTCGTGCGCAACCTGCCGCACCAGCTCGTCGAGGCGTTCCGCTCGACGTTGGAAGAGGTCGGCGACGCCGACGTCATCCTGCACGTCGTCGACGCGTCGCATCCCGATCCGGCCGCGCAGCTGATGACGGTGCGCGACGTGATGGGCGATGTCGACGCGAACTTCGGTCAGGAGATCGTCGTCTTCAACAAGGCCGACCTCGTGACCGAGGACGAACGCCTGGTGCTGCGCGGCCTCGCCCCGAACGCGAAGTTCGTCTCGTCGCGCACGGGCGAGGGGATCGAGGAGCTTCGCGCCGCCATCGAGGACGCTCTGCCCCTCCCCGCCGTCGAGGTGCAGGCGGTCGTCCCGTACGACCGTGGTGACCTCGTGTCGGCCGTGCACGAGAGCGGACTCATCGTGGCGCAGGAGCACCGCGACACGGGGACGTTCCTGCACGCTCACGTGGGGGCGCGCCTGGCGGCCGAGCTGGAGCAGTTCGCGGCCTGACGGCCGTCGCACGACGGGCCCCCTCCGATCGCGGTGGGGGCCCGTCGGCGTGCGGTTCGGGGGCGCGCACCGTCGACGCCGACCTCGCCCTCGACGCTCTCCCGACGCGCGCGCCGACGCCTCGGCTTTTCCCGCACCGAGAGCCTGCTTCGCCCGCTTCAGCCGCGCGACAGCCTCAGCTCAGCTCCAGCGGCGGAACCCCGGGGGTCTCGAAGCCGAAAACCGCCCCGAGGAAGCCCAGTTCGCGTCGCAGGGAGTCGATCACCGTCTCGGCGCGGCGGAAGCCGTGGCCCTCGCCCTCGTACAGGACGTACGCGTGGGGAACCTCGTGCGCCGCGAGGGCGTCACGGATCGCCTCGGCCTGCGACGGCGGCACGACCCGGTCCTCGCTTCCCTGCAGGATGAGCAGGGGAACGCGGAAGCGCTCGGGATGGCTCAGAGGCGAGCGCTCCACATACACCGCTTCGGCCTCGGGCAGCGGTCCGATCAGGCCGTCGAGATACCGGGCCTCGAAGTCGTGAGTGTCTTCGGCGAGGGCACGGGCGTCGCCCACGCCGTAGCGCGAGATCCCGGCCGAGAACACGTCGGTGTTCGTCACGGCGGCGAGCACCGTCCATCCGCCGGCGGAGCCGCCGGCGATCGCCAGGCGCTCGGGGTCGGCCAGACCCGCCTCGGCGAGGGCGGAGGCCGCGGCGGCGACGTCATCGACATCGACCACGCCCCACTGACCCTTCAGCCGGTCACGGTAGTCGCGACCGTATCCGGTGGAACCGCCGTAGTTCACGTCGAGCACGCCGATGCCGCGGCTCGTGAAGAACGCCGTCTTGGCTGACGGCGCCGGACCCACGTGCGAGGTGGGGCCACCGTGCACGAGCACGACGTAGGGCGGGCGCTCGTTCTCGGGCGCGGCGACGTCGGGGTTCGTGGGCGCGTAGGCGAAAGCGTGCACGGGTCCGTGCGGCCCCTCGGTCTCGAGGGCGCGGGCCGTCGGCATCCATTCGTCGCCCCAGGCCCCGGATCCACCGGTCACCAGGTCGACGGTGCCGGCGTCGAGGTCGACCGCCCACAGCCCCGAGCGGCCGCCGGCGTCGGAGCCCGACACGAGCACGCGGTGCCCGCGCACGTCATCGATCGCCGCGCCGGCCACGACGGGCACGTCCACCGGACGCACGCCGGACGGCGCGATTTCGACGATCTCGTCGGCACCGTCGGTGCGGACGGCGACGATGCGCCCGTCGTCGGTCGCTCCGAACCACCGCGTCCCGAGCACCCACAGCCCGCCGCCCGTGTCGGCGTCGACCGGCGACACCGGCTGCGGCTCGCCGTCGAGGGGACGGCGGAACAGGTTCCACCGGCCGTCGGGGTCGTCGGCGTACAACAGCTCGTCGTCGCCGAGCCACACGGGCTGCAGCGGAGCGCGGCGCGGGGTGTCGGCGATCTCGCGCACCTCGCCGGTGCCGATCTCGGTCACGCGCAGGGTCGTGGCATCCCAAGGCATGTCGGGGTGGTTCCACGCCACCCACGCGAGAGACCGGCCGTCGGGCGACAGCGCGGGCTGCGCGACGAAGTCGCTGCCCTCGGCGAGCACGTCGACGGCGCCGTCGAGCGAGATGCGCACGATGGCGCGTGCGGGAACGCGGTTACTCCCGTGCGTCTCGCGGACGGCGAGCAGGGTGCCGTGCTCGAACCGCAACCCGCCGTGGCGCACCGTGTCGTCGGCCGGCGTCAGCGCGCGCGCCTCGCCGCCCGGGCGAAGGGCGTAGACGCGCTGGTCGGTCTTCTCGACGTAGAACAGCTCCCCGTCGTCGGAGGCGGTCCAAGCCCCGCCGCCGTATTCGTGAACGGCGGAACGGGCGTTGGCGGGTGCGGGCAGCACCGCCTCGACCGCACCGTCGGTGCGGCGCCGCTTCACCGCGACGCGACCCGCCTCGGCGGGCACGGATTCCGCCCACCACACCTCATCGCCGACGAACAGCGCGCCGTCGATGCGGGGGGAGGACTGCGCCACCGACTCGGGAGTGATCGGGGAGGGCCAGGAACCGTAGGGGAGGGTGTCTGCCATCACTCCAGCGTAGGCCGGGGCTCCGACATCCGTCGGGGGCGGGCACGCCGGACGAGCAGGACGCCCGCGATGCCCGCGACGAGGCCGATGCCCAGAACCGTGCTCGCGGTGCCCACGAGACCGGACGACAGCTGCCGCACCACGGCGTCGACCCCGGCGGCGTCGAAGCCCCGCAGAACGGCGGTGCGGTGCGCCTGCGCCGCGCCCACGGCGACCGCCACGAGCACCGTGGCCGAGCCGACGGCGACCGCGATGCCGGCGCCGATCAGCGCGCGCCGTCGACGGGGAGCGACGACGACCCCGCCGACCAGGAGCACGCCCACGAGCAGGGGTGCCGCCACTCCCGCCGTGGTGGCGGCCGCGTACGCCGACCGCACGGCCTGCAGCGTCGTTCCGTCGCCGAGGACCACGACCCGGTCGATCGGGGGGACCAGCGCGGCCACGGGCGATCCCTGCAGGTCCAGCTCGGCGACGATCGCCGAGACCACCCCGCCGATCTGCACGCCCAGGCCGTCCGGGGACTGCACGATGATGCCACCACCGTCGGAGGTGGCTCCGAAGACGAAGGCGCGGTGCGCGGTGCGCACGACCCCCGACCAGACGTCGGAGAACCGATCGGAGTGCACCACGTCGGTCACCGCCTGCCGCGTGATCGATCGCAGCGAGTCGGCCGACGGCTGTGCCACCAGGCCGAGGACGCGCGCCGCTTCCTGCGGCACGCCGAGGGCGACGAGACCGTCGACGCCCGCGCCCGCGATCGCCGAGAAGTCGACCGACGCCGAGATGGCGCTCGTCGTCTCGGCGATGACGAGGTCTTGCACGGCGGGGTCGGACGAGAGGGGCGCGAGAGTGGCGACGAAGGAGTCCTCATCGACGAGCTGCACGCGCGCCCACGAGGCGACGAGGGCCAGCGGCGTGAGCAGGGCCACCACGATCAGCACCACGACGGATGCCGTGACGCGCACCACGGGTGACGGCTTCGCGACGCGTTTCGTCGAGGTCGATGCGGTCGAGGGCGGGCCGACGGTCATGGCGCCATTGTGGCCCGCCGCCGCGACGCACGGTTCACACCGCGCGCAGCACCGCCACGATGCGCCCGAGCACGACGGCCTCGTCGCCGAGGATGGGCTCGAACGCGCTGTTGCG
Organism: Microbacterium sp. BH-3-3-3; assembly: GCF_001792815.1. Classification (NCBI taxonomy): domain Bacteria; kingdom Bacillati; phylum Actinomycetota; class Actinomycetes; order Micrococcales; family Microbacteriaceae; genus Microbacterium; species Microbacterium sp. BH-3-3-3. The sequence goes on along the minus strand of NZ_CP017674.1, from coordinate 719,749 downwards.
GGGGAGCAGCCAGGTGTGGCCGTCACGGCGACGGAACGTCTTCACCGTTGCCTCGCCGTCGAGCATCGCGGCCACGATCTCGCCGTTCTCCGCATTCGCCTGCGAGCGCACGACCACCCAGTCGCCGTCGCAGATCGCCGCATCGATCATCGAGTCGCCCGAGACCTTGAGCATGAATAACTCGCCCTTGCCGACGAGCTGGCGGGGGAGGGGGAAGATCTCCTCCACGTGCTGGTCGGCGGTGATGGGCACGCCCGCCGCGATCCGGCCCACCAGGGGCACGAGGGCGGCGTCGCCCACGGCGGGGGCGGAGTCGGCGGGGTTCTCGGCGGCGGTGCCGGGAAGGTCGATCAGCACCTCCATGGCGCGGGTCTTACCCGGGTCGCGGCGCAGATAGCCGCTGAGCTCGAGCTGGTTCAGCTGATGCGTGACGCTCGACAGCGACTTCAGGCCGACGGCGTCGCCGATCTCGCGCATGCTCGGCGGATAACCGTGCCGCGCGATCGATCGCTGGATGACTTCGAGGATCGCGAGCTGCTTGTCGCTGAGGTTCTTGCGCCGTCGCGTCTGCGGTCGTTCGCGCCCTGCGGCGGTCGTCGCGTCGGTCATCTGTGCTCCCCTCGCGCCGCGGGAAGGGCGGCGGAAATTCGAATGTCGGAGGTTGGTGATGAGGTCTCCGTGTCGAAACCGTATCCGGTCGACGACACGAATGACACGGAGCCGCACGCGTGTCGCGTTCGATTCGTTTCCGACAACCGGTGTGTTGACACCGTCGCAGTATCGAAGATAGATTCGGAATACAGATTCGCACACCGCCCTCCCGGCCGAGGGCGGGGTGCGAATCTCTCCCCACCAAGGAGCACACCATGAGCAGCATCACCTCCACCGCCTCGACGACCCGCCTGCGTATCACCGCCCGCGGGCGCCGTGTCGTCGCCTTCGTCGTCGCCCTCCCGCTCGCCGTCGCCCTGGGCGTCGCCGCCGTCGGTGGGGGAGCAGCACTCGCCTCGGGCGACGCCGGCGCACCGGCCGGTTCGTTCACGGAGATCACGGTCATGAGCGGCGAGACCCTGTGGTCGATCGCCGAAGACATCGCCCCCGCGGCCGATCCGCGCGACGTCGTCGCCGAGATCACGCGTCTGAACGCCCTCCAGGGCGGCTCGCTCGCGGCCGGTCAGCGCATCGCGATCCCCACCGAGTACATCCAGGCCGGCTGACCTCCGCGGGTGCGCGATGAGCCGCTCCTCGGCACGCCGCCTACGATGGGTGGGGTGACCGTACGCCTCGACGACCTGCCTCTTCGCGACGATCTGCGGGGGATGACCCCCTACGGAGCCCCGCAGGCCGCCCTGCCCGTGGCTCTCAACGTGAATGAGAACACGCATCCGGTTCCGCCCGAGGTGGCCGATGACATCCTCGACGCCGTGGCTCGGGCCTTGCGCGACGTCAACCGGTATCCCGACCGCGAGTTCACCGCTCTCCGAGAGAGCTTCGCCGCATACCTCGGTCATGGCCTGACGCGCGAGCAGATCTGGGCGGCCAACGGCTCCAACGAGGTGCTCCAGCACATCCTGCAGGCCTTCGGTGGACCGGGCCGGACGGCCATGGGCTTCGCACCCACCTACTCGATGTACCCGATCCTCACCCGCGCGACGGGCGCGCGATGGATCGCCGGGGAACGCGCGCACGACTTCTCGCTGAGCGCCGAGGCCGCCGCGGCCCAGGTGCGTGAGCACCGCCCCGACATCGTCTTCCTCTGCGCGCCGAACAACCCCACGGGTACCCCGCTGCGTCTCGATGTGATCGAGGCCGTGTACGCCGAGACCGACGGCATCGTGATCGTCGACGAGGCTTACCAGGAGTTCGCTCCGCGTGACGAGCCCTCGGCCGTGTCGCTGCTGCCCGGTCGCCCGCGTCTGGTGGTGTCGCGCACCATGAGCAAGGCCTTCGCCTTCGCCGGCGCACGCGTGGGGTACCTGGCGGCCGATCCTGCTCTGGTCGACGCGCTGCGACTCGTCCGTCTTCCGTACCACTTGAGCGCGCTCACGCAGGCCGCGGCGACGGCGGCCCTCGTGCACGCCGAGACGATGCTGTCGATGGTCGACGAGATCGTCGCGCAGCGCGACCGCATCTCGGCCACCGTGGCCGCCCTCGGGTACACCGCCCACGAGTCGTGGACGAACTTCGTGCTCTTCGGCGGCGTCGACGACCCCGCCGCCACGTGGAAGGCGCTGTACGACCGCGGTGTGCTCATCCGCGACGTCGGCATCGCGCACCACCTGCGTGTCACGGCCGGTACCGACGACGAGACCACCGCGTTCCTCGACGCCCTCGCCTCGGTAGGATCGCGGTCATGACCGGCCCCGCCACGCCCCGTACCGCCTCGATCACGCGCGAGACGAGCGAGTCGCGTATCGAACTCGAACTCGACCTCGACGGTCGCGGGGTCAGCGACATCCAGACCACGGTGCCGTTCTTCGACCACATGCTCACGGCCTTCGCCAAGCACTCGCTGACCGATCTGCGGGTGCGCGCGACGGGCGACACCCACATCGACGCCCACCACACGGTCGAGGACACCGCGATCGTGCTCGGTCAGGCGATTCGTCAGGCCCTGGGCGACAAGTCGGGGATCGCCCGCTACGGCGACGCGCTCGTTCCCCTCGACGAGGCGCTGGCGCAGGCGGTCGTCGACATCAGCGGTCGCCCGTACCTCGTGCACACCGGTGAGCCCGTGGGCTTCGAGCACCACCTCATCGGCGGCCACTTCACCGGTTCGCTCGTGCGTCACACGTTCGAGGCCATCTCGATCCACGCCGGCCTCACGGTGCACGTGCGCGTTCTGGGTGGGCGCGACCCGCACCACATCGCCGAGGCCGAGTACAAGGCGCTCGCGCGCGCCTTCCGTCAGGCCAAGGCCCTCGACCCGCTGGTCGACGGCATCCCCAGCACCAAGGGTGCGTTGTGACGCGCAAGCCCGTCGTCGCGGTCCTCGATTACGGTTCCGGCAACGTCCACTCGGCCGTCAAGGCGCTCATCGAAGCCGGTGCCGACGCCCGACTGACCTCCGACCGCGCGCTTCTCCTCGACGCCGACGGGCTCCTCGTGCCCGGTGTGGGTGCCTACAGCGCGGTGATGGGGGCCTTGAACGCCAGCCGCGGGGGAGAGATCATCGACCGGCGGCTCGCCGGGGGCCGCCCGGTGCTCGGTATCTGCGTCGGCATGCAGGTGATGTTCGAGCGGGGGGTCGAGCGCGGTGCCGACACCCCCGGGCTCGGTGAGTGGCCGGGCACGGTGCACGAGCTCGAAGCGCCCGTACTCCCGCACATGGGTTGGAACACCGTGGCGTCCGGAGACGGGTCGCGCCTGTTCCAGGGCATCGAGAAGGAGCGCTTCTACTTCGTGCACTCGTACGCGGCGCAGCAGTGGTCGCTCGAGGTCACGCCGCCGTTCCCGGAGCCCGTGCTGACGTGGTGCACGTATGGCGCACCGTTTCTCGCGGCGGTCGAGAACGGTCCGCTGTCGGCGACGCAGTTCCACCCCGAGAAGTCGGGCGAAGCCGGCATCCGGCTCCTGGCCAATTGGATCGACGGGCTGCGCACGACTACTGTGTGACCTCGTGCCCAGGCTCGGCGAAGTGCGCTGACGGGTGCGAGGAGCCATGAACGATTTCGCGTCGACGCCCGAACTTGTCCTGCTTCCCGCGGTCGATGTGGCCGACGGCAAAGCCGTCCGCCTGACCCAGGGTGAGGCCGGCACCGAGACCAGCTACGGCGACCCCGTCGACGCCGCCGCGGACTTCGCACGCCAGGGCGCTCAGTGGATCCACCTCGTCGACCTCGACGCCGCCTTCGGTCGCGGCAACAACGCCGCGGTGATGCGCAAGGTCATCAAGCAGGTCAAGGGCGTGCAGGTCGAGCTGTCGGGCGGCATCCGCGACGACCGCTCCCTCGAGGCCGCCCTCGAGAGCGGCGCGAGCCGCATCAACCTCGGCACGGCCGCACTCGAGAACCCCGAGTGGGCCGCCGATGTCATCAACCGTTACGGCGAGGCGATCGCCGTCGGCCTCGACGTGCGCGGCACCACGCTCGCCGCGCGCGGCTGGACCCGCGACGGCGGCGACCTGTGGACCGTCCTCGACCGGCTCGAAGACGCCGGCTGCAGCCGCTACGTCGTCACCGACGTCACCAAAGACGGCACGCTCCGCGGCCCGAACATCGAACTGCTGCGCGAGATGACGCAGCGCACCCCGAAGCCGATCGTGGCGTCGGGCGGGGTGTCGAGCCTCGACGACATCGCGGCGCTGCGCGACCTGGTGCCGCTCGGCGTCGAAGGCGCGATCGTGGGCAAGGCACTGTACGCGGGGCAGTTCACCCTCGCTGAGGCACTGGATGTCGCCGGACACTGACGGTCCGCACGGCCACGGCGCGCACGGGCACGACCAGCGTGCGCACGCTCCGCACACGGACGCCCTCCATTCGGACGCCGCCAACGCGGATTCCGCCGGCGTGCCGTGGGAGGGACGCAGCTTCCAATCCAACCCGCACTCGGGTGACGACGGTTCTGCCGACCCCGCCCTGCTCGCAGCTCTTCTGGCGTTCCGCGCCGGTGAGGGCGACGCGCGTGCGGTGGTCGACGCCTACCGCGAGGCGCGCCTGCTGATCCCGCTCGTCGCCGAGAAGGGCGACCACGGCATCGGCGCGCACGGCCTCGAGGTCGACAAGACGCAGGAGCTGTCGATCGTGACGGTCGCCGCTCCCGACGGCCGCAAGGTCCTGCCGGTGTTCACGTCGGTGACGGCGCTGCAGACCTGGGACGCCCTGGCCCGACCGGTTCCCGCCGACGGGCGTCGCACGGCCCTGGCCGCAGCCTCCGAGGACACCGAGCTCATCGTCGTCGATCCGGGTTCGGAGACGGAGTTCGTCATCCGCCGCCCCGCCGTCTGGGCGATCGCACAGGGCGAGGCGTGGGAGCCCGCGCACACGTCGCCCACGATCTTCACCGGCCTGCAGGAGAGCATCTCGGGCGAGCTGGCCGTGCTCGATCTGGCCGTCGAAGCGGGAGACCCGACCGGACGCCTCCGCGGTCCCGAGCTGGTGGTGCATCTGCAGCTGATGTCGGGTCTCGCGCAGGAGGAATTGGATGCCGTGCTCGCCCGCGTCGCCCGCCGCTGGGCCGCCGACGACCGCATCGCCGTGCTCGTCGACTCCCTGACGGTCAAGCTGCACCGCAGCACCGAGGCCTGAGTCCCGCGTTCTTCCGGGAGCCTGTCTGCCGGGAGTGGGCAGCGTCGTCCGTAGGGGGAGGGGCCCACTGCCCCCTACCCCTACGGGTGTCACGGTGCAGTCGGCCTGCGGCACAGGGCGCAGGGATGCCATCCTCCCGAGGCAATCGGGGAAGGGGCACCGCCTCATACCCCTACGGGTGTCACGGTGGAGTCGGCCTGCGGTGGCAGAGGGCGGAGGAATGGCCCCTCCCCGGGGCAATCGGGGTAGGGGCCCTGCTCTTGCCCCGGGGAGGGGCCATTCCGGAGCCCGGTACCCCCCCCAGAACGAACGACCTACGTGACGGGCCCCGTCCACTTCTCGCCCGGCCCCTTACCGATGGGGTCGGGGATCACCGACGCCTCGCGGAAAGCGAGCTGCAGGGAGCGGAGGCCGTCGCGCAGGGAGCGGGCGTGCATGTCGCTGATCTCGGGGGCTCCGGCGGTGATGAGGCCGGCGAGGGAGTTGATGAGCTTGCGGGCCTCGTCGAGGTCGAGCTGCTGCGCGGGGTTGTCGGCCAGGCCGGTCTTCACCGCGGCGGCGCTCATGAGGTGCACGGCGGCGGTGGTGATGACTTCGACGGCGGGGACGTCGGCGATGTCGCGGGTGGCGGAGGCGGAGGCGCGCTCCTGCTCTTCCCAGCGGGCGAGGCGCTCGTCTTCGGCTCCGTGGCGGTGTGCGGCGCTGTCGTCGGCGGGCTGGTCGGGGGGGATCGTGTCCACGTGAATCTCTCTGCTAGACTATGGCGGGCTTCGGAGTGCTTCACTCCGAACGAAAGAGGATGACATCCCACCCGCGCTTGCCGCTCCAGGCTACCGGGTTCCCGCACTCCGCTCCGTTTCGCACGGGGTTGTCTGGGTGCAGAAGCCGGTGCTGGTAGCACTGTGCCGGGTGGCGTGTTTCTCCTCTTCGCCCGCGATTCCCTTGGATCGCGGCGGCCGTCATCCGTAGACAAGAGGAGTTCCGCATCAGCGATCCCCGCACCAACGAGCGCATCCGAGTCCCGGAGGTCCGTCTCGTCGGACCCAACGGCGAGCAGGTCGGCATCGTCCGCATCGAAGCTGCGCTGCGCCTGGCCCAGGAAGCGGACCTCGACCTGGTCGAGGTTGCGCCGAGCTCGAAGCCGCCCGTGGTCAAGATCATGGATTACGGCAAGTTCAAGTACGAGGCCGCTCAGAAGGCCAAAGAGACGCGCCGCAACCAGGCCAACACCGTGCTCAAAGAGGTGCGGTTCCGCCTGAAGATCGAAGCGCACGACTACATAACCAAGCTGAAGCGCGCCGAGGGCTTCCTCCAGGCGGGCGACAAGGTCAAGGCCATGATCCTGTTCCGTGGTCGCGAGCAGTCGCGTCCCGACCAGGGCGTGCGTCTGCTCCGCAAGTTCGCGGAAGACGTCGCCGAGTTCGGCACCGTGGAGTCCAGCCCCACGATCGACGGTCGCAACATGGTCATGGTGGTCGCGCCTCACAAGAACAAGTCCGAGGTCAAGACCGAGCAGAACGCGCAGCGCACGGCGAACCGTGAAGCAGCACGCAGCGCCGCCCGCGGCGACTCGGACTCCGAGGGCGAGCCCACCGCGGCTCCCGCAGACCAGCCCACCTCGGCCCCCGCCGAGTAAGGCCCCCCAGGCTCCCGCCCGGCGGGAAACACAACGAAGGAAGAGACATGCCGAAGCAGAAGACCCACTCCGGTGCCAAGAAGCGTTTCAAGTTGACCGGCAGCGGCAAGCTCATGAAGCAGCAGGCCGGCATGCGGCACAACCTCGAGGGCAAGGCGTCCAAGCGCACCCGTCGCCTGAACCAGGAGCAGGTCCTGGCCAAGGGTGACGCCAAGGTCGCCAAGAAGCTCCTCGGCCTCTGAGCGCCGACGCACGTTAGGAAGAAGAAGAAATGGCTAGAGTCAAGCGGGCAGTAAACGCCCACAAGAAGCGTCGCGTCATCCTCGAGCGCGCGTCCGGTTACCGCGGTCAGCGTTCGCGCCTGTACCGCAAGGCCAAGGAGCAGGTCACCCACTCCCTCGTCTACGCGTACCGTGACCGTCGCAAGCGCAAGGGCGACTTCCGTCGTCTGTGGATCCAGCGCATCAACGCGGCGTCCCGCCAGAACGGCATGACGTACAACCGCTTCATCCAGGGCCTCGGCCTCGCGGGTGTGCAGGTCGACCGTCGTATGCTCGCCGAGCTCGCCGTGAACGAGCCGGCCGTGTTCGCCTCGCTCGTCGCGACCGCGAAGGCGGCGCTGCCCAGCGACGTCAACGCCGCGAAGACCGCGTAATACGCAGTTCCTCGTCAAACGGGCGTCCTCTTCGGAGGGCGCCCGTTCGTCGTTCCTGCGCGGCGTCCGGAGCGCATACCGCAGACGCCATACACTGAGGACGTGCTCGAGAACCCCCGTTCGCCCCGGGTGCGCGCCGTGGCAAAACTCAGCAAGCGCGCCGCCCGTCAAGAGACCGGTCTGTTCCTCCTCGAGGGACCGCAGGCGGCCCGCGAGGCGTTGGCGTGGGCACCCGAGACGGTGATCGAGATGTACGCGACCCCGACAGCGCTCGAAAAGCACGGCGACCTGCGCGAGGCCGCCGAGGCCGCGGGCGTCGACCTGCAGTACACGACCGAAGCGGTCCTGGATGCCATGGCCGACACCGTCACGCCGCAGGGCATCGTCGCCGTGGCCCGCCAGTCGCCGACCGCCCTGAAAGACGTTCTGGCAGCGGGCCCCCGCCTCATCGCCATCTGCGAAGAGGTGCGCGACCCCGGCAACCTCGGCACCATCATCCGCGCGGCCGACGCGGCGGGAGCCGACGCGGTGATCCTGACCGGTCGCACGGTCGACCCGTACAACCCCAAGGTGGTCCGCTCGACCACGGGGTCGCTCTTCCACCTGCCCGTCGCCGTCGACCTCGAGCTGGCCGACGTCGTCGCGCGGGTGCACGAGGCGGGGATGCGGGTGGTGGCCGCCGACGTCGAAGGCGGCGACTTCTTGGCATCCCGCGACATGCTCGCCGAACCCACGGCGTGGCTGTTCGGGAACGAGGCGCGCGGTCTCGACGACGAGGCGTTGGCGCACGCCGACATCGCGTTGCGGTTGCCGATCTACGGGCGTGCCGAGTCGCTCAACCTCGCCACCGCGGCCAGCGTCTGCCTCTACGAGACGGCGTTCGCGCAGCGCGATCGCTGAACCCCTGCTGTTACAGATCGGTTAAGGCGCGCGCCGGAATGTGGTCGGGCGCCCAGCATCCTCATAGGGTGTTGACATGGCATCCGTTCCCCCGAAGACCGAGCCCCTGGTCGTCGTCAGCGACGTCCAGAAGCACTATGGACAGTTCCAGGCTCTGAAAGACATCGACCTCACCGTCGACCGCGGCGAGGTCGTCGTCGTCATCGGACCCTCGGGTTCGGGCAAGTCGACGCTGTGCCGCACCATCAATCGCCTCGAGACCATCACGAGCGGGACGATCACCATCGACGGCAAGGAGCTTCCCAAAGAGGGGAAGGGCCTGGCCGAACTGCGCGCCGACGTCGGCATGGTGTTCCAGTCGTTCAACCTGTTCGCCCATCTCACGATCCTCGAGAACGTCACGCTCGGCCCCCTCAAGGTCCGCAAGATGAAGAAGGCGGATGCCGAGAAAGAGGCGCGCGCGCTCCTCGAACGCGTGGGCGTCGGTCACCAGGCCGACAAGCTCCCCGCCCAGCTCTCGGGCGGTCAGCAGCAGCGCGTCGCGATCGCCCGTGCTCTGGCCATGAAGCCCAAGGTGATGCTCTTCGACGAGCCCACCTCGGCGCTCGACCCAGAGATGATCAACGAGGTGCTCGACGTGATGGTCGGTCTCGCCAAAGACGGCATGACGATGATCGTCGTGACGCACGAGATGGGCTTCGCGCGCAAGGCCGCGAACCGCGTGGTGTTCATGGCCGACGGGCAGATCGTCGAGCAGGCGACGCCCGAGCAGTTCTTCACGAAGCCCGAATCCGATCGGGCGAAGGACTTCCTGTCGAAGCTCATCACCCACTGACGCTCTTCCCTTGACGGCGATGAACGAGGAGGTTCTCCCGCCGACCGCATGGTTGCCGTTCCCCCCGGTCTATCTCGCGCGCCGTCACCGACGACCCTTATCCGCACAGCACACGTAACCAAGGAGACATCACATGCGTAAGACACGTTTTCTCGCCGGCGCGAGCATCGTCGCCGCCGGCCTTCTGGCCCTGACGGCCTGTAACAGCGGCACCCCGGGCGCGGCTCCCGGCGCCGAGGGCGGCACCGAATCGACTCAGCTGTGGGAGGTCGCCTCCGACGTCTCCCTCGACGGCAGCCCCACCTACGACCGCATGGTCGCCGCCGACAAGGTCATCGTCGGTGTGAAGGAAGACCAGCCCGGTCTCGGCTTCAAGGACCCGGTCAGCAACGAGCGCGGCGGCTTCGACGTCGAGATCGCTCAGTGGATCGCGGCCTCGCTCGGCTTCGACGCGGACCAGATCGAGTACAAGACGATCCCCTCGGCCAACCGCGAGCAGGAGCTCGTGAACGGCAACGTCGACTACTACGTCGGCACCTACTCGATCACCGACAAGCGCAAGGCGCAGATCGACTTCGCCGGCCCCTACCTGATCACCGGTCAGGGCCTGCTCGTCGCCGCCGACAACGAAGACATCACCGGCCCCGACGACCTCGCCGGCAAGATCGTCTGCTCGGTCACCGGTTCGACGCCGCTGCAGCGCATCCGCGACGAGTACGCCCCCGGCGACACCGTCGAGTACGACACCTACACGCAGTGCCTCGAGCAGCTGCGCGCGGGTTCGGTCGACGCGGTGACCACCGACCAGGCGATCCTCGCCGGTTACGTCGCCCAGGAGCCCGACGCGTTCAAGATCGCTGGCGACACCTTCAGCGAGGAGCGCTACGGCGTCGGCCTGCCCAAGGGTGACACCGTCCTGAAGGACCACATCAACACCCTGTTCAACGACGGCGGCGACGTCTGGACGGCGCTGTTCGAGAAGAACCTCGCGCCCGCCGGTATCAAGGGCGACCAGCCCACCGCTGACGAGTGATCCGTTCGGGGGCGGTGCACCGCACCGCCCCCGAATCCCCGACCAAGATAAGGAGCACGCATGGGCGTCATCACCGACAACCTCGACGTGTGGAGCGAGGCGCTCGGCGGAACCCTTCTGCTGTTCTTCGCGGGCGGAGCGCTGGCCCTCGTGCTCGGCCTCATCGTGGGCGCCATGCGCGTCTCGCCCGTGCCGATCGCCCGCGGTGTCGGCACGTTCTATGTGAGCGCGATCCGCAACACCCCCCTCACGCTCGTCTTCTTCGCGTTCGTGTTCGCGCTGCCCCCGCTCCTGGGGCTGCGTCTGACGGGCGACGTCTCGCTGACGCTCGGGATCTGCGCCCTCGGTATCTACACGGCGACGTACGTCGCCGAGGCGATCCGGTCGGGCGTGAACACCGTCCCCGTCGGTCAGGCCGAGGCCGCTCGAGCGCTCGGCCTGGGCTTCGGCCAGGTCATGACGCTCGTCGTGCTGCCGCAGGCGTTCCGTTCCGTGATCCCCCCGATGATGAGTGTGTTCATCGCGCTGCTCAAGAACACGACCGTCGCCGCGGGCTTCTCGATCGTGAACCTGGGTTCGGTTCGCAACTACCTCAGTGAGCGCGGAGAGAACGCGTTCGTCGTCATCCTGTGGGTGATGGTCATCTTCGTCGCGCTCGTCCTGCTGCTGTCGTGGCTGCAGCGAACGCTCGAGAACCGATGGAGGGTCGCACGATGAGCAGCGTCCTGTACGACGTCCCCGGTCCCAAGGCCGTCGCCCGCAACCGCGTCCTCGGTGTCGTCACGATCCTGGTCGTGCTCGGCATCATCGGATTCTTCGTCTGGCGTCTCGCCGACACCGGTCAGTTCACCGCCCAGAAGTGGTCGGCGTTCACCTACACGAACGTGTGGGCGCAGATCGGCGAGGCCACGATGCGTACCATCGCCGCCTTCGTCGTGGCCGCCGTCGGTGCGCTGGCCCTGGGCTTCGTGCTCGCGATCGGTCGCCTGTCCGATCACAAGTGGGTGCGCTGGCCGTTCACCGCCGTGATCGAGGTCTTCCGCGCGATCCCGGTGCTCGTGTTCATGTTCCTGCTCTACTACGGCTTCCCCGTCCTCGGCATCCGCATGGAGCCGTACTGGGCCGTCGTCATCGCCCTCATCTGCTACAACGGCTCGGTGCTCGCCGAGGTCATCCGCGCGGGTGTGGAGTCGCTGCCCAGCGGGCAGGCCGAGGCGGGCTACGCCGTGGGCCTGCGCAAGGCCGGGGTCATGCGCCTCGTGCTGCTGCCGCAGGCGATCCGCGCGATGATGCCCGTCATCATCGCCCAGCTCGTCGTGACCCTGAAGGACACGGCTCTCGGCTTCATCATCACGTACCCCGAGCTGCTGTTCTACGCGAAGTACATCGGTGCGCAGCCGAGCGTGGGCTCGCCCATCATCCCGGCGACGATCATCGTCGGCGCGATCTACATCGCCCTCTGCCTGCTGCTGTCTTACGTGGCGACCCTGGTCGAGAAGCGTCTGCGCCGGTCGCCGCGCGTCGGCCAGGTGGCCGCCCCCGTGCAGCCCCCGCAGCAGGGCGGCACCGACACGGCGCTCATCGTCGCCCAGCGCGGCGGTCCGGCGATCTGATCGAATCCGCCGACGGGCGGGGGAGTGTCCCCGCCCGTCGGTAGACTCTCATCTCGTGTCCGACGCACCCGAGATCACCCCCGAGGCCGTCGCCTCCGCCGTCGAAGCCGCACTCGCGGCCATCGCCGCGGCCGCGACCACGGCCGACCTGAAAGCCGCCCGCTCCGCGCACACGGGGGAGCAATCCTCCCTCGCGCGGCTGAACGCCCAGATGCGCGCCGTCGCCCCCGAGCACAAGGCCGCTTTCGGCAAGCTCGTGGGTCAGGCCCGCGGCCAGGTCACTCAGGCGCTCGCCGCCCGCGAGGCCGAGCTGGCCGAAGCCGAGACCGCCGCCCAGCTCGAGGCCGAGCGCATCGACGTGACGGCGTTGCCGCAGCGCGCGCGCGTGGGGGCACGGCATCCGATCTCGCTCCTGCAGGAGCAGGTGTCGGACATCTTCGTCGGCATGGGATGGGAGATCGCCGAGGGGCCCGAGCTCGAGCACGAGTGGTTCAACTTCGACGCCCTCAACTTCGACGTCGACCACCCGGCGCGCCAGATGCAGGACACGTTCTTCGTCGACCCGGTCGCGCGGCACCTGGTGCTGCGCACGCACACGAGCCCCGTGCAGGTGCGCTCCATGCTCGAGCGCGATCTGCCGATCTACGTGCTGTGCCCCGGCCGCGTGTACCGCACCGATGAGTTCGACGCGACGCACCTGCCGGTGTTCACGCAGTTCGAGGGCCTCGTCATCGACAAGGGCATCACGATGGCCCACCTCAAGGGCACCCTCGACCACGCCGCGCGCGTGCTGTTCGGGCCCGAGGCCAAGACGCGTTTCCGCGCGAACTTCTTCCCGTTCACCGAGCCGAGCGCCGAGCTCGACCTGTGGCACCCCACCTTCAAGGGCGGGGCACGCTGGATCGAGTGGGGCGGGTGCGGAATGGTGAACCCCAATGTGCTGCGCGCCGCCGGCATCGACCCCGAGGAGTACTCGGGCTTCGCCTTCGGCATGGGCATCGAGCGCACGCTCATGTTCCGCAGCGACGTGCAGGACATGCGCGACATGGCCGAGGGCGATGTGCGCTTCAGCGAGCAGTTCGGAATGGTGGTCTGATGCGCGTCCCGCTCTCCTGGTTGCGCGAGTACGTCGACGTACCCGTGACGGCCACGCCCGAAGACGTCCTCGCGGAGTTGGTCTCGGTCGGATTCGAAGAAGAAGACGTGCACCGCTTCGAACTGTCGGGCCCGATCGTCGTCGGCGAGGTGAAGGAGTTCACCGCCGAACCGCAGTCCAACGGCAAGACCATCCGCTGGTGCCAGGTCGACGTCGGTGCCGACAACGGGGGAGTGCGCGGCGTCGTCTGCGGTGCCGGCAACTTCTTCGAGGGCGACAAGGTCGTGGTGACCCTGCCCGGTTCGGTGCTGCCCGGCCCGTTCCCCATCGCCGCGCGCAAGACCTACGGCCACGTCTCCGACGGCATGATCGCCTCGGCGAAAGAGCTGGGGCTCGGCAGCGAGCACTCCGGCATCCTGCGTCTGATCGACCTCGGCATCGACGCGCCCGTGGGAACGGATGCCATCGCGCTGCTGGGGCTCGACGACCTCGCGGTCGAGATCAACGTCACCCCCGACCGCGGCTACGCCCTGTCGCTGCGCGGGGTCGCCCGCGAGTATTCGCACGCCACGGGTGCCGACTTCCGCGACCCCGGTGCCGGTCACGACGAGGCCGTCTCACGCACGCCCTCGGGCTTCGCGATCACCGTCGACGATCAGGCGCCGATCCGAGGTCGTCACGGCGCCACCGAGTTCGTGGCGCGCATCGTGCGCGACGTCGACCCCTCGCGTCCGACTCCGCCGTGGATGATCACGCGGCTTTCGCTCGCCGGTATCCGGTCGCTGGGCGTGCTGGTCGACATCACGAACTACGTCATGCTCGAGCTCGGCCAGCCGATCCACGGCTACGACCTCGACCGCCTGCAGGGCGGCATCACGGTGCGCCGCGCCGCGCCGGGCGAGAAGCTCGAGACCCTCGACGGCCAGGTGCGCACCCTGAACGCCGAAGATCTGCTCATCACCGACGAGTCGGGCCCCATCGGCCTGGCCGGTGTCATGGGCGGTGGCCCCACCGAGATGAGCGACGCCACCCGCAACGTGCTGATCGAGGCGGCGACGTTCGACCAGGTCTCGATCGCGCGTACCGCGCGGCGGCACAAGCTGCCCTCCGAAGCGTCGCGCCGTTTCGAGCGCGGCGTCGACCCGCTCGTGCCGTACGTCGCCGCCGAGCGCGTCGCGTCGCTGATGGTCGAGCTCGCCGGCGGCACGCTCGACACCGAGCTCGGCGGTTCGCTCTCGTCGGCGTACCGTCGCGACGCGATCACCCTGCCGGCCGGGTTCGTCTCGGGCTTGATCGGCGTCGAGTACACCGACGACGAGATCGTCTCGGCGCTCCGGCTCATCGGATGCACCGTCGAAGAGCGCGAGTCGGGCTGGTCGGTGGTCGCCCCCTCGTGGCGCCACGACCTCACCGACAAGTGGACGCTGGCCGAAGAGGTCGCCCGCATCGAGGGATACCACCGCATCCCCTCGGTGCTGCCGACGCCTCCCTCGGGCCGGGGTCTCACCGCCGCGCAGCAGGGTCGTCGTCGGGTGACGAACGCGCTGGCCGCGGCCGGTTTCGTTGAGACGCCGTCGTTCCCGTTCACCACCGACGAGCAGAACGCCCTGCACGGCTCGCCGTCGGGCGACGCGCTGCCGAGCGTGAAGCTCGCCAATCCGCTCGACGGTCTTGCGCCGTACCTGCGTCGTTCGCTCGTGCCCGCCCTGCTGCAGGTCGCACACCGCAACGTCTCGCGCGGCATCGTCGATCTCGCGCTGTTCGAGATGGGCACCGTCTTCCTGCCGAAGCCGGGCGTGCAATACGGCACCGCGTCGGTTCCGCCGCTGGCGGTGCGACCGGATGCCGCGACCCTCACCGCTCTGGACGCCTCGATCCCGCCGCAGCGCCGACACGTCGCCGTGCTGCTGGCCGGGAACGCCGTCGCCAAGCAGTCCGGGCAGCCGGCCGTCGCGGCCGACCTGGCCGATGCGGTCGACGCCGTGCGCGTGCTGGCCTCGGCGGCGGGCCTCGACATCGAGCTCGTGCAGGCTCAGCGCGCAGCCCTGCACCCCGGACGCACCGCACGCGTCCTGGCCGCGGGGCAGGACATCGGCTACGTCGGCGAGCTGCTGCCCGCCGTCTCGGCCGACGCCGACCTGCCGGGCCGGGTGCTCGTGGCCGAACTCGACCTCGACGCGATGCTCGAGCTGGCGCAGGCGCGCGTGGTCGCGGCATCGCTCTCGGGCTTCCCGGCGGCGACGCAGGACGTCTCGCTGACGGTCCCGGTCGAGGTGTCGGCGGGGTCGGTGCGTGCCGCGCTCATCGAGGGTGGGGCCCCGCTGCTCGAGGGGGCGCGTCTGGTCGACGACTACCGCGGCCCCGGACTCACCGACGGCACCAAGAGCCTGACGTTCGCGCTGCGCTTCCGCGCCGACGACCGCACCCTGACCGCGGCCGAGGCGACGGAGGCCAAGCTCGCCGGCGTCGCGGTGGCCGCCGAGCGCTTCGGCGCGGCCATTCGCGACTGACGCCCTGATCGAACGGAGCGCCGCCGGCTCACGCCGCGCGGCGCTTCGTCGTCTCGGCGGGCTCCGCGAACGCGACGCCTTCGCGCGGCCGGTCATTCGCTGCTCTCACGCGGGCGTGCACACGGTCGCTGATTTGCCCTCGCCCGGGCGCGGCGGATAACCTCGCCTCATGTCGTCGACCGTCGTGTGCACCGAGGAGCTCTCCGTGAGCCCCGTTGCCGTGCGTCGACGTCGGGTCGCACGCCGAGTTTCGGCGACCTCGTAACCCGCCGACGGTCGGGCATGCGGGCGTCGCCGCCCCGGTTATCGCTGAGTTCAGCACCAGCCCCGACTCCTAAGGTGGACACATGACCCTCTCGGTCGCCGTTTCCGGCGCTTCCGGCTACGCGGGCGGCGAGATCCTCCGTCTGCTGGCCGATCATCCCGACGTCCAGGTGCGAACGGTCACGGCGCACTCCAGTGCTGGCCAGCCCCTCGTCGCCCATCAGCCGCACCTGCGCTCTCTCGCGCATCTCGAACTGAAGCCGACGACACCCGAGGTGCTCGCCGGTCACGACGTCGTCTTCCTCGCCCTCCCACACGGCCAGTCCGCGCAGTACACCGACGCGCTGGCCGACACCCCGCTCGTCATCGACGCGGGTGCCGACCACCGCCTGACCTCGCCGGACGACTGGGCGGAGTTCTATGGCGGAGCGCACCCCGAGCCGTGGGCCTACGGTGTTCCCGAGCTGCCCGTCGGGGGTCGCAAGCAGCGTGAGCTGCTGCGGGGCGCCGCACGTATCGCCGCTCCGGGATGCAACGCCTCGACCGTCGCCCTCTCGCTCGCGCCGGGGATCGCGGCGGGGGTCATCGAGCCCGGCGACATCGTCTCGGTGCTCGCGGTGGGCCCGAGCGGGGCAGGAAAGTCGGCCAAGACGAACCTCCTCGCCAGCGAGATCCTCGGGACCGCCAACCCATATGCCGTCGGCGGCACACATCGTCACATCCCCGAGATCCGCCAGGCGCTGGCCGCCGCGGGGACGCCCGCCGCTGGCATCCGCATCTCGTTCACCCCCGTCCTGGTTCCCATGGCGCGCGGGATCCTCGCGACGTCGTCGGCCCCGATCCGTGAGGGGGTCTCGGATGCCGAGATCCGCGCCGCGTGGGAGCAGGCCTACGCCGACGAGCCCTTCGTCGAGTTGCTTCCCGAGGGTGTGTTCCCGCGCACCGCCGACGTGCTCGGCGCCAATGTCGCCTCGCTCGGTCTCGCCATCGACCGCGCGGCGAACCGCGTGGTCGTGGTCGCCGCCGTCGACAACCTCGTCAAGGGCACCGCCGGTGCCGCCGTGCAATCCATGAACATCGCGCTGGGCCTCGCCGAGACCACCGCCCTCCCCTTGAACGGAGTCGCCCCGTGAGCGTGACCGTCCCCGCAGGATTCGAGGCAGCCGGAGTCGCTGTAGGCCTGAAGTCGACCGGTGCGCGCGATGTCGCCGTCGTCGTGAACCGCGGCCCTCTCAAGGTCGGTGCGGCCGTCTTCACGTCGAACCGTGCCAAGGCCAATCCGATCCTCTGGTCGGAGCAGGTCGTGAAGGACGGCGTCATCGAGGCCGTCGTGCTCAACTCGGGCGGGGCCAACTGCTTCACGGGCGCATTCGGGTTCCAGACGACGCACCAGACCGCCGAGCGTGCCGCCGAGCTGCTGGGTGTCGGCGCCGGAGACGTGGTGGTCTGCTCGACCGGGTTGATCGGCACGGGCGACGAGGTCTTTCGCGCCAAGGTGCTCGCCGGTGTCGACACGGGTATCGCCACTCTCTCGACCGACGGGGGAGAAGACGCGTCGCTGGCGATCATGACCACCGACTCCCGCCCCAAGCGCGCCGTGCACGTCGGCGACGGATGGAGCATCGGCGCGATGGCGAAGGGCGCCGGCATGCTGGCTCCGGGCCTCGCCACCATGCTCGTCGTCGTCACCACCGACGTCGTGCTCGACGCCGACGAAGCCGACGCGGCCCTGCGGGCGGCCACGCGCGTGAGCTTCGATCGTCTGGATTCCGACGGCTGCATGTCGACCAACGACCAGGTGACGCTGCTCGCCAGCGGGGCCAGTGGCATCCGGGTACCCGCCGAGCAGTTCGCCACGGCGCTGGCCGCGGTGTGCGACGACCTCGCCGCGCAGCTGCAGGGCGACGCCGAGGGGGCGAGTCACGACATCACGATCCGGGTGACCCAGGCCGCCTCCGAGGACGAGGCCGTCGAGGTGGGCCGCTCCATCGCGCGCAACAACCTGTTCAAGGCTGCCGTGTTCGGCAACGATCCCAACTGGGGGCGGGTCCTCGCGGCGATCGGCACGACCTCGGCCCGGTTCGACCCGTACGACGTCGACGTCTGGATGAACGGCGTGCGCGTGTGCACCGCGGGTGGCCCCGACCGCCCTCGCGAAGACGTCGACCTCACTCCGCGCGCGCTCGACCTCGTCGTCGACCTCCGTGCCGGCTCGGCCGAGGCCACGATCCGCACCAACGACCTGACGCACGATTACGTCCAC